>NZ_JBPULM010000030.1:0-816186 GCF_055814915.1 Paenibacillus sp. R-74696
GGATTATCATCCCTTCTTTGTTTATTCCATCTCTGTTAAGTCTGATCATGAAAGCACGGGTTTTTTTGCGAGAAATGAAGGTATCCCTTTTCCCTATTACGGACAATGGGCAGAGGATGAGTTGCCGTGCATCATGCTTTCCTTTCCAAAAGGCTTTCAAATCAATGTGGAGGATGAACAAGGAAACTATTATATTTATGAGGATATTCGGGAGCATCAGCCGTTAGCTTATGCGTTTTTTGATGAAATCACAAAAGATATTAAAAAAATGACAAAACCGCTTCGTTTTTCGGTACATGCAGCAACAGCAGATGCTTTGCAAGAGCAAAAGCCACCTGTGCGCATAAGCCATCATGCGATGACTGATATGGTTAACTCTTGGATTTTCACAAAATATAAGCTGATGATGAACAGCAAATAGGCTGCAATCGCTTAATGCGGCTGCAGCCGTTTTTTTCACAATTTAAACCTGCTCTGATAAAATACGAACTACATTTCCCATATGGTTAATCCAGTCCGGATCTCCATCCCGTAGTTCATACAGCTCGCGTTCTCCGCCTTTATTATCCAGCACCTGCTGAACCAATTGTTTCAACTCGAGCAGATCCTCCGTTTCCCAGACGATCTCCTTCAAACCACTCAGAGCCTCGTATTGCGTCTTGCCGTTTTCGATATAGGCGCACACAATTTCAGCTAGAGCAATAGCTGAATTATCATAAAGGAAATCCTCCTCTTCCGGATCTTCCGCAAGGAATCCGAGCTCTCTATAATGAGCTAAAAGCTCCTTCAACTTAAAAGACTGGCGGTCCACTGCAAATTTGCTTAAAGCATCAAGTACGTCAAGTCCTTCATCGCTTTCCAACGATGCTGTTCCCCATGATCCCATCGTATTACGCACCTTTCTATTTGTAATTCTATTATTTTAACATGAATTGGAATTTCGTTTAATGATCCTTAAGCAACATTCTGTAGCCCCGGTCTGAGAAAATAGGCATATGTATCTATCACAAAAGGTGGATACAACGAGCGTTAATCATCTATTTTGCACTCGGGCAATGGCTTCTAAGTTCCAGCAACAGGGAGACAAACATCTCACATAAAATAAACCAAAATAATATCCCCGTTTCCTTCCAACTCTCCCGTTTCTACGAACCCTAAATCCTTATAGAGTTTATTTGCGGTTATATTGTGTGGGATATGTGATACCCTGATTTGTTTACAGTCCACCTTGGCACTAAGCATCTTAATTACTTCTTCAATCGCCGCTTTTCCATAACCCTTTCTCTGAAATCTCTCGTCAATCATAAATCTCAGAATCCAATAATAACCGTCTTTATATATTTCATTATCAAAAAGTATAAACCCGACCATTATTCCTTCAGAAAAAATGCCGTATGGAACAGATGTAGGTTCATTTGCTGCATGTAATAGTGAATCCTCATTACTTGCAACCAAGTCTATCTGTTGGCTGCTCACGCTTAATTGGGTACACTCGCTTTCGAACTCTTTTATAATCTTATGTAATTTAATAATAGTCAAAGCGTAAACCGCCTCCATTATGAAATGAATACCGTTCAGTTGAGTTGCATGGTATAGATAATCTCCCCATCCTGGTTCGAACGGTATCCTCTGATAAAACCTATTCCTTCATACAAATTTTGTGCAATAAAATTCTCTTTTTCCACAGTTAAGGAAATTAACCTGCAATTCGAATGATTTTCCTTAATAAAATTAATGATTTGAACCATTGCTTTTTTTCCATAGCCTTTCCGTTGGTGCTTTTGGTCAATTTGAAATCCGCCGATCCAATAATTATCAGAACTGTGGGGCGTGTACGAAATATAAAAGAACCCAATGATTTTTCCATTTATGGATTGGACAAACGGGTCTAACGCTTCATCCCATGGTTTGATATAGGCATAGGCGAGCGACTGAATCACTGACGGAACGAAGTCCCTCTGTTCCTCACTGACAGAAATCTCCATCGCTTCTTCCCAATTTTGGGTGGTCACTGGTTGGATAATGATTTGCTCCATGTCTTCTCCTCTTAATCGATAATCCATTTTTTTTGAAACAATTGTGGTACGCTGACGAGAAAATAAAATGTCTGTTTGCAGCATGAATATAGTGTTATACGAGCCATTCTCTGAAAATCTCTGACCTTCAAAATGCCCAGAAACCCATATGTATCAAGGGATTCCTGCGCTTTTCGAGGAACACGAATATCCTTCAAATAACCCGGTTTTTCGTGCAAGTTATACGAATCCCGCTCCCCTCCTTCGCATATCCACTTTGGTTCGCATAACTCCATAAGGAGGAAATGCGAAGTGCCGAACAAAGAAAGCGAACTTCAGTAGGGAGAGCAATCGTCGTTATCGCAATGGCTTGGAAAAACTCCACCAGCATCTCGATGATTTGGAGCTACAACTACGAGATCTCTCACCTTCCGTCTTCAAAAAGCAGGTGCTGCCCAGTCTGCTTGACGAGGGTCTAACTTTACGTACTCTTAATTGTAACCTGCACATCTATAAGTCTTTTGCTCAGCTTTTATATGAAAAAGGGTGGACTGCCGAGCTCTTTGGTGCAGTTTGCCAAGAAATATTTATTAAATGGCGGCGATGTCTTCACGCTCAAGAGCGTAATGGGGCACGCGCAAATCGAGACGACTGAAATGTATGTGGAATGATTTGCTAGCGACTTACAAGCCCAGCATGAGAAGTTCATCCTGTCGAACATTTAGCCGAAGCACTTCACCTGCTGTCAGAAAGTGAGGTGAATGGGAAATGAATATTCGTCGTCGACAGAACAAGCTGGAAAACGCAGAGAATCCAAGCCAGACTAAATAACAACTCAGTTTTGAAGATCTGCTTCATTCCTTTATTCTCGATTGCAAGGCCAAAAACCTTTCACCGCTAACACTTCGTTTCTATCAGGACAGCGCCAAGCAGATGAAAAAAGCCTTTCTGGCGCAGCAAGTGCCGTTTGATATCTATACGGTATCGATTCGCGAAATCAAAATCATTTTATTGCCTATCTGTTCGACCAAGGCAGATCAGACAACACGGTAAATGGACGAATCAAGGCCATAAAGCAGTTTTTCAAGTACTTGTTTGAAGAAGGCTGGCTAACAGAGAATATCGCCAACGATCTCCATATGTACGCTTATGGTTGCGCGGCGGACATTACCGGCGTTAGAGTCTCCCCGCATACGTTCCGACATATGATGGAGAAATTTTATATTTTGAACGGTAGAGATCCTTTTACACTTAGACGAATTCTTGGCCATGCTTCATTAATAATGGTCGACTACTATGTCGAATTGTTCAGACGATATCAAGCAGCAGCATAAGAAATTTAGTCCTGTTGAGAATATGAAACGAATTCTATGAATATTGAGATGAGGCGGCGAAAGTGCCGCTTTTCCTTTTTGGCTTCGAAGAGCTTGACCTTCACAAAATTCATGCGGCAGCGATGAGCAAAAACCCCGCTTCCTCCAGCGTCATGAAAAAAGTGGGAATGAAGTATGAGGGCACTTTTCTACAGCATTATTTGAAATGGGATAACTACGAGGATATTGACTATTACGGCCTATTGCGCGAGGACTATTTGAACGGATTACAAGCTCAACCATAAGCTAATCAAATGAAACGGGAGGTGCATTTTCCAAATGCGCCCCCCGTTCATCCAGCCTCCTACTGCATTGCTGCAAGCTTAAACCTTCTTCCGCTGCCTCGTATAAATGTCCACGTACACCGCGAGAATGAGAATGCCTCCTTTGACGATATACTGCCAAAAGGACTCTAAATTCATTAAGCTCATGCCGTTGTCCAAGCTCGCCATGACGAGCGCACCAATAATAGCTCCTACGATGGTTCCGGTACCACCCATCAGGCTTGTTCCCCCGATCACGCATGCCGCAATGGCATCCAGCTCGTAGTTTTGCCCGGAGCTCATCGTTGCCGCATTCAGTCGGGCTGTCAGAACAAGCGCAGCGATCGCAGCTAACGTATTACAGAGAACGAATACCAGCAGAATGCGCCGCTTGATATTGATGCCTGATAGACGCGCTGCCTCGGCATTTCCGCCGATAGCATAGACTTGACGTCCGAACGTCGTATTCTTCGAAATGAAAGTGAAAATGAGTGCCAGTACGATGACCATTACGAAGGGAACAGGAATGCCCTTATAGCTGTTCATCAAATACACGAAGCCGATGACAAGCGCGCCAATGACACCCAAACGCAGCACGCTTACCGCAAAAGGCTCTACATCGAACCCGAATTTCGCTCTAGCCGACCGTTTGCGCATGACCAAATAACCAGCCACCGCCAAAGCGGCAATGCCAAAAATCCAGCCAATTAAATCGCCTACATAAGATTGTCCGATCGCTTTCATGGAAGGCGTCAGCGGAGCAATCGTCACACTTCCTGTCGTCCCAAACAAAATGCCCCGGAAGATAAGCATCCCGCCTAAGGTGACGATAAACGCCGGAACAGCCCGGTAAGCAATGATCCAGCCCTGGATGAAGCCGATTGCAGCGCCGATGGCCATAGTGGCTATAATGACCGGAAATGTATTCCATTCGTACCATACATTCAGGATCGCTGCGATGCCCCCGGTCAACCCCACAAGTGAGCCAACAGACAAATCAATCTGACCAGCAACGATAACGAGAACCATCCCGATAGCCATAATAGACGTTACCGACATTTGCAAAAATAAATTCGAAATATTCGTTGGCGACAAGAAGCGCTCATGCAGCAATGAAAACAACACCCATATGGACAATAGCGCGCCAATCATCGTATAGGCACGAGCATCAAATTTAAACCAATTCGGACGCCGCTTTGTTTTCGTTTGGTTGAATACGGTTTCTTGATTCATGCTCATCGTCCTTTTCCTCCTGTGGCAGCCGTCATGATCATTTCCTGTGTCGCTTCCTCAGCAGCAAATTCCCCCATATGCTTGCCCTCTGCAATAACCATAATTCGGTGACTCATGCCAAGCAGCTCCGGCAGCTCCGAGGATACCATAATGATGGAAACGCCCTGCGCAATCAATTCATTCATAATGTTGTAAATTTCGAATTTGGCGCCTACGTCAATCCCGCGTGTCGGCTCATCCAAAATCAATATTTTCGGAACCGTCATCAGCCATTTGCCGAGCACCACTTTTTGTTGATTGCCTCCGCTTAATGTGCCTACAATCGTCTCCACCGAGTTCGCCTTCACGCGCAGCGAGCGCAAATATTGATTGCCTGCCGCTATTTCTTCATTCGGGCGAAGAATGCCGCCAGAGGAAATCGCGCCAAGACTCGCTAAGCTCACGTTGCTCTTGATATCCATGCCAAGCACAAGACCATATTTTTTCCTGTCCTCCGATACAAGCGCCAAGCCTGCCTTGATCGCTTGCTGGGTATTTTTGAGCTTGACTGGCTTGCCCTCAATTTCGATCGTCCCTTGGTTTTGCCCGCCATAGGAGCCAAACAAGCTCATGACAAGCTCCGTTCTGCCCGCCCCCATCAACCCGGCAATACCTAGAATCTCACCCTTGCGCAGCTCAAAGCTAAGATTGTCAATGACCTTCTTCCCCTGACGCTCGGGATTCATAACGGTATAGTCTGTTACCTTCAACACAACCTCGCCTGGAATCGCTGCCTTTCTAGGAAAGCGCTCCTTCAGCTCTCGTCCTACCATAAGCGAAATAACTTTATCCTCGTTGACTTCGGCGATCGGATAGGTGCCCACCGTCTGCCCGTCACGGAGCACCGTTACCGTATCCGCGATTGCAAACACCTCATTAAGCTTATGGGAGATATAAATACAGGTAACGTCCCGTTTCTTGAACTCCCGCAAAATGCCGAGCAGTATCTCGACCTCCTGCTCCGTCAATGCTGCTGTCGGCTCATCTAAAATCAGGATGTTTGCCCGCTTGGACAGTGCTTTGGCGATCTCAATCTGCTGCTGCTTTCCGATCCCGAGCGCACCAATCGGATGCTCCGGATTTACGTCATGCAGGCCAACCTCTTTCAGCCACCGCTCGCTTTCTTTGAACACCCGCTCCCAGTTGATGATGCCAAAGACTGCGGGCTCCTTGCCGAGGAACAAGTTCTCGCCGATCGACAGCTCCTTCACAAGGGCAAGCTCTTGATAGATGATAGCGATGCCCGCTTCTTCCGCATCTTTAATTTTGCCGAAGCGCTTCTCTTCGCCGTTGATCATGATTTGCCCATCGTAGGTGCCATGCGGATAAAGCCCGCTAAGCACCTTCATCAAAGTGGACTTGCCAGCGCCGTTCTCGCCGCATAACGCATGCACCTCGCCTTTTTTTACCGAAAAGGTTACGTCGTTCAACGCCTTAACGCCTGGAAATTGTTTTGTAATGTTGCGCATCTCTAATGCAGCCGTCATCCCTTAAACACCTCCGAAAATAACAAAGAGGGGAGGCGCGTCATGTTGCCCATCGCTTCATCCCCTCATTCTTCGTCGCAAGCCTCTATTTCGCGTTTTTGTATACATCTTCTTTGGAATGGAAGCCGTCCGCAATCACTGTCGCATCGATATTCGTTTTGTCAACAGCAACGGGATCAAGCAAGACCGAAGGCACATCGATTTTACCGTTATTGACCGATTTATCCGCGCCAACGTTCTCACCTTTGGCAAGCTTCACCGCTAGCTCGGCCGCTTTCTCAGCTAAATCCTTGATCGGCTTGTAAACCGTCATCGTTTGTGTGCCTTCAACGATACGCTGTGCTGCCGCAAGCTCGGCGTCTTGGCCGGATACTGGAATTTTGCCAGAGATCCCTTGAGCAGCCAGTGCCTGGATAACGCCGCCTGCCGTACCGTCATTTGCCGCAACAACGGCGTCGATTTTATTATCGTTTGCTGTAAGCGCATTCTCCATATTCGTAAGTGCGTTCGCTGGATTCCAATCCTTCGTCCATTGGTCGAAGACAACCTGAATGTCACCGCTGTCAATAAGAGGTTGCAAAATATTAAACGCGCCTTTTTTGAACAAATGAGCATTATTGTCGGTTTCCGAGCCGCCAATGTAAACGAATTTTCCTTTTGGCGCTAGCTTCACGATAGCCTCAGCCTGCATTTCGCCTACTTTTTCGTTATCAAATGAGATATACAGATCGAGGTCGGAGTTTTTGATCAAGCGGTCATACGCTAGCACTTTAATGCCTGCAGCATGGGCTTTTTCTACGATAGCAGCGGTAGCTTCCGCATTATGAGGAACAACGACCAGCACGTCTACGCCTTGGCTGATCAAATTTTCCGCTTGCGAGATTTGCTTCGCATCATCGCTATTCGCTGCCTGTACTTCTACCTTCGCGCCCAGTGCCTCGGCTGCCGCAATGAACAAATCGCGGTCACGCTGCCAGCGTTCCTCTTGAAGCGTATCCAGCGAGAAGCCAATGACCAGCTTTTCATCCCCTGACTTGGCATTGTTCGCCTTCCCGGTCGTTTCTTTCGTGCCTGATCCAGAACCTTCTTTTCCGTTGCCGTTGCCGTTGCCGTTGCCGTTGCCGCCCGAGCAAGCTGACAGAACAAGAATCAAAGCTAATGCAATGGATACAACCCCGCCTCTTGTCAAACGTTTCCCCATTTTCTTCGCTCCCTTATCTCACAAAATGTAACTGCTTATATTTTCAAATATAGCATACATTTGGAACAGGCGAGCAAACCACTTCCAGCACTCTTTTGCGATCATCTGCATTTTTTTAAGATGGATTGCCCTCTCATCGCTTACTACCTATAATCGCCCGCCGGTAATCGGTTGGGGATGCGCCGCACACCTTTTTGAACACCTTGCTGAAATAATTGGGATCGTTATAGCCCACTTCAAACGTGATCTCCTTTAAGCTGCGTTCCGGGTCAGCCATCAGCTTCTTTGCTTTCTCAATTCTGCACTCGGTGAGAAAATCGATATAGTTGATGCCCTCCTGATCCTTGAACATTTTACTCATATAAAAGGGACTCAGCCCTATTCGATTCGCCATCATCTCCAGTGAAATCTCTTTCTCGGAATGTTCTATAATGTACTGCTTCATTCGACCTACCGCATCGGGCTGTACATTTGCTTGATGGACTTCAAGCGTAGACATCATCTTGCTGAGCAAACACTCGGTTTCGGCGCGCAGCTGCTGGTACTGCCGTACTTGAAAGGAAAATAATGGCTTCTCAATCTCAATTCCCATTTCCATAGCCACACGGGCGATGAGCCATAACCGCTCCAGTACATATTGCCCCGATTCCGTCAGGGAGGCCTGATTCTGGTCACAGCGGTCAATTAAGCCCATAATCATTTTCCGCACCTCCGGCCACTGCCCTAAACGAATTCGGTCAACGAACTGCCTCTCTGTTTCTTTGTCCTGATAACCGCTTCCGAAAGTGTCTTCCCTATCCATCTCTCCATAAAATTGATGCTTGGCGGGCTGCTCCGTATTGGCGCTTGCAAGCAGTGCTTCCTGGTAGGATAACCGAACATTGCCAAGTCCCGCGTAGCAGCTACCTATTCCTATGAAAAAGTCTCCGCCAGCGGAACGCTGCAGCAGCAGAAGCTGCTGCACGAGCGATGCCGCCTGCGCGCGGAACGTTTTGGCCTCCTCGCGGAACACGATAAACGGAATTTGACGGCCCGACATGGCCCCTACCCAGCCTTTTCCTACCTCTCTCACCTTTGCTTTCAATGTGCTATAGAGCGCTTCTGCCGCTCCTTCGCTTGGCAGCATCAAGAGCATGACGAATGCCTCACTTGTAATTTCTCCTCCTAGAAGCTGAAGCATGTCATTAATATGTACTTCATGGACATGGTCGAACAGCAGCTGCATTACAACATCCGATTCCACTAGCGGCATCATCTTCCGCAGCTTCTCCTCGTCAAGCAAACGCTGCTCCAGTATGGTTTTTTCCTGCAGAATTTCATCGATAACCTTGCCGATAACGGCTATAATTTCACTCGCCTTGCTAGGCTTGAGCAAATAATCCTTAACCCCCAGCTTAATCGCCTTACGGGCATAATCAAATGTGTCGTAAGCCGTTACCATAATAAATTTTGCATCTGGCAAAAAGACCGATATCCGCTCAATGGCTTCAATTCCGTTTACGCCTGGCATTTTAATATCCATCAGAATAAGGTCCGGCTGCCACTCACTTGCCAATTCAATCGCTTTTGCGCCATTTCTCGCTTGCTTAAATTCACAGGTGGGAAAGCCCTTGTGCAAAATCGCCTGCAAGCCTTCGCGTTCTACCTGTTCGTCATCCACAATTAATAGTTTAAGCATGCTAGCCTTCGCTCCCCGCCAATGGTATTTTTATCGTTACCTTGGTTCCGCAGCCGGGTTCACTGTCAATGGAAATGACATCCTCAGCGCCGACGAACAGCCGCAGCCGCTTAACCACGTTGCTGAAGCCTATTCCCGTAGAGTGCCCCAGACCATCGGCGTTGCCGCCCTCCATCAAAATATGGTTCACCTTCTCAGCCGTCATGCCAGCTCCGTCATCCTCAATTTCAATCCAAACACATTGCTCTCTTTCATAAATCCGAAGCGTTATGCTCCCCCCATCCTCAAGCGGCTCCACGGCATGAATTACCGCATTTTCAATAATGGGCTGAAGCGTAAGGCAGGGAAGCTTGAGCTGAAGGCAGCTCTCATCGACCTCCTGCTCAAATCGCAGCCGATCGGTGAAGCGTGCACTTTGAATCTCGATATATTTCAAAGCAACCGACAGTTCTTCCTCAAGCGTTACCGCCCGGTCCAGACGGCGCAAATTATAGCGCAGCAAGCCAGCGACGCTTGCAATTAAATCGCTTGTTTCTTCGGAACCATCGAGATAAGCTTTCTTAGAGAGGGTATCTAGTGTGTTAAACAAGAAGTGGGGGTTAATCTGGCTTTGCAGGCTGATCAGCTGGCTTTCCTTCAGGAGCAGCTTGCTTTGCTGCAGCTCACTCTCAAGCTGAGCCTTCTGTTGAATCTCGGAGATTAAATTGTTGATATTTACGCGCATGCGGTCAAACGTCTTCGCGAGGAATGAAATTTCGTCGTTGGAGTGTACTTCAATCGGTTTGTCGAAGCGCCCGCGCGATAGCTCCTTGGCGGCCACCGTCAGCTTCTGAATCGGCCGGGTAATGCTGAGGGAAAACCAGTAGGTAAACAGCAATAGTATAATCGTAATTAAGGAGAGCAGCCAAGCGCCAAGCCGTTTTAGCTCTGTGCTTTGCTCAATAATGCCGCGGTAAAATGCATCGTACGTCCGCACCTCTTTGTCAATAAGGGTAATCGTCGTCTCGGCAATATATTTGTCAATGCGAGTTGCCTCCTCGAACTTCTCAGTCGATTGCTCCGCGTTTCCTTGTCCGAGAAACATAACCGTCAAATCCGCTGAAGCGATCAGGCTATCAATCATATTGATATAGCTCGTCAGGGTAAAAGCGTTGTCTTTATTACGCAGTGTGACCGTCTGCAGCTTTGCCATCAGCATGTTTTTTTTGTTCTGGTTAAGCTTGCTCAGCTTAAACGCAGATGGCTTTTGCATATAGTCATTTAAAGCAATAATCGTCTGGTGGCTGTGATCAGTTACTTCATTCATGCGCAAATAGCGCTGAAGAATATCATTATATTGCGCTTGTGTTTTCTGATTATAGTAAGTGAGCACGACCCAAATCAAAACCATAATGGACAGTACAATAACCGACATTGTCAAAATTTTCCGATGTATGCTGTTCATCGTGTTTCCCCCGCCCGCAGTACCTTGATGTCCGTAAAATAACCGTCAGGGTTTAGCGGCACCTGCTCGCCAGTCAGCCACTTGATCATATGGGTGACGCTTTCCTCTCCCATCGCCTCCGGGGACTGTGCGATTAACGAATCAATTTTGCCCTGCTGCATCAAGGTCAACGTTTCTGGCGAATCATCGAAAGAATAGATGTAAAATGGCTCGACCTGCTTCCGTTTGCTAATTTCCTGAATAATAGAGCCTGCATGATTCGCAGACACGGCAACAAAGGCATCCACGTTAGGGGCCTCGTTCAGCAGCTTATTCGTAGCGCTGGCCACATCCACACGCGAATCGCCTGCCGCAACGATCAGCGTTTCGATCTGGGGATACGGCTTCAGTACATTTAAAATGCCCGTTAGGCGCGAGCGCTGGAAATATTCCTGACGGTCCGAGACCATCAGCACCACTCTGCCCGCGAAGCCCATATCCGACACCAGCTGGCGCGCGATCATGCTGCCTGCTTCCAAATGATCAGAGCCGACATAGGTCCGGCGCAGGCTCTCATTCATCGGAACATCGTTTGCGACGGTAATAATCGGAATGCCGCTGCTTGCGGCCTTCACCTTGGTCAAGCTTTTGAATTCATCCGTATCCAGTCCCTGCACAATAATGCCATCTACCTTCGATACAATTGCAACCTCAATATTTTTCAGAAAATCATCGCGATTCGAGCCGTAGGTGCCCCATACCTCCAAGCTTGCACCATAGCGCTCAGCTGCTGCCATAGCCCCATTCTCCACCTTCGCCCAAAACGGAGTATCCAGCTCGCTTGTAATGAGTACGAGCCGGTAGCTGTTATGCTGCTCCGATGTAAGCGCAGGCTCAATTAAATTGGAGGAGAACACCTTTATCATCGAGGCTAGCGTGAAAAACAAAATAATCAAACATCCAGCAAACAAGCTGACGAACATCGATTTGCGCAAGCCCCTGGCCCCCTGCCCGCATAATAACGCATCCATTTTGATAACGTTTTCATATTTAAATCATAATGAATGCCGCGCTTGCTGTCCAGCCAAATGAATGATTCAATAACTCTCTCAACACGCTTTTTTAAAAAATCTCTTGGGGGCGGGGCTGCTAATTCAATTTTATGTATATAAACATTGGCTATTATGCTGATTTTATCAGCTTCGTATATCACGTAAAATCAGGTGTGCATATCTTTTTCTGCGGATAACCTTCATGTGCCTGTTTCGTATATCTGGGCTGAAAAAATCAAAGTTATGCGAAAACAAAGCAACAAAAGCGAAGCGGGAAAACAGGAAAAACCCTTGCTGCACAAGGGCTCAAGGGTTTTTTGAAGGGTCGAAAAATGGTTCGCATAATATTTTCTCGATAATCCAGCGTTTTATAAGTGAACCATTCATCTTTGACAGCGTTCATCCTTTGAATGTTAAGCCGTTGTTTTGGCAAATACAATAAAAAACAGTACGAGTTCCAGCAGCACGACCGTCGGCGGCACTACAACGAGCAAGTTCACGCTGAATAAAACAAGCAGCAGCAGAAACAGCAGCGCAATATGCTTCACGGTTGGACGCAAATGCTCAAAACGGTAGCTGTATAACACGCACATAACCGACAGAAAATAAATGAGCACAGAGCCAAAAACAAATCCAAGCATAAAGCCATATTCCAGTTTGTTTAAAAATACCAGCTGAATCGAAGCAGCGATCATGCAAAGCGATAAATAGATAAACAAATGACCGTAAATAATCGTCTGCCCCGCCGTTCGCTTCGTTTTATCCACATTTTTCTCCATGTTCTCGAAATATTGCCACCAAATCGCAATGACGAGAATAAAGGAGAGTGCAACGAATGCAATAGAAGTAAAGCTCATATCTCCAGCATCCAAAATCGAAAGCAGGCTAACGACCGATTCCCCCAGCAAAATCAGCGTAAACAGCGAAAAACGCTCCAGTAAATGAGGGGTATGGATCGGCGTGACAACGAGATGCTTGCGGCCAATTAACGGAACGATGATGTCCAAAATAATGCCCGCATACAAAATCGCGTAACGCAGCCACGAATCAAAAAACAAGGAACATGACGATACCGCTATCCCCAGCCAAAAATAAGTACCGAAGAAGCGTGCGGTTTGCAGCTTATGCAGCACCTCTGAACGTGCCGTAAGCAAATATTGCACGGTCGTTATAATCCGAAGCCCGATATAACCAATAAAAAAGGGCACATAATACGCGTCAAAATCAACATTCAAGCTTGCTGTCATAATAAGGACGAAAAACATTTGCACCACGATAAATAATCGGTGCTTCAGCGTATCCTGTCCAAAACGATTGTTGTACATCGTCTGTCCAACCCATGCCCACCAAATCGGCACAAAAATCAAGATGAATTTGGATAAATGCTCCCAAGTAATGCTGCTATGCTCGACATGAAGCAGCACATGTGTGGCCTTGGAGACGGCCGCGACAAACAATAAATCATAAAACAGCTCCAGCCACGTTACTTTTTTTTCCGGCATCATCGCTATGACGTGCTCCTCTCTTTACATATGTCCAATTGCATTCTCTATCTCTACATCGACTCAATTATTATAAGCATCAGCCGCTCAATAGGCAATATGCGAAATAAGGCCTGGAGCCAATGCCCCAGACCTTATTTCCTATCTATCGTTTTGAGAAAAATAGAGCAGCTGGCAAGCGTATGATCTGCCTTTTCCAAGCTCGCCTGTTATAGCCTGCAGCGGAGCCTCTAGTCGTGGAAATTAAGCCCCGACGTCGTAGCCTTCACATAACCATTGCGAATGACGAAATCTCCGAAATGCTCGCCCTGCTCGCGCTCTTTCGCGAAGCGGTTAATAATAGGCGTCAGCGTGCTGATGATTTCCGTTTCATCAATATTTTCCTTGTACATCTTGTTCAAACGGTCGCCGTTGAAGCTTGCGCCCAAATACATATTATATTTGCCTGGCGATTTTCCGATAAATGAAATTTCACCCAGCGCTGGGCGGCCACAGCCGTTCGGGCAGCCTGTCATGCGAATAACGATGGACTCGTCACGCAGACCAGCTTCATCCATGACCACATCCAGCTTGTCGATCAAAGTCGGCAAATACCGCTCTGCTTCCGCCATCGCAAGGCCACAGGTAGGCAGCGCTACGCAGGAAATCGAGCTGCGGCGCAAAGCAGAATAATGCAGGCCATCTGTCAGCTTATATTGCTCGATCAGCTCCAAAATTTTACGTTTTTTCTGCGTCGTAATATTGGCAATAACGAGATTCTGGTTCGGCGAAAGGCGGAAGTCTCCGGTATGGATCTTCGCAATTTCACGGAGGCCCGTCATCAGCTTGTAGTCGCCTTCATCTTGAATCCGCCCGCTTTGAATGTACAGCGTCAGGTTCCATTTGCCGTTTGTGCCTTTAAGCCAGCCATAGCGGTCGCCATTGCTGTCGAAGTGGAATTCGCGCGGCGCTTCCAGCTTCCAGCCCATTCTTTTGTGCAGCTCGTCAACAAACCAGTCCAGACCGTGGCGATCAATCGTGTATTTGAAACGGGCATTTTTACGAACAGAGCGATTGCCATAATCGCGTTGAATCATAACTGTTTTCTCGGCAACGTCAATCGTTTGCTCAGGCGTACAGAAGCCAATAACGCGGCCAAGCTGCGGATAGGTCGCCGTATCGCCATGCGTCATGCCCATGCCGCCGCCAACGGTTACGTTGAAGCCGACGAGCTTGCCCTTTTCCAAAATCGCAATGTAGCCCAGATCCTGAGAATAAACATCTACATCGTTGGATGGCGGAACGGCCATCCCGATTTTGAATTTACGCGGCAAGTAAACCGGTCCATAGATCGGTTCCACTTCGCCAGCAGCTTCCGAGCTTTCTACCTTCTCGCCATCCAGCCAAATTTCATGATACGCAGGTGTGCGCGGCGCGAGGTGATTGTTAATAAGTCTTGCCCACTCATTCACTTGCTCATGAGCCTCAGACAAATGCGGGTTAGGATTGCTCATCACATTACGATTAACATCGCCACAGGCAGCAAGCGTCGTCATGAGCTTGTCGTTGATCGTACGGATCGTCTTTTTCAAATTCCATTTCAACACGCCGTGCATTTGGAAAGCCTGACGAGTCGTCAGACGCAGCGTTCCGTTCCCGTACTTATGGGCCAGTTCGTCCATCGCCAGCCATTGCTCGGATGTTGCTACACCACCAGGCACAACGACGCGGAGCATGAACTGGTATGCAGCCTCCAGCTTCTGCTTCTCGCGCTCATTGCGAAGATCCCGGTCATCCTGCATATAGCTGCCGTGGAATTTCATCAAGCGGTTGTCGTCCTCCGGCAAGCTTCCTGTAACCGGATTGCGAAGCGTCTCAACGAGCGCTCCACGCAAGTAATTGCTCTCTATTTTAATATGTTCAACATCGCTCGGCGGGCCGCCGATAGGCTTTACGATTTGATCATTTGCCATTGCTGCTTTCTCCTCTCGCACTCGCTTTAAGTCGGTTTAGTACACATCGCGCTGGTAGCGCTGCTGCTGCTGCATGTCGGCGAGATAAGCCTCTGCTTTCTCGCGGCTAATGCCGCCTTCCTGCTCAATGACCGTAATGAGTGCGGAATGCACATCATGTGCCATATGCTTTTCGTCGCCGCACACATATACATGGGCGCCGGCTTGCAGCCATTCATACAGCTCCTTGCCTTGCTCCAGAATACGGTGTTGTACATACACCTTCTCTTCCGAGTCGCGTGAGAACGCAACGTCCAGCTTCGTCAGAACGCCGTCCTTCAGCATGCGCTGCCAGTCCGTTTGATACAGAAAGTCCGTTACGAAATGGCGGTCGCCATAAAATAACCAAGATTTCCCTTCCGCTCCCGTTTCCTCGCGCTCCTCCATGAATGCCCGGAAAGGTGCTACGCCTGTGCCTGGACCGATCATGATAACCGGGGTTTCGGCGCTTGCCGGCAGCTTGAAATTCGGGTTGTTCTGAATATAAATCGGTACGGTATCGCCTGGCTCCAGACGCTCTGCCGTATGAATCGAGCATACGCCGTAACGCTCGCGGCCATTTGCTTCATAACGCACGGCGCGAATCGTCAGATGCACCTCGTCCGGGTTGGCCTGGAAACTGCTCGCAATGGAATAAAGACGTGCTGGCAGCTTGCGCAAAATACCGACAAATGCAGCAGGCGACCAGTTCCAAGGCGCAAAATCCTGCACCAGATCAAGTAAATCGCGGCCGTTGATGTAATCCTTCAGCTCTTTCTCCTTGCCGGGCGCTGCAAGCTCTTGAAGCCCGCTATTGGCCGAAAGCTTCGCAGCCTGCTCCAGCAGCGGCTTCGTCAATACTGTAATTTCATAATGCTTCAGAAGCGCTTCGCGCAGCGAGCCTTCTTCGCCTTTTTTGTTAAATGGAACCTTCTCATCCGCGCTCCAGCCCAAAGCCTGAATCAGCTCGTCTACAAGCTTCGGATGATTTTCTGGAAAAAGACCCAGACAATCGCCCGGCTCATATTGCAGGCTCGATCCGTCAAGCGACAGCTCCAGATGGCGCGTCTCGCGGTCTGAACCGCGACCGTTCAAATTAATGTTCGCGAGCACTTCCGCATGAAACGGATTTGTACGCGAATATTCGGATTCAGTCGAGCTAACCGAAGCGGTTGTGGATACAGCTGCTGGCTGTGCAGCTGCCGATCCATTCAAACGCTCGTTTAACGCTGCCGCAACTTGATTGAACCACTCTGCTGCCGGCTCATCATAATCCAAGTCGCAATCGATACGCGGCGTCAGGCGCTTGCCACCCAGTTCCTCAAGACGAACGTCGAAATCTTTACCCGTCTGGCAGAAGAATTCATACGAAGTATCACCGAGCGACAGAACGGAGAAATACAATTCATCCAGCTGCGGCGCTCTTTTGCTATATAGGAACTCATGGAAGGAGATTGCATTATCCGGCGGTTCGCCTTCTCCATGTGTACTTGCAATAATCAATAAATTTTCAACCTTCTTCAAGCCATTAGGCTTGAATTTGTTCATTGCGGCCAATGTAACCTGGAAGCCGTTTGCCTCAAGCTTGCTTGCAAGCTTGCCGGACAGCCGCTGGCTGTTGCCTGTCTGTGATCCAAATAAAATCGTCACTTCGCGCGAGCCTGCTGGCTGAGCGGGTGCTGACAGCGCTTCCCCTTCTACAGCAAGTGCTGCGCTTAATTGCGGCTCTGCACTAATAGGGGCAAAAGCTGCTGTGCTCTGAACTGCGGACAAATATCCGCATAACCATATATGCTGCGATTCCGTCAAAGTTGGCAGAAGGCGGTTAAGAAGCTCAACCTGCTCCTGATTAAAAGGACTGTTCGTCACCTGAAGTTGCAACAAAATCCACCTCTCATAAACATGAAATCATACTATTTTAAAATATAGGAAAGGATATGATTTTCTCATCCTTTCTCTATATTTCTCAGACTGAAACGCGCCGCGCCGCCAAAGGACGGCTTTCGACCGTTTCACCTTGTAAACTGCGCTTACACACTTTAGTCCATCATTAATATTCAAACTAACATATTAAGTGCAATCGGGCAATGCGCACATTACCACCTAATTTTTCCTAAAAAGTCGATTCAGGAGCAAAATGTGGCTAAATCCGAGTGAAATGGGGGTATTTCACCCTAATTTAGCCTTATAAATTAAGAATTATGATAATTTCCATTAGAAAAAGTGATAGACGATTATGATGTTTTTTTCACAAAAAACCACGCTTCTCGCAGAAGCGTGGTGGATGGCCTTAGCCGGTCACTCTTTATGAAATTAGCCGCCGATATGAGACATTTCGATTTTCGCAGGCGACTGGGTACGGGTAGCCCGTTCCTCCGAATAACGATCATCGCGATTCGTCCAAATGCGGGCGATGGATTCCCGAATCGACTCATCCGTTCCGTCACCGCGCAGCAGCTCCATTAAATTATAGCCCTTCGAGGCAAACAGGCAGGTGTACAGCTTACCTTCAGCTGATATGCGTGCCCGTGTACAGGTGCTGCAAAAAGCGTCGCTGACGGAGGAAATAAAACCGATTTCCCCCGATCCATCCAGGTAGCGATAGCGTGAAGCAACCTCGCCTACATAATGGGCTTCCACCGGCTCAAGCGGCAGGTGCTCTTCCAGAAGCTGCAAAATCTGCTTGCTTGAAAAAACGTGATCCCACTTCCAGCCATTTGAATTGCCCACATCCATATATTCAATGAACCGAAGAATATGTCCCTTTTCGCGAAAATAAGCTGCCATCGGCCATATATCCTGATCATTGGTGCCCTTCTGGACAACCATATTGACTTTGACTGGCATGCCTGCCGCAGAAGCCGCTTCAATGCCATCCAGCACGGCCTGTACGCCGCTGCGGTTTCCGTTCATTAGCCGGAACCGCTCGTCATTCAGCGAATCCAGACTGACCGTTACCCGCCGCATTCCAGCTTCCGCAAGTGCAGCAGCCGATTTGGGAAGCAGAACCCCATTGGTCGTGAGTGCAATATCCTCAACGCCCGGGATTGCATTCAAGCGCTTGATCAGCGTTGGCAAATCTTTTCTAAGCAGCGGCTCTCCGCCGGTAATTCTAAGCTTCTTGACGCCCAATGATACAAAAATCGTTACGAGCCGTTCTATCTCATCAAAGCTGAGCACCTTGTCCTCAGGCAAAAACGGATAGTCCTTGCCGAAAATTTCGGCCGGCATACAATAACGGCAGCGGAAATTACAACGGTCGGTAACAGATATGCGCAGGTCCCGCAGACCACGGCTCATTTGATCCTTTATTGAATGCTCCAAGCTCCTCACCTCAGGTTATACAAAAGAGAATGTTGTTTAATGATGGCCTCATACTTTACACTATGGTAAATAGCGAATAAGTTCTTTACATTATGAATAGAGGTCAAGTATTTGTCAATGTTCCTGACATCAACGAATTATGGAAAGCAAGGTGAACGAGGATGAACCTGGAAGCCATTGTGCTTGCCGGAGGAGAGAGCCGCCGCATGCAGCAGCGTAAAGAATTGCTCCTTATTAATGGCAAGCCTGTTATCCAAATCATAACTGAGCAGCTAAGTGTTCTTACAGACCGCATTTCTATCATTACTAATGAGCCTGAATTATATCCCTTCCTTGCTCCCTCTATTACAATTAAGCCTGATATCTTTCCAAGTCTTGGCCCGATTGCCGGACTGCATGCCGGAATGAGCGATCAGGAACCGGACACGGTTTACGTTGTCGCGGCCTGTGACTATCCACTGCTCACCGCTGCGCCTTTTATTGAAATGCTGGCGCTGCTTGGCAGCCATCCAGCCAAAGATGCTGTCATCCCGATCATCGAGGAGCGAAGCCATCCTTTGTTTGCCATCTTCCATGGACGAACGCTGGGCAAATGGGCCGCCGCGCTGTATAGCCGAAATCTGAAGGTCATGGATGTGCTCCCCCAGCTGTCCATCATTCCTTACAAGCCTGACAATCCGGCGATTGCCAAGCAGTTCATTAATATGAATACGCCGGAGGATTATCAGGCCATTCTATCTAGCGTAAACGGCCTTTCGCCGTAATGGCTAGACCGTGCTGTATTGGGCTTGATGCAGCTTGCTGTAAATGCCTCCTGCCGCAACCAGCTCTTGGTGCCTTCCTTGCTCAGCTATGCCGCTCTCGTCGACGACAATGATGCGATCCGCATTTTTGATCGTCGTCAGGCGGTGGGCAATGACTAGCGTCGTTCTGCCTACGGACAGGTCGGACAGCGATTTTTGAATCGCGACTTCCGTCTCCGTATCAAGTGCCGAGGTCGCTTCATCGAGGATGAGAATCGGCGGATTTTTCAAAAACATTCGAGCAATCGACAGGCGCTGCTTTTGTCCACCCGAAAGCTTGACGCCGCGCTCTCCAATAATGGTATCCAGCCCTTCAGGCATTTTTCTGATCAAATCTTCAAGCGATGCCCGGCGCGCCGCCTCCCAAATTTCGTCCTCTGTTGCCTTCAAGTTTCCATAAGCAATATTTTCGCGAATGGAGCCCGAGAACAGGAACACATCCTGCTGCACGATTCCAATATTTTTGCGCAGCGATTCCAGCTTAATGTCCCGAATATCTTTGCCGTCTACCGTAATACTGCCCGCAAGCACATCATAAAACCTCGGCAATAGGCTGCAAATCGTCGTTTTCCCTGCGCCAGACGGCCCGACGAATGCCACAGTCTCTCCAGCGTTAATATCCAAATTGATTTTCTGCAAAATCATATTGTTCGTTTCATAACCAAAGCTCACGTCATGAAAACGGACATTACCGACGACTTTTTTGAGCTCTGTCGCATTTGGGCGATCTTCAATGTCAGGTTCTGTATCAATGATTTCCGTGTAACGTCTGAAGCCGGCGATGCCTTTTGGATAGCTTTCGATAACCGCGTTGATTTTCTCAATCGGGCGGAAGAAAATGTTCGAAAGCAAAATGAACGCCATAAATTCACCCATATCCAGCTTCCCCTGAATAAAGAAGTAAGCGCCGCAAATCATGACAAAAATCGTAACGAGACGCATCATCATATAGCTGACGGAAATGCTTTTCGCCATCGTTTTGTAAGCGAGCAGCTTCGTCAGGCGGAAATTTTGGTTGTCTACGGAAAACAGCTTTTTCTCATGCTCTTCGTTCGCAAACGATTGAACGACGCGAATGCCGCCGACATTGTCTTCAATACGGGCGTTAAAGTTGCCGACATCGCCGAACAAGCGACGGTACGTTTTGCTCATTTTGCCGCCGAAGACGATAATCAGCCAAGCCATAACCGGAATAATGATGAAGGTTATAAGTGCAAGCTCGAGGTTAATGTAGGCCATCAGCGAGAAGGAGCCGATAAGCGTCATAACCGCAATAAATACATCCTCTGGTCCGTGATGCGCTACTTCGCCAATATCATTCAGGTCATTCGTAATGCGGCCGATCAAATGCCCCGTCTTGTGATTGTCGAAGAAGCGGAAGCTGAGCTTTTGGATATGGTCGAACATTTTGCGCCGCATATCCGTTTCAATGTTAATGCCTAGCATATGCCCCCAGTAGGTAACGACATAATTCAGCGCCGTATTGAGCGCATAAACGGCAAGCAGCCCCGCACAGGCAGCAACGATCAGCGTCCAATTCTGGCTGGGAAGCAAATCGTTAATAAATTGACTGACCGCAAGCGGGAAAGCCAGCTCCAGCAATCCGGCAAGAATGGCGCAGCCGAAATCAAGAAAGAACAGCCCCTTATAGGGACGATAATACGAAAAAAATCGACGCAGCATTTCAAAATCACTCTCTCATCTCTAGATTAGGTTCACAAGCGTATTCCTGCTAATCCGAATCATCCCCATCAACCCATGCCCCAATTATAGCATGATTGCTGCGGACTGGCGTGCGAATCTCCCTATAGATTTCCAAAATGATCGCGCCCTGCGCCCTGTTCTTATTCTTGTGCTTGTTCTTGTTCTAAACTTTGCTTAAATAACGAGATGTCCCTGTCGATCAGCGGGTCCAATCGTTGCCTCAAGCCCTGAATGGAAAGTAAGGAAATCACTCTCTACCCCGTCGCTGAAAATAACACCGTCTTCCGGCATTTGCGACATGATTCGCAGCTTGCGCTGCCCGTTGATCTGCCCGAACACTATCGAAGCTGCGGTCGTCCGGCTTGGAAATGGCTCTCTCACTGTAAAATAAAGCGAGTCCACCGACCAGTCCAGCCACCGTTTTGCCTGTTCCTCAGGCGCGCCTAAATTTTCCGGTGTGAGCGTCAGCGGCTGGTGTGTCGCGCTGCTTACAATGCCCGCTGCCCCGGCAAGCACGCTGCGCAGCCAGCCGCTTGCGCCGAGGCCGGTCGACACAATGATGCCGCTGGAGGAGTGCTGCTCAGCATGCTGCTCGAGCTTAATTTCATACCGTGCCGATACATGGGTTTTGCGGCCGATAAACAAATCGTTAACGCCGTATAGGCACTGGCCATTGTTGAGCTGCGCCATTGCCAGCGTAACAGGCTGAACCCGGCGCTTGCCGCGCAGCACCTCGGGAATAAGCAGGCGCAAATCGCCAACCGTGAAGGGCAGCAGCACGCCTTCCCAGCGCTGCGGCTCTGGATTGACGCCAATGAGCGGCTGGCGGTCCAAATATTTTAGCGTACCCGCGACTAGCCCATCTGGGCCAATTACGACGACGATATCGTGGTCGCCGAATAGGAAGCTGGGCACATGCTCGCGATCCAGCACTTGAACTCTGCCCTGCTGCTCCAGCTCGCTTACCGTCATTGATACAGCATTTTGATACACGTCATTTTCCAGCCAATAGTCGCCAAAGTCAGCGCCAAGCCGCTCAATGTAAAACTTCGCCTGCTGCACCGTATTGTAGCGAACGAGCAGTTCCTCCAGCCTCGTCTTCCGCTTTACGACGATAAACTTTGCATCTGCACCCGATGCCCGGCTCATCGTCCTGCCCCTCCTCTAGCTTCAGGCTTGCCCGAGCCCGACCCATTGCCAGCTCCGGGAATCAGGCTTTGCAGCAGATCCGGCGAAATATTCAGCTGCCCAATTCGCTCCGCTTTTTCCGCCATTTCCTGGAATGCAATCGCAATGAGCTTATTCGAATCCATGCCCATATTCGTCATCGCATGCAGCACATACGGCTGGGTGTCATGCAGCGACTTCATAACAGCGGCGAGCTCATACGCCTTGGCATCCGCCTCAGACCGCTTGTTTGCAGCAGCCAGCTCAATTATCGCTTGCTTCTTCTCCTCAAGCTGCGTATCAAATTGCAGCTGCACCTCTTTAAGCTCGTTTTGCTTCTGGCGCACCGAGCGCTCCGCATCAAGCTGCGCTTCGCGAATTTGCCTCTTCTTCAGCTCAACCGCAATATCCGTGTTCAGCTCATTTTCCTTCACGCGCCGCTCCTGCTCTATGGAGGAATTTCGCCGCACGTACAGCGCCTCATCCGCATCCTGAAGCATTTGCTCGCGCGACTGCGCTTCAAGTGCCCGCATCGTCTCCTTGTTCGGCAGCACCGCCAAAATAGATAAGCCCATCAGCTCGATGCCCAGCTTCGTCAGCTCCTCATGCTGGCTGATGTCCTGTCTAATCATTTTCGCCAGCCGTTCGCTCGATTGGATCGCTTCCTTAAGCGGCAGCTGCGCCAGCTGTTTCTTCGTCAGCACCTTGGCAAGTTGAATCATACGCTGGGACAGCTTAAGCGGATCGTCGGAAATATAGGCTTTTTTCTTTATATTGTACGTATAATTCATAATTTCCATCATTTTGCGGTAGTCCACAATCCGGTAGGTCAGCTGACCCTGCACCGTTACCGTCTGGTAATCGCGAGTAATCTCTTCAAACATAAAAGGCACATCGATTGAGGAAATCGGAATGACGACCACCGAGGACGCCCGCTCATAATAATAGAAGGACAGACCAACGCCCTCTTTCACAACCTTCCCGTTCTTCACCTGAATAATATAATCGCTCGGTTGAAACTTAACGAATTCGAATCCAAACATGGCTCGTTCCCCGCTTCCGTTTTTAATATTGTCGATTTGATAATATCTAAATGATAATTGATAAAATCCATACTGTCAAACCGACATTATAAAAACAAGCCCCGCCGTCACGAACCCAGCGACGTTGGAGCTTTATAGCGAAGGCTATACTCACCTATAAAAAATACACCCAATAATGCAGCTGCGACCGCTCATCATGCGAGACAAAGCGCGGTCCGGTCGGCGTCTGCTCCAGCATCGTATGCTTCTCATCAAACACCGGAACCGACAGAAACTGCTCCTTGTTAAAATAAAACAACAGCTGCGTGCCGTCACTTGCCGCCTCTACCTTAAACAGCGTATATGGCTTCGGCAAAGTTTGCTTTTCCCCTGAACGATCTTCCATCCACACCTTAATGCGGCTGCCCGCATACGGCATCAGCTCATCCACCAAGCGCTGCATCTCCATCATGAGGCTGCACCTGCCCCCGTATTTGGACTGCCCGCTTTCTCGCCGCAGTGCCTGCATTCCTCGGGACGCTTCAAATCCAGCTCCAGCCTATAACCCTGAATCCACTCCCAAAATTCCGGAGGTGCCTGCTCCTCAATAAACAACAGCACCTCCTCATCCTTCTCCCAGTCACTGTAGCCTTTCACCGCCGCATTGACGACCTCAAGCTCCCCCTCCTGCTTCTCTTCCAGAAACCAGGAGGATTTCTTCTCGAACAGCTGCTGGAGCAGCCCTTCAATTGATTTAGTAAATGAGCTTCCCAGCTCCTGCTTGCGGATAAAGCATAAATCCAGCATAAATTCCGATTTCATCGTCAATCCCTCCCTGTGCATCTATCAAATGGAGCCTGACCTATAACCTTTAAGATTTGACCATATCCCCCGGCAGTCTATTTCTTGTGCTGTGGTCGTTTTGAGCATTTTGAGCGTTTTGCTGAATCAGGCGCTCAGCATGACCAAGCTTCTCTTGATAGTACAGCCAAATGACGAGAATTAGACTCGCCAGCGCAACCTCTGACAGTGCCATGAAGCCGATGGCGTAATGGCCGGTCCAGTTGTACAGCACGGACAGCAGCAGTGGCGGGAAAAATCCGCCAAGCCCGCCCATAGCGGATATTAGACCATTCGCAATGCCCGCCTGCTTGGTGAAGTACAACGGCACCAGCTTGAAAATCGTCCCGTTGCCAGTACCCGCGCAAAACGCAATAATCAGACAGCCCACCGTATACATGCCGATGGATGGCGCGAAAGACAGCACGACCGCTGACAGCGTAAGTCCGCCAAACACGAACATCAAAATCATAAATGGATTGAAACGGTCTCCTAACCAGCCGCCAACAGGCCGCATGATGGTCGCAAGTACGATGAAGCCAGCTGTGCGCAGCCCCGCATCCACCTTGCTCAGCTCAAAATGCGAGACGAGGAAGTTTGGCAAATAGACCGTGAAAGCGACGAAAGAGCCGAACGTAATAAAATAAAACAAACAGAGCGCCCACAGCTTTTCATTACGGTATACCCCTTTGATCTGCTCCGACAAAGAAGCCATCACCTTCGGCTCATTGCGATCTCCCAGCATAAAATTAATCAAGATGAATATGGCGAGCAGCACCAGATATAGCAGCACTGTTTTGCTCCAACCCAAATAGTTAGCCGCTACGGGAGCGGTAAATGCTGTAATCGCCGTACCCAAATTTCCGATGCCATAAATGCCGTTCACAAAGCCATGCCGTTCCTTCGGGTAATATTTCGGCAGAGAAGTGACGCCAACCGAAAACACTGCGCCCCCGATGCCAAGGAAAATCCCGCCGATAATCAAATCGATAAAGCTGTCTGCAAGGCTGACCCAATAGACGGGGGCAAGCAAAAGGAGAAAACTAAACCCAAACAGCTTGCGCGCGCCATAGCGATTGGTCCAATAGCCGACCGGTATCCGAAGCACTGAGCCGAATAGCACTGGAATCGCCGTCACCCAGGCAAGCTGGCCTGATGTCAGCTGGATATCCTCCTTAATAAACGGAATAAGCGATGAAAGAATAACCCAAACCATAAACCCAAGAATTAGGCTTCCCGTCTGAATCGATAACTGCGTTTTATTTCCGTTCATCTGCGAACCTCCTTTTTATAAATCCATAGGGCCAGCGGGAAAAGCAGTACATTCAGCAAGGCAAAAACGAGAACAAGCTCATATTTTTCATGAAAATAATGATTAACGACGTACTGCGTGCAGACGATATTCAAAAAAAGCACCGCGCACAGCAGCAACACCCCTCTGTAGCTACGTTTCATACCGCTTCACCCCTGTCGCATAAATCGCTCCGCCATCCAACTCAAGCAAAATCTCAGGCAGCGCTCTCCGTGGCGGCCCTGCTGTCGGCTTGCCCGATTGCGGATCGAAAAAACCATGATGACAAGGGCAGACGAGCTGATCCTCCTCGCGGCTCCAAAATACCGGGCATTTCAAGTGGGTACAGGCATTTTGGTAAGCCTTATACTGATTGTCGCCTAGCCGAATGAGCAATGCTGACTCATGGTCGCCGGGGTAGTGGAATTCCACCGCCTCTCCTACTTTGAGCGCCCGCACATCGGCGATTTTTTTCTTCGGATGGCTGCTTTTTCCAAAACCCATCAGTTCCTTCGCAGCAAGGCCGCCCCAAGGCAGCGTGGACACGGCGAACACGCCGGCTGCGCCAACCATCGTTTTCAGAAAGCCCCTGCGGTCCAGCTGGCGTTCATTATTTTTGTGGATGTTATGCGTGTAATTATCCTCTTCAAATGGCACTTTATTATTTTTTCCTGCTTCATTGTCCATTGCATCCGAACCTCCTTCTACTAGCTAACGTTCCAAGCCGCATCATAATGCCAAAGCCGGTAAAGCCCTATCGTTTAAAATAGCTTTTGGACACCCTGCAAAATGCCGGGAAGGCTGATCTTTACATTCGTCTCGCCTTCAAGCGGCTCGAAAGGCTGGTGGCTGGAAACCCATTTGCCCAGTCGGTGCTGCTCCTGCTTCTCCGCTAGCTCTTCTTCTGTAATCCATTGCAGCGTATTGGTCGGACAGACGGAAGCGCACATCGGCGGGATGCCTTCCTTCGTTCGGTCGTAGCAGAGGTCACATTTATACATCAAATTTTGCTCTTCATCAAATTTAGGAATGCCATAAGGGCAAGCGATCGTGCAGTTTTGGCAGCCAATGCATTTCTCGACAAGCGCGGATAGCACTGCGCCTTCCTCAGTAATTTGAATCGCTTGCGCCGGGCAGCTTCTCGCGCACGCCGGGTTGACACAGTGCAGGCACATGAGCGGAATTGTCTGGCGATCAACCAGCGGGTTGACGTCGTACACATAGTTTCGGTTGCGCTCGTCGTGTCCGCCGCATTGCGTACAAGCGGCGAGACAGCTGCGGCAGCCGATGCAGTTGTCCATTTCAATGTAAAGCAGCTTTTTCATCGTGCTGCCTCCTTTCCGGCGGCGGGCACCTTCGTCATTTGTGCGGCACAGACTTTAAATTCCGGCATTCGCGACATCGGATCAAGGGCAGCAATCGTCAGCAAATTGACCGACTGCTCATGACCATAGTGATAAGGCACAAATACGGTATCCTTGCGGATCGCTTCAATAACTTTCACTTTATATAAGCATTCACCCCGGCGGGTGTACAATTTGACAACCTCGTCATGCGCAATGCCATACTGCTGGGCCGTCTCAGGATGAACCTCAACATACGGCTCTGGGCACATATCCCGCAAAAACGGAATCCGCCGCGTCTGATTACCCGATAAATAATGATAGACAACCCGCCCTGTCGTCAGGCGGAGCGGATAATCCTCGCATGGCTCCTCCGCTGATGGGCGGTAAGGCAATGCGCAAATTTTCGCCCGGCCATCGGGGTGAAAATATTTGTGATCCTCGAACATATAGGGCGTTCCCGTATCCGCTTCATCCTTGCAGGGCCAGAACACGCCATCCTGTCGATCGATTTTGTCCCAAGTGGCGCCGTAATAATCAGCATATCCACCTTTGGAAGCGAGGCGAAACTCATCTGCAACCTGGCTTGCCGTCTGTAAATGGCGGAAATAGTCACCGCGTCCAAGCCGCTCTGCCAGCTCTACTTGAATGAGCCAATCCGGCTTCGATTCACCCAGCGGTTCCTGTGCCTTGTTGATTTTAATAATGCGGCCCTCCAAATTCGTCACCGTGCCTTCATCCTCCGACCATGTAACAGACGGCAGCACGACATCGGCGAATTCGGCTGATTCCGACAGGAAGAAGTCGGCGACAACCATAAAGTCCAAATCCTTCAATACCGAGCGCACATAATTGAGATGCGGCGCGGAAACAGCCGGGTTCGAGCATAGCAGATATAAGCCGCGAATCGTCTTCTGCTCCATCAGCTCGAACATTTCAAAGGCCGATACACCCGGTAGCGGCATTTCCTCCGGCGTAATGCCCCACACCTCGCATACCTCCTGCACATGCTTCGGATTCGTCAGCTTGCGATAGCCCGGCAGCAAATCGGACTTTTGCCCATGCTCGCGTCCGCCCTGACCGTTGCCCTGTCCCGTAAGCGTCGCTACACCCGATTTGGGCCGTCCAATTTTTCCGGAAATAAGGGCCATATTCGTGTAGGCCGAGACGTTGTCTGCGCCTTTAACTTGCTGCTCAATGCCTCTGGCGAACATGACGATCGCATTCGGCGCCTTGCCGAAAATTTCCGCTGCCCGGATCAGCTTCTCCGGAGCTACCCCGGTAATTTCACTCGTGTATTCCGGTGTGAAAATCTTCACAATCTCTACCGTCTCTTCAAAGCCACTCGTATAATTCGCGATATATTCATGATCCGCATGACCGTTCTGAATGAGCAGATTTACCATGCAATTAGCAAGCGCCAAATCCGTTCCCGGTCTGAGATCGAGATGGACATCCGCCCTTCGGGCAATCGGTGTCTCCCTTGGATCGACGACGATGAGATAGCCACCGCGATTTTGCACCTCCCAGACGCGGAACATCGACGTTGGATGGCATTCTGCCGTATTGCTTCCTGCGATGAACAAGCAATCCGTCTGATGAATATCCGTCCACGGCAGCGTTGAGCCTCGATCAATCCCAAAACTCCGAAGGAAGCCCGCTGCTGCGCTCGCCATACAAAATCTCCCATTGTAATCGATGTATCTCGTTTGCAGCCCAACTCGGGCGAATTTACCGGTCAGATAACATTTTTCATTCGTCATCGAGACACCGCTGAATACGGACAGCGTGTCCTTGCCATATTCGGATTGCAGCGCCTTGAAGCGGCGGGCAATTAAATCATAAGCTTCGTCCCAGCTGGCTTCGCGGAAGCCTTCCTTTGTCCCTTTTTTCGAAGCGTCATCCCGAATGAGCGGCTTTAGCAGCCGGTCCTGATGATTCGTCTGCTGATAGGCGGTTACGCCTTTCGGGCACATTTTGCCGCGTGTGACGGGCCAGTCGTATCTTGGCTCCACTCCGATAATCGTATTTTTGTCGGTATCGACCCGCAAATTCATCCCGCACTGCATGCCGCAGTAGGCGCAGTGGGTTTTGACCAGCTTTTCCTTCGGATGATGCTTATTGGGAATATTTTGCTGAAACTTATCCTTTAGCATGCTGGTTGGCCTCCTTGACCTTGATTTCATGTGTCGGAATGCCAGTAAAGCGGGACATCCGGTATTTGCGTCTGCAAGGCAGACAAAGCTCCGCGAGATGGAAGCCTTCCTTCATCTCGAAGGAAATATCGTTTTGGGCAAGCACCTGAATGACATCGCTGGATTGCTCCGTCGATACGAAGCTGCTGCCGCATACTTTACAGGCTTTCATTTGCTGCTCGCCGTAAGCTTCGCGATAATTTTTGGCGAGTACGCTCATTGGACGGAAAGGAATATGCGCAAGCTTGCCAAAAGGCAAATAAATGAGGGTAACAATAACCGACCATTGATGGATGAGCGACATAACCGGATGGCCCCAGCCATGCAGAAAAATGTTGCTGACTGTCAACAGCAGCCCCGTAATGCTAATAAAGAGCAGCAAAAACAGCGGCAAAAAATCATAGGTAAATGTCTGTTCAGCCTTCGCTTGCATATCGTTAAGTCGGCGATACAGCGCCATACACACCCCGGCAATAACCATAAAGGCGGTAATGTTCAACGCGTTGTAGAATAGAAAGGCGATCCAGCCGTCCGCCTTCACCTGCATCACATTGATACCGAAGGCGACGACGGTGTACAGGCCATTTTCGCCCATCGTAAAATACATCCAACCGAACACCAGCGGAAACGTAACGCAGCAGGATAAAATACATCCCCAGCCAAGCAGCACGTGCTGTGTCCAGCGGTAAACGCCGCGCTTGAAGATGAAACGATAGGTCGCCAGATGCTCAACCGATGTCTGCGGGGTGCTTTTGCGAAACAGCAGCTTAAGCCCCTTCTTCATAATCAGCTTCGTCGGTGGACGCTCGGCCCAAGCAATAAATCGGTAGAAAAATCCCCCGATGAAAACGAACGTGCCCACCATATAGCCATAAAGGGCAAGGTCGATATGGGTGAAAAATCGGGTGCCGACGTACACTAGAATCAGCAGCGCTACTACGGTCATGAAATACATTTTCGCAAATTTGGAAGCAAAGGCTCGATCCATGGCAAATTCTCCTTCTTCGATGTTTTCTGCCCCCATTAAACCATTGCAGACGGATGTATCGCTGTGATTGTCATCACACTAAAACCTTCGTCACTTTTTGTTCAAAAAAAAAAACAATTTTCCTCCGCTCTATTCAGCGTTAAGGAAAATTGAATTCAAAGCATCTGTCTGAAGCTAGGCATTGGAAGTTTGAGAGGCCAAGGCTGCGTCATACAAGCTGATGATGCGCTCGTATTCCTCAGGCGTGTTCACATTCGTCACGCAGCTAAGCTGCTCGGTCGGTGCTTCGAGCTGCTGCAAATCTACTCCGTTATAGCAAATCCGGTTCAGAAAAGTCATCACTCGGTATTCTTTTATATCGAGCAGCTTCTCAATTTCGCCAGCACTGCGCTTGTCATAGACGCCATGCAGCGGATGCAGCTTGCCAGCCACAGATGGAATTGCCGCCGCAGAGCGACGCTCCCGCTTCACCCTCCACAGCTGCTCGGCAACCGTGCTTGAAATAAGCGGCATGTCGCAGCCCACGACCCAAATGTCCGAATGTGTCGCTAGAGTTAAGGCGGCATGCATGCCGCTCAGCGGCCCTTTGCCTGGAATATAGTCTGTAATGATGCGAATGCTGCTCCCCAGAATCGGCAAATAACTTCGCGGGTCATTCGTTACTAAAATGACTTCAGCGCAAAGCTGCTTCATCGTGCGGATCTGCCGCTCGACAATGCTTTCGTTTACAAAAGGAAGCAGACCTTTATGGCGACCGCCCATTCTGCGGCTTTGCCCGCCGGCTAATATGGCTCCCGTCAGCATATATGTCCCTCCGTTCTGTAGTGGACACCCTTTTCTGGCTACATTATAGAAGGTTTTATAAGGCGATACTGTTACAAATATCACTCTCTTAGGCTTTATTTACAATTTTTATGGCCAAAGTGTGATTTTAGTCACTCTGACGATGATGGACTTCTGTTACATTGGGAGTAAGTTATTTCAAGCGGATAGTCCCGCTATACTAGCAGCAAAGGCGGTAATTGGGGATGAAACCAATGACAGTAGCGAGACCTTACACACAAAACGTATACAATACATTTTGTTTTTCAGAGACCAGCTTTGAGAAACTCAATGAAATTATGTATACCCATCATATTCCGGCCGGCAGCCATATTTTCTGGGAGGGCGATGCCGACGACAAGCTCTATTACATAATGGAAGGCCGCGTTAAGCTGATTAAACACAATACCGATGGCAAGGAATTTGTCTTCTCGCAATATCAAACAGGTGATATTCTGGGCCAGTTCGATCCTTTCAAGCCTACTTGCCACAGCTCAAGCGCAAAGGCCGTGCTGGACTGCACCATCGGCGTTATTCAAAAAAGCGATTTGGAAATTTTATTGTGGCAGCATGGCGATTTGGCGATTGAATTTATGAAGTGGATGGGGCTTATGCATCGTTTGACTCAGACTAAATTCCGCGACCTCGTCATTTATGGGAAGCAGGGAGCTTTGGCCTCGACGCTTATTCGGCTGGCAAACTCTTTCGGGACGCAAACGGAGGAGGGCGTGCTCATTTCTGAGAAAATAACGAATACCGAGCTTTCCGACTATATCGGCGCTGCTAGGGAAAGCGTCAACCGCATGCTCGGCGAGCTAAAAAAACAAGAGGTATTGTCATTCGATCACGGCTATATCGTGCTGAAAGACATCGAGCATCTGAAATCGATTTGCAATTGCGAGCAATGTCCGAAGGAGGTTTGCCGCATTTAATTAAGCCTTCCTGCAATGGTTCAACCTGTAGGAAGGCTTTTTTTCTGTATTATTTATTTTCTTTATATTATTTGTTCTATCTTAAATGAAGCTATGCGCTCTGAAGAACGCGCGGGAACAAAATATTATTTTCCAAATGAATGTGCTGAAATAGATCGGTTTCTAGTTCCTCCAGCTTTTGAAAGGTTAACGTATACGTACGGCATGCCCCTTCCGGAAGCTCGAAATGATGCGTAACCGCACGTATTTCCTTGAGCAGATCACCTACCTGGCTGTGCTCGGACTCAAGCTCCGTTATCGCCGCTGTCAGCTTCTGGTGCAGCTCGGGGGATGGCTCCTGCTCATACTGGCGGATGAGTGGAAAGATTTGCTCCTCCTCGTCGATTAAATGCTGCTCCAGCTCCAGCTTCATTTCGTGGAATAATCTATGCAGCCGGGGCAGCACATCAGCCTGCTTATGCCCATGCACCCGCAATATTTTCGTCGTAAACTCGCTAAGCAGCGGAAGCTCCTGCTGGACATACACATGATGCGTCTGAATCACATGCTCAATCAGCTCCGTAAAAGGTCTGCTGCTCCAGTCGATATCCTCTCCCTTATGCTTGCTGGCCTCGGCAAAATTTTCATTGAGCGCGCTTAAAAACAAAGCTTCATCCGTTCCCTGTTGCCGCAGCACCGTATGCAGCGAGCGATTGCCCCCGCAGCAAAAATCAATGTTATAGGCTCGAAACAGGTTGCTTGCCCCCGGATAACGCGTCACAATTTCACCAATTTTCTCTGTACCGTTAAATATGGTCATTTGTCGCACCTCCATAAAATAATGTTGCAGCTCCGGCCTTTTAAATTGATGAAGCTTGAGCTGCTGTTAGTATAGCGCAGGCCAGCTAGCATGTTTGTGATGAGGATCACTGCTTGAAAAATAGCAGCAGCGCTTCAGCCGCTCGCCTTCCCTGCCCGATACAATCCGGCAGACCGACTCCCTCATAGCCGGAGCCGCACAACAATATGCCGGGATGGCTAGCCGCAAGCCCCTCACGCAGCTTCGCCAACTGCTCCAGATGCCCCACTGGATACTGCGGCATCGACCGTCCCCACCTGGTCAGCTCCGTAAAAAGCGGCTCAGCTGCAATGCCCATTATCGCCTGCAAATCTTGGCGAACAGCATCCAGCAGCTCGCGATCCGTAAGCTTCGCCCAGGCTTGCGCCCCCGCATGTCCGATATAAGCCCGCAATAGAATATGACCATTCGGCGCCGTATGCAGCCATTTCGACGACGTCCAGGTGCATGCGGTTATCATTCGGCCCTCGCTTCGCGGCACCACAAATCCGGAGCCATTCAGCGGAAGCTTAATGTCCTGCGGCTTGAAGGCTAGCGCGATATTGGCAACCGATACATAGGGAATGTCGCGCAGTGCCTGTATTGATCTTTGCGCCTGAACTTGCATTCCTGCGCTTCCTTCCAGTAAAACGGCGGTCTCGTAAGCCGGCAGCGCCATAATAACGCCATCCGCCTGCAGCTCCTCTCCGTGCTCAAGCCGAACCTGATAGCGCCGCCCTTCCCTCGTCACTTCCTTGACCGCTTGTCCAGTCAGCCGGCGGATGGAGCAAAGCTGCTCGTCCAAACGCTCGATCAGGCTTCCAAGCCCGCCTTTAAACGTGAGAAACAGGCTGCGGCGGGCTATTTCCGGCAGCTCCTTCGGCATTTCACGTGCCTGCCGCTTGCTGGCGAGCATGCCCAAAATCAAGCTGCGATGCCGCTGCTCCAGCTGCCGAAATTGCGGGAAGGTCGCTTGCAGGCTGAGCGCTTTGGCATCTCCAGCATAAATGCCCGCCAGCAGCGGCTCCGTAACCTGCTCCAGCACCTCACGGCCAAGCCGCCGCTCAATGAAGGCACCTAAAGACTCATCCCCTGCCTCCTCCCGCTTCGGCAGCCATAAATCAAAGGCTGCACGCAGCTTGCCCAGCGGCGACAACAGCCCCGTCTTCATAAACGGAGTCACTTCCGTCGGAATGCCGAGCATCAGGCCCATAGGCATTTGATGCAGCCTGCCCTTATGCAAAATATAGTTCGCCTTCGCTTTCGGATTCGCCGCTACGAGCTCCGGCTCAAGACCAAGCTCCCTTGTCAAATCCAGTATGGGCTGCTTGCGTGCCATGAACGAATCCGGCCCCTGCTCGATGAGGAAGCCATCCCGGCGCAGCGTTTTTATTTTCCCGCCAAGGCTGCTGCTTTTTTCTATAAGGGTTATTTCTGCCGATATTTGCTGCCCATCCAGCAGCTTTCTCATGTAGAAGGCGGCGCTCAGACCTGTTATGCCGCCCCCAATGATGATGATTTGCTTAGGTGCCTCTCCCAATTCTGCCATCCCCCTTCATCTGTACAGATTACGATACCACGCCAGAAACAGAGCGGATGTGATATGGGTCATACGAACGGGAAATAGGCGGTACATGATTGAAGAGATAGACTAAACCTGTGACTAGCGTCACATAACGCCTAAATCGTCTGAGTTATAATGAAAAAAACGGAGGTGTACGGAGATGCAGCAGATGGAGCTTTTACGCCAAATTTCTTTATTTCGCGATTTGACGCCGGATGAACTGGCCCGGATATGGGCTATTGTCATTCCTCGGTCATACCGCAAGCGGACCGCTATTTTTACGGAGGGCAGCCATAAAGAGGCCGTGTTTTTCGTCCAGAACGGGCTGATTAAAACCTATAAAACCGATGAAAACGGCAATGAGCATATTATGTCCTTCCTCAAAACAGGGGATATGTTTCCTCATACGGGCTTTTTCAACCAGCACCCGTATCCGGCAACGGCAGAGGCGATTATGGAGACGCAGCTGCTGGCCATTCCTATTCATGCGTTCGAGCAGCTCATGATGAATACGCCGGCGATCGCCATTAAGGTAATGCGCGTATTGAGCGGTAAAATAATGGAGCTGCAGGAAAAATTGCAGGAGCTCACAGGACAGGATGTGCAGGACCGCGGCGTCTCCTTCTTGCTCAAGCTTGCAGAAAATTATGGAACGGAGCAAGGCGGCAGCGTCCATGTGGAGGTGCCGATGACCAATCAGGAGTTTGCCAATACGATTGGCACGACGAGGGAAACGGTCAACCGGCTCATTAATCAGCTGCGTAAGGAAGGGATTTTGGAGCCTCAACGGAGCGGCTACCTGATTCATGACTATGAAGCATTAAAAACCTGGTCGCACAAGTGAAGGCGGTTAGCCTTGCACTTGCGCGGCCTTTCTTTTTCCCCAGAATAAGGCGATGCCCGTCACCATTATCAGGCTTGCGGCCCAGACGGCTTCCTGTACAAATACAAGCGCCCCGCGACCTGTCCAATCGAATAAGCCTTGTAAAAATAACGTCAGCTCGTTCAGCAAAAAACCAGCAATAAAGCTCATATAACCGATATGCACCGTCCTCCCCTTACCATTCAGCCAGCCCTGCTGGAGGAAAAGCGCTAGGCACAGGCAGCTTACGAAACCGAGCAGCGTCAGATGCAAATAACCGATGACGATGCTGCGCGATTGATAAATAGCCTCCGCCAGCTGAGGCACGATAAGGCCCAGCTCAAGCGTTGCCTTGACTGCCGCGAGCAGCAGCGCAAGCACGAGCAATCGTGCCGCCCAGCCTGTGAATACGGCGGACAAGGCGAAGCGGGCTTTGAGCAGGACGGCGCAAAATAGCAACATAGCCGCCCACTGAATGACGGCAGCGAGCGCTGCGGCGAGCTGGGCGGCCAGCCCTATTTTCAGCCAGAGCACCGATAGTAGAAATGCAGGCGGCATTGCCAGCGCGTACATCCAAAACAGCAGCTTGACTATTTTCACAGAATAGGCGATTTGCCGCTGTTCCATCAGCCGCAGCAGCACCGCGAGCAAGCCGAGCGTAAACCAGCCGTTATATTGAAAATGCAAATAAAAATAAATCGCTGCTTCATATAGCGGACTGCCCTTCCATCCATTGGCACTCAGCAGGGCAAGCCCCCAAGGACCAAGCGAGGAAATGACGAGACATAGCAGACTGCCTTTGACGAACAGAAAGGAGAGCGGCTGACTCGTGCTTGGATGTGGGCCTTTTTCTCGTTCCGGTTTTGTTCCTTCTCTTGCCATTGCCACTAAGCTTCTCCACGCCCATCCAGCAAACCAGTAGGAAAGCAAAATTTGCAGCGTCGAGAAGCTAATCGATACGGCGGCATAGCCTTGGATACAGAACGCCAAAAACATTCCGGCTAGGGTCAGCTGTGTTGTCACCAGCATCACGCGGATTTTCTGTTCCTTGAAGACGCCCTCTACCCTGCCACTGGCTGAGTTGAAAAAGACAGCGAGAAACAATATAAACAGCGCCATATATCCCCAGCCGAGCAGTGCCAAATGGGAATGGGCATGCAGCAAATAATCGTATCGCAGCCCCGGCAGCGTGACAAATGCCATACTGCGCATCAGCAGGCCAGTTACCGCCGTTACGAGGAAATAACCAAGCGTTAGATGAATCCAGCTTTTGGGCAAGCCTTCCCCCTCCTTCGTCTAAGATGGGCTGTCAAGCAGCGATTCGCCCGCCGCTTGACAGCCCTACAGCATGCAGACTTCCAGCAAGCGTATATGATTAGCTAACGTCCGATTTATAGGATCGTCCTGTCGCCAAACCGATAACAAAAATAACAATCCCTACTACACCTAGAGCGAAAATCGTATCGCCGACAGCCCGCAGCCAGACAAGATTTTGCATTGTGCGGGTATGAAGGAATTCGGCAGAGCGCGCATACCACATCCCATGCTCCATGCTCGCCAGCGTTTGGAGTATGCCTACGGGCAGCAGGCTTGCCAGCCCCATCGTCATCAAGCCAATATTAAACGACCAGAAGGAAAATTTCAGCAGCTTCGTCCGCCATTCCTTCTCTCCGGTGAGCCCGCGCAGACAGAACAGCATAAGCCCGATTCCGAGCATGCCATAAACGCCGAACAGCGCGGTATGCGCATGAAGCGCCGTCGTATTCAGCCCCTGCATATAATAAAGTGCAATTGGCGGATTGATCAGGAAGCCAAAGAGACCTGCTCCGACCAAATTCCAAAAGGATACGGCGACGAAGAAAAAGATCGGCCATTTGTAGCGTTTTACCCACGGCTTTGCCCGGCCATGACGCAAATTTTCATAAGCTTCAAACCCAATCAATAGCAGCGGCACGACCTCAAGCGCACTGAACGATGCACCGAAAGCGAGCACCCCAATCGGCGTCCCGGCAAAATATAGATGATGAAACGTGCCAATAATGCCGCCAGCAAGAAAAATAACGGTTGAGAACAGCACCGTTGCAGTCGCGGTTGCCGTGCGTATAAGCCCCATGCGAGAAAACAGAAATGCGATAACAACAGCAGCGAATACCTCGAAAAAACCTTCCACCCATAAATGAACGACCCACCAGCGCCAGTAGGTCACAATGGTCAAATGTGCCTGAGGCCCCCACATTAAGCCCGGAATGTAGAATGTCGGAATCGCAACCGAAGCAATCAGAAACAGCGTCAGCAGATGGCGGCTCTCCCCCTTTTTCTTCAGAGCCGGCCAAATTGCCCGCGCCATGAGGAAAAACCAGATAAATAAGCCGACCGTCAGAAAAATTTGCCAAGCCCGGCCTAAATCGACATATTCATAGCCCTGATGTCCAAAATAAAAATTATGCGTCGCACTTGTAATGTAGCCTTTGACCGCAAGCCATTCGCCCGCCATTGAACCGGCAACGATCAGCAGCAGGCAGCAGAACAGCACGTTCACCCCTAAACGCTGGTATTTGGGCTCATGCCCTGAAATCGCTGGTCCGATGTATAGACCCGTTGCGAGCCATGCGGTCGCAATCCAAAATACCGCAAGCTGCTGATGCCAGGTTCGCGTGACGCTATAAGGGAACCATTCCGCAAGCGGAATGCCGTAAAAGCCATTGCCCTCTACCGCGTAATGGGCCGTAATCGCTCCGAGACCTACCTGCACGGCGATCAGCGCCGTCACAATCCAGAAATATTTCATCGTCGCACGCATGGAAGGCGTCGCTTTTACTTGCAGGAGCGGATCTTGCTCCGGTATATGTCCGCTCTCATCCTGCTCCTTGCTCCGCTGTACGGCGTAATACCAAGCAAGCGCTCCTACTCCCGCAAGCAGCAAAACGACGCTCACAATGGACCAGAGCAGCGAAACGCTTGTCGGTTCATTGTCAATGAGCGGCTCGCCCGGCCAGTTATTCGTATACGTAATATCCGAGCCTAATCGATTCGTCGAGGTCGACCAAGTCGCCCACCAAAAAAAGGCGTTTAGCTTCTCGCGGTCCGCCGCTGAGCTTATCGTATTGGCGGGCAGCGCGATTTGCTCGCGATATACGGCCCATTCAGGCGCATCTCCGAATACAGCTGCATAATAGTCACCCAGCTCAGAAGCCGTCAATGCCCGTAGCGTTGTAATGATAAGGTCACCCGTCTGTGCGTCATACGTATTGTTGCGGATTTCACGCTTGAGCGTGGCTTTAAGCTCCGCCTGCTGCTCCTCAGTCAGCTGTTTATAAGGCAGCTGGTATTTTTGCTGTGCGTTATAATCATTCATAAATACAAGCTGCCGATGCAAATAGTCAGCCGTCCAATCCGGCGCGACATAGGAGCCATGGCCCCAGATGCTGCCCAGCTCCTGACCGCCCATTCGCTGCCACACCTGCTGACCCTCCATAATATCGGCTTTAGTAAAAATCACATCTCCCTGCTCCGTGACCACTCGCTCTGGGATCGGCGGCTTCTCCTGAATAATTTCTCCGCCGTAATAGAGCAATACGCCAAAGGATAGAACAAATACGAGCGCCAATGCCGCCCATAGCTTTTTATAAGGCATGAACTCCCCGCCTTTACCTATTTAATTTAAACTCGGTATATAAGCACAATAAGGATCACTCTCCAAATAATCGCCAGTGAGGGCATAGGCCCTCGCCCTTGAACCGCCGCATATGTGCTTGAAGCGACAGATTCCGCATTTCCCCTTTAACAGAGATTTATCCCGCAGCTGCTGCATGATGGGGGAATGCCGATAAATGTCTGCGAGCGGCCGCTCGCGTACATTGCCGCATGCAATCGGCAGAAAACCGCTTGGATAAACATCCCCCGTGTGGCTAATAAAAACAAAGCCGTCCCCATCATTGACGCCTTTGGGCGCACGTCCCAGCATGTCGGCATGTTTGCCCATACCCCCGCCTGTATCTATGCGTCCCGCTATTTCCTCACCCGCATATTTTCGCCTCTCCAATTGCTCCCGCTTTTGCTGCTGCATAAAAACTCTGCGATAATGCGGTGCTTCCGTCGCTTTCACTCCGTACGGCATCATTCGCTGAATTTGGCACAGCCACATCATTACTGCCTCATGCTGCTCCGGCGAAATCATATCTGCCTCCATTCCCCGGCCCGTCGGGACGAGAAAAAACACGCTCCACAAGACGACGCCCAATTCCTTCACCTTCTCGGCGATTGCAGGCAAATCGTCCACATTGTAGCGCGACACGGTTGTGTTCACCTGCAGTGGAATTTGCTGCTCCTGCAAATATGCGATTCCTTTCATCGTCTGGGCAAACGAGCCTCGCGTTCCGCGAAAATGATCATGAATGTCCGCTGTCGAACCATCCAGACTGAACGCCCAACGCGACAAGCCCGCTTCCTTTGCCTTGCAAATCGCCTCATAAGTAACCTTCGGTGTGGCGCTAGGTGTCATCGAAACCGGCAGTCCCTGCTCCTCGGATGCATATTTAGCAAGCTCAAACAAGTCCTGCCGCATAAGCGGATCACCGCCTGTAAAAACAAATAACGGCCGATCCATCGCCGCAATCTCATCAATCAGCCGCTTGCCTTCAGCAAGTGTTAGCTGATGAGGCTCTGCCTTGTACTGCGCCTCCGCTCGGCAATGCAGACATTTGAGGGCACAGGCGCGGGTCACCTCCCAAATGACGATAAATGGATTAACCTTGTAATCGCGCTCCTGTTTGTTTACTGTCATGCTCATATTTCTCCCTCCTTTCCTTAGCAAAATAGAAACTGTCCTTATTTTAGAAAACATTCTGGAGCGCAACTGTGCGTCCCGTCACATTCGCAAGCGGCACCTTACTTTATTGTTGAGGTATACGATATCACTTTAGGCATCTACTGGATTGAAAGGAAGGATGACCATGCTGAATGTGAGGCATATGATGATTGTGATCGCAATTTTGGGGGCAATCGCTCTTTTCTGCGCATACATCCCTGCGGAGGATAATGATGCGGCCGCTATTGCGGAAGCTGCGGAAACGTTGAATCAGCCGCCTATAGCACCGATTATTCACCGGGAGGGAAGCACGGTTAAGATTGAAATGACTGCTCAGGTAACCGATGTAGAAATTTCCAAAGGCGTCTTTTACAATGCGTGGACGTTCAATGGGACGGTACCCGGACCTGTGCTGCATGTGAACGAAGGCGACACGATTGATTTTACGCTGAAAAATATGGACCCGAACGTGCCCCATTCGATGGATTTTCACGCCGTTCATGCTGCGCCAAGCAAAAAATTCATCGATGTGATGCCGAATGAAGAAGGTCACTTTAGTTATAAAGCGGAGTCGCCGGGCGTGTTTATGTATCATTGCGGGACAAGTCCGGCACTCGCCCATATCGCAAACGGCATGTACGGCATGATTATTGTAGCGCCTGCGAATGGTTATCCTAGCGATGCAGACATTGACCGGGAATACACGATTGTGCAAAGCGAGTGGTATACGGAGCATGACTATCAAGCTTTTTTAAATGATGAGCCTATCTATGTCGTGTTTAATGGCAATGATTTTGGGCTGAAAGAACAGCCTTTCCTTGCCAAAGTCGGAGATCGGGTGCGGTTTTATGTCAATAACGCCGGTCCGAACGAGGTCAGCTCGTTTCATATTGTAGGCACCCTACTGGACCGGGTTTATATGGACGGCAATCCGCGAAATGTGCTGTACGGCCTGCAAACCTATTTGCTTCCGGCAAGCGGCGGTGCTGTGGTCGAGGTGACTGTTACCGAGGAAGGCGACTACCCGATTGTGACGCATCAGTTTAATGATGCCTCCAAGGGCGCCACCGCGATATTACGCGTAACAAAAGACGGCAAGGATACGCATGAGCCGGCGATGAAGCATTAGCGCAGAAGCGCAATTTTCTGCTTCATGCCCTCTCTCGTTCGATTGACAATGTTCGTTATTTCGCTGCGAGTCGGCTGCTCCAGATGTATGCCCACGACCACAGTAGCAGTTACGCCGAGGGTGCTTGCCGCCAGCATCGCCAGTTCCGCTGCCAGCTCTCCTTCTTGGTGTCCTGGCAGTGTGATGGTTTCGCATTTGGGAGCAGCTAAATGAGCGCCCCATGCTGTCCAATACGCGGTAGCTGACGCGCCAATATGGGCCGCTCCCCCGGTGATGAGAAAGACTAAATCGCTGCCCATTGGCAGCACCCGAATGTCCACCTGCTGTTCAAGCTCTTTTTTATGCTCCATTTGCTGCTCCATATTCCCCTCCCGCTTGGCCGCGTTCAATCAGCGCGGCCTTTCCTTTCGTTATACCGCGAGTCTACAGCAAACTAGGCAGGATGGCTGTGACAGCCGTCACCCGCAGCATATCGCCTGCTCGCATACCCTTTACCCCGCACAATGTGATTCCCGTCACAAAGCCGCCTCTCGCTTTCGATTATGCTTTAGACATAGCCAAAACCAATCTTTTCGAGGAGGAATGTTTTATGCAAGCTTTCACTGCAACTGTCAACGCTACGGAGTATCCGCCGCAATTAAAGCACAAAGTTATTTTTCAAACGTTTCAGGAGCTTAAGCCTTCCGAAGCGATGCTGCTCATTAACGACCATGATCCCGTGCCGCTCCGCTTCCAATTCGAATCGATGTACAAGGATCAGTTTGATTGGGAATATATCGAGCAGGGCCCTGAGCTTTTTCGCGTCAAAATCGGAAAGCTTGCGCTGTAGCAACAAAAAGCTTTGTAGAATAGCTTCGATAAGGAGACAAGCAGATGGCCAAAGTGACTATCGTCAATGAAAAAACGATTAAAATTGCGGTCCAGCTGGAGGATGCGCTGACCATGATCCGCGATGCCCAGACCCATATTACGGAATATGCGTTTGACATCGTCACCATGGTGGAAAAAATGCCGCAGTTCAACTATACGTATTTTTGCTTTTATGCTTACGACAGCGCATCGCTTTTCGAGCGGATGCTGAATACGGACCCCAAGCAATACACCTCCTTTTCACTCGATGCGCCGGACTCCTTTTTCTATGCTTTATATGGAGGAATGACGGGGCTGTACGAGGAAGCGAGGCTTTACCTTTAACGATCGGAGGAGGAGAGCAGCCATGCTAGCTAAGCAAACCCGAATTGTGGAGCTTGATGTCAGGCCTTATTTGCGCCAAATGCTGGAGCCCTTCCAGCTCATTATGGATCAGGTGAAGGAGCTGGAAACCCATGATGTGCTCGTGCTCCATGCTACCTTCAAGCCTACCCCGCTGCTTGGCTTGATGAAAGTAAAGGGCTACGCCAATAAAGTTCAGCAGGTTGGCCCTGAGCACTGGAGCGTCACTTTCGTCAACAAAAAAAACAAGAGCTTCCTGCAGGCATGGGATGCAGAGCCCGATGCAGCGATGGAGGATGCTGTAAGGGACGAGGCAGGAGATACAGAAGCGGCAGCCTCCCCAGCTTCTTCAGAGCATTCCGGCAAAAAAATCATTCGGCTGGACAACCGTGGACTGGAGCCGCCTCAACCGATGATTCGCACCCTGAACGCGCTGGAAAAGCTGGGCATCGGCGATGAAGTTATTATTCATAATGATAGAGTTCCCGTCTTTCTCATTGAGGAGCTTAACTCGCTTGGTTACGCCTTTACAATTGAAGAACAGGAAGATGGTACCGCACAAGTGTTCATTCAAAAAAGCTAGGAGGCCTCAGCTTATGTTGCGTCTCCCTTTTCTCTTTATCGCAACAGGCATTACCGGTTTTACCTTGTTCCATCTCACCTCCCTTTTGTCGCTTGCCGACTGGATAGGAGATCCTGTTCGCGGGCCCACAGGCTGGTTCAACATCCATCTCATCATTCTTGGATGGGCAACGATGATTGCAATGGGCGCTGTATATCAGCTCATTCATGTTATTTTACAATCAAAAATTTTTAGCGAACGGCTCGCTTACGTCCATTACGGCTGCTTCACCGCCGGGGTGTGCGGACTGCTTTACGGGTTCATTAAAGGCGAAGTTGCCTGGATTGCCGGGTTTGCCGTGCTCGCTCTAATCGGTCTGCTGCTGTTCGCCTTTAATGTCATTTATACCCTATGGCGCGCCGCGCAGTGGAATGCCATCACGCTCAGCACCGCTTGCGCTGTATTGTATTTGGCGCTCACAGGGCTATCCGGCATGGGGATGGGGCTGAACTTCGCCCTCAATGCCTGGAGCGGGCTGCATGAGCGCATGTTCGGTGCCCATATTTGGCTCGGCACCTTAGGGTGGTTCGGGCTGCTCATTACCGGCTTCAGCTATAAAATGCTGCCGATGTTTTATTTGGCGCACAGCTTTCCCGCCCGCCTGTCCTATATCACACTCGGCTTATGGAATGCTGGCGTGCTGATGGGCGCTGCCTCCTTCCTGTTTGACTGGGGCTTCTGGGCAAAATGGACCGCGCTGCTCTTTCTCGTGCTTGCGCTGCTTGCCTACAATGTTCACCTTGCGCAAATTCGCAAGCATCGGCATAAGCGCCATCCCGGCGCAGGCATCGTATGGTCGTTGAACAGCTGCCGCGCTATTGCGCTGTTTGCCATCGGCGCGCTGATCTATACGGCGTTTTATCCGCAGGCTTTTGGCTCCGCTGAGCTGGCAACAGCTGCGGGCTGGATTTATTTAGGCGGCTGGGCCAGTTTTATGATTTTATGCTACTTGTCCAAAATCGTCCCCTTCCTATGGTGGACGCAAAAATACGGTCCGCAGGTCGGCAAACCAGGCATACCTACTATGGCGGCTTTACTGGGCGATAACGGCGTCAACCTTGGACTTACCGGCATTGCTTTTTCCCTGCTGCTGCTGTTTGCGGGGCTGCTGTTTGGCCTGCCGTTTCTGGCGCTTGTAGGCGGACTTGGCTTTTCCTTATTTTCGCTCGGTTATATTTCATTAATCGCCTTGGTTTTTGCAAGATGAAAAGCAGCACTTTGGAGAGGAGAGGAGCAGGATGGACAAGGGTACGAAGGAGCAAGTATGGGAATTGCTGCGGAAGGTGCATGATCCCGAGCTGGGAGTCAATATTGTCGATCTCGGTCTTGTATACGACTTGAATTGGGAAGACGAACATATTACCGTGATCATGACGCTGACGACGCCAGGCTGCCCGATGCACGATATGATTGCTGGCGGCGTCCGGCATGTGCTGCTGGGGGAGCTGGGCTTCACCTCCGTTGACGTGAATGTCGTCTGGGAGCCTGCATGGCAGCCCGCCATGATGTCGGAGGAGGCGAAGGAATTTCTAGGTTATTGCTAGGTACGAGCGTAAACGGCTTTCGCCGTCCTCTGGCGGCAAAGCTAACGTTTGCCGGCCCAATCCTTTTTATCAAGTTTATAATAGTTATATTTTTCGTTATCCATCTCAATAATACTCTGAAAGTGAAAACCACATTTTTGTATTACCTTATTGGACGGAACGTTATTTAATAGAGCAATAGCACTAAGCACCTTAACGTTCGTACTCTCAAACAAATAATTAATCACTCCTTGTGACGCTTGGGTTGTAAAGCCTTTACCTCTATGTTCCTTAGAAATTGCATACATGATTTCTCGATTTGGCGGTGGCAATTCATCTTTAATTCCTGAACAACACCAACCGATAAATTCTCCTGTCTCTTTCAATATAATTCCTAATCGCAGACGGAGTTCACCAATGTCTTCACTTTTGGATACAGCATTCAAAAACTGTTTGTTTTCTGGAACTTCATAGTTGATAAACCAATCTTCCCTTTGCTCTTTCGATACGTTCCAGCCTGGCAAAAATTCATGTATTTCAGGTTGCCAGGTGAGTGAATGAAAATCATCTAAATCCGTAACTAAAAATTCTCGTAGAATGACATCCTTACATTCAATCGTAAAAATGTTTTCTTTGGAATCGGAACGAGCATTTGTGTTCATAATAAATCTCCCTCTATAAACTGTACTAATGTCTATCATACCTTTCTAAGTGAATCTATTGCGAGGCTATAATGACTATAATTGTTTTTTATTTAGCAACAATATTTCAGAAAACAGCCTTCTAAATAAGCAAGCTGCCGATGATCCTCATCGCGGCTTGCCTATTCCTATTCCTATTCCTACTCCTATTCGTGTTGCTGCCTATTCCTAGTAACACTACGCGCGTCTCAAGGAGCGATACCAACTCTAGCGGGCGGTTTCTTTAATTTACTTTACCCCGCTTATAACCTTATGTCGGTTCCTCCAGCACGAATGCTCCCTTGCCGCGTTCCTCCTGCATCCAAGCTGCCATACCAGCGCTATCCTGCACATCGAATACCGGGAGCCCACCAAAACTCACCGGATACCATGATGCAACCGCAACGACCTGCTCTAATTGCTTAACGAGCGCCTCATCCTCCTCCTTGCGGATCAAGACGATCTTCGGATAGCACTCTTGTTTAAAGCCCTCGACAATGACCCAGTCCATGTCGCCAAACTGCTGAAGCAGCTCCTTCAGCGGCGTCGGCCGCTGCTCCATAATCGCCGTGCGATGCGGCGAGGTGATGGCGATTTTATGCGCACCCGCCTCGCGATGCTGCCATGTATCGGTACCCGGATGATCAATGTCAAAATCATGTCCGTCATGCTTAACCGTGCCGACGCGGCAGCCGGCTTCGGCGAGCTGCTTGACCAGCGCTGCGGTCAGCGTCGTTTTTCCGGTGTTTTTAAAGCCGACAATTTGAATAATGGAAGTTTGCAATGGTCCCTCTCCTTCTTTTTCTCACGCTGCTGTGATCCCTATCACTTCACGACTACCACATGTTGTATTATCATTAACTTCTGAAACTAAATGTAGTTATTTCAGTGGGAAGGAGAATATGATGCTGACCTTCTACCCCCGGTTCATCCGTACCTTTACAGATTTGCCCGGGCATCTCTCCCTGCTGATTCACGCCTGGAACGGCTGTAATATGCGCTGCTACGGCTGCCATAATGATGCGGAATTAATCGCGCAGAAGCCGATTCCGCATTTGCTGTTAACCCCAGAGCAGACGCTTGAGCGGCTGAGCGGCAGCGATGGGCTGTTCGACGCCGTGCTGTTCAGCGGGGGCGAATTTTTAATCAGCAGCGCGGCTGAGCTGGAAAGCTTCCTGCGGCGTGTACGCCTTATTTTCAGAGGGAAAATCATTGTTATGACGAATGGCACATTCCCTGGCAAACTGAAGCATCTGCTGGAACTGGCGCTGATCGACGGCGTTCATATCGATATGAAGCTGCCCTTTCACCTGCTCGACCCAGCGGAGGATGCCGAGGTGTTCAAGGCGATTATCGGCGCCCAGCCTTCCGTCCGCTTCTGTCAGGACATCCTCGACTCCGTCGATCTCGTCATTCGCCACAACAGCAGGCTGAGCCAAGTAAGGACGGTTCGTTACCCGCTGCTGAGCGAGGAGTTTTTCGTCCAGATTGCCTCCTATATTGAGCAGTTGAAAGACAAGTATGACAGTATTGTACCTTATTCCCTGAATCCCTACCATCCACCGCAAAAATAGAACGGAGGCCGATGATGTTTAGCCAATCTACCGATATTATCCGCACGTTTACTTCCGGGTCCGAGACGAAGCAAGCCGACTACTTGAAAAGAGAAAACAGCAACTTTGTCTACTCGCTGCCGCTGCTGCGCCATAATTTGAATAATTTTGCCGAGGAGGAGTATTTGCTGGAGCATATTTTGCCGCCCGCGCTTACCGAGCTCTATTGGGATGGCGTTGTGTACATTCACGACAAGCAGCTTAGCCCTTATTGCCTAAGTGTAGGCTGCAAGGATATTGCGGCGAACGGCATCCCAACACTGGCGAAAAATATGATGTCCTCGCAGCCGACAAAAAAGCTCGAAACGCTGCTGCGGCATTTTAGCAATCTCGTCGTACTGATGTCGCAGCAGGTATCCGGCGCTGTCATGCTTTCGCAGATGACGACGGTATCCGCCTCCTATCTCTATTATGAGGAGACTGTCAGAGGCCATATCTTCACCGCCGAGGAGCTTGAGCAGCTGTTCCAAAGCTTGATCTGGGAAATGAATATGCCGCTGCGCGGTGGTTCGCAATCTGCCTTCACTAACATTACGCTAGAATTTGGCAAGCCTTCTGATGAAATCAAGGATGATTTTGTCGTCATTGGCGGCTCGCCGCTGGACATGCGCTACAAGGAAATTCCATCCGCCTACTTTGACCGGATTAACGAGGCGGTTATTGCGGTGATGAAGCAAGGTACAGGCAATGGCATCCCGTTCACCTTTCCGCTTTTGACAGTACCGATTGACGATTTTTTTGACTATAGCAATCCGTTGTTTCTAGAGCTGCTGGATGGCATGTACCAATGGGGCGGCGTTTATTTCGAAAACTTCCGCAGCAAGCCGTTCGAGAGCGAGCATTATCGCCGTCTGAACCCTTATATTAAACCGCGTGATCCCGAGGTCAGCCGCAGCTTGTGCTGCCGACTGCAAATAGACTTAACGATATTGTCACGTCTCGGAAGCGGGATTTTTGGCAGCTCCACTGGTTCTACCGGTGCCGTACAAGTTCTTAATTTAAACATGAACCGCGTCCTAATGGAATACGGTGGACATGAAGATACGCTGCTTGCGAAAATCAAGGAGCTGCTGAACATTATGCAGGAAGGCCATATGGCCAAGCGCAAGTGGATTGAGCAAAACAAAGAGCTGTATCCGACCTTTTTCGCCTTAAACCGTGATTTGTCCAATTATTTTAATGTGTTTGCCGTTACTGGCATGCATGAGGGGCTAATCAATATCGGCTATGAGGGCGGGATGAACAATGAGGCAGGCAAGCAGCTCGCCCACCGAATCATGCAGTTCATGACAGAGACGATCAATGAATTTATCATCCGCGATCAGGTTGCCTGCGGCATCGAATATGCACCGGGTGAAAATGCCGCGATCAAGCTGGCCCGTCATGATGTTAAATGGGCGAAAAACCATGATCGCAGTATTTTCGTACAGGGTACAGGGGATAACGTTTATTTAACCTCGGGCTGCATGCTGCCGTTCAGCGAAGATGATTTTCTTCGCCAGGTGGAGAACAGCGCTGAATTTCAGGCTTATGCGACCTCTGGCAGCATTTTGCATCATTTCCTTGAAACGAAGCTTGCTCCGGAGAGGCTCGCCGATTATTTAAAGAAAATTTTCGAGAAGCCGATTCAATATATTACGCTCACGCCGACTCTGACAAGCTGTCTTACTTGCAGCCAGCAAATCGTCGCTGAGGATGGAAAAAACATTCACGCCTGTCCTGTATGCGGCAGCGACGATATCGCCACCTTCAGCCGCGTCATTGGTTATGTCAAAATGATTGCCCGCAAAAAGCTCGAGGTAGATGAACAGGGGTACTATACAGGAGAATATAATTTTTGGAGCAATGCGCGGCGTTTTGACTGGAATACGCGCAAACGTATGAAGGAGGACGCTGTTGACCGCGTTAGCACTGCCGCTGCCGTCTCGGCAGCAGACTCTTGATTTAGACGCCTAGGATGGCCGAATGTGGCGGCTGCGCAATAATCCCGTGCGCATCAACTACTAATTATGCTGTGCCGCACAACGCCGCCTCTCTTCCCTTCCGAATATAGCTCGGGAGGTGAACGGGCGGCGCTTTTTCATGGCATACGCTACAGGACAAATTTGTACAGTGCAGGACTGCCCAATCTTATAAAGTAGAAGCGGCAAGAGGAATGACCGTAACAAGCGTCCCCGCCTTGATGCCTGTCTTCGTAGGCGGAATGACGATTAGGCAGTTTGCATCCTTTAACGTAACCAGCGCGCTCGACATATCCACACCCTCTTGCTTAACGTACACCAGTCCGTTATTGAAATATCGAATGCCCCGTACATAGCGGGGATAGGCATTAACCTTGTTATAATCGGCTGCAAGAAAAGCATCATGCCCCTGAATATCAACTGACTTGTGCTCCCCCTGCATGGCGAGCAATACGGGACGCACCAATAATTCACAGCCGATAAAGCATGCTGCTGGATTGCCGGACAATCCAAAAAACAGTTTATTCCTCCATATGCCTGCGCTCGTTGGACTGCCTGGGCGCATCGCGATTTTATTAAACAGCGTTTCCCCTTCCCACTGCTGGAAAAAATTAGCGATAATATCATAATCCCCGACAGATACGCCTCCCGTTGCAATCACGATATCCACGTCGCTTGCGAGCAGCTTGTACAGCATGCTTTCAGCGTTCGCATAATCATCAGCAATGTGCTCCACGAAAAGCGGTTCAGCGCCGCATGCCCGCACTTGGGCCGCCAGCATATAAATATTGCTGTTTCTGATCTTGGCGCCTTCCAGCGGCTCATTAATGGACAACAGCTCGCTCCCGGTTGAAACGATCGCAACGAGCGGCTTGCGGTGCACACGAACCTCCGCGCAGCCGAGTGCGCTCAGCAGAGCCATCTGCCCCGGCCCGATCCGTTCGCCCGCCTCCAGCATTAGCTCACCAGCAAGTGCTTCTTGGCCGATTGGCGATATGTTCGCTCCAGCGGGTACCGCCTTGCGCAGCATGACATAAGGCTGACCAGCCTTTTCGGCCTCCTCCGTCATTTCCAGCATAATGACGGCATCGGCACCATCCGGCACCATCCCGCCGGTCATAATTCGTGCCGCTGTGCCAGGCACAATCACTTTTGTCGGCACAGTTCCGCTTGGCAGCTGTTCAATAACTTCCAGCATAACAGGTAGCTGCTGCAAATCCGCCGTTCTGATGGCGTAGCCATCCATGCCGGAGCGGCGAAAATGCGGAATCGCTTCTCGTGCGTGAATACTCTCGGCCAAGCCATAGCCTGCTGCATCGGCCAGTGCTATTTTGACCGTACCGGCCTGATGGACCCGATCGAGCAAGGCCTGTTGCGCATCGCCTAGCGTCACTGCTTTTCTCTGATGCTTGCTATCGTTCTTCTCCTTGTGTATGTTCATTAGAAGGTCGTCCTTTCAAAAGCTGTTCTCATTTATTTCAATGTACCAGTATAATGTGCCAAACCACTGTGAGATAGGTCACTAAAGAATAGCTTATGCATGTGTATATTGCAAAAAAAAGACCAATCAGCCTGGCACTGATTGATCCCTTCTATGAAATGCCGTTATCATTTATATATAAGAAATACTAGGAAGGAAGATGCTCGTTATGCTGCTTCATAAAGGAGAAACACTGTTCCGTCAAGGAGAGCTAGGACCGCTCTACCACATTAAAAGCGGGATGCTCAAAATTATTCGCCTGCATGAGGATGGCAATCCCATTCTAATGAATATTATCACCGCTGGAGAAACGATTCCCCATCATTCGCTCATTACCCAGCAGGCGTATCACGGAACAGCTGTAGCGCTGGTCACCTGCAATATTGAGGTGTTGCCGCCCCGAGAATGGTACCAAACGCTGGAGAGCGAGCCGGAAAAATGCCGCGATATTGCGCTGCTGCTGCAAAACAAGCTGCGCATGATGCAGCAGCGCATCGATCAATTGACGCAGGCCGCACCGATTGATAAGCTCCGCAAGCTGGAGCAATGGTTCGACCAGTATATTTCACCAGCTACCCTTTGCGATGTGCTGACGCAGGATGAAATTGGACAGCTGATCGGGCTGCGCCGCGAAACAGTCAATCGGCTGCTGCGCGCAAAGGCCACCGAGAGCGCAGGGAAGAAAGCCTCCTTCTAATTAAACGGTATCGGCTGTTTCCTGCTGCTCGCCTTGCCCATCGTTCAAGCTTTCAGCCGGACCAAAAAACTCAAAATGAATATCGGAAGCCTGAACGTCAAACACCCGCAAGGCGCGATTGATCATTTTCATAAACGGCTGTGGTCCGCAAAAATAAAAGCTGGCATCCGTCGTCGGAATAGCTGTGCGAAGCCATGGGAAATTGATCAGCCCTTCCTTGTGGTAATCTTTAAGCGCCTTGTCATGTGCCGTAGGCTGCGTATAGCAGTAGAAGACGGACAACTGCGGGTGACGGCCGGCAAGCGCGGTTACCTGCTCCTTCATCGCATGCGTGTCTCCATTCGTGGTCGCATGGATAAAGGTAACCGGCCGCTCTGGACTGGCTTCCACTACAGCATGCAGCATACTCATCATCGGTGTCAGCCCAACGCCGCCGCTAATGAGCACGACAGGCCGCGTATCCTCCAAATCCACGGTAAAATCGCCCGCCGGTGCTGACAAATGAACGATATCTCCTTCGCGCAAATGCTCATGCAAAGACACGGACACTTTGCCAGCAGGCTGGTCATCCCGCCCATCCTCGCGTTTGACCGAAATGCGGTAATAAGGCTTGCTTGGCGAGTCCGATAAACTATATTGGCGAATATGGGTAAAAGCATCATTCGGCAGTTCCCTTTTCATGCTCACATATTGCCCAGCTTTAAAGCTTGCAATTGCACCGCCGTCCTCCGGCAGGAGGTAGAAGGATGTAATGTTGTCGCTCTCCTGAACCTTTTTATTGACCACAAAAGCCCGGAACCCTTCCCAGCCGCCATGCTGCTGCTCTGCCTGCTTATACATTTCCTTCTCCACGCCGATAAACGCATCGGCAATAAGACCATAGGCCTCTGCCCACGCCTGCAAAATATCATCCGTAGCCGCATCGCCCAGCACATCCTTGATCGCTGCAAGCAAATATTTCCCAACAATCGGATAATGCTCTGGCAAAATCCCCAAGCTTCTATGCTTATGGGCAATTTGCTTCACAACTGGCAATATAGCAGCCAAATTATCAATATGAAGAGCGGCAGCGTAAACCGCATTTGCGAGCGCTGCTTGCTGCTTGCCTTGTTTTTGATTGGCATGGTTAAAAATATGAAGCAGCTCCGGATGAGCCGCAAACATCGTTTCATAGAAATGCTTCGTAATTGTCGTACCGTGGACTTCCAATACAGGAACGGTAGATTTAATTGTGGCAATGGTCTTCTCACTCAGCATCATCGCACTCTCCTCACGGGTTTAAGTATCCTTCAAACTTGATCTTCACCAGTATAAACAAGGAATACGTTTTTGATTGTGATTGAAATCACAATAAAGAATGCTGAATTGTGACAGTTTCCCCATGGCTTAATCGACGAAAGTGAAAACTACGAAAACCGCCTGGCTGCAAAGCTACAATTTCATGGGTGAAAAATAAGTCCATAAATAAGGGTGATCATTATCATAGGATTATATTTCAAAAAAATCCAGCTAAAGCAAGGGCTTCAGCTGGATTTGAGCATTTTTTCAACCTTATAGCGAATTTTGTCACATTTGACGTCAATCATTCACGTTTTAGACAATCGTTAGACAAAGTTCTTTAAGGTTCGACTAAGGTTTTGTTTATATAATAATAACTATCAACCCCACAGTTGATCATATAACTAGGACAGGCCCACAGAGATGTGGGCCACTTTTTTTGAAAACATAGGAAAGGATAGGATGTTTCCATCCTTTCTCTCTATTTCTCGGAATGAAACGCGCCGCGCCGCCAGAGGACGGCGACAGCCCCTTCACCTTGTCCAGCCTTCATTCCAGACCTTAAAATCAGGTTTGCCATCCTCCGACCAATGCAGCTGCTTGACGAACGTATGACGATTCGGATCATTTAGCGGGTCGCCCTCAATCTCCTTATAGGTGCGGGCATGGTACACGAATACATCCGTCTCGCCATCCTCCGCTACAGTGAAGCCGTTATGGCCCGGCCCATACTGATCGCGCCCCTCATCCGTCTTAAATACCGGCTCCGGCGATTTCGTCCACGAAGCAGCAGCAAGCAGGTCACTGTCCTCAGATGCCGTAAGCAAACCGACGCAATAATGAAAATCGGTAGCGCTTGCAGAATAGCTGATGAAAATGCTGCCGCCCCGTTTAATGACCGCTGGCCCCTCATTAACCAAATAGCCGATTTTTTCCCAATCGTATTCTGGGGTTGCGATCATAATCTGAGTCCCGCGAATCGTCCAAGGGTTTTCCATCGCCGCGATGTACAGGTTCGTATTGCCTTTAATCGCTGGATCATTTTGCGCCCAAACCAGATAGCGCTCTCCCTTATGCTCAAACGTCGTAGCATCCAGATTGAAGGACTCCCAGTTCATTATGATTTTGCCCTTCTCCGTCCATGCACCCTTCAGCGGATTAACGCTTTCATTTTCAAGCACATATGTACGATGAGCAAAGCTTGCATCCGTCCTGCCCGAAGCAAAATAAATGTACCAGCGGCCAGCGATAAAATGAATTTCAGGGGCCCAAATTTTCTCGCTCATCTCGCCGCTTTCATGCTTGTGCCAGATTGCAACCGGCTCCGCATCAGCTAAACCAACGATCGTCTGCGAGCGGCGCAGCTCAATATAATTATAATCCGGCTCAGTTGCCGTGAAATAATACCAGCCGTCTACATGCTTATAAATCCACGGATCAGCGCGCTGCAAGACGAGCGCTTTGCCTTCAGTTTGCATGAATTGCGTTGTAATCGGCTGTAAACGCTTCGATGATTCTGTCTCCGCCGTCTTTTCTCCATTTGGCAACTGCATCATTCCAACCTTTCTCGTCAAGCTCACCCCATACGTATCCTCATTATATACAAAAGCCAGTCCTCGCTCAATGACAGGTATCGTAAAGGCTTAGGCTTCCTCTGACTGAACCCTTCTTCTGCCGCCGTGAAACACATTGTCGAGCGATAGCCAGCTGCTGCCATTCATGGTCAAATGGACACAGCAGGCAAAGAGCAGCAAATCAATTTCAAAGCCGTTGATCAAGCCTTTTTCCCACGATACATACAAGGTCGCAACAATCATTTGAATGCCGAATAAGGCGGCAAATATTTTGGTTTCAAGGCCGAGAATCAGCGCAGCTCCGCCCACTACCTCAAGAGTTGCTATCACATAGGCGAAAAATCCCGAAATGCCAAAGTTATTGAACATCGTCGAAACGCTATCCATCCCCATAACAAACTTGTCGACACCGTGAAATATAAAGATGATTCCCATTACGATTCTTAATATAAAAGATCCCATTTCAAGCCTTTTCAAATGCTTTTGTTGATACACGCCTTCAGCTCCTTAGTCCTTAAGAATCACAAAAATAGTATTAACGGTACAAAATGATTATATTGTACAATAACATTAACTGACAACAACAGTTATTATTCGACAAGAACATGCCAAAAATCATTCTATAAATATCAGGAGGAACTGTGGTGAACGACTTTAAATCTGAATTCAATCAGCTGCTAACCTTTACGCTTCGCAAAAAAATCATGGCCGGATTTTCAATCATTCTCGTCTTAATTATCGGTTTGTCAGGCCTCTCCTATTTTGAGCTAAATCTCAAGGATAAGGATTATGCTGCACTGAAGCAAAGCATCGTCAATACAGAGAGACAACAGCTTCTGGCCGATGCGGCCGCAGCAGCGACAAATGCTGGAGCATCCGATAAAGTCAGCGCATGGCTTGACTATGAGCAGCAACAGCTGAATACCCTTCTTCAGGACGACAGTTCAGAAAAAAACGCTAGCGTTGCCGAATTGCTTTTTCCGCTTCTTACGTGTCTCATTATATTGCTTGGCTTAATTGTTGCACGAGCCATCAGCCATTACATAGCAGAGCCTGTTGTTCGCATATCGCGAAACATTGAACAAATTGCTGACGGAAACTTACTCGTTTCTGAGCTAACCCTGAAGCAAAATGACGAAATTGGTGAAACCGCCCGGGCAATCAACCGAATGAAGCAATATTTATTGCAGCTCATCGGACAAATCAATCAAGGAGCAGAGCAAGTAGCTACCTCTTCCCTGCTTTTACATGACGGCTCGGAGAAAAATACAGTGGCCGCGAAACAGCTAACGGCTCATATCATTACGATATCCGGGCAAGTCCAGCAGCAGCATGAGGGTATGCTGGGTGCACGTCATAAAGCCGAAAGCAACTTCGAACGGGCTGAAATGATGAAGCAGTCCGCGGATATTAGCCTGAATGCGTCTGCCCTAGTCGTTCAAGAGGTAAATTATGGCGGCTCAGTTATTGAACAAACCGTTATTCAAATGGAGAAGATAAAACATTCGACGGAAGAGACATTCGCGATCATTCATCAGCTCTCGGCAAGGTCGCAGGAGATCGGCGCCATTGCCGATGTCATTACGGCGATTGCCAGCCAGACGCATCTGCTCGCTTTGAATGCCTCAATAGAAGCGGCCCATGCGGGCGAGCAAGGCAAAGGTTTTGCAATCGTTGCAAGCGAAGTGCGCAAGCTCGCAGAGGAAGCACGCGTCTCCGCAGAACAAATTTTCGAGCTCATCGCCAATATTCAAAAGGATACGAATACCGCCTCCCATTCGATTGGCGTAGGTATTGAAGAAACGGAAGCGGGCATGAAGGTGGTCCAGCAGGCCGGCCAGTCGTTCCGTAATATCGATACCTCCGTACAAGAAGCTTCACTTCATATTGGAGAAATTACAGCGGCTGTCAGCCATTTTGGCGATGACTCGCGCACGATGGCTGATTTGTCGGAACGCCTAGCTACGATGTCGCAAAGCATTGCCGAGGACATTCGCAACATTTCCTCCTTCTCGGAGGAGCAAATGGCGACCGTTCAGCAAATGAGCGCTTCGTCAGAAGCGTTAACATCGCTCTCTACTGAGCTGCGGGAGGAAACGCGCAAATTCAAAATAACGCCGGAAGAGCCCGAAGCGGCGGCTATTGCTGAAACATTTGAATAAAATGACGGGCGGCATTGGAAAGATAACGATTCCTGAGCCAAACGATACCGACATCTGATTGAAAATCCGTGTCCGTGATGGCCAGCATGCGAATCGTTGGCAGCGGGAAAGAGGCCATGACCGATTTGGGAAAGACGGTAACGCCGATCCCAGCTGCCACAAGTGCCATTATAATGGCGACGCTGGAGCATTCGCAGATGATTTTCGGCTCAAAGCCATGAGCGCGGCATTCAATCATCACCTTCTCATGCATCGCCGTTGTCCGCTCCGTCTTGAGGGCAAGAAACGGCAAATCCTTAAGCTCGCTCATCTGCATCGATTGCTTGTGTGGATCTGTGCTCCACTTTGAGGGCAGTACGGCTACAAACGGATCGGATGGCAGCGGCAAAATCGAATAAGGCAGTGAATCAGACGCCGATTCAAACGGGAGTCTGGCAACGACAAGCTCAATGCTGCGCTTCTCCAGCTGGCTGCCCAGCAAATAATGATCGCCTTCCCAAATTTTAAACGTCACCTCGGGATGCTTGTCCCGAAACCGCTCAATGACAGGCGGCAGCAGCGAAATGCAGGAAACGACCGAGCCAATAGGCAGCACGCCCTGAATGCCCGCATCGAGCTCTCGCACCTCCTGCATCGTTTCATTAAATTGGTTGACTAAGCTTTCTGCCTTATCGCGCAGCAGCTCTCCCGCGTGGGTCAGCACAAGGCTTTTTCCATTGCGGTCAAATAAAGTGACGTTCAGCTCCTGCTCCATTTGCTTTAATTGGCGACTAAGCGGAGGCTGCTCCATATTCAGCAGCTTGGCGGCGCGCGTAATCTGCCCCTCCTTGGCGATCGCCAGAAAGTATTTGAGCTGACGTATATCCATATGCACTCTCCTATACCTAAAAAGTATGATGATCCGACAAAACAGATATTATCAATATACTTGGTTAAGTGGTACGATTCAACTACACGACTATCACGAATATAAGTGGGAGGATTCTAAAATGAGCCAACCGATTGCCATTGAATTAGCTGCTACCAAAAAAACAAAGCCCCAAGCCGATCAACTAGGGTTTGGAAAATATTATACCGACCATATGTTCATTATGGACTATGAAGCATCGAAAGGCTGGCATAGCCCAAGAATCGTTCCTTACCAGCCGATTACGCTCGACCCTGCTTCCAAGGTGTTCCACTACGGACAAACGGTGTTCGAAGGTTTGAAAGCGTATCGCACAGATAAAGGCAGCATACTGCTGTTCCGTCCGGAAGAAAACTTTAAACGGCTTAACCGCTCTAACGAACGTCTGAGCATTCCGCATCTTGACGAGGAAATTGCGCTGGAAGCTTTGAAGCAACTCATTGCTGTTGATCAGGACTGGATTCCTGATGAGGATAAAACATCCCTATACGTTCGTCCGTTCATTATTGCGAATGAATCATCACTTGGTGTAGCCCCTTCGCAAAACTACATGTTTATGATTATCCTTTCGCCAGTCGGCTCGTATTACGCGGAAGGCATTCATCCGGTGAAAATTTTTGTGGAATCCGAGTATGTACGTGCGGTTAAAGGCGGCGTCGGCAATGCCAAGACAGCCGGCAACTATGCCGCAGGACTGAAAGCTCAGGAAGAAGCGGCAGCTAAAGGCTGTACGCAAGTGTTGTGGCTGGACGGTGTTGAGCGTAAATACGTAGAGGAAGTTGGCAGCATGAATGTCTTTTTCAGCATCAATGGCACAATTGTAACTCCGGCGCTGAATGGCAGCATTCTCGACGGCATTACGCGCAAATCGATTATTGAGCTGCTTAAATCGTGGAACATTCCCGTTGAGGAGCGCAAGCTATCCATTGACGAGCTTGTCGAGGCTTATCATAACGATACGCTGGAGGAAGCTTTCGGAACGGGTACGGCAGCGGTTATTTCTCCAATTGGAGAGCTGCATTACCTCGATGAGCAGCTGCTGCTGCGCGGCGGAGAGACAGGTCCTTTGTCACGCAAGCTGTATGAGACGTTAACAGGCATCCAAACGGGCGTCATTGCCGACCCATTTGGCTGGACCGTTGAACTTCCAAGTGCCCAATATACCGCTGGAACAAAATAACACATAACGGCGCTCTTCCTGCGTACAGCATGCCCAGTATACACATAAAACCAACCCCGTGCTCTAGTTAGGGCAGCACGGGGTTGGTTTTTATCTATGCATATCTTCCATTTTTACTCATCGTATTCGGCTGCAACCATTCGACTTGCAAAGCAGCCTGTAGATATCAATAGCTGCGATTGGTCAGCTGATCCAAGCTTTTGAACGTATAGCCTTGCGCCCTAGCACCGTCTATAATCGCTCCTAAGGCCCCAGCATTGTCGGAGGAAACCGAATGCAGCAATATAACGGCTCCCGGATGAAGCTGGCGCATCACTTGATCCTGGGCATATGCTGCGCCCCTCTGGCTGTTAATGTCCCAATCCTTATAGGCAACCGACCAGAATACGCTTGTATATCCAGCCTGCTTGCTGACAGCAAGCACCTGATTGCTGAAAATGCCTCTTGGCGGACGCAAATACGCCATTTGCTGTTGGCCCGTCAGCAGAGCCGACTGCTCCTCCACCTTTTGGAGCTCGGTCTGAATTTGTCCTGAGCTTAGCTGTGTCATATCCGGGTGGCTCCAGGAATGGTTGCCAACGATATGCCCTTCCGACGCCATTCGCTTGACTAGCTCCGGCTGATCTTTAATGAAATGACCCGTTACAAAAAAAGCGGCAGGAACACCCTTGGCCTTAAGCGTATCCAGTACCTTGGCCGTATAGCCATTTTCATAGCCATTATCGAAGGTCAGATAGAGCTCCTTTTGCTTCGTATCGCCGAGGAAAATCGCCCCATTTTGCTGGACGATGCCTTTAAAGCCCTCCTCATTAATCGAAGGCAGCTGTCCTCCTGCGCTTTTCTTAAACCCGAAATGATAAACCCCCGGCTGTGCAAACGCGCTGCCCATGCCAAGGCAGCCTAGCCATACAGCCAAACACAGGCTTAGCAGCCGGAGTGTCATACGCTTCATCATGCTGTTCCCCCTCATTCATTTGCTGCTTGCTCAGCTTTATGTTCTGCATCCAGCAAGCAAATTATGAGTAGAACCTCACATTAAATAAGCGATAGCTTATCCGGATTATACATCGTATAAATACGCTTGATACGGCTGCCGGCCTCCGTATGAACCCATTCCAGACATATAACCGCCTGTACAGCCTTTTCACGGCGAAAGACGAGCGCTGGCTGCCCGTTTATGATGGAGACAGATAGGCTCGCAGCGTGCAGACTGTGCGTAGACATTCTCCGCAACAGTATGACAGCGCGGCGTGCGCTAATAACGGGCCGTCTCACTGCAGTAACTTTGCCCCCGCCGTCGGTGATAAGCACAGCATCTTGACGCATCAACGCAAGCAGCTTCCCAATATCGGCCTGTTCAAATGCCGCAACAAATGGCTCCAATGCAGCTGCGTCCACCGTTAGCTCTCTTTCTTCAGCATGCGATTGTGGAAGCTGGCGGTACAGGTCAAGCGCCTGCTTGGCACGACTTAAAATTTTGCGACAGTTTGCCTCTGACTTGCCTACCAGCTCAGCAAGCTCATCGTAGCCATATCCATAGCCTTCACGCAGCACAAATACAGCACGCTCTAATGGGGCTAAATGCTCCAGCATGACGAGCATTGCATAGCTGATCGTTTCCCTGCGCGCAAGCTGCTCCAAAGGCTCATCGCCATAATCGCCGCTCCATGGCTCCGGGAGCCATTCGCCGACATAAGCTTCTCGCTTGTGGCGGGCAGATTGCAGCACATTCATACAGCGATTGACCGTCATTTTGCACAAATAGGCTTTGACATTGCTCAGCGGATAAGGCTCCGCCGACTGAAGCGTCACAAAAACATCCTGGACGACATCGTCCGCCTCCTGCCGTGATCCAAGCAGCTTGTATGCAAGCGAGCTAAGCAGCGACTTATAATCCGCATACCACTCTGCTACTTTCCACAACACCTGAGTATCCGCCATCTCGCGTCCAAAACTTCCTTTCCCTCAACAAAATAACCAAATTTATAAATGCCTATAATGTCCCTTTAGTCAAAGCAGCCAGGGAACATGCTGGTTGAAATGGCAATTCGATTCCAGCTGTTGATCGTAATAATCGCTAAAATTAATGCGGTATATTCCGCTTCATCATAATAGTCTCTCACCCGATTGTACAGCTCATCCGGCACTCCCGCTTCCGAAACCTGAGTCACATGCTCGGTCAATTCCAAAACGGCACATTCCTTCTCCGTATAAATTGGCGCTTCTCGCCATACGCTTAGCAGCATAATGCGCTGCATGCTTTCGCCCTTGTTCATAAGATCCTCACTATGCATATCCAGACAAAAAGCACAGCCATTGATTTGCGACGCCCTCAGCTTAATGAGCTCATAGGTGATAGGATCAATGCCGGAGCTTGATGCTGCTTTCTCCAATTCCATCAACGCTTTAAATACAGCCGGGTTCGCCGTGCGATAGTTTACTCTTAATTTCATTATAAATTCCTCCTAGTAGGTTGGTGTTTTTCGGTTCTCATAAGATAAGACAAAGAAGCCTCCTCTTTTGTGACAAACAAAAGCAAAAAAAACCGAACTTTACGCGTAAAGCGTAAAATCCGGCTTTTTGTTAGCAGCATTGCCACCCTAACTTGTACGTACATAAAAAAAGATTGAATCCCATATCTCACTCAAGTTGTACGGATGACTCAATCTCATTATTATGCCACTCCGAAAAGGTACCTCTCCCGACAAGCTATTGCTTCTCTAATCGGTACGTATGACCGCAGAAGGAGCATTTGAACAATATGCCTGTCTCGCCCACGACCCAGCTGATGCGATCATCGTCCTCCGCTTCCAAATATTCGCGTCCCTGATCATCTCGATCTCCGGTTGCGAACAGTCCGGTTTGATTGCCGCAAACACATTCAAAGGTTAGTACCACTGTTTATTCACCCTCCCTAAATACAGATATTTCCTGCTAATTTCGCCAAAACTATTGACAATGATACATTTTGTATCATAAATTAATAGTTAAGCTTGTATTATTATTTCAGCCTTTTTGAAGGAGCCACTAAAATGACGATGGGAGACCGATTGAAGGAACTCCGCTTACAAAAAAATCTTTCGCAAGAAGCCGTTGCCCGTGCGATCGGAATCACCCGATCAGCCTACAGTCATTACGAAATTAACAATCGCCAGCCTGTATATGAAACGCTGATTAAGCTCGCCTTCTTTTTTCATGTAACGACGGATTATATTATTGAAGGTGAAACCCGCCAGCAAGAGGCTGGGCTAGCCAGGGAAGAAACGCAAGAGCTGCTGCGGCTGCTGAATCATATGGATGAAGACAAGCGAAAAGCGTCCATTGACAAGATGCTTAGTGTCCTACGCGAGTCTGAATAAATCTTAGCCATCGTAATGCCCTGCTGCCTTCGTTAGCGGCGAGCCGTCAGAACGGCCATCATCAGTGCGAGGATAGCAAAGCTGGCTGCATAACCGCCAATAATGTCCGTTGCGTAATGGACGTTGAAATAAAGCCTTGAGGCGCCCATTAATAGAATAAGCAATCCGGCGAGTACATAGCTGATCCGCTTCGTCGTTTGACTGAACCAGGCATCCCTTCCAATCCATATAGCAGCCAACCCATAAAGCGAAAGCGCCATCATGGCATTCCCGCTCGGGAAGCTTGTGCTAGCTGCCTCTATTCCCCAAGCCTCCTCTGGCCGACCCCGGTCAAACGCCATTTTGGCCAAAGTATTCGTTATGTATACAAGTCCAGTACCAACTATAATCGGTGCTGCTTTCAGCCAGCCGCTGCGCCAGCCGAACCATAGAAAAAGCGCAAAAGTCGCTGCGATAATAAATAGCGAAGATCCCATATAAGACAGCACTCTAAAAAAAGCTGTCCAGCCTTCTCCCCGCATTTGCTGAGCGAATGCGGCTATTTCTTTGTCCAGCTGTGACAGCTCCAGGCGCACAGCCTGCTGTGCAGTTAATGCAAATATAAGCACGCCTGCAGCAAGTCCAGCGATCCATCCCCAAAATCCCTTTCGAATAAATATCCTCTCCTAATTGCTTCAACTTGTTTGCTTCGCTATAATTAGCGTTGACCATAATATTATAATACAAATTTTGAAATTGGGAAGGAATACTAAAATCATGTACGTATCAGATAAATGGAGAGATTACGAGGTAATAGATACAGGAAATGGAGATAAGCTTGAGCGCTGGGGCTCCTATATTCTTCGCAGGCCAGACCCGCAAATTATTTGGCCCATAACGAAGGAAGACGGCTTGTGGCAAAAAACAGACGGCCACTATCATCGCAGCTCCTCGGGCGGCGGCGAATGGCAGTTCAATTCCCAGCTGCCTGAGCGCTGGACGATTTCCTACGGAGAGCTGTCCTTTCATATTAAGCCGACAAGCTTCAAGCATACGGGGCTATTTCCTGAGCAAGCGGTGAACTGGAGCTGGATGATGGACAAAATCCGCACAGCGGACCGTCCGATTCGCGTACTGAACCTTTTTGCTTATTCCGGTGGAGCTACTGTTGCCGCAGCAGCAGCCGGCGCAGAGGTTGTTCATGTCGATGCTTCCAAGGGCATGGTGCAGTGGGCAAAAGAAAACGCCCAGCTGTCCGGGCTGTCCGACAAGCCAATCCGTTTCATTACCGATGATGTATTCAAATTTGTGCAACGCGAGCAGCGTCGTGGCCGTCAATATGACGCTATTATTATGGACCCGCCATCCTATGGACGCGGCCCGAATGGCGAGACATGGAAGCTGGAAGAGAACCTGTTCCCATTCCTTGAGTTCTGCACGACGATTTTATCCGATAATCCATTGTTTATGCTGATTAATTCGTACACGACGGGACTATCTCCATCCGTGCTTCATAATCTGCTCCATATGACGATGGCGAAACGCTTCGGCGGGGCCATTCATTGCGGCGAAATTGGCCTGCCTATTACCGCATCCGGGCTTAACCTGCCTTGTGGCATATTGGGCCGCTGGGAGTCTGTCTAATGGCAGGCTCCTCTGGGGGCAGCATTGGCGAAATTCCAGTGCTGTTTGAGGACAATCATATTTTGGCAGTTGTAAAGCAGCCGGGCATTCCCTCCCAAGAGGATCACACCGGTACGCCGGATATGCTGACACTGCTGAAACGCGATTTAAAAAAACGCCACGATAAGCCGGGAAATGTATTTCTCGGCCTTATTCACCGGCTTGATCAGCCTGTAGGCGGCGCAATGCTGTTCGCCAAAACCTCCAAAGCGGCCTCACGGCTCTCCGAAGCTGTCCGCAGCCGAAATTTTGGCAAAACCTATGTGTGCGTCGTACATGGCAAGCCTCATGCGGCAAGCGGCAAGCTTCGCCACTTTATTCGCAAGGATGCGAAGCTGAATCAGGTGACCGTATTCAAGCAGGAAGCGCCTGAAGCGAAGGAAGCTGTGCTGGAATATACCGTTATATCCAGTTCAGACCGTTATTCTTTGGTAGCTGTCATGCTGCATACGGGGCGGCCTCATCAAATTCGCGCGCAAATGGCCTTTATCGGCTGTCCGCTGGTGGCCGACCGCAAATATGGAGCGCCGCAAACGGGCGGCGTTGCCGATATCGCACTTTGGTCTACTTCCGTTTCGGTTTCCCATCCCATAACGAAGGAACACGTCTGCTTCCGCTCCATCCCTTATGGCTCGAAAGCTTGGGGCTGGTGGCCGCAAGCCGAGCTGGAAGCCGCAGCAGACGTCTACTTGGCTGAAGGAGATTCCGCATATGCGCCGAAGGACTAAAATTCATCTTGCCGTCAATTTGCTCCTGCTGCTGCTGGCAGCAGCAGGACTCCTTATTGTTTTTTTCCCGACGCTAGCAAGCTCATTACCATTTACCGCTAGCTTTACCGCTAACAGCGGCGATTCCACGCTGCCAATGACGTCGGAATCAGGCGCCAGCGCACAACCGACAACAGCTCCTAGTGCAACGACCTCCCCTGTGCCTTCATCTGACCCATCACCAGTGCCGACAACAACGCAGGAAGCAGCCTCTCCCCCATCCAGCCCTTCTAATAGCTATCAGGAAGCGCTATGGGTCGCAGTTGGCGATATTATGATGCACTCCCCGGAGCTGCCAGGGGCCTATAATAAAAAAACGAAAAGCTATAACTTTGACCCTTTCTTTCAAGATGTTGAGCCGATATTGAAGGAAGGCGACTGGGTTTTGGCGAATTTAGAAACGCCTGTTGCCGGATCAGCGTTCGAATATACCGGTTACCCGACGTTTAATGCGCCCGTTGCCCTGCTTGATGCGCTGCAAAACGCCGGCTTCAACATACTGACCAATGCGAACAATCATGTGCTCGACAAAGGCGAGAAAGGGCTGCTGCTGACGCTTGCGCATATGAAGGAGAAAGGATTTATAATAAAAGGCTCCGCCGCCACACAAAAGGAAGCGGATACAAATATTATCGTCGAAAAAAACGGGATTCGCATGGGGCTGCTCGCATACACATATGGTACGAACGGCATTGCTATTCCTAAAGGAAAACCCTACATGGTTCCGCTAATTGACGAGCAAAAAATGATTGGTGACATTAAGAAGCTGAAGAAAGCAGGAGCTGATTTTGTTACGGTGGCGCTACATTTTGGAACGGAGTATCAGACGAAGCCAAATGAGGAGCAGAAGACGCTTGCCCGCAAGCTGATTGCGGAAGGAGCCGACATTATTGCAGGTTCGCATACGCATGTTATTCAGCCCTATGAGGTGCTGGAGGCAACGGATGACAACGGGCGCGAGCGCCAAGGACTTATTATATATTCGATGGGCAATTTTATTTCCAACCAGCGTGGAGACACGAAGGATTATGGCGTTATTTATCAAGTGCTTATCCGCAAAAATAACGGGGACGGCAGCATCCAGCTTGCCGATATTGAAGCGATTCCGACTTGGGTCTACCGCTACAAACCGGATCATAATTATCGCTATCGCATACTGCCTGTCGAGCAAACGCTGGCGGAGCAGTCAAGCAAGCTGCTCACACCGGATCTATATGCTTCTCTGAAAAAAAATCTCAGCCTGCTGCGTACAAGGCTCGAATCAATGTCTTAGAAGCTTCTTAGAGCATGCGAGGCAGCAGATCGATGGGTGAGCATTAACGGGCGTTGCTGTCCTTAGACGGCAACGCCCGTTTCATGCACAGAATATAGCGCAGGCGTCTTGCCTTGCTCGCCTGTTCACCTGCCTTCTGCAATGGCCAAACTATCGATTCGCTACCTTGCCTAATAAGTAAACAAGCAGCTGCTGATTATGGGAGGAAATCCGATCCAGCGCTTCGGAAATGAGCTTTGTTCGTACTTCCTTGCCACGCTGTGCCTCTGATTTCCCTTTGCCGGAAACGGATATCCATACAATTCGTCTATCGGCTGTATCTCTTGTACGTACAATTAGTTCATTGCGCTCCATACGATCGAGCAAAGTAGTAATCGCTGCCGGTGTCGTGGCCAAATGCTGCAATAGATCAGATGGCTTCATCGGTTGGTTCTGCAGCAATAAATCCAGCACATTCAGCTGACCTTCAGTGAGCGGCGCCAGCCCCTCTTCCAGACCTGTCCTCCATTCTCTGCTTAGCTTCGTCCACAATCGAGTAAATTCATCAGAAACCATTCATGCACCCGCTTCCTGTCCAATTTCTCTTTAATTCCAATTATACCATCCGAGATTGTCGAATAAAAGGTTAACCCAATTAATAATTTCCCTCACAAACTGCGATATACCCGAACGTTTTGACAAGAGTAGACATACAATGAATCTGGGCGCTTTCCCTATTTCGCCATCCTCACCTCATAAGGAGTGAACCTCTATGGACAACGAGAAAGCCGAAATTATTCGCAAAATTAAAGCTTACGGCATTATAAAAAACCCACAATGGCTCGATCGCCCGGATGAGCTCGTACCATTGTGGGTTATGTTGGATGCGATGATCCAGTTAATTGAACGCTTTGATCCGCCTAATCGCCCTTATGATTGAATGACTTCAGACGGGCGGACAATGACCGCTGTTATGGCATCATTTTTTTCGATCGGAACGATAGTCCGCCCTATCGATCTGCGATCATCAATCGCCGATTTCTCCGTCGTAATCGGCAGCTTAGCCCCGGATGAGGTTAGCGCAATCAGATCAATCGCTTCCTTGCAATAAACAGCATAAACGAGTGCTGAGCCATTCGGCTTCACGCGCTTGCCTTCTTTAAATTCAAACGTCTGAACGCCTTTGCCGCCTCTGCCCTGAACAGGGTAATCCAGCAGCAGCGAGCGCTTGGCATATCCAAGGTCAGAGATGACGAATAATTCTCCCTCATCCTCGGAAACCCAATCTGCCGCAATCAGTTCGTCATCTTCCTTCAGCTGCATGCCGCGCACGCCTCCAGCGACACGTCCCATAGGGTTTACTTCGCTTTCGGAGAACCGGATGCTCCAGCCTTGCTTGCTGACGAGCATCAGCTGCTTCGTACCGTCGCTCGGCATAATTTTAATGACCTCATCGCCTTCGGCTACTTTGCAGGCTGCAATCGCGGTCGAGCGCGTTGACATGTAATCCTTCAGCTCGGTCCGCTTCACCTGTCCACGTTTGGTAACAAAGACAAGCGAAGCGCCTGGAACATTAAAATCCTTCACGGGGATGACGCTGATAATCGCATCATCCTTCGGAATCGGTACGATATTGACGACCGCGGTCCCTGTATCCTTCCACTTGAACTCAGGAATTTGATGGACGGGCAGCGTATAATATTGTCCCTTTTTCGTGAAGAGCAGCAAATTATCAATGGTGTTGACAGCGTACAAGCCGCGGACGATATCGCCTTCCTTCACGCCCGCATTGCCAACCTCACCGCCAGAGCGTGTAAACGACAGCATGCTTGTCCGCTTCATGTAGCCTTCATTGCTAAGTGTAACGAGCACTTCCTCAGGTGTAACCATTACCTCAAGGTTTACCTTAAGCTCTTCTACTTCTCCCTGAATATCCGAACGGCGGTTAATGCCGAATTTCGCATGAATTTCCATCATCTCATCACGAATGACACCGATCAGCTTCTTATCGCTGTTCAGAATACTGCGCAAATAAGCGATGCGCTTCATTACTTCCTTATGCTCTTTCTCCAGCGACGTAATTTCCAAATTCGTCAGACGATAGAGCTGCAACGTTAAAATCGCATCCGCTTGGCGCTCGCTGAACGCAAACTTCTGCACGAGATTTTGCTGTGCGTCGGCACGGTTTTTGGAGGCTTTAATCGCTGCGATCACTTCGTCAAGCAAATTCAGTGCCTTCACAAGGCCTTCCAGCACATGGGCACGATCTTCCGCTTTTTCTAGATCATATTGCGTACGGAATGTTACAACTTCCTTTTGATGCGCAATATAGGCATCCAGCATTTGGCGTATGCCGAGCTGCTGTGGCGTTTTATTAACGATGGCTACCATATTAAAGCTGTAGGCAACCTGCAAATCCGTCTTTTTAAGCAAATAAGCCAAAATGCCGTTTGCATCCGTATCCTTCTTCAGCTCGATAACGATCCGCAGTCCATTGCGTCCGCTCTCATCGCGAACCTCAGCGATACCTTCGACCTTTTTCTCCAGACGAATGTTTTCCATGGCCGTCACGAGGCGGGATTTGACAACCTGATAAGGAATTTCGGTGATTACAATTTGCTGGCGTCCGCCACGCATGTCCTCAATCGCTGTCTTGGCGCGCAAATAAATGCGGCCTTTGCCGGTCGCATAAGCATCGCGTATGCCTTCCTCACCCATTATCAGTCCGCCCGTTGGAAAATCAGGCCCTTTAATAATTTGCATCAGCTCTTCGAGCGTCGTCTCTGGGCTGTTCATAACCGCGATACAGCCATCAATGACCTCACGCAAGTTATGGGGTGGTATTTCAGTCGCAAAGCCGGCAGAGATGCCGCTGGTCCCATTTACGAGCAAATTGGGATAGCGAGACGGCAGCACAACCGGCTCTTTCGTCGTATTATCAAAGTTATCCTTGAACATGACCGTACGCTTATCAATATCTCTCAGCAGTTCAATTGCCAGCGGAGATAAACGAGCTTCCGTATAACGCATGGCCGCAGCGGGATCATCATCCATCGAGCCCCAGTTGCCGTGACCGTCAACGAGTATATGTCCCATTTTCCAAGGCTGTGCCATCCGCACCATGCCTTCATAAATAGACGAGTCTCCGTGAGGATGATAGTTGCCCATTACATCGCCGACCGTTTTCGCAGACTTGCGATATGGCTTGTCCGGCGTATTGCCGGAATCGTACATTGCGTACAAAATACGCCGCTGTACCGGCTTCAAGCCATCGCGCACATCGGGAATGGCGCGGTCCTGAATAATATATTTAGAGTAGCGGCCGAAACGATCGCCCACGATTTCTTCAAGAAAAGCTGGAAGAAACTGTTCCAAAATGCTCATGCTGCTTGCCTCCTATTCCTGATATTCCGCAAAATCAACATTTTCCAAAATCCAGCGCTTGCGTGGATCAACCTTGTCGCCCATCAGCGCAGACACACGGCGCTCCGCCTTCGCAGCATCCTCGATCTGCACCTGCAGCATCGTCCGTGTTTCCGGATTCATCGTCGTTTCCCACAGCTGGTCCGGATTCATCTCGCCAAGTCCTTTATAGCGCTGAAGCTCAAAGTTTTTGCCGAATTCCTTTAAATAATTTTGCAGCTGCTCATCCGTCCATGCATAACGCACCGTTTCCAGCTTGCCGGATTTCCGCGTCAGCTTGTAAAGCGGCGGCTGAGCAATATATACGCGTCCGCTGTCAATGAGCGGCTTCATATAACGATAGAAGAACGTCAGAAGCAGCACCTGGATATGGGCACCATCCGTATCGGCATCCGTCATAATAATAATTTTGTGATAGTTGCATTCCTCGGAATCAAATTCCGGGCCTACGCCTGCACCAATCGCGGCGATAATCATTTTATACTCGTCGTTTTTCAAAATATCATGCAGCTTGGCTTTCTCCGGATTCATCGGCTTGCCCTTGAGCGGCAAAATCGCCTGATGCTTCGAATCACGGCCTTGCTTGGCCGAGCCGCCCGCCGAATCGCCTTCGACGATAAACAGCTCATTGCGCGTAACATCCTTCGATTGTGCCGGCGTCAGCTTGCCGCCAAGATTGGAGCTTTCGCTCTTCTTCTTGCCGCTGCGCATATCTTCCCGCGCCTTGCGCGCCGCTTCCCGCGCCCTGGAAGCCTGAACGGCCTTCTTGAGCAGCAGCTGCGCAACCTGCGGATTTTCTTCGAGAAACACTTGCATTTTCTCCGTCACAATCGCATCGACGACGCCGCGTGCAGATGCGCTGCCGAGCTGGTCCTTCGTCTGGCCGACGAACTCTACCTCAGACATCTTAATGTTGATGACCGCCATCATGCCTTCGCGCAGATCATTGCCTTCCAGATTTTTGTCCTTCTCCTTCAGCATCGCGGTTTTGCGGGCATAATCGTTCATGACGCGCGTATAGGCAGTTTTGAAGCCCGTTTCATGCGTACCGCCGCCGCGTGTAGGAATGGCATTAACGAAGGAAGCCAGTGTTTCCGTATAGCCATCATTGTACTGAAGCGCCACTTCAACCTCGATATCCTCACGTTCGCCAGTAAAATGAATGACGTCATGCAGCACCGACTTGTCCTCATTGAGAAACTCGACGAACTGGCGCGCTCCGCCTTCATAGTGGAATACATCAAGCTTGCCGCTGCGATCATCCTTGATCGTCACTTTCAGCCCCGAATTGAGAAAAGCGATTTCCTGAAGCCGTTCCGCCAAAGTATCGTAATTTAGCGTAGTTCCCGTCTGAAACACGCGTCCATCCGGCTTAAACGTAACCTTCGTTCCCGTACGCGATGTCGTTCCCGTCACTTCGAGTCCCGTTGTCGGCTCGCCGACATGCTCCTTGCCATCCGCATCTACCCAATATTCGAACCGAAGCTTATGTATTTTTCCATCACGGAAAATTTCCACTTCCAGCCATTCGGATAGCGCATTTGTTACCGAAGCGCCGACGCCGTGCAGGCCGCCTGATTTTTTATATCCCCCGCCGCCGAACTTCCCACCAGCGTGAAGGATCGTAAATACAACTTGCGGCGTTGGAATGCCGCTTTTATGCATCCCTGTCGGAATGCCTCGTCCATTGTCATAGACCGTAATGGAGCCGTTTTTGTGCAAAGTTACCTCAATGGCGGAACAAAACTTTGCCAAATGCTCGTCGACAGCATTGTCGACGATTTCCCAAACGAGATGATGCAGCCCTGAGCTGCTCGTAGAGCCTATATACATTCCCGGACGTTTCCGTACGGCTGTCAAGCCTTCAAGAATCTGTATATCATCGGCCTCATAATTCCGATCCGCGGCCGGTGCTTGTGTAAAAACATCTGTATGCTCTGCCATATGCGCCCCCCTTATCTGCAGCACTTGTTACATCGTTACCGTATCTTCAAGCTATTTTAATTCAAGATGTCCTGTTTAGTAAAGACGCTGAACGAGACAATAAGCCCCGCAATCGCCCAAATCGCAAGCACGATAAGGGAAAAAGAAAATGACATGCCCTCAATCGGCGGCGGTGATCCTTCCAAATATGTCGGTAAATTGAGGTTCACGGCGAATAAATATTTGGCATTCTCCCATGAGGAGGACATGCTCGAAAGGATCGTTCCTGCAATAACGGAAGCCATCATAATGACCATGCTTGCCGCCGTGCTTCTAACAAGGACCGATACCATCAAGGAAAGAATCGCTACGGTCATGGCGGACAGCCATACGAGTCCCGTCTGCATGAGCATATACAGCCACTGGGGAACAACGTGCACAAAGCTTGTGTCGACCTCGCTGCCATTGATTGTAAAACCGGTAAATATCGGCAAGCCCCAGCCTCCATAGCCGAAAAACATGCCCGATATCAAATAACAAAGCAGCACCATCACCCCGACAAGCAGCGATACATAAAGCGTAAGCGCCGCAAGCTTGCTAAGCAGCACCTTCCATCTGCGAACCGGCTTGGTGAGCAGCATTTTGATCGTTCCGGTGCCGCGTTCTCCGGATACGAGATCAGAGGCAATGGTCAAGACCAGCAGCGGAATAAACAGCCCTACCGCATTATTCATGAATTCCCGCGTGAACGTCACGCCGTTCGGGCTGCTCGGATTGACATCATGGTCCAAATAATATTGGAGCTGCTGCACGGCTATACGCTGCTGCTTTTTCCACTCCTCAGGAATCCGATTGCTCGACAGCCTGTTTTGCATATCCGTAATTTGCTGCAGCACCTCATTGCGCCAGTCGGCAAATTTGTCTTTATTGTTCTGGGCTACGGTTAACTGAGCATACGTGAACATTGGAATAATAACAAGGAGTACGAGGATAATGACGAGAAACCTTCTTTTTTTCCACATCTTCAAGGTTTCATTCTCGGTAAGAAGCAGTAGTTTATGCAAGGCTTTTCCCCTCCGTCATGTTCAAAAACAATTCTTCCAGTGTAGGAGCGGCTTTGTGCACCCCTTCTACGCTAATGCCTGCTGCCACCAGTCGGCTCACGGTACCTGCAATATCCTCCAGCGGCATCGTTGTGACGACTGCCCCCGGCATGCTCGCAAGCACGCTTTCATCGATACGGTGCTCCTCTTCCGAGACGATTGCTGCCTTGCCGCCTTGCAGCAGCAAAGCAATACCCTGCTCCCGAGGCTCCAGCTGCCATAATACATACGTTCCTGCCTGCTGCACCAGCTCGTCCACCGAGCCTACGGCAAGCACCCTGCCTTTGTCAATAATGGCCACTCTATCGCACATCAGTTGAATTTCACTGAGCAAATGACTTGAAATAAACAGGCTGATGCCTTCTCCAGCAAGCATTCGCACAAAAGCCCTCAGCTCCTTGATGCCCAGAGGATCAAGCCCATTCGTCGGTTCATCAAGTATAAGCAGCTTCGGACGTCCGAGCAACGCTTGGGCAATGCCTAAACGCTGCTTCATGCCGAGCGAATACGTTTTGACCTTTTCATGAATACGCTCTGTCAGACTGACGATTTCGACAACCTCGCTAATTCTCGCCTCATCCACATCATCAAGCATATTGGCAAAATACTGCAAATTGTCCCAGCCCGTCATAAATCCATACATTTCAGGGTTTTCCACAATGCTCCCGATATGGCGAAGCGCCTGCTCCGGCTGTTTTTGCACATCATGCCCGCAAATCCGTATTTGCCCAGAGGTCGGCTTAATCAGATCGACCAGCATGCGGATCGTCGTCGTTTTGCCAGAGCCATTGGGTCCAAGGAACCCAAAAATTTCACCCGCCCGCACCTCAAAGCTGACATCGTGAATAATTTGCTTGCCGCGAATTTTTTTGCTTAGATTTGTCACTTGCAGCACTAAATTTGACTGTTCCATAGCGACTCCTTCTGCTACAACGCCTGCACGAACCGCTGCGCAATTTGTTTGTAACCTTCATGATTCGGGTGAAAATGGTCTGAGGACAAGTAGCTGCCAATACGTTCCTCAAATAAATCAAACGTCGGTACCATCGTCATATTCGAATATCCATGCAGCATTTCATAAGCTCTTTCATTCCACTTCTGTACCTGCAAGCTGCCATCCCGCAGCTCTTCTACATCAAAAAACGGATTATAGAGGCCCATATAAATGACGCGGGCGTCCGGATTAATTCGGTGCAGCTCCGACAGGACATCATCCAGCCGCTTCAAGCCCTCCTCAAGCCCTTTCTCTACCTGCTCGAGCGACATGCTTTGTTCAGCAGTTGCAGAAGTATTGGAATCCCCAGCACCCTGCAGCGATTGAAACAGGTCATTTCCGCCAATCGTCAGCAAAATGACATTGGCCTGCTGAAGCGCATAAGCGATGCCCTTATCCGTCTTTAAATTTTCTGCAAGCTGGTCGGCTCTCAGGCCGCTAATGCCCAAATTGTTGACGAGCTCCGCCTGCTTGTCCGGATCAGCAGCCAAGCTGTCTACGACCTGCTTGACATAACCCTCGCCTGTAGAATCACCAACACCCTTGGTCAGAGAATCGCCAATCGCTACAATGCGAAGCTGATTTTTCTCAGGCGTCTGGCCTGGCAGCGCCGTACCCTGCGGTTGTGCCGAAACAGAGGGAAACAACTGATCCTTAATCGAATAACCAATGCCTACAAGCATTAATATCGTGATTAACAGGGAGCAGCTGCCAATTATAATGCCTAATCTTTTTGATGAACGCATCGCTTGTCTCACTCCTTTTTCTCAATCATTTACAAATGATGGGCGATGTATAAGTTTTTCGCGCCAGTGGTCGTATACACAAGCCATTTTCAAACTTGATTCATATTCATACGTTAACCATAAAAAAGAAAAGGACTGTGATTATGAGCAATAATACACCAAAAGAGATGTATTTGGAAATGTTGAAAAAAGCAATATTATTTGAAATTTGGCTGGAGCATGAGCCTGGCGCTACGAAGGAAAATCGCTTTCAAGGCCTCGATTGGCCACTCATCGCACATAGTATGATCGGGCGTATCCGCATGAATCATCTGCATCAGCTTATGAATGCTGTCATTAGCAACAATATCGAGGGTGATTTCATTGAAACAGGCGTATGGCGCGGCGGAACATGTATTTTTATGCGCGGCTTTCTAAAAGTACATGGCATAACGAACCGGAAAGTCATCGTCGCCGATTCCTTTGAAGGACTGCCAAAGCCGGAGGCCCGCTGTCCGATCGACGAAACCTCGAAATTTCACGAACAGGACTTTTTGCGCGTTTCCCTGCCTGAGGTCATCAGCAATTTTCAAAAATACGATTTGTATGACGATGGCATTATTTTTCTTAAAGGCTGGTTCAAGGATACGCTGCCGGCGGCGCCAACGAATAAAATAGCAATAGCACGCCTCGATGGCGACATGTATTCCTCGACGATGGATGCGCTGACCCATCTGTATCCCAAAGTAACCATCGGCGGCTTTATCGTTATTGACGATTATTCCATTGGCTATTGCTCCGCAGCTGTAACCGATTTCCGCAACGCCTATCATATTACTGATCCGCTCGTCACGATAGATTCAACAGGTGTGTATTGGAAAAAAACAAAATAGGTAAGGTGAAACGGCTATCGCCGTCCTTTGGCGGCAAAGCTTATATTTCGGGAAAGAAGGGCTGCTGCGCCCATACGATAACTGGACGCGGCAGCCCTTCTGCAGCTTATTCTCCGTATGTGATGTGCAGCAGCTCCGCCGCTTGCCGCGCCGTTTCCCGTGCTTGCTCCACATCTGCAGCCGTGCTGAGCGCAACAGCCATCCGGCGCCCAACCTTCGTCTCCGGCTTGCCAAATACACGCACCTGCGTATGCGGCAGCGCCAGCGCTTCCTTCACACCGCCAATACGGAACTCGCTGCTTTCGCGATCCGCTTTGAGCGTGTGTGAAGCACCTGGCGACAGCAACCTGATCGTTGGAATCGGAAAGCCCAATACAGCGCGAACATGCAGCGCAAACTCAGACAAATCCTGCGTCACCATCGTAACCATGCCCGTATCATGCGGACGTGGAGAAACCTCGCTAAACAGCACACCACCCTGCGTAAGGAACAATTCGACGCCATAGAGGCCGTAGCCGCCCAGCTCTTCGGTCACTTTGCGGGCAATTTCCTCCGCCTGCTCGATTTGCTCGGTACTCATCGCATGCGGCTGCCATGATTCGATGTAATCGCCATCCTTCTGCACATGGCCAATAGGCGCACAGAAGCTTGTGCCTGATACAGAGCGAATCGTAAGCAGCGTGATTTCCGATTCAAACGTAATAAAGCCTTCAACGATAATCCGCTGCTTCTTTGCGCGACCGCCTTCCATGGCGTAGCTCCAGCAGGCTTCAATTTCCGCTTCGCTGCGGCAGACGCTTTGCCCTTTGCCAGATGAGCTCATGATCGGCTTAATGACACATGGGAAACCTAGCGCTGCTGCCGCTTCACGCAGCTCCTCCAGCGTATCGGCAAAACGGTAGGCGGCCGTCGGCAGGCCAAGCTGCTCGGCAGCGAGGCGGCGAATGCCTTCCCGGTCCATCGTCAGCCACGCAGCGCGGGCCGTTGGAATGACGCGGAAGCCCTCCTGTTCAAGCTCCAGCAGCGTTTCGGTTGCAATCGCTTCAATTTCCGGCACGATATAGTCTGGGCGCTCCTCTTCAATGATTCGTCTAAGTGCTGCTCCATCCAGCATATCAGCCACATAAGAGCGATGAGCAACCTGCATCGCCGGCGCGTTCTCATAGCGATCCACAGCAATCGTCTCAACGCCGAGCCGCTGCGCTTCGAGCGCCACCTCCTTGCCAAGCTCTCCTGATCCCAGCAGCATAAGCTTGCGCGAAGCTCCAGACAATGGTGATCCATACATAATAAAAAGAACCTCCTGGAAGCAAACCGGATAATTGTCGGCGGCTGCCCCTTCAGGGCAGCGATTCCGATTCCGAATTGTTTTTTCTTCCATTGTGGAGGTTCCTGCAGTAAAAATCAAGACCTTGACCGCTTCGATTCGACTTAAGCTGACAAGAAACGATATTGGGCTTCAATCAGCCCATTGTATATGCCCTTTTTGGCAATAAGCGTTTCGTGCTTGCCCTGCTCGACGATGCGGCCGTGATCCAGCACGATAATTTCATCGGCATTGCGAATCGTTGACAGGCGATGGGCAATCATGAAGGATGTCCGTCCAGCAAGCAGCGTCTTAAGCGCCTCCTGAATTTTCAGCTCCGTATCGGTATCAATGCTTGCTGTAGCTTCATCGAGAATGAGAATGCGCGGATTCGCAAGCAACGCTCTTGCAAAGGAAAGCAGCTGGCGCTGGCCCATTGACAATATGTTGCCGCGCTCCTCTACTTCCGTATCATAGCCATCCGGCAAATTCATAATGAAGTCATGGGCATGCACCGCTTTAGCTGCTTCCACAATATCCGCATCCGATGCACCAAGTCTGCCGTAACGAATATTGTCGCGAATCGTGCCCGAAAAAATGAACGTGTCCTGCATAACGATGCCGACCTGAGAGCGCAAGCTTTCGATCGTGACATCGCGAATATCCTTCCCGTCAATCTTCACGCTGCCGCTTACAGGATCATAGAAACGGCAAAGCAGGTTGATGATTGTGCTTTTGCCGGAGCCTGTATGCCCAACGAGAGCGATTGATTGGCCAGCCTTGGCCTCCAGGCTAATGCCCTTGAGCGCTTGGCGCCCTTTTTCATATTCAAAAATAATGTTGTCAAACACAACGTCGCCGCGAATATTCGGCAGCGCCTTCGCTGCGTTCTTCTCGCTTACATTTGGCTCCTCATCGATAAATTCAAAAATCCGCTCGGAGGATGCCATCGCAATCAGAAGCTGGGAGTACATTTGGCCGAGCCGATTAATCGGGTCCCAGAAGTTTCCAATATAGTTGGCGAAGCCGACGAGCAAGCCGATTGTAATCGCGCCCTGCTGAATCAGATGAGCACCGTACCAGAACAAAATAAATGTACCGAGCGCTGAGGTGATTTCAATGACCGGACCAAACGCTTGGTTGAGCGCCGATGCCTTATTCCATGATTTCACATTCACCGTATTCATGTAGTCGAAGAAACGCATATTGTCTTTTTCCTGGACGTAAGCTTGCGTTACTTTCATCCCCTGGATGCTTTCGTTTAAGTGGGCATTAATCCGCGATTGCTTCATCCGCACGTCCTGCCAAGCAAAGCGGATCCGTTTGCGCAGCGCAGTCGAAACGATAAACATCAACGGTACCGTCACCATGATCGCAAGCCCCAGCTTGAAATTCCAGACCAGCAAAATGACAACGATCCCGAGCAGCTGCACGCAGTCCATCAGCAGGTTGACAACACCGTTCGTGAACAAGTCCTGAAGGGCGTTAACGTCATTCGTAACCCGTACAAGCACGGAGCCTGCCGGACGCTTGTCGAAGAAGCGGAAGCTAAGCTTCTGGATATGCTTGAATAGATCCTGCCGCAGGTCATAAATGACCTTTTGTCCAATAATATTCGTATATTTGATCCGGTAACTGTTGGCAGCCCATTGAACGACATACAGCAGCAGCATTAGGCCAGCATAAAGGTAAAGCTTTGGCAAGCTTGCCGCGCCTTCAGCCGGCTGGATGGCCTCGTCAATCGCGAGGATGACGAGTGCGGGAGTCGCGAGCCGCGTCAGTGTGCCAATAATCATCATGAAGATGGCCGGGATCAGCTGGCGCTTATAAGGCTTCATATAAACGAACAATCTGCCCACCTGCGCCCAGTTAAACGGCCTCTCGATCGCATCATCATCTTTGTAAATAAAACGTTCTTTTTTATCGTATTTATCCGTGCCGGATGTGCTGCTCATCAGAGCGCCCCCTCCTTCCACTGCGCGCCCGCCTGCTCGAGCTCTTCGAGCGGAAAGTCGGCGTATTGAATTTTGTAAGTATCGCGATAAGGGCCAGGCTGCGCGAGCAATTGCTGATGCGTGCCACGCTGCACAACAACGCCTTGATCCAAAACGATAATTTCATCCGCATGGCGCAGCGAGGAAATACGGTGGGCGATAATGAAGGTCGTGCGGCCAGCCATGAGCTCCTTGAAGCCAGCCTGAATTTCATGCTCCGTTTCCATATCTACAGCGCTCGTCGCATCATCAAGAATGAGAATATGCGGATTTTTAATAAGGGCGCGGGCAATCGCGATCCGCTGCTTCTGTCCGCCAGACAGACCCATTCCTCTTTCACCGACAATGGTGTCATAGCCCTCCGGCATTTCCATAATAAAATCATGTGCCTTCGCCAGCTTCGCAGCGCGTTCAATCTGCTCATCCGTTACGTCCTGCATGCCGTAAGCCAGATTCGTGCGAATGGAAGCGGAGAACAGAAACGTTTCCTGAAAAACAGGAGCCATCTGTCTGCGGAGGCTGAACACGTCAATGTCACGAATATCCATGCCATCCAGCGTAATGCTGCCCTCTTTCACATTGTAGGCGCGCATGAGGAGCTGGATAACCGTCGATTTTCCAGAGCCTGTAGCTCCCAGAAAACCAATTACCGAGCCTGCCGGCGCATCAATCGAGATATTCGTTAATGCCGGAGCCTTATCTGGATAATGAAAGGTTACATTGTTGAAACGGACATGCCCTTTAACCAATTGATCGTCCAGCACAATAGCATGCTCGAGGTTTTTCACATGGACATGCTCGTTCAGCAGGTTCAGCACCCGCTCGCCGGAAGCTTTGGATTGCGTATAGTTGTTAATATGGAACCCAATGCCCCACATCGGGCCGATAATGTACCAAGTTAAGCTGAAAAAGGCAACTAGCTCGCCAAGCTTGAGCTCTCCTCTAATGACGAGCATTCCACCTGCTAGAAGCAGAATGACTGCGCTTATGTTTGCGCATAATTCCATAATAGGGAAATAATGCGCCCATATTTTCGCTGCACCGATCTGGTTCGTCTGATAAGCTTCGTTTTTCACCGAAAATTTGTTCACTTCATGCGGCTCGCGGGCAAAGGATTTTACCGTGCGAACGCCAGTAATGTTTTCTTGAACGGCCGTCGTCAGGCTGCTGAGCGCGCGGCGCATTTCCTGAAAGGCCGGGTGGATTCTGCGCTCGAAGCGCAAAGCTGTAAACACCAGCAGCGGGATCGTAACCAATGTAATTAATGTCAGCTGCCAGTGGATGGACAGCATCATCGCTCCGCCGAACACGACCATCAGCACCACGTTCAAAATTTGGGCGAAGCCAAAGCCGATAAAGTTGCGGATCGCTTCCAAATCCGCGGTCAAGCGCGACATGAGATCGCCTGTTTTCGCTTTGTCATAATATTGAAAAGATAACGATTGCAACTTGTCATAACAAGCATTGCGAAGCCTAAAAGCTACTCGATTGCCGATCCTTCCCCCAAAAAAGCCATGTAAAAATTGCATTAATCCCTTTAACGTCACAACCCCGACAACGGTTAGCGCTAACGCTGGCACCTTGCCATACTGCTCTTCTTTAATGACATCGTCGATTAAGATGCGAAGCAAATTCGGATATACGAGTCCGAGCGCTGTCGCAAACATCAGGCAGACGATGGAGGTCAGAAGGAATTTTCGTTCGACCCAGTAAAATCGTTTGAGTTGCCTAAAGACGTCCAAACAAATCCCACTCCCTGTTCTTTTTTGTAAGCATGAATGAATATTATCAGCATCCCATGACAGGAGCAATCTGAGTAAATTTCCGTATATTACATTGAAACAGCCGATTATGGCAATTTGGAAACACTAACTAACCTATGCTCAAGTATCGTCTTAAATCATCCCTAAAGTGTGCGTCTTACGCCATTTTTGCACAGAAACACACAAAACAAGCCTAAACAATTTTACGTGGCTTGGCTGCATAAATAGACTTTTTATTGAAACACAGACGGTTTTCAAAACATATGCCAAATAAATGGATTGCCCCACAAGCGTAAACGGCTGTCGCCGTCCTCAGGCAGCAAAGCTGCCGTTTAGAGGGTGAAATATAATCCGCTTACAAGTGTGAAACTTATAATCGCCTGGCAAAATAAAAAATGCTTTCAGCAACTGTTATCAGTCGCTGAAAGCATTCAGACTATTATTAGATGAAAGCTTATGCAATTGTTGCGCTATGAAGATGAATCAATTGCTGATGCAGCTCGCGCAATTGACCCACATCGGCATTATCCGCTAGCGAGATGCGCTTGCCCTCTACATAGTTGACAACGTCCTGCTGCAGCTGCTCGCCTGACTGCTCGGCGTACTTTTTCCAAAGCACGCTGTAGCGCTCGGTCCACTGCCTGTTCTCGGCAGCCATCCACTGCTGGAGTGATGGAATGAGCAGCGCTTCAAGCTCCTTGCGCAGCTGCCCTTTACCGTCGCCCTCGAAAAATTGCCGCGGCGATTTAAAGCGGCTCCACAGCCATTTTCCTGTAATATCCGTTGTCGTCCAATCGACGTCGATTTCCGGAGTAGGAATGGTCGCCGTCTCATACGGGATGGATTGATAGCCCGTTAGCAGAGCGGCAAGCTCAGAAGCGCAGCTGTCAAATTGCTTGCGCAAAAGGCCATTCAAAATTCGCTCTAGACGCAGCGAGGTCGCTTGCAGCTCCTGCGCCAGTTCCATCTGAATTTGCCGCTGCAAATCAAGCCAAGCCGTCCAAATCATCTTCTTCAAATCGCGACCATCATCCTGCAAGACAGAAGGATTAAACGCGTAGTTGTAAAATTCACCGAATCTAAGCTGCTGGCGCTGCACGACGTAATAGAGCAGCTCGCTTAGCTCCTGTGCCTGCTGTGGCGGCGCCTCGCTGGAACGATAAGAAGCAAGCAGCAGTTGTGCCTGCTCTTGAAGCTCAGCCAGCCCTCTGCGCTCCTGCTCTCTCGTAGCCGCATCGCCTGTGGCACTGTTCAGCCAGCCATTTACGGTAGCTGCCGCCCTGACAATTTCCTGCTCGGCTGCGTCGATTGCAAGCTTCCCTAAATCCTCGCTTACGAAATGCAGGAAGGAGCGCTCAAAAGCGTCAATGCCCGAGCGTGCCAGCAGCTCGCCATCGCCATTTTGTTTCGCGTCGAGACCGTCCAGGCTTGAAACCGGATAGAGACGCGGCGAACGAATGCCATGCTGGAGCAGATTATGCTCCACATGCTTCAGGACGCCCGCAAGCTCCTCCTGATCAGCTGCCAAATCGGCCGCATTGACGAGGAAAAACATTTTATCGAGCTCGAACTGGTCCTTGACCCGTCCAAGCTGCATGAGAAACTGACGGTCTGCCTGTGAAAAAGCATGGTTGTAATAGGTGACGAACAGGACAGCGTCAGCATTTTTAATGTAATTGAACGCAACTCCCGTATGGCGGGCGTTCACGGAATCCGCTCCCGGCGTATCCACGAGAACGATGCCCTGCCGCGTCAGCTCGCAATCGTAATAAAGCTCGATTTCGCTGACGTAGCAGGAACGCGATTCCTCCGCTACGAAGCGCTCGTACTCCGCCTGTGAGACGGTGAGGCGCTGGCCAAGCAGCGCCTCATGCGCTTCCCAGCCTGCGCGTGCAGCACGCAGAAAGCTGTAGTGCGGCCGTCCGCCGGCGTGAATCGCATCCGGCGACAGGCGGTCGATCGCGCGCATGAGAGCGGCAGCGTCCGGCAGCGCAGCGTCAGAAGCGTCTTCGCCGAGCAAAGCGAGCGAATAGCGCAGGTCTTCCAGGACGGCGTCACGGGATTTCATGACGACGCCTGCCGTGCCATGCTCGCGGCCGCCCGATGGCGGCACGAGACGGTTGATCGCCGCCGTCGTCGGATTCGGCGACACCGGCAGTACCGGCTCGCCAATAAGCGCATTGGCGAGCGAGGATTTGCCCGCGCTGAACGCTCCGAACAGCGCGATTGTGAACCGGCTGCTGCGGAGCCGGTTCGCCTTGTCCTGCATCGCCTGCGCGGCCGCGGCTAGCGGCGCGTGCGGCGTCAGCAGCGCGGCTGCGCTGAGCAAGCGCGCGGCTGCGCCATGCTGCTGCGACAGCGCTTCGCCGCTGCCGAGCGCAGTTTGCGCGGGCGTCGCGGCAACGCCCGCGCCGCTGGCCCTTGCGGCAGCAGCGTCGCCCGCTGCCGCCCCATCGCCGCGCTGCGCAGCTTCGCTCGCGCGGCCCAGCTCTTGCCCGGCGGCGGCATCTGCCGCGCCGCCGTCTACAGCTGCGCGCGCGCGTGCATCCGCCGCTGCACGTTGCGGCTGCGGCAGCGCCGGCCGCGCCACTGGCTGCGGCAGCGTCCCCGCAACCTGCGCCGCATGCTGCGCGGCGCGCTCCGTCAGCGCCGCAAGCAGCCCTAGCGCCCCGGCCTGCGCATCAAGCGCCGCAAGCCGTCCGCGCACATCTGCAGCGGCCGTCTCGCTCGCCTCTGCCACATGCGCCGTCAGCGCGTCAATCAGCTCATTGCCGCGCTTCCGGTAAACCTCCTTCACCTCCGCGGCTAATTCGCGCGTATACGTCATCGTATATTCGTTGCCGAATACCGCTCCCGTATTTACGCGCTGAATGAGCCAGGAAGTATCCGGCTTCCAGCTAAACTGCTCGGCAAGCTGCTGCTCCAGCGTTTCCGCTGCGTAGCCGACTTTCTCAGCGGCGCGGCGCAGCAAATCCTTTACATGCCAATCAACTGCCGCATTCACTTGGCCAGCAAAATCATGACAGAACAGCTCCGCACGGCGTTCCTGCTCAGCCGCCGTCTTCGCTCCAGCGAACAGCAGCCCCGTCTTGAAGCCCGGCTTTCTACTTTCCAGAAACGCATGCGCCAAATCGCGCACCGGAGCTGGCGTAATGATTGCATTGTCTACCAGCGCCTGCAAATCCCGGCGCAGCTCCAGACGCAGCCGTTCCGGTTCTGCTTCGAGCTGCTTCATTTGCAGCGTCAGCTCGCCTTGCTCCGCCTTCACCCGCTGCGCTTCCTCTTCTCCGCCTGCCTCGGCAAGCAGCCGCTCCTTCTCCGGTTCATCCTGCATCTCGCACCATTTCAAATGCTCCGCTGCAAGATGGCGCAGCGAAGCATCGACGCTGTAAGCAGCAAGCGGCTCACGTAATTCCTTCAGCTCGTCAAGCAGCCGCGTAAGCGCCTCCCATTCCTGATGCGGATGATCCGGCTGGCGCAACGACAAATAAACGATTCCCGCTGGCTCCAAATGCCAGGCTTGAAACGCCTCTTCTACGCTTTTGCGATACTCAGCAAACGTTAGCTCGCGTTCCCTGTGCTTATCAATCTGATTCACAATAAAATATAACGGCTTGCCCCAATCCTTAAGCTGCTTGGCAAACGCAAAATTAATTTCCGATTGCACATGATTATAATCCATGACATAAAACACGACATCCGCCAAATGCAGCGCTGATTCCGTTGCCATCCGGTGAGCATCATCCGTAGAGTCAATGCCCGGCGTATCCAGAAGTACCGTATGATTGCCTAATCTTTCTGTTGGATACGTGATCGAGACCGATTGGAACTGCTCACCGTCTACGCAATAGCGATCCAGATCCTCCAAAGGAACACTGAGGCTAGACGCCTCGCCATCCTTCTCCGTGATGATGCTTGCCCGCGCCTCTGCTCCGCCTCTTATGGACACTACGTTCGCACTGGTCGGAATCGGACTCGAAGGCAGAAGCTGAGCCCCGCACAGCCGATTGATCAGCGTCGACTTGCCTGCGGAAAAATGACCGCAAAAAGCAACAGTAAGCCGACCCTCGGCCAGCTTACTGTGTACCTCCATAACTTGTTTGGCGTGCAGCGCATCACCTGCGTCCGTCATTTCGCGGGCCGCCAGGATTGTTGCTTCTTCAATGCGTTGTACCGTCATTTCAGCCATAATCTATGCAATTTCCTCATCATCGGAAGGCATGCAAATTTCGAATACATTGCCATGCTGCAAAATCATAATGTTACGCTCTTTTTCACGCATAACAACGACTTCCGGTTTTTGACGCATACGCTCGATGTATTGGTCAGGCACGTCGCCGGAGCCGCTAACGGTTACGCCTTCCACTACGATATCTTCGTTTTCTTCTGGCGGGGAGCTAAGCACCTGCTCATAAATATCAGAGAAAAGCTCAAAACTATTTGTATACACGGAAATACACTTCACTGTCATCATCCTTCATTTTAAAAGTATTGGTTATTAGCCAACCTTATTTAGCCACTCTCTTAACAGTCTTCTTGTTTAAGCCTGGCTTCATACGTTGTTTTCCTTCTTTGCACATATCCAGCAGCGGACAAACCTCGCATTGCGGATTTTGCGCCTTGCAATGATAGCGGCCGAAAAAAATGAGCCGATGATGGGTAAGGGTCCATTCGTCTTTGGGAACAAGCTTCATGAGCTTCTTCTCAACTTCCAGCACAGAATCATCAGGCTTCGCTACCCTAAGGCGCTTGGATACACGTTCAACATGGGTATCGACTGCAATAGCCGGCACATTAAACGCATTAGACATGACGACATTCGCCGTCTTGCGTCCAACACCCGGCAGCTCGACCAGCTGCTCATGCGTGGAAGGAGTTTCTCCATCATATTTATCAATGAGAATGCGGCACAATTTTTGAATATTGGAAGCTTTGCTTCGGAATAAACCGATTCTTCGAATATCCTGCTCCAGCTCTTCTAGCGGAACCGCCACATAGTCCTCCGGCTGCTTATACTTTTGAAATAGGTTCGCGGTTACCTTATTCACCATCTCATCGGTACATTGCGCAGACATCAAGACGGCAATCGTCAGCTCAAACGGATTAGAATGGTTCAGCTCGCAATGTGCGTCCGGAAACATCTCCGCAAGAGTATCCAATATGTGTCGCATCTTCTGCTTCGCATTCATCGTCCTCTCTCCCATTCCAAACACTATCGTTCAAAGTGTAGCGAAAATCGTCTCTCCATGCAACTATAATCCACCATAAATATTGAAAAAACCATAAAAAAACTGCCCCGTAGGGCAGTTTGTCACATAACCTTACCAATTTACACTTTTACGATTTCCACCGCTTTATTTTTGAAAGCATAAACGATGATCTGATCGCCGTATTTAATGTCCTGCAGCGAAACCGCTTTTCCATCCTTTAGCAGCTTCGTTGCGCCTGTTACATAAAAATAATTGGCGTTGTCCGCATCGGTTGTTTTGAGTGTCCACAGCTGTCCAGCCGTAGCGTCATACTGCCAAAACGTTCTCGTCTGGCCAACGGCTACTGTGACCAGCACCACATCATTTTCATTTTTGCTCAGTTGGACCCGATCTCCAGTTGCGAGCGTCGACGTAGTCGCAGAAGTGGATGTGCCCTTCGTAATGAAAAATGTTTGACCAAGTGCAACCGTTGTTGTCTGACCGTTCTCATTCGTCAGCGTAACGCTGTTTGTGCCTACCGATTGAACAGTTCCATAAGATACGACGATAGATTTCACCGCAATAATTTGCTTGCCAATGTAGCTGACATTAATCAAAGTGCCCGGAACAAGTGTATCAATCGCCACTTTGCTTCCTGTCTCATTTGTAATATCGATTCCCGACAGCACTAGATCTGTCTGTACATTTTGCGCATTAACGACCGTAACCTTTTTGGTGCCAGTGTTGACTGCGCGCACTTCATATTGGATTGGACGATGAACCTGAATGAGCGTTGCCCGATCCTGATTCACATTCATAACCGTTGTAATCGTATCGCCAACTTTAAGATCAGTCAGAGATGCCGCTGCAATGCCCGGAACCTCTACCGTTGGCGCCGAATAAGCAACCGTAACATCAACGCCGCCAGGCACGCTCAGCGTAACGGAATTGCTGGAGCCATTAATGGAAACGAGTTTGCCCGTATATTTGCTTGCAATCGACAAGGACACTACCTTATCTCCACTGTAAGTAATCGTCAGCTTGCGGTTTTTTGTCAGCCATGTTCCGATGTCGTCCAGCTTGATTGCATTGCCGTTATTGTCAATTCTTGTTTTCTCGGTCAAATAAAGCGGATATGCTTTTGTTCCTGTAGAGTCAAAAACGACAAGGAATTTTTTGTCCGCATTATAGCTTTCCACCTGAGCTCCAACAAGCGCCTGAACGTTGCGGTTTATGACCTCGATTTTTGTAATCTGATCCTGGTCATTCGTTGTAATTTGCAGTTGATCCACATCTTTAATCAAATCGCCAATCGTTGGCCCTACGATGCCTTCGATTATAATTTCAACCGTGCTGTTCAAAAATTTGGAGTTCAGCTTGCCTGCGCTGTCTTCATACGTAAGGACACTTGCATCGCCAGAAATAAACGTGCCTTTCAGCACGGCTGCTCCTGTTTGCTGATCAACTGTAATTTTCAGCGCTTTAGGGGATGTACGGAACGTATCCTGCGTCACTGTAATTGCGCTGTTCTCCTTCAAGTCGCTAATGGCAATCGTCTTGCCAGACGTTTCGGCTACGATAAGCGAGTCGTCATAATAAACCTCTACCGGCTTATTATCGATCCACACGTATAGCAGCTTCTGATCCGGCAGCACGCGGCCAACCGTACCTGTTATCGTTTTAATTTGCGGCTTGTCATCCTGAAGCTCCACGTAAGCAGCCGCACCTGATTTCGTAATAACCGTTACATTTGCATATTGTACAAGATCCTTAGCTGCAATAGGCGTTTCGGAGTCATAACGATAAATGGCCGTATTCGCGCTGAGCGTATACACAGCCGACTGCTCCTTGCTGTAAATCGTAATGCCCGTGTCGCTGGCTTGCAGCAGTACACCCGTTGCTTGTCCTGCATATTCAACCGGATACAGCTTCTCAGCACGGCTGAACAGTGTTGCAAGGCTTGCACGGTTTACATTCGCTTTAGGATCGAACTTGACTGCTGTTACCCCTTTAACCAAATCTAGTGAAACAGCAGCATTGACATAGCCACGGTAGCTGCTGGAAATTTGATCCGCATCATTAAACGATGAAACGGCATTTTGCATGTTGTCCGCTGTGCTCTTCTGATTAATAGCACGAATGAGCAGCTTCGTTACCCATTCCCGTGTAGCTGGTCGCTGTCCCCAGCCTACAGCTTGATCGCCGGAAGCGGCAAGCGCATATTCTTCAGCCTGATCCAGCAAGCCTTTATCGAAAGCGAGCTTAACTTCGCCCTTAAAGTCGCTCTTAATGACAAACGTTTCTGGGAACGCAACGGTATCATCAGCTGGGGCTTCATTAGCTGCTCCAATAAAACGCAAAGCCATAAGAACCGCTTCCTGCTGCGTAACATTGTCAGCTGGGCGGAATAGACCGTTTGAGCCATTAATGATGCCTTGAAATGAAAGCTTTGTAATATGCTTTTGCGCCCAGTGATTCGACGCTACATCGCTAAACGGATTGGAGCTTACTGTCGCCGCATACGAAATAGGGGCGGGAACCACAAACGGTCCCGCCAAAACGGAAAATGCAATCGTACCTGCAATAATAGATTTTGATGATCGTGACAATGCCATAATGATCGTTCCCCCCGAATAGTTTCAAAACGTGTAAAAGGCTGTCGCCGTCCTCTGGTGGCAAAGCTAAGGCTTGACGGTTGGATGCTCAAGCTCCACATGACCCATCAGCGTATCAGCGCTGTCTCCATCGACGAGCAAATCATAGGCTTTTACAAAGTCGAACTGGAATAATGTTTTCTGGAGCGTCTCCAGCACTAATACTTCGCCAGGTGAACCAAGCCGAGATTCGTCAGACAAATGAAGATCAATCGTCACCTGTCCGTCGCTTCCCAGCAGCACCGATTTAACTTCGATCAGCTTCCACAGTGATACAGCGCCTTCGCCCTCCACATGCTGCAGTGCTGTTATTGCGTTTTGAACTAATTCCAGATCTGAGCTGTATGCAACCTGAACCTGCTGCTCTACTAAACCATCCAGTTCTTCATTTCCCGCATATACCTTTATTTCTGCTGTCTGTTTTTCAGGCTCAATTGACGGCTCAGCTGTCGGAGCAGCCGATGGCTGAATAGAAGGCGACGGGCTGCTGCCCGCGCCTGATTCAGCCGGCTTGTTTACCGCGCCGCAGCCCGCAACGAGTCCAACTATACATAAAGTCAACATGAACTGGCTTACTGTTCGCAGCATCTGTTATCCCCCTGTCTCTACGATAACTTTAAATAGTCTTTGATTCCTGCTACAATTCCGGCAGCGATGTTGTTTTGCACGGAATCATCAAACAGCTTCTTGTAATCGTCGGCATTAGACAAAAACCCTGCTTCGAGCAAAATCGCCGGCATCGTCGTTTCTCTCGTTACATGCAAGCTTTGCTGCTTGACCCCGCGGTCCCTAAGACCTGTTGCTTTAGCAAACTGCTTATGCACCGCATCGGCAAATGCTTTGCTGCTAGCTCTTGTGTAATAGGTTTCCGTGCCTGTTGCGGCACTGCTTGGATTGCTATTGGCATGCACAGACAGGAATAGATTGGCTTTAAGATTTTCAGCAAACTTTACCCGATCCTCCAGCTTCACATAATTGTCATCCGGACGGGATAAATAAGCTTTTATTTTCGATTCCTTATCCAGCAAAGCCTTCACCTTCAAAGAAATACTGAGATTAAATTCTTTCTCCCATCTGCCGTTAATTCCTTTGGCACCTGGATCAGAGCCGCCATGCCCCGCGTCAATTACGATCGAATAAACACCGTTTGCTGGCAGTGTCGGACCCGCAGTTGGCGTTGGTGTCGCAGAAGGCGTCGGTGTCGGTGTTGGTGTCGGTGTAGCTTCCACTGGCAGCGGATCAATGACATTAATGCGAATTTCGCCTAGCGCACTGTTCATGACATCCACATCGGCATCTGCTTTCAGATCAAGCACAATGCGGACGGTTGCCGGGCTTGACGAGAACAAGGAATAGCGTATGCCGCTCAAATAAGGATGCTCGCCTACTTCAAGATTGATCTGTCCTGAGTTCAGCTGCGCTATAAGCGTATCCGAATAAGACACCTTTGGAATGTCCATTACGATTCGTTTCGGGCTTTCTAGCTTGAAGGGCTGATTGTAGACTGCGCTTCCCTCGTAATGAATGATAATTGCATTTTCATTGTCATACGAAATACCTGTTACAACGCCATCAGGCTGTGTGACAACCGGATCTGTCGATGGGGTTGGCGTAGGAGTTGGTTCCGGTTCTTTAAACAATTGGACGGATTTTGTCGCCTGATCCCAATTGACCTGCATTCCGAGAGATTCCCCGACGAAACGCAGCGGAATAAGGGTTGTCCCTTTTTGCAGCAGCGCCGGCGTATCCAGCTTCACCTGCTCATTGTTAACAAAAGCGACATCCTGGTTAATAGTAAGTACAATTGAATCAGAACCATTATGTACAGTAACTGTCTGTGTAGCTGACGACCAGCCTACCTTGTAGCCGATACTCTCCGACACGAGCCGAATCGGCACAAGCGTATACTTGTTGTCTACGATTTGCGGCGCTACCTTCGAATCTAGTAAAGCCCCATTCAAATAAAGCTTTGGCACAACCTCGGCAGCATGTCCTGCACTGGAAAACAGCGTGAATAACAACGACATGAGCAACAGAATCGGTACAAATTTCTTCATTTTCCACCTCGATGACTGAAATTGCCCTCATCGAATGGGGTGCATTCGACTTAAACAGACTAAAATATTAGACGCATAGCGTCAGAAAAAGTTGCGTATAGAGGAAAAAAGAGGACAAATTTTCCGACAGGAAATTGCCCTCTTTTTAAAATATAGGAAAGTATATGGTTTTTCCATCCTTCTCTATACGTTTCGCCAAAACGATGGCGTCTAATAGAAAGGATGCCATCGTTTTTCTTGCTTTTAGCTTATGCTTGCGCTTTTGCAGCGCGTTTTTGCTCGTAAGCTGTAATTTTATCTTCATGCATCAGCGTCAGGCCGATATCATCAAGTCCTTGCAGAAGGAACTGGCGGCGGTGCTCATCCAGCTCAAAGTTGATTTCCAGACCGTAATCATCAGTCAGACGATTGTTTTCCAGATCAACATTCAGCTTGTAGCCCTCATGCTTCGCCGTGCGCTGGAACAGATCTTCAACCTGCTCTTCGCTCAGCTTAAGCGGCAAAATGCCGTTTTTGAAGCAGTTGTTGTAGAAAATATCTGCATAAGACGGTGCAATAACGACTTTGTAGCCATAGTCGAGAATCGCCCATGGTGCATGCTCACGGGAGGAGCCGCAACCGAAGTTAGCGCGTGAAATGAGCACGGAAGCGCCTTGATAACGAGGCTTATTCGGTTCAAATTCAGCGTTTACTTCACCGTTCTCATGAAAGCGCCATTCGAAAAATAGAAACTGTCCAAAGCCGCTGCGCTCAATGCGCTTCAAAAATTGTTTAGGAATAATCGCATCCGTATCTACGTTAACGCGATCGACTGGAGCAACAATGCCCGTAAACTGTTTAAATGGTTCCATATCGGTAATACCCCTCTCGCACGTCCTGATTAGTTCAATACTTCTGTTTTGACATTCCAATCACGCACATCTGTAAAGCGGCCCATAACAGCTGCAGCAACAGCCATTGCTGGAGATACAAGATGCGTACGGCCTCCGCGGCCTTGGCGGCCTTCGAAGTTGCGGTTCGATGTCGAAGCACAGCGTTGTCCTGGTTGCAGAACGTCCGGGTTCATCGCCAGACACATCGAGCAGCCTGCTTCACGCCATTCGAAACCTGCTTCGATAAATACTTTATCAAGGCCTTCTTTTTCAGCCTGAATTTTAACGCGGCCTGAGCCTGGAACGACGATTGCGGTCACTCTATCGCTAACTTTGTAGCCCCGAGCGATTTCAGCAGCAGCACGAAGATCCTCAATACGTCCATTTGTACAAGAACCGATAAACACATAATCGATCTCGATTTCGTTCATAGGCGTACCTGGCTTCAGATCCATATATTCCAATGCTTTCTCAGCAGCTTTACGCTCATTTTCCGTAGGTAGCTGTGCTGGGAAAGGAACCGAAGATGTAATATCTGTACCCATACCAGGGCTAGTACCCCAGGTTACTTGCGGAATCAGGGAATCAACGTCAAAATCAACGATTGTGTCATAAGTTGCGCCTTCATCAGTGGAAAGCAATTTCCACTCTTCTACAGCCGCATCATAATCTGCTGGAGCATACTCGCGTCCACGAAGATAGTTGAACGTCGTTTCGTCAGGAGCGATCAGACCTGCGCGAGCGCCGCCTTCGATCGACATGTTACAAACCGTCATACGCTCTTCCATCGTCAGTGAGCGAATCGATTCGCCTGTGTACTCGATAACGTAGCCAGTAGCGAAGTCCGTACCGTATTTTGCGATAACGCCCAAAATCATATCTTTTGCCGTTACGCCCGGTTTACGGTTGCCCGTGAAGCGAACTTCCATCGTTTTTGCTTTCGATTGCTGCAAGCATTGTGTTGCCATTACGTGCTCAACCTCGGAAGTACCGATACCAAATGCCAGCGCGCCGAACGCACCATGCGTGGAAGTATGGCTGTCGCCGCAAACGATCGTTTTGCCCGGATGCGTAAGACCAATTTCAGGACCCATAACGTGTACAACGCCTTGGTCAATATTGTCAAGATCAAACAGCTTTACGCCGAAATCTTTACAGTTTTGCGTCAGTGTATCAATTTGCTGCTTGGAGATAGGATCTGTAATGTTAAAGCGGTCTTTCGTAGGAACGTTGTGATCCATCGTTGCGAATGTCAAATCTGGACGACGTACTTTACGGCCAGACATGCGAAGACCTTCGAAAGCTTGCGGCGAAGTTACTTCGTGAACCAGTTGAAGATCGATATAAATGATACTCGGCTTGCCTTCTTCTTGATTAATGACATGATTGTCCCAAATCTTCTCAAACATCGTTCTTTTAGCCATTAAATTCACCCCATTGTTCGACTTCTCTTCAAAATGATGCTCTAAGCATAACACTTGGCACTTGATTGATCCAAGATATAATATCTATAATGTCTATAGGTAAAAACTATAACGGTAAATGAAGAAGCTCTTCCCAGCAAGGTGAAACGGCTATCGCCGTCCTTTGGCGGCGCGGCGCGTTTCAGTCCGAGAAATATAAGTGTATTTAAACGAGAACACTTATAAATTCTTATATTTAAAACAAAGAAAGCAGGATGCCCATGGAGCTCAGACAACTGCAGTATGTGCTGCAAATCGCAATTGAAAAAAACTTCTCCCGCGCAGCGGAAAAGCTGCATATCGCCCAACCATCGCTCAGCCAGCAGCTGTCGAAGCTGGAGCAGGAGCTTGGCGTACTGCTGTTTCGGCGCACGACCAACTCCGTTGAATTGACGCAGGCCGGGCAAGTTTTTGTCGACAAATCCCAAACGATCCTTGATGCAATCGAGCAGCTCAAGCAGGAAATGGACGATATGGCGCAAATGCGGCGCGGACGCCTCGTTGTCGGAACGCTGCCGATTACGGGCTCGCATATACTGCCGCTCGTCCTGCCGGTATTCGGCGCCCAGTATCCACAAATTGAAGTTGTGCTCGTGGAGGATACTTCAGCAAAGCTGGAGCAGCTTACGGCAAGCGGCGGCACCGACCTCAGCTTGCTATCTCTTCCGCTAGCCGATACCTCGCTTGCATGGGAGCCATTAATGGAAGAAGAAATCTGTTTGGCGATCCCGCCGCAGCATCCGCTTGCGGAAAGCACAGAGCCTGTACCGATTAGCGTATTGCGCAATGAACCATTTATCGGATTAAAAAAAGGGCAGGGCTTCCGGCAAATTACAGTCGAGCTGTGCCAAGCTTCTGGCTTTACGCCGCAAATCGTATTTGAAAGCAGCAATATTGAAACCGTCCAATCGCTCGTCGCGGGCGGCATGGGCATCGCTTTCGTCCCGAAAATGCTGACACGCCAAAGAGGGAGCGAATTCGCCCCCATCTATTTGCCGCTATCGCCCAAAGCATCACGGACGCTGGTCATCGCCAGCCGCAAGGGCCGTTACCTGTCTAAAGCTACGGAAGCCTTCATTAGAACGATGAACAAAACCATTGTCCACTATAAATAATAAATTTTCTGGGGAGCATGATGAAACAGACAGCAGCACTGATGTTTCTTCATGCTTCTAATACAGTCCCGGCCTGCGGTCTTCGAAGACGGGAATTTTGCCTCGAACGGCATCAACTAGCGACAAATCGATTTCCGCATAAATAATCGCTTCGTCCTCCCCACCCTCGGCAATCGTTTCCCCCCACGGATCAAGCACGAGTGAATGCCCGAAAAAGCTCGTTTCGCCGCTTTGCCCAACCCGATTGCAGGCAATGACGAACATTTGATTTTCAATCGCTCTGGCGCTCAGCAGCGTTTTCCAGTGATGCAGGCGCGGATTCGGCCATTCGGCTGGAACGAATAACAGCTTGGCACCTCCAAGCGCCAGCTTGCGAGCAAGCTCAGGGAAACGGATATCATAACAGATCATCATGCCGGCTTCCTGTCCGCCGATCTGGAATGAGCCCAGCTTATCGCCAGCCTGCAAATATTTCTCCTCGTCCATTAAACGAAACAGATGGATTTTAGAATAATCGGCAATCGTTTCCCCAGTGCGGTCGAAAGCAAAGATCGTATTGTAAACCCCATCCGCCCTGCTTTCCGCGATTGAGCCCGCAACAATATTCACTTGATGCTTGGCCGAGAAGGCTGACAAAAACTGCTTCGTCCTCTCTCCATTCGCATCGGCCAGCGTTTCAATTTCCGTCAGCGCATAGCCTGTGTTCCACATTTCGGGAAAAACAATAACGTCCAGCTTGCGTCCACCGCTAACCGCTTTCTCCAGCATTTGCTCAAGCTTGGCAAAGTTAGCCTCTGGATTTCCAGCATTTATATCCATTTGCAGCAGCGCAAGGTTTAATTTTTCAGTATTCATTTTCGGCGAGCCTCCTATTATGATGCAACCATTCATTTTCCCTAATGATACCTTCACATGGTTCTGTGTCAAGATGGGGATGATAACTCAAGTACAATTACCAAGCCATATACAGACAAGGAGCATGCCAACATGAAGCTGCAAAAATGGATAGCTGCCCTGTGCGCAGCTTGCTCACTATTTATTTTCGCCTCCACCGGCTTTGCCCAGGAGACAGCGAAAGAGCAACCGACCGTAGGACCGGTTCAAGTTTTTGATGTAAAAGCCGGCAAGGTCGTTCTAACCGTACCGAATGACGACGACTATCAAAAGATGGCAAACAGCTGGCTGGACTCTGTAACGGGTCTTGCCCCCCAATTAACGAATGACAACACCTGTACCTATGTTTATCGCGTTCCACTTGCAAAAGCATACAACCTGAGCACGAATAATATTTCACTCCAAGTAAAAGAAGTGTTTTTATTCGTATGTGGAGGCAAAGCCCCTCAGCTGTTGGTTTTTGATGAACAGCGCAGGCCGCTGCTGCTGCTGTTTAAAGCCGACATCGCAGCTTTCATTAAAAAAGTCGGCATTCCTGCCACTTAAAAATCCATTCCAACTGAATCACTCGACATAAATGGTTTTTGCGTGCTACAGTAATGCTTAACGGCTTATTGTTCATGAGCAACTATTGGATGTGGAGTGTGAATAAAAATGGAAACAAAGCTGGAGCAGCATATCATTAAACCAGCAGATCGTATGACGGGCTTGCCCACGCAATTTTTTGCTAAATTGGTTGCTAAGGCTAATGCCCAAGTTGCCAAAGGCCGCGACGTTATTAACCTTGGACAAGGCAATCCCGATCAGCCGACTCCGCCGCACATTGTGGCAAAGCTTCAAGAAGCTGCCGCTAACCCCATGTATCACCGTTATCCGCCTTTTAGCGGCTACCCTTTTCTCAAGGAAGCCGTCGCAAAACGTTATAAGGAAGATTATAACGTTGATATAGACCCAACCACAGAAGTCGCTATTTTGTTCGGCGGCAAAACAGGCCTGGTGGAAATTAGCCAGTGCCTGCTGAATCCCGGCGATGTCTGCCTCGTGCCTGATCCGGGCTATCCCGATTATTGGTCAGGCGTGGCACTCGCTGGAGCGGATATGCACTTTATGCCGCTAACGGCGGAAAACCACTTTTTGCCCGATTATAGCGCCATTGACGTAGCCGCGCTTGAGCGTGCCAAGCTGTTGTTTATGAACTATCCGAACAATCCGACCGGAGCGGTAGCGAATCCAGAATTTTATGCCCAAACGGTTGAATTCGCCCGCCGCACAGGCGTCGTTGTCGCAAGTGATTTTGCTTACGGCGCGATTGGCTTTGATGGCGAGCGTCCAGTCAGCTTCCTCCAAACGCCGGGAGCAAAGGAAGTGGGCATCGAGTTTTATACCTTGTCCAAATCCTACAATATGGCGGGCTGGCGCGTAGGCTTTGCACTAGGCAACTCACAGATCATTTCTTTAATTAATCTTATGCAGGATCATTATTATTGCAGCCTGTTTGGCGGCATTCAGGAAGCGGCTGCTGAAGCGCTAACCGGTCCGCAGCAATGCGTAACAGAGCTGAACGCTACCTATGAGCGCAGACGCGAGGCTTTGTTCGGCGCCCTTGACCGCATCGGCTGGAAAGCAGAGCGCCCAGGAGGCTCCTTCTTCTGCTGGCTGCCTGTTCCGGAAGGCTACACGTCTGAATCTTTCGCGGATCTCGTACTGCAGGAAGCGGATGTCGTTGTCGCGCCGGGAGTCGGCTTCGGCTCATTCGGCGAAGGGTATGTGCGGCTTGGTTTGCTTACGAGCGAAGCTCGGCTGGAGGAAGCGGTTGAACGTATTGGCAAGCTTGGCATTTTCAAAGCCTAGCCGCCTGCGATTGCCTCTCTTTACAGCAGCCAGTCGATCATGATATGCTTAAATCAACTGAACATGAAACGTTATGACGGGACTAGTAAGCTTGACTAGGTCGTGCCCAGAGAGTGAATTCCAGAGGCTGCAAGAATTTACCTCGACTGCTCGCTGAACCTGCCCCTGAACGGCCGATGATGAATCGGACAGCACCTCCTGTTACGAGGCCCAAGCAGGATTGTTTGCCTATATTGGCATTCGGTCAATTAAGGTGGTACCGCGGAAGCTTATAAGACTTTCGTCCTTTACGGACGGGAGTCTTTTTTATTTTGTCAGGAAATGGGATGATGGATAAATGGCGGAACGAATCATTGTAAAAATCGGCAGCAGCTCGCTAACCTCCGAGGAAGGCGGACTGAATAAGGAACGCATCGCTTATTTTGTATCTGAGCTTGCCGCGCTGCATGCAGCAGGCCGCTCGGTCATACTAGTCACCTCTGGCGCCGTAGCCGCAGGCTTTCGCCAAATAGGCTATGAGTCAAGGCCCAAAGCCGTTCACGAGAAGCAGGCGGCCGCAGCAGTTGGGCAAGCGCTGCTTATGCAGGCTTATCAGGAGGCTTTTAGCCAGTTCGGTATTGGAGCGGCACAAATTTTGCTGACACGGGCCGACTTCTCGAACCGCAAGCGAATTCAAAACGCTTTGATGACCATTGAAGAGCTGCTCAGGCTGCGCACGATACCGATTATTAATGAGAACGATACCGTTGCAACCGATGAGCTGAAATTTGGCGATAATGACAACTTGTCTGCGCTGGTCGCAACGATGACAAAAGCCGGTCAGCTCATTATTATTACAGATATGGACGGCTTGTATACGGAAGATCCGCGCAAAAATCCTTTAGCAGTCAAAATCGAGCGTGTCGACAGCATTTCCGCAGACATTATGAAGTTCGCTGGCGGTGCTGGCTCGGCAGTTGGAACGGGCGGAATGCGCTCCAAAATTGAAGCAGCCCGGATTGCCATGCGCGGCGGCGTGCCCGCTTTTATCGGGAAAGTACAGCAGCCCGGCGATCTGTCGCTTGCTACAAGCGGCTCCGGCCAAGGCACGTATTTCGATACGGAAATGCACAGCCTGCCGATGAAGAAGCAATGGCTGGGCTTCCACTCTATGCCTCAAGGCACGATTACAGTCGATGCAGGAGCGGAGCTTGCCCTGCTTACAGGAGGCAAAAGCCTGCTCCCTGCCGGCATTACAGAAAGCAGCGGCGATTTTCATCCAGGCGATATCGTTGAAGTGCTTAGCGCGAGCGGCGATACGATAGGGCGCGGCGTCGTCAACTACGCCGCCTGGCAAACGAAAGCCGCAGCTGGACTTGGCAGCGAAGAAGTGAAGCGCAGAATTGACGTGAACCGGATTGAAGTAATCCACCGGGATGAATGGGTTTCATTAAAATAAGCCCGTTATTTCATAAGTAGGGGTCCGATTGTATTTCACTATTTTATTAGGAGGAACAAATCTATGACAAGCGAAGTCGTCCAAAAAGCCACCTTGGCAAAACGTGCTGCAAGCGTCATGAACACTGTAACGACCGACCAGAAAAATGCTGCGCTGTTAACGATTGCTGATGCTTTAATTACCCACACAGCAGACATTATTGAAGCGAACAAGCTCGATTTGCAAAACGGAGAAGCAGCCGGCACTAGCCGCTCCCTCCTCGACCGTCTCGCACTTGATGAAACAAGAATTGAAGCTATTGCCCAAGCGCTCCGAGAAATCGCTCTGCTGCCTGACCCAGTCGGCGAGCTGCTGGAGCAGTTCGACCGTCCGAATGGCCTGCATATTGAAAAATCGCGTGTACCACTCGGCGTTATTGGCATCATCTATGAAGCGCGTCCGAATGTGACGGTCGATGCGGCTGGATTATGTCTCAAAACAAGCAACTGCGTCGTGCTCCGCGGCGGCTCAGCAGCACTTGAATCGAATCGCAAAATTATTGAGGTGCTGCGCCAGGCGCTAGAAACGACGGCTTTGCCAGCCGACGCACTCCAGCTCATTGAAGATTCCGATCGCGCATCGGTCAATGAAATGCTCAAGCTGAACGGACTGCTTGATGTCATTATTCCACGCGGCGGATCGGCGCTCATTCGCACCGTTGTTGAAAATGCCACCGTCCCAGTTATTGAAACTGGCGCAGGCATTTGCCATACTTATATTGATGCAAGTGCAAATGCCGAAATGGCAGCAAGCATTTCCCTTAACGCAAAAGCACAGCGCCCTTCCGTCTGCAACTCCATGGAAACGCTGCTCGTTCACGAGGCTTTTGCCAGCGTATCGCTCCTTTCCCTTGCCGAGCAGTTTAAGGCAGCAAAGGTAGAGCTTCGCGGCTGCGAGCGCGTGATGCAATTCATTTCTGGCGTCAAGCAAGCCACTAATGAAGATTATGCGACAGAGTATAATGACTATATTCTGAACGTAAAAATCGTTGATAGCTTGGATGAAGCTATTGCCCACATTAGCACCTACGGGACGCAGCATTCCGAATGTATCGTGACCGAGGACGCTGGCCATGCAGCACGCTTTATGCAGGAAATTGATGCGGCCGCCGTCTATCACAATGCTTCTACCCGCTTTACGGATGGGTTTGAATTCGGCTTTGGCGCCGAAATCGGCATTAGCACGCAGAAGCTCCACGCGCGCGGGCCAATGGGCTTGCCTGCTCTTACATCAACAAAATACCGGATTACTGGCTCAGGACAAATTCGCGGCTAATTCCGCATTCCCTTTACGATTTCAAAATACTGGAGGAAACCGTTATGCCAATAGATACAGACACCAAGACGAGTGATCGTATTCAATCCCTGCAAATCGCGTTCTACGGCGCCGGCTCCATGGCAGAAGCCATCGCCCGCGGCATGATTAATCAGAAGCTGACCCAGCCGGGACGCATTGCGATGCTCAATCGGCAAAATGCTGATCGGCTCACCGAGCTTAATAGCCAGTATGGCGTTCAGACGATTTTGCAAGGCTCCTCGAACGAAGCGTTTCTGAAGGATGCCGACATTATTTTTCTCGCGATGAAGCCTAAGGATGCGGCTGAAGCAATTGCGGGCATTAAGCCTTTTATTTCGGAGCATCAGCTTATTATTTCGGTTATTGCCGGACTATCGATCGCGTCAATTGAGCTGCTGCTTGGCCGCAAGCTGTCCATTGTCCGCACAATGCCGAACACTTCCTGCACGATCGGGCTCGGCGTTACCGGCATTAGTTATTCCGCAGCGGTGACGAAGGAGCAGCAGCAGCTGGCGGAAGCTATTTTCCAATCTGTTGGCATAACCTCCGTTGTTGAGGAGAACTATCAGGACGTCATTACCGGCGTATCGGGCAGCGGCCCAGCTTACGTGTATTATTTTATGGAAGCGATGATTGATGCGGCAAAGGCAATGGGCCTTAGCGAAACGGCTGCCAAGGAGCTTGTCACCCAGACGGTGCTTGGTGCTGCAGAGATGGTACGCGCAACTGGCGAGGAGCCTGCCGAATTGAGACGCAAAGTGACATCCCCGAACGGAACGACGCAAGCAGCGCTTGAGGTAATGAGCCAGAAAGGCTTAGCCGAGACAATTGCCAGCGGCATGAAGCGTTCCGCCGAGCGCGCAGCCGAAATCGGAGCCGATATTGAGAGGAGCTTGAAATAATGAGTGAATTTTGCATTGCTACCTATCGCAGCTTTGACGATAAAGCAGATTTTGATAAAAAAGCGTTATCCATCGCCGTCGGCCTGACGGTTGGAAGCTGGACCGACCTGCCAGAGGCCCGCAAATCCGAAATGGAGAAGCATCTCGGCAAAGTATTGTCCGTTGAGGTGCATGAAGGCGGAGAAGGCAATCGCTTCGCTGATATTCGCATTGCTTATCCAGATATTAATTTCAGCCGTGATATCCCTGCCCTGCTCGTTACAATTTTCGGCAAGCTGTCGATGGACGGTCGCATTAAGCTGATTGATATTGAGGTTTCACAGTCGTTCGGCTCTGCTTTCCCGGGTCCGAAGTTTGGCCTGCAGGGCGTTCGGGACCTGCTCGGCGTACAGGAGCGCCCGCTGCTGATGAGCATTTTCAAATCCGTGGTCGGACATGATCTGGCCAACTTGCAGGAGCAGTTTTATAAGCAGGCGCTTGGCGGCGTGGATCTGATTAAAGATGATGAAATTTTGTTTGAAAATCCGCTGACCCCGCTGGAAAAACGCGTTGAGGCTTGTATGGAAGCTGCCGAGTGCGCCCAGCAGGAAACAGGACAAAAGCTGCTTTATGCCGTCAATTTGACTGGACCTACTTCGCAGCTAGCTTCTCAGGCGCGCAAAGCAATTGCTGCTGGCGCTAACGCCCTGCTTTTTAATGTGCTGGCATATGGCTACGATGTGCTGCATGAGTTGAGCAAGGATGCATCTATCAATGTCCCTATTGCTGCACATCCGGCTATGGCGGGCGCGATGTATCCCTCACCGCACTATGGCATTGGCGCATCCGTGCTGCTAGGCAAGCTTATGCGCCTTGCGGGAGCTGATCTCGTGCTGTTCCCTTCTCCTTACGGCTCGGTCGTCATGCCGAAGGAAGAAAATCTCGCAGTCAAGGATGCGCTGCTGGCACCATCTAGCGGGCTGCTTACCAGCTTTCCGGTTCCATCCGCAGGCATTCATCCGGGCCTTGTTCCACTTATTTTGCGCGACTTCGGCACCGAGGTCGTTGTCAACGCAGGCGGCGGCATTCACGGCCATCCAATGGGCACTGCTGCTGGCGGACAAGCCTTCCGCCTGGCGATTGATGCGGCGATGAACGGCGTTCATCTGCGCGAAGCTGCCGCGGCTCCTGGCGGCGAAGCGCTGCAAGCTGCCATTGACGCTTGGGGGATTAAAGAATGACAGCAGCAAAAAAACGCATCATTTTCTGCGATTTTGACGGAACGATTACAATAAACGATAATATTATTGCGATTATCCGCCATTTTAACCCGCCAGGGTGGGAGCCCATTGTGGAGCAGACGATTTCGCAGCAAATTTCGATCCGTGAAGGGGTTGGCCAGCTGTTTCGCCTCCTCCCCTCCTCGATAATGAGCGAGGTTGTTCATTTCGGCATTACGAATGCGCGAATTCGCGAAGGCTTTGGCGATCTCCTCTCCTACTGCCGGAAAAATGATATTGAATTTTATGTAACAAGCGGCGGCATTGACTTTTTCGTCTATCCGGTGCTTGAGCCATTCGATATTCCGCAGGATCATATTTATTGCAATGGCCACGATTTTAGCGGCCCTAATATTGAAATTACATGGCCGCATCCTTGTGACGGACAGTGCAGCAACGCATGCGGCATGTGCAAAACGACCATTATGCGACGTTTTCCCGCTGAGCAATATGAACGTATTGTCATTGGCGACAGCGTGACGGACTTTGAAGGCGCAAAGCTGGCGGATACGGTATTTTCCCGCTCGCACCTGACGACGAAATGCCAAGAGCTTGGCCTGCCTCATTCCGAATATGAGACGTTCCATGATATTATTCGCGTGCTTGACAAGGGAAAGGATGAATCGTAATGACATTTGAGCAAATTACAACGGAGCAGAAGCAGAAAGCGCTGGCTGATCTGCGTGAAGTGAAGGAACTGTTCGCCTCGCGCGGCTGGTTCCCTGGCACGAGCGGCAATCTGTCGGTACGCGTCGGCGATTTCGACCCCGAGCAGTTCCATTTTGCCATTACGGCAAGCGGCAAGGATAAAACGGTTCATACACCGGAAGACTACTTATTCGTCGATAAAGAAGGCAAAGCTGTCGAAGCGACGAAGCTGAAGCCTTCAGCAGAAACGCTGATCCACTGCGAAATTTATCGCCAGACGGGCGCAGGCGCTATTTTTCATGTGCATACCGTCTTTAACAGCGTCATCTCGGAATGGTTCTGGGATCGCAAGTCCGTGCCGGTCGATGGTGTCGAGCTGATTAAGGCGTTCAATATTTGGGACGAGGAAGCACATATCGACATTCCGATCGTGTCCAACTTCGCCAACATACCGCAAATCGTTCCCGAGGTGACTCAGCGCCTGCAGCCGGAAATTCCCGGCATTTTGCTGCGCAAGCATGGCATTTACGCCTGGGGAGCAAATCCGTTTGAAGCGAAGCGCCATTTGGAGGCGTTTGAGTTCATATTTGAATATGTATATCGCTGGGAGCTGTTGAACGGCCGCAAATAATGTGCCGCTTCAATCGCAAACTATATAAAGATTAAGAAGAATAAGAGCTGTCTCGATGCACAACGGTGCAGAGGCGGCTCTTTTTTCAAGGGATACTCAGGCGACACTATGTATCAGTATCCAAGGTGAAACGGCCTTTGCCGTCCTATGGCGGCAAAGCTACCGTTTCGAGGGTGGAATACAGAGAAAGGATAGAAAAATCATATACTTTCCTATATTTAAAAAAATGCTTGACCTTTACGTTAGGGAAAGGTTCATGCTTTAGTAAAGGAGGAATCGTTGTGAAGGTATTTGAAGCCGCACGATTGCTTGGCACAACTCCGCGTACGCTGCGGTTTTACGAGGAAAAAGGGCTCGTTTCGCCAACGAAAGCGCGAGAAAACGGCTATCGCCTGTATAGCGAGGCAGATATGGAGCGTCTGCGGTGGATTATTGCGCTGCGTGAGCTGGGCATGCCGCTGGCTGTCATCGGCGAGGTGCTGCAAACGGTACAACAGCATGATGATTTTCTGCGATTAGCCGATCGTGCGCGGGCTCTACTGTATGAGGAATGGGTCATAACGGGTCAAAAGCTGCAGGCGCTTGATGATACGATTGCCATATGGCGGCGTCAGGCACAGCCTGAGCTTAGCACAGCTGAGGACGTGGCGGATATGATGAAGCACTCCCGCTCCGAGCGAAGAAGCTGGAATGACCGCTGGGATTATGATCGTCTGGCGCTGGAGCATGGCGAAGCGGCCCCAATGGCCGCATTAGCAAAGGTACTGACCCCTTCTGGCTATGAACAAGCGCTTATGAAAACGCTGGAATGGATTGACCCGATTGCGGGCGAGTGCGGCGCCGAACTTGGGGCCGGAACCGGCAATCTGTCAGTCAAGCTCGCCGAGGCGGGCGTATACTTAACAGCTATTGAGCAATCGGCGCAAATGCTCAGCATTTTGCGCGGGCGTCTGCCGCATGTGGAAGCAAAGCTCGGCAACCTGCTCACCCTGCCGCTACCGGACCGCGTATGCTCCTTCATCGCTTGCAGCTTTGCGATGCATCATTTGAATGGCTCCCAGCAGCTGCTGGCTCTGGCTGAGATGGACCGCATTTTGCTGCCGGGAGGACGACTGGCTATTACCGATCTAAGCCTCGATAACGAAGAGGGAGCAGGCTTATCTAATTCTGCTCCTGCTCCTGCTGCTGTTAGGAAGCCACTTGCTGTCCCTATCGAGCCGTTACACTTGCATGAGCTTCAAGAATGGCTCAAGTCGCACCGCTACTCCATCGTCGTGGAGCAGTTAGATACCGCCGCTGTTATGCTTTTTGCGGTAAAATCGGAGTAGTCATCATACACCTGCTTAAACCTATGATTAAATCCATTTCCTATGCTGCAGCAATCGCTGCGTCTCCATCCACAGCTTAGACAGCATTGCCTTATCGCCGCCAGGATGCACAGGAAGAATGGATTTGCCTGTCCCAACGTTATAATACCCGCCAGTGACTCCTCCATACTGCGGGTCAATCGCTAAACGGGTAATAATCTCGGCACCTTTGCGCGGATCTCCAATTCGCAGCCCTTTTAATATTCGTTCAAGCATCGGGGCAAACCAAAGCTCGCGTCCAAGCCCTGTTACATTAAATCCTGGATTGAGCGCATGAACAGCTACGCCGGTGCCAGATAATTGACGGGAAAGCTCCCCGGTAAACATAATATTCAACAGCTTTGTTTTTCCATAGATGGCTGACGAGCCCCTTGCTGTAAAATCAGCTGTATCCATTAAATCTTCTGGCAGCGCCAGCACCCCATGATTGCGGGATGCCTCTGATGCCACATTGACAACTCTCGCTTGGCTAGAAGCCTTGAGCGACGGCAGCAAAATCAACGTCAATAGCCATGGCGCCAAATAGTTGACGGCCATCATTTCCGAGAAACCCTCGGAGGTGATCCGCTGCGTAAAAGCATGCAGACCCGCATTATTCACGAGCACATCGATTTGGGCATAGGCTGACTGGATTTCTTCCCCTATTCTTTTCACATCCGCCATGATAGATAAGTCTCCGTAAAAGAAGACAACTTCCGAATGAGGCGCTGCCTCATTAATCCTTCTGGCTGTTTCCTCCGCTCGTTCCCTGCTTCTAGCGGTTAATACAAGCTTCATGCCTCGCTTGGCTAAATCAATTGCGGCAATCTGACCAATACCGCTGGTCGCTCCTGTAATGACAGCCACTGAATTTGTATTCATACGTTTCTCCTGTTTATCTTGAATTTTTTTGACACTCCATATGCAAAATCATATAATTGACATAAATCAACTATATGATTTTATTTGATATATGTCAATTATATTCGAATGTAAATCTATGGAGCCAACGGAGATGTTTATAATGAATAATAATCAATCAGAGCAGCTTCCACCAAGAACACAGCTTGAATTAAAGCTTGGTGAACAGCTTAATGCGCTTATTAGCGCCTCGCACGCCTTGAATGTCAGAGCTGCTGCGCGGTTTGATTCCACCTTGCAGCCCGCCGCTTTTTTAATTGTACGGTGGCTCCTTTCTTATGGGACAACCAGCGCCACAGCTTTAGCCGAAGCAACAGCTATGGACCGAAGCTCCGTTACCCGCTTGGTCAACCAGCTTAAACGTCTTCAATATGTACAAAGCGAGCCCACTCCCGAGGATCGCCGCGGCGTGCGCTTATCCTTGACCCAGCTTGGACGGGAGCGAGCTTTGGATGCCCTGAAGGAAAAAGAATCCGCCTTCTATGCCAGCATTTCACAATGGGATGATGCCTCGCTGAAGCAATTCACCGCAATGCTCCAGAACTTTAATAGCCATAATTTGAAGTAGTAAATGGACGAGAAAATAGGCCAACCAATCATTTCTGGTTGACCTCTCACAAAAATAAAGCCCTATTCTGCCGTTTTTTATAAAACTAGCGTTATCTGCAAGCGGATAACGCTTTGTATCAACTGATTTAGTTCACCAGGCTATTACCTTCATCCAATCCAAGCATGATATTCATGTTTTGTACGGCAGCACCTGATGCACCCTTGCCTAAATTATCGTATCTGGAAATAATATTTACCTTGCCCTCTTGTCCAAAAACAAAAATTTCCAGTCGATTTGTATGATTACACTCAGAAATCATGAAGCAGCCTTCATCAAGATATGCTTCTGAATCATATGGCATCACATGAACAAAACGCTCCGATTCAAAATACGCTGATAATACTTCATGTACATCTTTTGCAGAAGCATTTTTGGACAAAATCCTGCTCATTAAGGGGACTGACATGGCTATTCCTTGTGCATAATTAGCTTTTATGGGCGTAAATAATGGCTCATATGAAAGTCCTGAATACATCAGCATCTCAGGTATGTGCTTATGATTGTGGTGAAGCGCATAATGTCTTGGAACATGGAGTTTTCTTTCAGCAATTAACGCTGAATTTTCATATTCCTCTATCCCGCTTTTGCCAGCTCCAGAGTAGCCTGTCACAGAATAACACGTAACAGGATAATCTTTTGGGAGAATGCCTGCTTCAATTAGCGGTTTAATCGTCAGAATAAAGCCAGTTGCATGACAACCAGGAACGGAGACTCTCGATGCGGACTGTATGAATTCTCTTTGATTTTTCAACTCAGGCAATCCATATATCCAATTTTTATCCGTTCTAAAGGCAGTGCTGGTATTTATGATTCTTGTTTTTTCATTTTTCACTAGCGCAATGGATTCTTTTGCAGCTGAATCGGGCAGACATAGAAAAACGATATCTGCATCATTAAGGAATTTACTTCGTTCTTCAGGATCTTTTCTTTTGTCGGAATCAATCCTGCGAAATTCAATGTCCGATCGTTTTGACAGATACTCATAGATCTTCAAGCCTGTCGAGCCTTCTTGTCCATCAACAAATACTTTATATTTCATAAAACTCCCCCTGAATATGAATATTAATTCTACACAATGAATAATTATACATAATTCCATCACTTTAATCAAATTCCATTTACAGATTCAAGGCAAGGGAAACGGTCTACTATTAGGCCATTTAATTGCATACAGCCCAAACAACCTCTCCATGACTTAAAGGAGAGGTTGGCTGATGAAGAGATGATGGGATGCTTGGCGGCCTTTGCGCAATCAGGCTAATTTTCAGCTCGTTAGCGGTATCGTTTAATAAACTCGACAGCTTTGCGAATATCCGCCTCTGGCTGCGAGCCAACCTCTCGCTCGATTGTCAAATAGCCCTTATACCCAATCGTTTGAATCATGTTAAAATAAGCAGTGAAATTTACGCTGCCCTCGCCAAGCGGCAGCTCTGAAAAATCCGGACCTTCGGACGCCATTTGCGCGATTTGCCCATGATCCATTTTTTCATAGCCTAGCGCTCCATATACTTGCCGGGGGTCCACAATCCGGTGGCGGACGCCATCCTTCACATGCGTATGCACAACATAATCCCTCAATATATACAGCCCATTCACAGGATCATCTCCCGTGACCATGACCATATTCGCCGGGTCAAAATTAACCGAAACGCCGCGAGAGCCTAGCGTATCAAGAAATGCTTTCAACTGCGCTGCTGTTTCCGGGCCCGTCTCAATCGCAAAATACGCCTGCTGACTAGTTGCATAATTCGCCAGCTCCTCACACGCCTGCTGCATGGAAGCGTAAACTTCGCTGTTCGGATCATCCGGTACGATGCCAATATGGGTCGTGACAATGTTCGTTCCCAGTTCAACCGCTAAATCCAGAATGCGCTTGGATTTTTCGATTTTCAACGGATTGGCTCGTTTATCTTGAAATCCATGCCCACCTAAGTCGCCGCATAACGCCGATATTTCAAGACCAAGCTGAGCAACTTCCTCCTTGAGCTGCTTGCGCTTGGATCCTGTCAGTACTGCAGGATCCATTTCCCCATCTACTGCATATATTTGCACGCCCTCCGCTCCAACATCCTTCGCCAAACGCAGGCCTTCGCTCACGCCGACGCCAAAGCTATCGACAATTACGCCAATTTTATTTGCAAGCTGCATGCTTTACTCATCTCCTTTAATCATGCTCCCCCTTACATTCGCTTTCTACTATCGTTGTTCCTACCGTTTTATAAAAAAGGATGCAGTTACACGCAATCAACACACTTCAGCCGTTTTTACAATCCTTATTCCACTAGAGTGAATAGCAGCTGAAATTCTGCTCGAGCTCATTTAGCCAGCATCCAAAAAGTCAAAAAAACGGCCGCCACCTATTAAGGATGACGGCCGCTGCTATAATTAACCCGTAATACTCATTGGCTCACTGACAAAAATAACAAGACGCGCCGTGCCCCTATCCCCTGCCGCCGCGAAAACGCTGCGCATGGGCGCGGGCTTCATCCTCGTTCGTCACACGATTGCGGCTCCACTCGATTAAGATGCGGTCAATGTAGCGGAAGCTCAGCTTCCCAGCAAATACCGCTTCCTTAAGCGCAAAGCGAATAAGCTCTTCCGCATATTTATCCTCATCCATCCATCCGCTGATGGTTTCGCATTCGATTGGCGACAGCAGCCGGCCAAACTCCTGCTCGAAAATATTAAACAGATTGACCGGATTTGCTACCCGCTGCACCGGCTGGCGCTGCGCTTTCTCCGCTTTTTTCGACTCGCGTTTTTCCAGAGCCGCCCATTCGGCTGCCTTAAGCAGCCAGCCGCTCCAGTTATACTGCTCGGATTGGATGCCTGTTTGGGAGTCCAGATGCTCATCAATCGCTAGAAAGCCTTCTTTCATCAGCTTTCCAAGCTGCTCGACGATACTGCGCTCGCTTGCGTCCATACGCTCCGCCAGCTCGTCTGGCGTCGGGAAGCCATTTCCCTCCACATCCCGAAATGCCTTAAGCTGCAGCAGCAGCAGCAGCTCGCTATCCGTCAGCCCAAGCTGCCGATAAGAACGCAGCAGCACGGCGTAAATGTGCACACCGCCCTCCTCCATTACAGCCGCCATACCGCGCGAATAAGCTTTCCAGATGTCATCATTGCTCACTGCTTGCCCGCCTTTCCATTAAAACCTACTTAAACGTTTGCTGCACCCGCTGCCTGAGCCTGTACCAGTGTGTACGTATCGCGAGCAATCAACAGCTCTTCATTCGTAGGAACTACCAGTACCTTCACGCGCGAAGCGTCTGTCGAAATAACCCGCGCATCCTTGCTGCGCTTTGCATTTTTCTCTTCATCCAGTTCAATGCCGAGGAAGGTAATGCCATCGCATACCGCTTTGCGCAATGCCGAAGAGTTTTCGCCAACGCCGGCCGTAAACAACAGAACGTCAATGCCGTTCATCGCAGCCGCGTACGCGCCAATATATTTACGAACGCGATACGTATACATATCAAAAGCAAGCTTCGCATTGCGATCGCCTTCCTCCATCGCCTCCGTTACTTCGCGCATATCGCTGCTAATGCCAGAAATCGCCAGCATGCCGCTATGCTTATTCAGCATGGAATTCACTTCGCTAAGTGTCAGCTCTTCTTTATTCATGACGAAAGGAACGATCGCCGGATCAAGGTCACCACTGCGTGTACCCATCATCAAACCTTCAAGCGGGGTCATGCCCATGCTTGTATCGAATGATTTGCCATCCAAAATCGCCGTACAGCTTGCGCCGTTGCCAATATGAGCCGTAACCATTTTAAGCGACTCCAGCGGCTTTCCAAGCAGCTCTGCGCCTTGCTGGCTCACATATTGGTGAGATGTGCCGTGGAAGCCGTAACGGCGTACCTTGTGGCGACGGTACAGCACCTGAGGGATCGGATACAGATAAGAAGTGTTCGGCATCGACTGGTGGAACGCTGTATCGAATACTACAGCCTGTGGAACACCCGGCATATTTGCTTCAACCGCAGTAATCCCCATCATATGGGCCGGATTATGCAGTGGTGCCAAATCAAACAAGCGGCGAATTTCAAGCTTAACTTCAGTTGTAACAAGCGTAGAGCTGTTGAATACTTCCCCGCCGTGCACAACGCGGTGGCCGACCGCCTCTATTTCATCCATTGTCGCGACTGCGCCATGTTCTGGATGAGTCAGCATGTCAATAACCTTTTTAACTGCCGTCACATGGTCCAAAATTTCGCTCACATCGCGCACTTCCGGCTTGTCTGCTGGTTCATGCGTCACGATGGAGGAGTCCATCCCGATTCGTTCAACCCGGCCGCTAGCCAGCACCGATTCATCGCGCATGTCGTAAAGCTGATATTTCAGAGAAGAGCTTCCTGCATTAATAACGAGTACTTTCATTAGATCCGATCCCCTTCCTTGTCATATTTGAAAAAGCCAACGCCAGTTTTTGCACCCAGCTGACCAGCACGCACCATTTTTTTTAAGACGATGGAAGGGCGGTATTTGAGCTCGCCATATTCACGGAACATCCGGTCCAGTGCCGCAAGCACGGAATCGAGGCCGAAGCGGTCCGCCATCTCGAATGGACCATGCTGGAAGGAATAGCCGACACGCATCGCGCTGTCGATGTCTTCCGCAGAAGCGACACCTTCCTCCAATACGTGCAGAGCTTCGTTTATGAACAAGCAAATAAGGCGGGATGTTACGAATCCAGGGGATTCAAATACCATGACGCCTTTTTTATGAATAATTTCTTCAACGAAATGTTTGGTGCTTGTGAAGGTATCTTCGCTCGTTTTAAGACCACGGACAATTTCCACCAAATCGATTTTCAACACCGGATAGATGAAATGAAGCCCGATAACCCGCTCCGGATGTGCAGAGGCGCTAGCCAGTTCTGTCAAGCTGAGTGTGGACGTATTGCTCGCCAAAATAATTTCAGCGCCGCAAATGTCATCGATTTGGCTAATGACCGCCTTCTTGCTTTCCAGATCCTCCGTAATCGTCTCAATGACCAGCTCACATTCGGCCAGTGCATCATAGGACAGGGTCATATGAATACGATTCATAATCAATTTCTTCTCGGCCTGCGTCAAAGCCCATTTCTCGATCTGCTTGTCCAGGCTAAGCTCAATCATTTGCCTGCCATATGTCAATCTTTCTTCCGAAATCTCGATTAAATGAACGTCCAGCCCTTTCGAGGCCAACATTTCGGCAATGCCCTGGCCCATTGTACCTGCGCCAACTACGCCAACTTTTTTAATAGACATGATTCTCTCCTTGTCGTTTCCCTACACCATGTAAATGAGAAACATTCTCTTTATAGTTATGTTCAATGTTTATTATAACGGTTTTCTGAAAAAAAAGAAGACAGACATGTCGTCTGCCTTCAAATTGTAATAAATTGAGGGGTTTTCATGCTGTATTATGATGCGCTATGTGACAACTTCTTAAGCAATTCACGAAACTCGGCGCCGCTGAGCGTTTCTTCACGGATCAGAACATCTAGCGCGTCCAGAAAAACCTGGCGCTTCGGTGCCAGCATTGCAATCGTCTTGCCCATTAAATCGTCAAGGATGGAGCGATTGATTTTCGCCCATGCATCAGGCGTCATCATTTCGGGATGAATAATGCCTAGCTCCGTTAAGCCCGACTCGACAAGTGTGCGGACAATGTTCATCGCCTGGTCAAAGTCGCCACGCGACCCTGTGCTGCGATTTCCGTAGAAGATTTCCTCGGCCGCCGCCCCGCCAAGCGCAATCATAATTTGCCCATTTAGAAAATCCCTTGTGTATAAATAACGGTCCTGCTCTGGATTATGACGCACATAGCCTAGCGCCTGACCACGTGGAGACAAGGCAACCTGAGATACACTGCCCGGGCGGAGCAGCTCAGCTGAAATCGCATGGCCGAGCTCATGCAGCGCCACACGCTCGCGCTCCTCCTTCGTCGCCTCGCGGTCCGTCTTCTCGCCCATCATGACCTTGTCTATCGCCATAGCCAGATGCTGCTCTTCAATGACCTCGCTTTGCTCCCGCATCGCATAAATCGCACCTTCGTTCATGACACTCTCCAGTTGGGCACCGGAAAAGCCAAACGACTCGGCCGCTACCTTCTCCAGCTCAACCGTCTCGGCAAGCGGCTTATTGGCCGCATGAATATTCAATATTTGCTGGCGCGCTTTTTTGTCCGGCAGCTCTACCCCAATATGGCGGTCGAACCGTCCGGGCCTAAGCAGGGCGCTGTCGAGCATTTCTTTACGGTTCGTTGCTGCAATAATGAGCAGCCGCGGCGCCGTATCCGCATGAATACCGTCCATTTCCGTGAGCAGTTGATTGAGCGTTTGATCATATTCCCGATGCTGCCCGCCATCGCGCTTGCCCCCGATAACCTCGATCTCATCGATAAAAATAACGGCGCTTTCCTTGCCCGCTTTCTTCGCCTTCGTCCGGGCTTCTTTGAATAAGTCGCGTATCCGGCCAGCGCCGACGCCGACGTACATCTCTACAAATTCACTGCCGGAGGCAGCCAGATAAATTGAGTCGGTATATTGCGCTGCGGCTTTCGCCATTAGCGTCTTCCCAGTTCCCGGAGGTCCCGTCAGCAAAATCCCCTTCAAGGGCCGAATGCCCAGCTTGCTCAGTTCCTCATGTCGGACGAGAAAATCAAGCGCCTCGATCAACTCCTGCTTGGCCCGCTCCTGTCCGCCGATTTGCTCAAAGGAAAAGGGAACGCTGCTTGACACCTTCCGCCGCTTCGTTCCGGAAGCATGTGCGAATTTGCCTCTGCCAGTCGCTAAATACACGACAGCAGCTGCGATAATGACAAGCAGTACGAAAGGCATTAAATTCACATTTACAAATAAAAGAAAGGCAATGAATACCGGAACAAAGCCAATCGCCATTTCGATGCCGTATTTACGCATAACTGGACACCTCCAGCTGCGGGGCAACGCGCGGAAGGATGATATACTTCGTTGCCGTGCCATCTTTCAGCGTAATATAGACATTGCTATCATCGATATCGGTAATGGCCTCCACACCCGAATGTTCATCTGCCAAAGCTTTAAGTGCCTCCGGAATAGCAGAATAGTTTTTGTGCTCCATCGCTTCGGCCACTTTGAATAAAGACGATGACCACAGCTGATCCAGCTTCGCATTCGAGTCGGTATTCGCAATATCGAGCTGAATGTCGCGGCTCTGGGCGACAGATTTGCTTTGCTCGACTATCGTTTCATATACATGCTTTAAATCCGCTCCGGCTGTAAGCGTCAGCGGGAAAGTAATACGGTCCGTATCCATAATAGGTGTGTCGGATGAAGCAATGCCTTCTATTTGATCAACCGCCTTGGCAAGCGGAGCTGCGAATGCAACCTGATGATAAATGAGCCAGCCTCCAAACAAAACGAGGGCGGACGCAGCAGCTGTTAGCAAAATCGGCATGATCCTGAGTTTGAACATCGTAAAAATCCCCCTCTCAAAATGACGGTGATATACCAAACGCATATCAACTCCGATACACGAAAGTATATCACATCGCCTTTTGAATAAGGGGGTGTAATAATAGCCAGCAATTCCAGCTGTTACAGCTTAAGCATCCAATACAGCTAGGACGCCTTGTCACCTACTAAACTATATTGCTTCACAAATGCGCCATCGCGGAACGAATAATACGCATAATAATATTTCGTTATCGCTTCATCACGGCTGTAAAAAATTTCCCATACCGGCTCGCCGTTCAGCAATCCCGGCTGTGTCCTTTTAACATCCGCATCCGGCTTACTGCTCAGTAACGCAGATTCCGCCTGTTCTGCTGTAATATGTTCCGTTGCTTTCAGTGTAAGCACAGGACTTTCGACTGTTGTCAGAAATACGTAAACTTCTTGTTCATCCGCGGTCTTCCCTTTTACGACCCAGGAAATGCCATCCCACACCTGCTTCGTCATGCCCGTAACTTCCGTCAACTGTGCGGCTTCTACAGCATACGCCTTAATTGGAGCTTCCTCTGCCCATAATTCCTTATGCACAGCGCGGTAATAAACAATCGTAACGGTCAACAAGGCGATAACAAAAACAATTGAAATAAAGACAGCCCGTTTTACCGTCCAAAACGGCTTTCTCGTTCTCGCCCGCATTATGCCTTCAACAACCTCTCGAAGCTTGCCTGAGCATCGTGACGAATTTTCTCCTCATCGAGCAATGTGCATTCGCCATCCCGTACAACCTGACGCCCGTCTACCCATACATGCTTGACGTCGCGGCCCGAGCCCGCGTACACCAGATGGGACACAATATCCGTCTGTGGGTAAAAATGCGGCTGTTCAATATCGATGGCGATGAAATCCGCCTTCATGCCAACGCGCAGGCGGCCAATGGAATCTTCCTGCCAAATAGAGCGAGCGCCGTATACCGTGCCCATTCGCAAAGCTTCAATGGCTGGAACAACCGTAGGATCGCCAGAAACACCTTTATGCAGCAAAGCCGCAAGATTGATTTCCTTGAACAGATCGAGATTGTTGTTGCTCGCCGCGCTGTCCGTGCCTAGTGATACCGTTACACCAGCGCGAAGCAAATCAGGAACGCGGGCAATGCCGCTTGCCAGCTTGAGGTTGCTGACCGGGTTATGCGATACAGCTACTTTGCGGTCAGCAAGCAGCGCAATTTCCTCGTCATTCAAATGCACCGCATGAGCAACAAGTGCCGGACGAGAGAAGAAGCCTAAATTGTCGAGATGCTGAACGGGACGAACGCCATAATCGCGAACGTTCTGCTCTACTTCGGCAATTGATTCTGACATATGCGTGTGCAGCGGCAAATCATAATCATGAGCAGCCTGCACGAATTTCTCAATATAATCGGGCGGGCATGTATAAGGCGCATGCGGCGAAATCATCGTCGTAATACGGCCATTTGCCTTGCCGTTCCAATCGCGTGCGAAAGCTATCGCTTCCTCCAGTTTCGCTTGCTGCACATCCTCTGGGCAGAGGCCAATGACGCCGCGCGTCAGACAGCCGCGAATGCCGGACTGTTCCACGACTTCGGCCAGCTGATCCATGCGGTCATACATATCCACGAAAGCCGTTGTACCGGATTTCAGCATTTCTACCACGGCAAGCGCGCTGCCCGCACGTGTATCAAGGTCGATGTATTTGCCCTCCATCGGCCACATTTTTTGCTCCAGCCAGACTTGCAGGTTTTGATCATCGGAGTAGCCGCGCAGCAAGGTCATAGCTGCATGCCCATGCGTGTTTACTAGGCCCGGCATAAAAGCAAGCTTACTGCCGTCCAGCTTCTGCACATCGGCTTGCAGCCCAGTTGGAGCTTCTGCTCCGATATATGTAATGCGATCATCGGTCACAACCATATGCCCTTGAAGCACATGCTCGCCATCCTCCATCGTTACAAAACGTCCATTTTCAATCCAAATTTGGCTCATTTTCGTCATCCCTTTCCCTCTCCAAGTAATACGCCAGACTTAGCAGCTCTTTCGTAAAGTCAGCATGATGAATGCGAATTTCTTCTGGTACCTTCAATATCGCTGGGGCAAAATTGAGCAAGCCTTCAATGCCCGCATCTATAAATTGATTAGCAACGTTTTGCGCTTCAAATCCGGGAACGGTAATAATCCCAATTCGAATATTATTCTCCTCAACCGTATGTTTCAGCATATCCATCGGCATTACGGTCAAATTATTAATTTGCGAGCCGATTTTAGATGGATGCACATCAAACACCGCAATAATTTTCATATTGTCTTTAGAATATTTATTATAATTGCATAGAGCATGACCCAAATTACCCGCACCGACAAGCGCCACATTAATCGTCTGATCAAGCTTGAGTATTTGGCGAATTTTTTCAATTAAATACGTCACATCATAGCCGATACCCTTGCGGCCAAAATCACCGAAATACGCCAAGTCCTTGCGGATTTGCGCCGGATTTAAATCCAGCTTGACGCCAAGCTCCTGGGACGAAACGGTCTGCACCTCCCGGTTGTTCAGCTCGTTCAGCACTTGCAGGTAAATGGGGAGGCGTCTTACGACGGCCTCCGATATTTTCGTCTGCTTCACCCGTTCTCCTCCTCCTTCTCGGCACCAAGCCATTCTCTCATTCTCGGTACAATTTGTTCGATATGCATATGCTCAATTTTCGGTCCAGGCAAAGAATAGAGAAAATGCTTGCCATAATACGTTTCAATAACCCGTGTATCATAAATAATGACAATCCCTTTATCCTTCGCCGTTCGCACGAGCCTGCCAAAGCCTTGCTTGAAGCGAATAACCGCTTGCGGGATCGACAGCTTCATAAAAGGATTTTGCTTTTGGCGCTGCAGCAATTCCGACTTCGCCTCCAGCAGCGGATGATTCGGCGGTTGGAATGGCAGTCTGACGATAGCAAGGCAAGTTAAGGCTTCGCCAGGAATGTCAACGCCCTCCCAAAAGCTGCTTGTGCCAAGCAGCACAGACTCCGGCTGCTGTAAAAACCGCCGCGTCAGCTTCGTACGATTGCCGCTGTCGATGCCTTGGCCCAGCACTTGAATGCTGGTGGCCGCAAGCGCCGCCTTAAGCGGATCGTATACCTGCTTTAGCATTCGGTAAGAGGTAAACAGCACTAGCATTCTGCCATTTGTCTGCTGCACCGCATCTGCCAAGGAAGAGACGAGCATTGAAATAAATGCGGGCTCTCCCGCTGAGCCTTTAAGAACAGGGAAATTGCGCGGAATAATAACGAGCGCTTGTTCACGGTAATTAAATGGCGATGCCAGCTGCACGGTACGCAGCCTTCCCGCTTCTTCAAAGCCGCCAAGTCCAAGCTGCTCTTCAGCGAACTGGAATGATTTTTGCACCGATAGAGTGGCGGACGTTAAAATAATGCTGTCCTTCACATCAAATAAATACTGCTGAAGCTGGCTGCTCACATCAATTGGCACCGCATAAAGATGCAGCGATCGATGCTTGTAGGTCATATTGGCTTCCAGCCAGAACACGTCCGTCGTCTGATCGACCTTCATAAAGCTGCGCAGATCATCCTTGACTCTCGTCAAATCGCGTAAAGCGCCATTCAAGTCCGTTACAAGCGCCTGTACCGCCAGCTCATCAATGCGATCTTTAATCTCCTCGGACATTTTCTCAGCCGTCTTCAGCACGCGAATGAGCTCCGTATGAATATTGGTCTCTTCGGCGAGCACTTCGGACCAGCCTTCCGGGAGGCTGTCGCCTCGCAAACGGTACACAGATTGATTGTTTTCACCCGTCGCATCAGGAGAAGCTTGAACAAAGCTGTACAGCATCTCAAACAGCCTTTCCCAATGCTCCTTCACTTCCGTAAAGGCGGGAATAACGGTATCAATCGTTTCCAGCCAGCCTTGCACCCGCTCATCGCTTTCCTGCTGGAGATGAATGCGCAGAGATGGCAGCAGGCCGGAACGAGCGTCCTTAAACATACGCGTAAACGCATTGGTTATCGTATAGTAGCCGAGCTGCATGCCCAGATGCTTGCTTGCTACTTCCTCCACATGATGCGCCTCATCGACAATCAAATGGCTGTAGGTCGGCAGCAGCCGATGATCGGCCTGTATGTCTGTGAACAGCATGGAGTGATTCGTAATGCACACATCAGCTATATTGGCTTCATGCTTGGCACGATGATAATAACAGCGTTTAAACCAAGGACACGCCCGGTTCAGACAGGAATCTGCATCGCTGGCAACGGTAGACCAGAAGTCGGTCCCCTTGTTGCTGAAATTCAGCTCCTCTTGATCGCCCGTTTCCGTCTCGCCCAGCCACACGACCATTTGCGAGGCTGTAATCGCATCGTCAACAGGAGACATCATATCCCTTGTATTTATTTTACTTTCAAACTTGCGCAGGCACAAATAATTGCCTCTGCCCTTGAAGATTGAAGCCCGAAACTCTATCGGCAAAATCTGCTTAAGCAGCGGTACATCGCGATGCCTCAACTGCTCTTGCAAATTAATGGTATGCGTGCTGACGACTATCTTCTCATCCTGGCGGATACCATAATAGAGCGCGGGTATTAAATAGCCGAGAGACTTTCCTGTACCCGTTCCTGCTTCAATAAGCAAATGGCGTTTGCTGTCCAGCGAGTCAAACACTTCACGGAACATCGTCGTCTGCGCTTCGCGTTCTTCATAATTAGGAAATTGCTCAATAAAGCGCTGCTTGATTTCATCCAAATATTGCTCGAATGACATCTCCTGCAAAGGCGAGGCTCCCTCTTCGCTGCGCGCGGGCTTTTCCTCTGTCCATTCTCTAGCTTTCAATGCAAACTGGTTGAAAAAATCATAATCGGGGACGCCCATTACGATGTTTTGTTCTACCTGTTTAAGCGTAACCGTAATAAACCAGCTTAAATCGCTGCCATTGTCCACAAGCGAAGATAACCGCTGCAAAGTCAGCAGCGGCAGGCTCCGAAGCTTTTGTACCGATTTGGCGAATATAACGGCGGTCGCCATTGCATCGCTATCAGCGCGATGATGATGCTCATGCGTAATGCCGAACTGCTCAGAAACAGCACCAAGCTGGTAAGAAGTTATCGATGGAAAAAGAATGCGCAGCAGCTCAATCGTATCGAGCCTGCGCCCTGCAAACGTATGGTACCCGCTGCGATCGAGCGCCTGGTTCAGAAAACCAGCGTCAAAATTGACATTATGCGCCACGAGCACCGCATCATCAAGCAGCGGAATCATGTCCATCAGCACATCAGACAGCTCCGGCGCATCCGCCACCATCGCCTCGTCAATGCCGGTAAGCTGCGTAATAAACGGCGGTATGGCAATCGTTGGCTTTACAAACGAATTATACGTATGAACAACTTCAAGATCATCATCAAGGAGGACCAGCCCCACCTGTAAAATATCATCGGAGGCGCTGTGTCCGGTCGTTTCCAAATCAAGCACTGCATATTTCATAAAATAAATCCGATCCTCTCACAAGCAGCATAGCTCCGTGCTGCCGAACAATAATGACAACTGCTGCGGACGTTCCCGGCAGCTCTGCAAATTATTCAGCGGGTCCTTAAAGCTTGGGTCCAGCTCATAGGCTTTAAGGAAAAATTGCTCTGCCTGCTCCAAGTTTAAATGAACCGCTTGAATGCACCCAAGGGCATTATAGCTTAAAGCGAGCCATTTCGGATAGTCCGTAAGTCCAATTAGCAGTTGAAAATGACGCTGCGCCTCACTCCAATTTTGCAGGTGCATATTCGTCATAGCCAAAAACAGCCTTGCCAAATTGCATTCCGGCAAGTGGTTTACAGCAAGCTGGAACTGCTTTGCAGCATGGGAAAACATAAATAATTGATAATAGCCCTGTCCTTTGGATATGAGCTCCGCTTGCTCCACAGTCATGCCAGAAATAGGCTGCTGCGAAACGTTTGGTTTATCCGCTTGCTGTGGTGACGACACTTGCGGCACCGCCGCTAATGCTTGACCTTCATACTCTGCTGCCGCTGTAAGCAGTGAAGCATTGGATTGCTCAGCTTCATCCTCTGTAAAACCGGCAAATTTTTCTTCAAAATCAATCCATTGCTCAATTAAAGAATCGCTGATCTGCTTTAAAGCGTAAAGCTGCTCATCATAATATTGCTTCTGCTCCTCCGCCGCCAGAGGGTAGGAATCAATAATGTTGTCGAGCATTTCGTTCATCGTCGCAAACATATGCTGGAACATCATGCATCCCGCCTTCACCAAAGAATTGAGGAGTGATAACCTCATTCTTTGTTAAGCGGGTGCTTTTCATACTTGGAACCAGCCTTTACATAACGGAGGAACTGACAACAGCCTGCTTACAAAATCGTCGCATGTATTTCTTCTGTCAATTGCGAAACCGGTCGGTTCGCCTCATCCAAAATAACGACTCGCTGCTTGTAATTTCTAGCCTCTTCCTCCGTCATCGATGCATAAGAAATGATAATGACCGTATCTCCTGGCTGCACGAGGCGGGCGGCTGCGCCATTCAGGCAAATAACGCCAGAGCCTCGTTCCCCTTTTATAACGTACGTTTCAAGGCGTGCACCATTATTATTGTTGACGATCTGCACTTTTTCATTGGCCCAAAGATCCGCCGCATCCATTAAATCCTCATCAATGGTAATGCTGCCGACGTAATTGAGGTTGGCCTCCGTTACCGTCGCGCGGTGCAGCTTTGATTTCATCATCGTTCTAAACATTGCCATTCACCTCCAAAGGTTCAAACAGCTCATTATCAATTAAGCGGGTCGACCCAAATTTTACGGCTAAAGCCAAAATATAACGCTGCTGGCCCCGGTGAAACGGTATCTCAGCAGCAGGAGTAGCAAGCGCTGGATATTCCAGCACTTCGACATAATCGATATTTGCAAGCGGTGCTTCACTGATCGCAGCACGCACTTTGTTCTCGAGCGCTGCTGGCGTTAGCGAGGCATCCTTTATCCATTCCCGCGCTTTTGTAAGCGCCGAAGAAAGGGCGACAGCCTGCGCCCGCTGCTCCGCATTCAAATACACATTGCGCGAGCTGAGCGCCAGGCCATCCGGCTCCCTGACAATCGGGCAGGGCACGATCGTTACCGGAAAATTCAAGTCATCGGTCATTTGCGCAATGACCGCGACCTGCTGAGCATCCTTCATGCCAAAGTATGCCCGGTTTGGCTGCACCAAATGAAACAGCTTGCTGACGACCGTCCCAACGCCGTCAAAATGGCCTGGGCGCGATGCGCCGCATAAGCGGTCTGTCACATCGCTGACGAGCACCTTCGTCAGCACCTTGCGCGGGTACATTTCGCTGACGGATGGCATAAACACTAGATCAACGCCATTTTCAGCAGCAATGGATAGATCGCGCTGCTCATTGCGCGGATACGATTCAAAATCCTCGCTTGGCCCAAATTGCAGCGGGTTGACGAAAATCGAAAGGACGGTGATATCATTTTCCGCTGCTGCCTGCCGCATTAAACTGGCATGTCCTTCATGCAAATACCCCATCGTTGGCACAAAACCGATACTTGGCTTACTGCCGCCGCTCCACATCTTCTTTTGCTGCTCTTTTAGCTCATCTATGGTTCGGCACAAAATCACGCTGCTCAGTCCCCTCTCCAGCCTGCTCGCTTTCGCCCGCACCTTTGATACCATTAACATGCTCGCGGGTCGCAGAACCGCCATAGAGGCTGTCTACAGCGTCCTCAGACCTTTTACCGAACACATGCTCCTCCGCTGGAAACTCACCGGATTTGACTTCACTTACGAAAGCTCCGATGGCATCGCGAATCGTTGAACCGATGTCTGCGTACACTTTCACCATTTTTTTCTTAATGACGGGTGATGAATATTGCAAAATATCGTGATACACAAGCACCTGTCCATCACATCCGCGGCCAGCTCCGATGCCAATCGTTGGAATCGACAGCTCGCGGCTGATACGGTCCGCAATTGTCTCCGTTACAAGCTCCAGTACGATGGCGTAAGCGCCAGCCTGTTCAAGCGCCTTGGCATCTCGAAGTATTTGCTCAGCTTCCGCCTCCTGCTTTCCTTGTACCTTGAAGCCGCCATGCGTATGAATCGATTGCGGTTTAAGGCCGATATGGCCCATCACCGGAATGCCCGCTTTAACCAGCGCTGCCACTTCACCCGCAATTTCTTCCCCGCCTTCAAGCTTAAGCGACTGGCCGCCGCCCTCCTGCATCATTCTGGCTGCATTGCGCAGCGTAGCTTCACGCCCGATGCCGTACGTCATAAAGGGCATATCCGTCACAATGAACGTATGGCGTGCCCCGCGTGCTACCGCTTTCGTATGATAAATCATATCGTCTAAAGTGACCGGAAGCGTCGTATCGTAACCGAGCACCACATTGCCAAGCGAATCCCCTACAAGAATAATATCGACGCCAGCCTCCTCCGAAAGCATAGCCGACGGATAATCGTAAGCGGTCATGACGGTGAGCTTGTTGTTTTCCTCTTTCATTTGCTGCAAGTTCGTTATCGTTAAACGTTTCCTCATCTTGGCCTCATCCCTTCTTCAATTCTGTTTTAGGATAAACACAAAAAAACCTTTTAGCCGTCGCTAAAAAGGTCCCAAAACAAGGTGAAACGGCTGTTGCCGTCCTTTGGCGGCACGGCGCGTTTCAGCCCGAGAAATATAAGCCTATTTATAGGTGTGAAACTTATAAATGCTTATATTTCGAAAAAGGAAACGTATATCACTTTACTGCTTCCTTCTGTCTCGGTCCTTTCGGCTCAGAGCAGACTACCTTTACTGCAATCAAATCCTTCTTGCAAATTCATACCAATGCTGGCATGAGGTTTAGCACAGTGCAGCTCTTTTCAGATACCGCCCGTTAACCCCATACTAGCAAAAATATGTCGATTCGTAAATATTACTTGCCCCGAGGCTCGCCCATTTCTGCCGAAAAAATAAGCGCCTGGCTGCCATCCAGCTTTTCTACGATAAGCGCTCCGCTAGCATCAAGCCCCCTCGGCGTGCCTTCAACGACGCCTTGTGGGGTTATGAGTGTTGCTGGCTTATGAAGCGAAATCGATAGCGACTCCCATAGGGTCACAATCGGGGCAAAGCCCTCGCTTTGATACAGCTCATAAAGCTGCTCCCACTCCAGCAAAAAATCGGCGATTATCGCTTCGCGCACCTGCTTCTCGCCGCTTGCCAAACGCAGGGAGGTCGCTTTCTCCAAAAGCTCCTCGGGATAATCGGCCTGCTGCAAATTAACGCTGATGCCGATACCAGCGATGACATAGCGCAGCCGTTCATCCTCTGCGGCGGATTCCAGCAAAATGCCGCTGATTTTTTTGCCATTGATGAGCAGATCGTTTGGCCATTTGATGCCAATGTCAAGCTTCGTCAGCCGCTTAAGGCTGCGGCAAAGCGCTACTGCCGTAAGCAGCGTCAGCTGCGGGGCAAAATAAATCGGCACCGTCGGGCGCATGACCATGCTCATCCATATGCCTTTACCGAGAGGGGATATCCAGCCCCGGCCCATGCGGCCCCGCCCGCTCAGCTGCTGCTCAGCAACAACGAGCGTACCTTCCTCCGCACCGCCTTCTGCTAGCACTTGCGCAATATTTTGGGTCGATTCAACCGATTCCAGCACCTGCAGCTTTTGGCCAAATCTTCTGGTTTTAAGGCTGGTTAGCAAGGCTGCCATATTGAGCTTGTCCGGCATGGAAAGCAGACGATAACCGAGTCTGCGTGAAGCTTCAAATTCATATCCTTGGGACTCCAGCTTGCGTATTTGCTTCCACACTGCCGTGCGGCTTACTTTCAGCTCGCGGCTAATATGCTCGCCTGATACATATTCGCCTTCACGATCCGCAAACAATCGCAGCAAGTTTTCATGGCTCATCCGTCTCTTCCTTCCATCTGTCAACTTGATTCTGCAGCTGTTCCTGCGAATTAGAGAGCTCGCCAAGCGCAACTAAGAGCAGCAGCCGTTTCAGCGTCTCACCCATCCAGACCCCCGGTTTGCGATCACAGTAGGCTGCAAGCTGATTACCGTTTATCGCCAGCTCCTTGAGCGAGGAAATTTCCATATGCGACAGCCAGTGCTTCATGCGCGGTACATCAGTTGAAAAAGGGTGCTCTTGCCCATTGGCTTCCGCAATATGCAGCCAGCTTGCGGCTGCCTCTCGCCCATAGCGCAGCACCGCTTCGATCCAGCTTGTACGAAGCTTCTCTTCGGTCAGGCTTCGGTTTACGAGCAGCTCATGATGAAGCGATACAATCGCCATAATGACGCTGCTGCGGCTTCCTGACATGCGCAGTGCCTGCAGCGTCGCCTTGGCCTCCGCTTGTGTTACGCCTGGCCGCGTCATCAATGCGGCATAACGAATGTCCGTGCCTCTGAGCGTGGTCAAATAATCGAGCTGAACAAGCTCCATCCTCGCAGCTTCAGCTAACAAGGCGCGAGCTGCCGGCAAAGGCTCAAGCGTGTAAGCAAGCAGCCCGCTGCCTGCGAGCAGCGCTGCTGCATAATGAGGAGCGGGGCCGCCAATCATTTTATCGAGCTCGGCCTGAACACGCTCCATCGCTACGTAGCGCAGCAGCTCGCGATGCTTAAGAAGCGCCCGCCAAGTGCGATACACGATCCGAAAGCGAAGCTGCGAAGCGAAGCGCAGAGCGCGCAGCATGCGTAGAGCATCCTCCTGAAACCTTGCCTCCGCGTCGCCTACACAGCGCACCTGCTTGAGCTCAATGTCGCCCATGCCGCCATACGGATCGAAATAATCGCCGTTTACGCGCATCGCCATCGCATTAATCGTTAAATCCCGCCGAAGCAAATCTTCCTTCAGCTCCGAAATAAAAGCCACGCTCTCCGGCCTGCGATGCTTCTCATATACCGATTCCTTGCGATACGTCGTCACCTCATAACCGGTGCCATCCTGCATCACCGTCACCGTCCCATGCTGCAGGCCGGTTGGAATACAATACGCAAATAAGGCAACTACCTGCTCCGGTGTCGCCGACGTCGCAATATCTACATCCTTAAGCGCGAGGCCCATAACGGTATCCCTCACGCAGCCTCCAACGAACACGGCTTCATAGCCGTGCTCGTTCAAGGTCGCGAGAATGGGCAGCGCCTCTCGCATCGCATTTGGAATCGAGGTGCCGCGCTCCATTTTCTCACCCTCTATCCTCTTAATCGCAAACGACCGCAGACGCAGGAAGCTCAGCTTCCAAGCCAAGCACGCGATAATATATTTCTTCATATTCAGCCGTAATGCGATCATTACAGAAATTATGGCAGGCACGGTATATACAAGCTTCTTTAAATTTCGCATGCAGCTCTTCGTCAGTCAACAAACGAATGGCATTGGCCGCCATGCTGTCCACATCGCCGATCGGGCTAAGGAAGCCCGTTTCGCCATGCGTCACAAGCTCAGGGATACCACCTGCTGTGGAGCCAATGGTCGGTACGCCACAAGCCATGGCCTCCAGCGCTACCAGACCGAAGCTCTCTTTCTCCGACGGGAGCAGCAGCACATCGGCAAGCGATATCACTTGCGCCACATCCTCCTGCTTGCCCAGAAACACGACGCGATCCTCCAGTCCCATTTCACGGATTTTACACTGGATTTTCGATAGCTCCGGTCCTTCTCCGACTAACAGCAGCTTCGAAGGTACCGTTTTAGCAACCTGCTGGAAAATTTCAATGACATCTGATACCCGCTTAACCGGGCGGAAATTGGAAATATGCATTAATATTTTTTCATTCGGGCTGGCATAATCCAGTCGCAGCGAGGCGACATCCCGAGGATAATAAATGCGCTTATCAACAAAATTATAGGTGAGATCAATCGGCTTCGTAATATCAAGCAGCTTTCTCGTCTCCTGAATCAAATCCTGGGAAACCGCCGTTACGGCATCGCTTTTATTAATGGCAAGCCTAATTAAGTCCTTAAGCGACTCATCCTGCGCGAGCACCGTAATGTCCGTTCCATGCAGCGTTGTAACCGTCTTGAGCTCCTCGCCAATCATCTGCTTCGCGAGATGGGCACAGACGGCGTGAGGAACCGCATAATGCACATGCAGCAAATCCAGCTTCTCCATCTTGGCAACCTGTGCCATCTTGCTTGCCAGTGATAAGTCATAGGGCGGAAAACGAAACACATAATAATCATTGACTTCAACTTCATGGAAAAAAATATTTTTATTAAAATGGCCTAGCCGGAACGGAATGCTGTGCGTTATAAAATGAATTTCATGTCCTCGCTCTGCAAGCAGCTTGCCGAGCTCAGTCGCAACGACACCAGAGCCGCCAAGCGTAGGATAACAGGTTATCCCAATTTTCAACTTACGTGCCATGTCCTGCTCACTCCTGCCGTCTCTAGCTTTTATAATCAATTCTATTCCTAATGGTTTGTATATCTTGCCGAATCTGTTGCCTGGCCTTCTAAAATAATTTCACCTCATGCGGCCGTTTCAAAGCAAAGCCTTCCGCATATTTCCAAGAGCGCGCTTGACCGAGCAGCATATCTCTCGCTTCCACCCGTTCCACATAGCGGTCGGTGAGCGGCGTCGAAACGCGGTCTTCCGCCCCAGAAACCGCTTGAAACTGCGAGCGATAAGCAAGCAGCGATTGGCGCTTCGTTTCGTATTGCTCACTGACATCTACAACAAGCGAAACCTGCTCCATGTCATTTATGTAATAATAAATCAGCTGCTGCACCTGAACAGGGGGAAGCTCCGGCATATATTTTCGCAGCTTGGCATTAAATACAGCTTCCTCGACCAGCTTGCTGCATGCAATATGATCGGGATGCCGATCAACCCAATACGGCGCAAACACGATGCGTGGGCGACTGCGGCGGATTTCCGCCACAATGCTGTCGATGTTGCTGCGGGTAAGCTCAAGCCCGCGATCCGGCAGCTGCAAATTGGTCCGTGAATAAAGACCAAGCACCGCAGCAGCGTCATCGGCTTCTCGCCTTCGCTGCTCTACGGTGCCATTCGAAGACATTTCTGCTTCGGTTAAATCACAAATACCAACCAGCATGCCTGCCATCGTATGTTTGGCAATGGTGCCGCCCATTCCAATTTCAGCATCATCTGCATGTGCGCCAAATACGAGAATATCTAACGACTCACTCATAGCGGCAATTCAGGCTTGTACTTATGAACAAGCTCTCTCCAGGCAAAATCCCCGCGTTCCAGCGCCTTGACTAGCAATTCGGCTGTCGCTACGTTTGTCGCAACCGGAATGCCCTGCACATCGCAAAGGCGAAGCAGCGCAATAATATCTGGCTCATGCGGCTGCGCCATAAGCGGGTCACGCAGGAAGATAATCAGATCCATTTCATTTTGGGCAACAAGGGCGCCGATTTGCTGGTCGCCGCCAAGCGGTCCCGACATGAAGCGGTGGATGCTCAAATCCGTCTGCTCCATAATTCTCGAACCGGTCGTACCTGTTGAATAGAGCTCATGGCCTACAAAAACCCTCTCGTAGGCAATAACAAAGTTGACGATCTCTTCTTTCTTTCGGTCATGCGCGATGAATGCAATTTTCATAGGTGAGGCCCCTCTTCCGCTGTCTAGTTCAATCCTTCTACTAATCCATCAAATGCTCGAACCCATATATTAATCCGCTGTAGCCCATCACTTTCTTGATCGCTACATTAACGCCTGGCATATAGCCCGCACGGTCATAGGAGTCATGGCGAATTTTGAGCGATTGGCCATAACCGCCAAATACAACTTCCTGCTGCGCAAATACGCCCGGAAGTCTCACACTATGTATACGGAAGCCATTGTAGTAACCGCCTCTTGCTCCTTCGATCGTTTCCTTCTCGTTAGGATTGCCTTGGCGCAGCTCTTGGCGAGCCTCAGCAATGAGCTCTGCCGTCTTGATCGATGTGCCCGAAGGAGCATCGAGCTTGTGGTCGCCATGATATTCGATAATTTCAACATGCGGCAAATATTTTGATGCCTGTGCAGCAAATTTCATCATCAGAATAGCGCCAATCGAAAAGTTAGGCGCGATGAGCCCGCCAAGCTGCTTCTCGATACAACGCTGGTTAAGCTCTTCTATTTGCTCAGGTGTAAAACCCGTCGTTCCCATTATAGGGCGAACGCCAAATTCAATGGCTGTTTTTGTATGTTCATAGGCAGCATGCGGAGCCGTAAAATCTACCATAACATCGGCCTTTGCGCTGCTAAGCGCCTCTTCAATCGTTTTGCAAGCGATGACCCCAGTATTGGGCTTATTCGCAAAGCTTCCTGCATCTACAGCGCCTGCTGAAGGCGCGACGGCGGATACGAGCTCCAGCGCCTCATCCTCCAGCACCATTTTTACCACTTCACGGCCCATAAGACCGCCTGCTCCGATAACTGCTACTTTAATTGTATCCACTTATCCATCACCTGTTCCTTCGTCTATGTTGTCCGTTAATCCGGTAGCGCATCAAGCGCCGCCGGCGGCTCACATCAGCAAATAGCCTTCTGGCGGCTGAATGCCCCGGGTCAAGCCGAATCGCTTCGCGCGCATGCACAGCAGCTTCATCCAGCTGCCCAAGCTCAGCATACGTCATTGCGATCCAATAAAAAGCGTCAAAGCACAGCGGATCAAGCTCTACTGCCTGCTTTAGCATCAGCAGCGCCTCTTCCAATGCCGGCGGTTCTTGTGTCAGCAGCAGCTGCGCATTCGAAAGCTGCAGCCTTGCTTCTATCGTCTGAAAATGATAAATATATTCCGGTTCATCCTCCGCCAGCTCAAGCGCCTTGCGGGCATGCTCATAAGCTTTCGACCATTTCCCGCTGCGCGCGCATGAAATAGCGCACTTATGATAATAACTGGCATTGTCAGGCTCCGCGGCAATCGCTTGCTCAAACCAGATAATAGCCTGTTCAAAATCGCTGGTCAAAATGAAAGCATACGCCTTTTTGATACAAGCTTCCCCGTTCATTACCGCCCATCCTCCTTGTACACAGGTTGATGGTACAGCATATGTGAGAGGCGGTATTACTGTTCAGCGTTTTTTAAAGTCCAGCGGTTTTTATCCCGTGTATTGAATTTGTCCATGACTTTATTGTGTGCTTCCGTTAAATCAATATCGAGCGAATTGGCAAAGCAGGATAAAAGAAATAAAATATCGCCAAGCTCCATTTCAATGGAGTTGTCGGCTTCATCCGCCTTTTTGCGTTTCTCGCCGTAGGAATGGTTCACTTCACGCGCAAGCTCGCCGACTTCCTCGCTCATTCTTGCCATCAGTGCCAGTGGACTGAAATAGCCTTCTTTAAATTGAGAAATATAATCATCCACTTCTTGCTGGATATCTGCCAACGATTTTTGAGCCATAGGTGAAATTCCCTTCTTTCAAGACTACCGTTTCCCACATCTAAAGCAGTTGGAAAACAAGCCTAAAACTAATTGTTGTCAATAATTCATATGTTAACGCAAAGAGACGATGAAAACAATGTTTTTGAACGATGAAAATTGCGCTATACTACAGAATGGAAACCGCCATCCGATCATCATCGGCGTTTTTGAGCTGTCGCCTCTAGAAGATTAATCGCAAGCAGTGGACAGGGAAGCGAATAAGTGAAATAATGGCTTTTTTATACTTATATGCTTATATTTTAAAAAAGGGGAATTCTAATGATGTTTCGTAAAGTAACCAAGCAATTACAAATTATTCTGCCTATTCTGCTAGGCACAGCCATATATGCTTTTGGGCTGCACTATTTTCTGATACCGAATATGCTTATGGAGGGCGGTGTAACCGGTATTGCGGTTCTGCTCAATTATGCAGCCGGATGGCCGCTGTCCATTACGACGCTTGTCCTCAACATTCCGCTGTTTCTGCTTGGCTGGAGGACGCTTGGCCGTACCGAAATGCTTTATACGCTCGCTGGCATCGTTTCGCTTTCCTTCTTCCTAGCCGTAATGGAGCAGCTTATTGCCAAAGGCTGGATCGTAACGTTCCACACTTCAACCGATTACATACTTGCTGCTTTGTATGCGGGGGTTACGCTCGGCGCAGGGCTTGGCATCGTCTTTCGTTTTGGCGGAACGACTGGAGGCGTGGATATTATAGCCCGAATCGTATCACGTCGCAAAACGCTGAGCATGGGGCAGATTATTCTCATTCTCGATATTGTCATTATCGGAGGCTCGCTCTTTTTTATTCCTATCGAAAAAGTGCTGTATACGCTCGTAACGGTATTTGTTGCCGCCAAGCTCATTGATTTTATTCAGGATGGCGCTTATGCCGCCAAATCCTTCTCGATTATTACAGACAAAGGGACTCCGATGGCGCAGCGCATTACAATTGAGATGGAACGCGGCGTGACGCTGATGCCTGCAAAAGGCGCTTTTTCCGGTCAGCAAAAGGAAATTGTATATTGCGTCGTTCAGCGGCAGGAGCTGCGCCGCCTCAAAGCAATCGTTCGCAGCGTAGATCCTCGTGCATTCGTCATCATTAATGATGTCCACGATGTGCTGGGCGAAGGATTCAACGAGGAATAAAAGCATAAAGCCGCTCCCATCAAGGGAGCGGCTTTATGCCGTAAGGCTGCTGCTTGTATTTACGCCAGCTTTTATAGGCAAGCACAGCCATAATAATAGCACCGAGCAGCAGCGTCCAGCTTACCGGATTAGCCGATGCAGGTGGCGCAAGTGCAGGCTCTTCAACAACAGATTGCGGCTTGTCCGTAAACAATCTGCTTACGGCTGCTCCAAGCTGCGTCAGCGCCTCGTCGACTCGACTCGCTTGCGCTTGGTCTTGAGGTCCAGCGGATAACAGCACATTCGTATAGCGTATCCGCTCATGCAGCTCTGCTGTCCGTCCTTCCGGACGCAGCATAAAGGCAGGACCTTCAACAAGCGCCAAATGCGCGCTTAAGTTGTCTATCGCCGCCCTCGCAGCAGCCGCCCGCTCTTCATATGGGCGCTTCCATGCTTTTCTCACACGGCTTACATCCTCGAGCATAACCCGCTCATATTGCATCCATAACCCACTGGCTGGCCTAAGCATCGCATCCGCAGTTAGATGAATGCGGGCAGAGGCAGCCAGCCACCCGGCGGGCTGCCTTTTGCTCAGAAGCTCATCCGAGACAGCCTGTATGCTTTGCTGCAGCTTAATCCACCCAGTTGGGCGGCCTTCAATGCCAGTCTCCAGCTGCGGCAGCAGTCGCTCCAACTGCTGGACATATTTATAACCAGCTTGGTGGTTGTCTGCGTAAGAAGCCTTATATAATGAATTAGCCGCTTCCTCGAAACGACGCATGAGCATTTCAGCATCGACAGCCTCCGCTTGCCTAGCGCCAAGCGGTTGTTCGCCTGCATAAGCCCAAGTCGCAGAAACAGAGCCAAGCAGCATTGCGATACTTAATAGAATGGGCATTGCAATACGCGTTCTCATGGACATCCCCCCATAATCAAGCTTATGAGGGGATGTCCATCGTTATGCTTTTTTATGCTTGTTTTCTCGCTCGGAGCGCCAGCCAGCCCACGACAAAGCTAAAGATGGATAAGCCATATGTAAACAGGCGAACTTGCGGCAAATCGTCCATCAGCTCATCAGCCAGCCACGGGAATACGCCGAACGTATAATCAATGGTGTCATTAAGCAGCAGCCAAGCTGTGGCAACAACGACTGCCTTGAATCCCGCTTTCATAAAACGAGCATACAGAAGCACCTCTACAGCCATGCCAAGATGGGAAAAAACGAGCATTCCGTGCTGCCAATTCAGTTCCCCGCCCTGCGCTCCCGTCGCCACGATCATGGACACCGCCCACAAGCCATATTTCACCGACGTGACAACTGCAAGTCCTTCGATAATCATTCTAGTCACCTGAACGAATCTAGATGCCGATTCAGGCGGCGGGAACAGCAAGTACAGCAGCGTAAGCGTAAAAAATAAACTAGCCGTCGGACTGTCCGGCACAAATACAAGAAGCCAAGACGGAAAACGTTCATAAGTATAAACCAATTGATTCCAGTACCATATGTAACCGTAAACGGTCCCTAAAAAATTAACGATAAACAGCAGCCACAAGATCGTACGATTCATCCACAGCATGCGGCTCCATAACCATGACAATCCCATTGTTTTCAACCCCTATATTCCCAGCCTTGTTGTACCGTCCGAACATTGCCTTGCCTAATAAGTTTGAAAAGAACCTGATTGCAATGAAGCAATCAGGTTCTTGCTGTTACTTTTTTATTCAGTTGCAGCTTTCTGCTTGGAAAGCCACGTTGCAATTTGATCAATCTGCTCAGCGCTCAGGCTGTCTTTGAAGGCAGGCATATTGCCATTACCGTTCGTGACGGTAGCGACAATCTCTTCCTTGGACAAGACATCGCCAATACCGCGAAGTGCAGGAATTTGCGGTGGGTTACCCTTCATGTCTGCTGCATGGCAGGTCAGACATTTGGATTGCTCCATCAGCTTATGTGCTGGATCATCCGCTTCTACAATTGCAACGGCCGCAGTTTCAGGCTTCTTCGTCGTGCTAGGAGCCTCTTCACCTTTAGCCGCCGCTTCTCTGGCTTTCTCTTCACGAACGTGATGCTCAGGAATTGTATTGGTAATTTCCAGCTGGTGCTGGTAGTGATCCCAAGATACAACCGTCAAATACACCGTCGCGATCAATGATAAAATCATCAGCGAGGAAGCAATCGGACGACGATAAAATCTGCGCTCTTTGCCTGTATCAAGAAAAGGAGCAAGCAGCAAACCGCCGAACATAACGCCAGGTATGCCCATCGTACCGAGCACGATATAATCCTGTGAAACATATGGATATTTCAAAAATTGATACAAAAACAAGAAATACCAGTCCGGCATCGGAATAAACGCTGCGTTTGTCGGATCTGCCGGATAGCCAAGCGGAGCTGGCTCTGCAATCGTCCATACGAGAAAACCGACGAGTACGACGCAGCCAACCATCCACTCTTTCAGCAGGAAGTTAGGAATAAACGCCTCTGACTTCCCTGGAAAAGACGTATAGTCGGGCGGAATATTCGGATGATTGTTTTTCTTCACCCGTGAATCTCCGACGAATACAACCTTTTCGTCTGATTTGTGACCATGTGCCATCATAAAGTCCTCCCTTCGCTTAAAGTGGTCCCGAAATACCTTGTTTCCGAATCATCAGGAAGTGAGCCGCTAGCATAGCAAGCAATGCGCCAGGCAGGAAGAAGACGTGAATCGCGAAGAAGCGAGTCAGCGTTTGCGCACCTACGATGTCGCCGCCATACAGGAACTTCCCGATGTAAGGTCCGATGTACGGAACGGATTCCGCGATTTGAACGCCGACCTTAGTTGCGAAGTAAGCTTTGTTATCCCATGGAAGAAGGTAGCCCGTGAAACCAAGGCCCAACATAATGAAGAAAATAAGCATACCTACTACCCAGTTCATTTCGCGCGGCGCTTTATAAGAGCCGGTGAAGAACACGCGCAGCGTATGTAAAAACATCATAACAATAACGAGACTCGCACCAAAGTGATGCATACCGCGAACGATGCCGCCGAATGCGACCTTATGGTTCAAATAGTCAACGCTTGCATAAGCATTCAGAATATCCGGAACATAATACATCGTCAGGAACATGCCGGACAAAATTTGAATGACGGTAATAAAAAACGTCAAGCCGCCAAAGCAATAGACGAACGCCGAGAAGTGATGCGCAGGGTTAACGTGCTCCGGAACCTCATGGTCCGCAACGTCCCTCCACAACGGCGTAATGTCAAGACGTTCATCGATCCAATTGTATACACTTTTAAACATCTGATCATTCGCCTCCTTAGCCTACCCGTGAATTTGGCTTAACTGGACCCAAGTAAACAAATCCATTCTCAATCTTCACTTCGTATTCATCCAATGGATTTGGTGCTACGGTAATGTTCTTGCCGTCTTTCGTATAACGCGCGTCGTGACACGGGCAGTCATACTCATCTTTACCCTTCGCATTCCAGGCAATCGTACAACCCAGATGTTTGCAAATTGGTGAAAGCGCAAATACATTGTTATTTGCGTCTTTTGACACCCAAGCAGACAGCTCAGGATCGCTGACGTACCATCCATCAACTTGGTGAATTTGGAACTTAAACTCTTGCGGATCTGTTGTAATTTTGCTCTCTTCTACTACTTTAACAAAGGTGCCTTCGGTTTTTTTCTCTAATAATGGGTCTACCGCAAAACGCACCATTGGAAGCACGGCTCCGCCCATCATAAAAGCGGTTGTTCCACCGAGCGTATACGACAAAAACTGCCGTCTTGACATCTCTTTGCGTTGAAGCGGCTTGTGTGCCGATTCTTGATGTTCGTGGTTACTCATCTTCTGTTCTACCCCCTTTGCCAACCATTTCTTGTGTTTTGCGCATAGCAAAACACATGACGAACTAGGACATACTTATAATAGCCTAGGTGCTTAGGAGCGTCAAGAATATGGCTGATGATTGACTGCCTAATAAAATGTTGATTTTTAATTTGTAATTAATTTGTCACATTTAACCTTGCATGGCATTTGTTTTCCCCAGAAAATCGTTTAATTATGCAAATCAAGCGTAAACGGCTTTTCCATCCTCTAGCGGCAAAGCTTTCGTTTCGCGATGAAATGTAGAGAATGGATAACAAAATCATATACTTTCCTATATTTCAAGCGTAAACGGCTTTTCCGTCCTCTAGCGGCAAAGCTTTCAGAGAAATATAGAGAAAGGATGAAAAATTCATATCCTTTCCTATTATTTTCGAAAAATCAGGTCGACTGCTTCGGATTCCACATCAGCGAAACGCGCTCCTTCACGTCCGCAGCATGAGGCAGTTCGCCCGCTTGATCTGGCCCCAGCAGCAAATCGGCTTGAACGCCTGCCAAATCCAGCTTGCCGGATGCTGTCGCTACAATTATATATCGGAAGCCTGCGCCTCTAAGTGAAGCGCATACATCATTAATCATATCAACAGCCGCGCGGGCACCTACATAATGAAGCGCTGGATAAGTGACGACTCGTCCTTTAAAAGGAATTTCAATCAGATCCATCACATCACGCAGACGCTCCAGGGCAGCAGTCGCCTCATAAGGCTGCTCTTCGCCGCTCATGCCTGTGACAGGCAGCATACAGGTGTCCAAATAAGGACGCAGCTCTTTCCACTGTTCTTCTTGCACATCGCTAAATTTCATTGCCAAGATCTCCTTCCGCTTGCAGCTACAGCTGGCTTATCGCAGCTTGCGAAAACCTACGAGCTTCCATTTTATATACCAAACCTTTGTCTATGTTAACGTTTTATTCCCCATTTGCCAATGGGTTTTCCCCTTCTGTCTGCCGATTCTTTTTGATGCACAGCAAAATAAGCTTCTACCTCAGCCCGCGAGCTTTCTCGCCGGAGCCTCTGATGGAAGCTTATTTTGCCCTTCATTCTTGCTTTCCACGTTATGCCTTCACTTCATTTCGTTCAATTCTTTAGCTAAGCGATAAAACGTATCCTCATCGCCAGCCGCAAGTGACTGGTCAATTTCGCGGTATATACGCTCCGCACGGAATTTTCGCACCGCTTCATCCAGGGCCATTTCTGCTGCAAGCGACAGCATCGCTTCGTACGTTACCTTCATTTTATCCATAGGATACACCTCCACACCGGCGTTAAGAGATCCTATATTCTTCGCCTTTCTTCACGTAGCTTTCCATCGTTCGTTTCATTCGCAGCAAATCGTCCTCCGTAAGCTCTCTAACGACTTTAGCAGGTGAACCAAGAGTAAGCGTATAGGGTGGTATCTTCTTATTCTCCGTAACAATCGAACCGGCTCCTACTAAAGCATATTCACCAAGCTGCGCGCCGTTAAGTACGATTGCCCCCATTCCAATTAATGTGCCTCTGCCTATCGTACAGCCATGGATAATCGCCGCGTGCCCGATGGAAACTTCATCTTCCAAAATGAGCGGTTGGTTCGTATTCACATGCCCGACAACTCCATCCTGTATATTGCAGCTATGTCCAATATGTATCGGCGCCAAATCTCCGCGAAGCACAGCGTTAAACCATACGGTGCTGTACTGGCCAATTGTCACATCTCCAATCAGCTTCGCTCCTTCTCCGATATAAACACTGGAATGAATCGTTGGTCTTACTCCCAAATAAGGCAGCAGCATCTCGTAAATTCCCCTCTCATTTGCAATGGAAGTTCAGCATCCAGCTGCTATGCATCCATTCCTTTACATTAGCGTGGGGTGATTCTATCAACTGCCGCAGCCATTGTCAATACATGAACAATCGGTTCTGCTCTTCCAGGCTAATGCCCAACATTACCGCTTTGCCCGCCTTCGTCGTTTTGATGACCATGCCGTGCAGCTCATGCTCTCCTAGCCGTATTAGACCAAGATGGACGAGCATACCAAGCAATCTGTGCTGAAAAATCCGCTCCGCATCATCATAATAGAATGGTTTAATGAGCGGAACCAGTACCTGGCTGAGCGATTGCGCCGTTACCCACTGATCCGATAGTCCGCCAATCCATTGGACGAGCGCTAAAATGTTCGGAATCGGCCCTTTATACTGCTTAAGCCAGCATTTGTACAACTGCTGCAATTCATTTGCTGGAGCTGTAAGCAGCCTTTCCTGCCCTCCTGGCGTGAGCTTTAAGCCCAGAGGCTCCTCTACAAAATAGTTCATTTGCACGCAATAGTCATAAAGCAGCGACATTCGATTCGGATAATGGTGAAAATATTTGCCGTAGCCGAATCGCCACTCTCCCTTGCCCGGCAGCTCCTCCTTGATCGAAAACAAATCAAGCAGCTGCAAGCTAAAGCGCTTGTATAGGGAGCCGTCAGCCGCCATCGTCACTTCGTTGTGATGGATGTAATGCAGCAGCCCGCGAATATCGGCCTGCAGCAGTTCCTGCTCATCGCGGTACACATGAGGCTCATCCACATACACAAGCTGTGCTGCAAACTTGCGTTTCAATGTTTCACGAAACCGCTGCTTTAAATCTTCCGGGACCTGAAACAAATAACGGTTCTGCCCGGTGAACCCGTTGAACAGCCAGCCCTGATGCTTGAATTTAACGATTATATCCCGGGGGCTGATTTCCTTCATAACAGGCGTTTTTTTGGAACGGCGCTTCGGCGCAGGCTTGGCGGGTTTCTGATTAGATGAGGCTTTCTCTGCTGCAGCCGGCTGCTCACCCTTTGTTTCCTTTTGAACCGCGCTCGCTGCCTCAGGACCATTAAACCTGCTCTGCTGCGCACGAGCCAGAAGCTCCTCCAAACTAAAAGCGTCTCTCGTCTCGAACAGCAGCGAGTTTAAAAACCGCAAATCCTCAATCGCCATGCTGCTGATTTGTTGCTCGAAAACATCATTTCGGCTTACAGCGCCGAGAATCGACTGAATCAATTCATTTTTGGAGTTGCTATTGCACTCGCATTGGTAGACGGAGGCAATGCGGCTGAGCTGCCCGATATCTGCACAGCCGAGCATATCCGATAAATTCATAGTCTCTCCTCCTTCGCGCTTAACTGCTGCTTTAATGAACAGCCTTGCTTGCACTCATGATTGTAGAGCAGCCTTTTTTTATTACCATTATGGGAAGAAACTCAGATTTTATAACCGCAGTTCCGGAAAAAATAGTTTTTATGCTTTTTTTTCAAAAAAAAACGCCATCCCTCCGGTTAGAGGAATGGCGCTGCTATCGATGCAACCCAGCTGCTTCTGAGAATAATAAAGCAGCTTTCATTATTATTTTAAACGCCGACCTGATCGAGCTGTTGCAAATGCCGGCTGCAATTGTAGAGCAAGGACTCCCAATCATTTCCCTTAAACTGAAGGATGGAATAAGACATATTATCAAGAAACTGTTTATCAAGTCCTGAGCACAGCTCATCCAGCAGCTGCGCCAGAAAGCTTCCATGCGTGACGACAAGCAGGCGCCCCTCGGGATTGCTTTGCCGCCATTCCTCTACAAAAGAACGCCCACGCACGCGCACAGTCTCATCAGACTCCTGTCCAACTTCAGCCTTGCGCCAATGCTCACCCCAGCGCGTTATCCGCTCCTGCTCCGTCGTTCCTTCTATATCGCCATAAAAACGCTCACGCAGCCGATCATCCGGTGCCAGCAGCGGAATGTCCAGCTTATCCGCGACAATTCGGGCTGTCTCACGGGCACGCAGTAAATCACTGGAAATAACAGCATCCCACAGCTTCTGATCTTCGCTTAGACGGCTTGCGAGTGCCATCGCTTGAGCAACTCCCCGCTCATTCAAGGGAATATCGGTTTGCCCTTGAATTTTTCCAAGCTTATTCCAATCCGTATTGCCGTGACGCACCAGACCTATTATCATCCCGCCAGCCTCCCCAGCTTAGTTGCACTCTATTACCGCAAGGTAACGCAAACAAGGGCCCCCTGTCAAGGAGCCCTTTGCGCTAGCTGCGCGTTCTTGATAACCAGTTTAGCATAAGCAGCGTCATGACCATGCCAAGCAGCGACAGCGCCACCCAATACTGTGGAAAAGCCGGAACAACCTTAAGAACAAAAGGATCGCTGATACTTGCAACCGGCACCTCATATTCAGCGCTAATGACGAGCCCGCTGCCCGAAGCATTAGCTGTATCCATAAATCCTGTTAATTGGGCCAACTGATCCGGACTTGTACTCGTTTCGTTGCCCACGACGAAAAAGACGAGCGCACAAACGAACATCGCCATGCAGCCAGCCACAACAAGGGCTACATTGCGACGAAAGGAAGGAGAAAACTGATAGCTTTTGTGTGTAACCGGCATGAGCCAAGATTCCTCTGCATAAATGCGATCCATGACTCCGCGCGTCACATGATCCATTGGCGGCAGTTCTATGGAATCATCCTCGGCAATACAGCGAATCAGCTCCTCGCTCTCTTCCCACAAACGGAGCTGCTCCATGCAGTGCTCACAATCAAGCAGATGGGCCTCCATCTCCTGCCGCTGCGGATCTTCCTCCGGCAGCTCCCAGCACATATGGAGTTTGTGTTGAACGTCTTCGCATTTCATCGCGTTTTCATCCCTTCAAATTCTTCCACTCCGAGAGCTTCGCCAAAATAAGGCTCCAATTGAACCTTCACACTGGCTCTGGCTCTGAATAACAAGGATTTCACAGAACTGACCGTCTGCCCTAAAATGCTGGCAATTTCCTGGTAGTCCATCTGGTCATATTCTCTAAGGATAAGTGCGGACCGTTGTTTTTCAGGCAAATTATTAATTGCTTCGCGCACCATCGCCATGCGCTCATTGCGAAGCACAAGCTGCTCCGGACCAGCATCGGGGGCCGTAACCGGCACAATGCCCGATTCATCCAGAGACAAATTCGCTGCTTTCTGCTTGCGCAGCTCGCTAAGCACAGTGTTGCGGGCGATCGTGTAAAGCCACGTGGAGAAAGAAGCATCCACCTCGCGAAACGAGTGCAGGCTGCGATAGGCTTTATAAAACGTTTCCGAGCATAAATCCTCTGCAAGCAGCTCAAGCTTCGCGCTTTTGAGCATATGAAAAATAAAAGATAATATTTTGCGCTGATAACGGCTCATTAGCTCTGAATAAAGCTCAATGTTGCCATCTTTAATTTCCCTTATTAATTGGGAATCAGTCATGACAGGCGAACCTCCCCACCTGCGAATTCATCTTCCCGGCCCTGTTATCATTAAATTGTACCAAGCCGGAAGCAAAAAGTTGCGGTATGTATAATAAAAATTACGAATCGCTGGTCTAACAACATAAATTCGCGCCGCATAATCAAAATCCTGCTTAATTCGACAAAAGGATAAATGAGGAATTTTTTAGAAAAAAGAGCTTGCCTTTGAAAATCTCCCCTCCTTAACCCTATTGAACAAAAGAAAAGTGGTTAAGCAGGCAACTAATCCTGCTCAGCCACTATCGCGTTTGCCTATCTACCTTACAGATAATACTGACATGGGCGAAAATAACGTATAACGACGACTGCTCAAGGTTATGATACTTTAACGAAGGGAGGAATGAATGTGAATGAGAAAAAAAAGTGGGATTTATCAGCTCTAGCAACAATTCCGCTAATTATGACGCTTGCGAATTCAATGCTCATTCCTGTCCTTCCCCTTATTCAAAAAAAATTACATATCTCTTCTCTTCAATCCAGCCTCATTATTACAGTCTACGCCGCGATATCGATCTTATGTATCCCTTTCGCCGGTTATCTTTCCGATCGTTTCGGAAGAAAACGAATTATCGTCATCGGGCTGTGTATTGCTGCTGTCGGTGGTTTAATCTCAGGTTTAGCTGCATGGCTGCTGCATGATCATGTTTACGCATTCATTTTAGCAGGCAGACTCATTCAAGGTATCGGAGCCGCTGGCGCATTCCCGATCGTAATGCCATTAGTTGGCGATATGTATAAAAGTGAGGAAGAAGTTAGCAATGGACTCGGCATCATTGAAACCTCTAATACTTTAGGAAAGGTTTTAAGTCCAATTCTAGGTTCTACATTAGCATTAATTATTTGGTTTCTTCCTTTGGCTGTCATTCCAGTCATTTCAACCGTATCTATTCTGGCCGTTATTTTTCTCGTCAAATCACCTAAACAGCCCAATACAACAAAGCTTAATTTTAGAGATTTTCTTATTTCCCTTAAAAGCATTTTCGCCGAAAATGGGAAGTGGCTGTATGTCATATTTACACTTGGCGGTAGCGCCATGTTTATTATGTTCGGTTTTCTTTATTATTTATCATCCATCCTTGAAGATAGTTATCATATAGATGGTATTTGGAAAGGCACACTGCTGGCCATCCCTCTCAGCGCAATTTGCATCGCTTCTTTTGCATCTGGGAAATGGATTGGAAAAAATAAAATAAAAATGAAATGGTTAACTGTGGTTGGTTTTGTATTTATCGCCGCTGCCATGCTTATTAGTGGATTAACCAATACGAAAAGCTTATTTTTCCTAATATCTCTCATGTTTATTAGCGGATTAGGCATCGGCCTTGTTCTACCCAGCTTAGATGCGTTAATTACGGAAGGAATAGATAAAAAACAGCGTGGGACTATCACTTCTTTTTACAGCAGCACAAGGTTCATAGGCGTTGCATGTGGTCCATTAGTGGCTTCCATGCTTCTACTTCATATCGCATGGTTGTTTTATATTTTTGTAGCTATTGCTTGTGGTTGCTGCTTAATTGCTTTGTTTTTTATAAAACCGAGTCAAATTAAAATATAGAAAATGGGATCAAATGCTCTCTATTTGATCCTCTAATAGGACTCCCGATAGAGATGTTTTTACTCATTAGGTACTGATCATAACGCTACGCCTAATACAGTTAGCATGGCCTCCATTATTAACCCCTTGACAATCCGTACTATTATAAAAAAGGCTACCATCTATCGTTATTCGCCCTTCTTGCACAAAGATAGATATTAGTCTAGTAAACCTTGGGTTTTTACCCTTCCAAATTTCCAACTCCTACGTATGATAACTCAAATCTTAGGAGGTGTATTCATTGAGTTGTACGATTAATAAGAACAAAAACAAAAAAATGAAAAGCTGTCATAAAAAAGTTATTACGGTTTGTAAACCTAAAAGAAAAAAGAATGTTATTATACAGAAAAAAGTTGTTAAAGTATCGTGTCCTGCCCCTAAAGTTAAAGTTAATGTTACCCCTACACCTGGTCCACAAGGATTGCAAGGGGCGGCTGGCTCAACAGGGCTGACGGGTCCACAAGGACCGGCTGGAGCTATTGGACCTCAAGGGACAGTTGGAGCTACTGGACTTCAAGGACCTGCTGGAGCTACTGGACTAACAGGACCTCAAGGGCCTCAAGGCGGGCAAGGAACTACTGGACTAACAGGGCTAACAGGACCTCAAGGACCACAAGGACCTCAAGGGCCAGCTGGCGGTATCTCTTCCTTCGCCTTCCTATGCAGCACGGAAGAACAAGATGTTGCAGCAGCAGCGGTACCAGGCGGGCAAGGAGGGGCAGTAACCTTTAACAATACGGTTATTAGCGCAACTGCGCTTACGTTCTCTCCCCCAAGCGATATTATCATTAACGAAAACGGCTTTTACAACATTAGCTGGGAAGTATTCCCAACCCCTGGAAACTCTGCATTTGGATTATTCTTCGATCCAGACGGCGCAGGCCCAGTTCTTGCAACACTTGTGCCTTGCAGCAACTACGGTTCAGGAGCAGGCAACAATCCCTACCAAGGTCAAGTCGTTGTTCAATTGACCGCTGGCGGCGTATTGACTTTAAATCGTATTGATAGCATGGGCAATGTGGTATTGCAAAACGCTATCGGCGGCGGAACGCCAACCGTGAGTGCCTCTATTGTCATTGAAAAACTAGCATAATCTAGTCTACTCTACAGGGCTGTTACCAGAAGTCATTAGCAATGACTTCTGGTCAGCCTTTTTTATTTAGAACCATCTCTCTATAAATGTCCTTAAAGCTTCTTTCGTAATACAACAAAAAAAAAGACCGCCATATAGGCGGTCCATGTTCATTTACAGAACATAAGTTTTGGATAGGAGTGGAGAGAAACCATACTGTACTTTTATTATATGTATACGCTTCCAATATGTCAATAAGCGTTTTCATTTTTTCGAAATATATTTTGAAAACGCTTATATTCCTTCCAGCTAATGTCGCTTGTTCGTCAGACGCATGGTTTCTAAATAAAAAAGCCCCGCAATAGCTCAAAAGCTGCTGCGGGGCCAAATTGCTATTTTTACTGATGAACCGTAAAGCCCGCATCCGCAAGCACAAGCTGAGCCTGATCCAAATCCTCCTGTGTGCGGAAAGACAGCCTTAGAACGCCTGGAACGTCCTCTCTGCTCTCAATAATATGGATATTGCTCAAATTGATGCGCTCCTTGCCGAGATCGCTGGCGATTTTACCAATAATACCAGGATGATCGGGTACGTCTACATAACAATCATAGATCGAATGCAGCATGCCCTTGCGGCGCTCAGGCAGCTTGCTGCGGAATTCGCCAGCTGTACGGAATGCTTCCTCGATGCCTTCGCCATCTTCCCGCTCCAGCAGGTCTGCGAATGTAGCGATTTCTGCATTCCAGTCTCTCAGCAGCTTAAGCAGCACGCTTTTGTTATTGACCAGAATGTCGCGCCATACGACCGGGTCGCCTGAGGCGATACGGGTAATATCGCGGAAGCCTCCAGCTGCAAGCGAAGCATAAAGCTGATCCTGCTCATTGTAGCCGCGGATCTGGTTGACCAGCGCAACTGCAATCATATGCGGCAGATGGCTAATCGCGCCCACGATTTCATCATGCGACTTTGCATCCACACTGACAATGTGCGCTTTCGTCAGCGCAAGCAGCTGGGTGAGCTTGTCCAGCTGGCCCTGCGGAGTCGACGCGTCAGGCGTGAGGACGTAAAAAGCATTTTCGAACAAATGGGTCGATGCCGCTTCAACGCCGGAGCGCTCCGAGCCTGCCATCGGATGCCCGCCGATAAACGACACGCCCGACTGGCTCTCCAGTCTGCGTCCGCATAGCGCCACAGAAGCTTTCGTGCTGCCGACATCCGTCACAATACAGCCCGGCTTCAGCGGCAGCTGGCTCAGCTCTTCTACATACTCCTCCAGCATGCCTACAGGAACACAAAGGAATATAAAGTCAGCGTCTACAGCCGCCTCCCGAACAGACGTCGTTGCGGAATCGACGACGCCACGATTGACATATTTCTCTGCGGAGGACGCCCGGTTGGAATAGCCGACAACCGTTACGTCCGGCTTGCCCTTAAAACAAAGGGCAAGTGATCCGCCAATTAATCCAACGCCAAATATCGCTATTTTCACCATAACCCTATGACTGCACCGCCACTTCCTGCAAAACCTGCTCCAAAGCAGCTATAAACTGCTCATTTTGCTGCTTCGTGCCTACGCTGACCCGAATATAGGTCGGGTAATACGTCCAGCGGGAACGAATAATAAAGCCTTTGCGCAGCAGCGCATCAAATACTTCCGGAGATGGACGCTTTACATCGACCATAATAAAATTGCCATGCGCCGGATAATAAACAAGGCCAAGCCGGTCAAACTGCGCAGCAAAATAAGCGATACCCGCTGCATTTTGCTGCACAACATGCTGAATAAAAGCCTGATCAGACACGGCCGCTTTAGCCGCTGCCTGCGCGATTCTCGTTGTATTAAAGGGCTCCCGCACCTGATTAATAAAGCGAAGCACCTCCGGGTCGCCAACGCCATAACCAATACGAAGCGCCGCTAATCCATATACCTTCGAGAATGTGCGGAGTACGATCAAGTTCCGGTAGCTGCTCAGCAGTTCAATGCCATTAGGAAAGGCGGGATCTGTTACAAGCTCGCAATACGCCTCATCCAGCACAACGAGCACATGGCTCGGAACCTGCTGTAAAAAAGCAGTCAGCTCATCCTTCGTCACAATGGTGCCGGTCGGATTGTTCGGATTGCAAATCCAGATGATTTTCGTACGCTCCGTTACCTTTGCCAGCATGGCAGGAAGATCATGCTTGCCATCTTTCAAAGGCACCTCGATGATGCGAGCGTTCTCAATTTCAGCGTTATGCTTGTACTGCGGGAATGTCTCGTCTGCCATAATCGTTTCGTCCCCTGCAACGAGAAACGCACGAGCCAGCATTAAAATAATTTCACTAGAGCCTGTGCCGAAAATCAGCTGCTCCGGCTTTACGTTAAGATGGCCCGCAAGTGCTGCTGCAAGCTCAATGCTCGCGCCATCAGGATAAATATTCGTTTGGTTCAATTCTTCCAAGATTGCCGCTTTAGCCTGCTCCGAACAACCATGTGGATTTTCATTGGAAGCCAGCTTCGTGACTTCAGTTAGCCCAAGCTCTCTCTTCACATCTTCAACCGGCTTGCCAGGCTGATAGACAGGGAGATGTAAAATATTATTTTTTGGCTGCATGCTGCCGACCACCTCTTCTTATATATCTACAGATTAATTGATATATAAATATCAATTGCATAAGGCTTATTGTCTCACATCTTGCCCCGCTTTAAAAGATGTTCTATTGCAATTGATCGCGTCTGCCTTAAGAAAAAATCTAAAATCCCATCTCGGCAAGCCATGAGGATAGTTTTGCTTCCCGCACCTTCAATTCAGCCTGACCGAGTACCCGCTCGCCCACGATGCGGCCATCCAGCATAAATAATACGCGCTGTGTTTTGGCAGCCACCTTCGCATCATGGGTCACCAGCAAGATCGTCGTCCCCGCATGATTTAAATCGGCTAAAATAGCCATGACCTCATCGCTTGCCTTGGAATTAAGAGCTCCTGTCGGCTCATCGCCAAACACGATTTCCGGTTGGTTGATCAGCGCCCGGCAAATGGCTGCCCGCTGGAGCTGTCCACCGGACACTTCCGCCTTGTCAGCATTGGCAAGCTCGGCAATTCCAGTCCGCTGCATCAGCTCGCTGGCCCGCCGGTCAATAGCAGCGCGACTCTCTCTTTTCGCCACATAAGCGGGTAAAATAATGTTGTCGAGCAGGCTGAGATTTTTCAAAAATCCGCTCTGTTGAAAAACAAATCCCATTTTGCTCAAGCGAAGCTGAGCCAACCGCTCTTCGGATAGACTGCCAAGCTCTTGCCCTTGTATGGCAACACTGCCGGACGTCATTTTGTCCATCCCGCTAATCGTGTACAGCAAGGTAGACTTGCCGCAGCCAGAAGGCCCCATTATAGATACAAACTCACCTGCCTGCAATTGCAAATTCACATTTTTCAGCACAGCCTGTTCATTATTTTTGCCTACGGAATAGCTTTTGTTTACGTTTTTCGCCTCTAACACGATGGTCATCACGATGCCCTCTTTTCGAAAATTATTTAGCTGCGCCAGCACTTTTGACATTTGCCGTTATGGTTAAGCTGCTAAGCAGCGTCGTTACTAGCCCTACAGCGAGGAATATCAAAGGAATAAGCATGTAGGCCACAAACGGATTAACGACGAACTCGACGCGGGCTGCCCCCATAAATGACATCAGCATGCTGACTACGCCCTGCCCAAGACTTCCCGCTGCTGCGGTACCTAGCACGATCCCCGCCAGCAATACCGCCAATGAGCGGATGACGTACTGCAGGCGGATATTTTTCAAGGAAAACCCAAGGCTTCTCATAATGACGATATCAGAAGCGTCTTTCACGATCAGCATGTTGAAAAATAAAGCGGTAATCAGCAGCGCAATGGCGAGAGCTGCCGCTAAGGTGAGCCCCGTTATTTTTTGCAGCTGGCTTATGGTGGAGCCAAGTGTCTGAGATAAATAATCTTCCATAAACGTCACCTTAGCCGGATAGAAGGCAGCTGCGTATTCAGCCCTTTTTTCGCCAATTGCAACGCCCGGCTTTACATCCAAGCTGACCATATACCAGAGGACGGAATGTGCTTCATAAGGCAGCAGCGCTTTAGCTGTCTTGCCGCCATTGGTCACATCCTGATAAATGCCCGAAAGCTTCAGCACTCGTTCTTCCCCAGCAACGATGAGCGTCAGCGTGTCTCCGAGCTGCTTGCCGCGTTCCTTCGCATGCAGATAAGAAAGAGCGATCTCATCGTTTGCAGCGGGAGCAGCCCCGCTTAAATAAGCTAGCGGAAACAGCGAAAAATCGCCTGTTTGCACACTCACATTTTCATAGACACCATCGTCGCTGCGCATCTTATAAGAACTCGTTACGAGCGGCGAATAGAGTTCCACGTCATTGTCGTGTTGAATATAGGCGATCATCTCGTTGTATCGCTGCGCTACGTCGCCTGTTTGCCGCATATCAATTTGAATATCGCTCTTCCCCGCCCCCATATAAGTCATAAAATCAGGTGATTTCATCGTATTCAAAAAATTCACAGGCACTATGATCAGGAAGAAGCAAAGCGTGAATACGAGGGCCAGCAAGCCGAATGTTTTAATCCGGACGAACACATCCTGAATGCCGACAAATATATTTACAGGGATAAGCCGGCTGCGATGGAGCTTCAGCCGTTTTGTCATCCGCCCTTTGGCCGAAGTGCTGCCTGAGCGTAAGGCTTCAACGGCTGATATTCGCTTAAATCTCCCCAAAACCAGACGGCAGAACAACATCACGGATAGAAAAATACAACCTGCCCCCAGCAAGGGGATGATATAGCTTAGCGCATTTTTTTCAGCTGTGCCTATGTATAGACTCCGATTTGCCATGAAAGCCCGTTCTGCAAATAAGGAAAGCACCCACCCCGCCATAGTCGCTGTCAAAGCGATCAGCCGATATTTCATTAAATAAAGCTGGCGGATTTCGCTTCCGGCTATACCAATCGCCTTCATGACGCCAATCTCATAAACATCCTCCTCCAGCGCAGCGAGCATTGTAAACCGAAGGCAGAGAAAGGCGATGACGATCAGCAGCACGCTGGCTAAAAGGATGACAACGGCCGCAACGCCATCCGTCAGCGCATTCAATAGCCGAAATTGAGCATAGGTAATCGCAGTCCCTTGGTGCGGAAGGCCAGAAGCTAGGTAGAGCTGTTCAAATTCGCTCGTTCGCTCCCCATCATGCAGCAGATATTCGATCAAATATTCTTTTTCGGCAAAATAGCCCTTAAGCGTCTCCCAATCCGAATCGCTTACAACGATACGCTTTGAGCTGACAATAGACGGATTCATCTGGGCATCCCTAACAAAATCCTTTATTGTAAAGGTTTTGCTAAAGGAGCCCGTCGCCAGCCGCACCGTATCCCCGAGCTCCAAGCCATGCTGCTGCATAAAATAAATCGGCACTGCTATTTCGCCCGGAAGTACATCCAGCCGCTTATTGTCCAAATCAAGTAAAAAATCGAACGCTTTGTTTTGCTTCACAAGGCTCATTTCCATGACGCTGCCCGCCTCTGACTCGCCGCTGGCGCCGAAATAAACTTGAGCTGGTTCAATAGAAATCATCTCAACGGTTTGCTGCTCCTTCACCAGCTTATTGCGACTGGCAAAATCCTCTATCTCCTGCTGGTCGATTTCCCCGGCATGCATCTGTACAAAATGAGGGACGCCCGCTTTCTCAAACCAGTCATCCACCGAACGAAACAGCTCCAGAAGCATGCTTGCACTGCTTGCCACTAGCAGCGAGGAAATCATAATAAACATAAATAAAATAGCGGTAATCAGCTTATTCCTTGCGATATCTTTTCTCCACATCTTCTCTAGCATCTTCCTGCCCCTTCTCTATTTGATTGTGATAAAACCTTTTTGTCACCCAAGCCATCACTAGCATTGCTGCGAACATGAGCAGCGCAGGGAAATAAACCCGCAAGCTAAACGTTTCAAACAGCTTGCCGTAGACGATTTGCCCCACAGGTGCCGCAATCTGTGCGACCGCCATTATAATGGCCATCACCTTTCCAAGCAGGTCATTAGGTGTCTGCTTTTGCACCCGGGTCAGCACAAAAATCGAAATCATCGTCAGTGCCATCGCAATCGGAACAACACTTGCCATAAATAGAACATAGGCTGGATAATAGCCAAGCCCCAGCATCCATGGCGTCAGCGACATCGATAATGGCAAAATCAATGCAGCAATGATGAGCAGCCACCGATACAAAGAGCTCATTTGCATTTTTTTCGCAAAGATTCCGATCGTTAGTGCGCCTAAAATCGTGCTGCATTCCACAATGCCCATGCCAACTCCATAAAGCGTATCGCTGCTATGCATCGTAACCCGCAAAATAATCGGCCCGCCGACGACAAAAAACGGCGTTAAAATAAAATTGAGCAGCGCCGCTAATATCATCGCCTTTAAAATCGAGCGCTGCTGGGCTACATAGGCAAACCCTACTTTCATATCTGCTGCAAGCGTTGCGACGATATTTCGCTTCTGCTCGCGTTTTACAAACGGGATCTCCATAAATAGCTGCATGACGGCTGACAGTAAAAAAGCGATACCGCTTCCGATCATCAACGTTTGCAGGCCAAGGACACCATACAGGATGCCGCCAAGCACGGGGGCCGCCATTTGGGCAAGGGAGCCGATGCCATTCACCATTCCATTGGCCTGCTCAAGCCGGCTCTCCTGCACCAGCAGCGGGATGCTCGCTTGCACAGCAGGCTGGTACATCGCGCTGATCAGCGAAAGCAATACCATCACCATACCAATAACAACAACCGTCGCGTGGCCCCCCGCCAATAGGAGCAAAAAGCCCAGAACAACCATGCAGCTTGCAAAATCGAATATAACGATTAAATGACGGCGGTTGAAGCGATCAGCAATGGCCCCGCCAATTGGCGACAGCAGCAGCGGGATGCTGGATAACGCATAGAGAGTGCCAAAAATATCCGCTCGTCCTGTAAGATCCAGCGCATAAAGCGATAGCCCAAAGCGCAGCAGAGCGCTGCCCAAAATCGAGATAATTTGTCCCAATAGGAGCAACTGGAAGCTTCTTCCGAACAGCTCTTTTTTCACTTGGCTTTGTATCATCGATTAGCTCCTCCTTAAAAATAGGTTCGTTTGTCTATAGACTGACCGTCAGTCTATAATACTCAAAAAAATAAGCCGGCATACAAGCGTACCCAACAATTGAACAGGTATCAGATAACTGGATACGCTAACGGCCACGCCTTTCATGGGCAGCTTGGATGCAGCGCTAAAGCGGGGGATTCTAGGTTAATTCGGGTTAGTCAGCATATCAAAAATAAAATCAAAGCTGCCTTTTATCGCTCCCAGCGTCGTTTCCATAACATGAATAAAAGCCTTCGCCTTCTGGATCATTTCCTCTGGCTGCCATTCGAATAAACCTTCATCGAACAGAAAAGTGGAAGATACAATTAAAAATTCAACCGTCTCCTTGGGGTATTCGGTCTGAAAAATTTGCTCCTCTATGCCTTGCTCAATGACTGTTGTTAATACAGGCGTCAAGTGAATAATGGTCTGTACGAGGCTTTTCTGATGCATTTCGGCATTGCCGACCTGGTGGAATTGCTCCAGCAGCAGCTCCTTACGGTCACCATTCTTAGGCTTCTGAGCCATCAAAATTTGAAACAGCTTGACCAAGGTCGGCAGCTCCGAACTTGCGGCTATACTTTTTGCAGAAGCAACATCCGCCGCCACAATCCGTATAATGATCGCGTCCATAACTTCCTCTTTGGATTTAAAGTAATAATAAAAGGTCCCCTTCGCAATGCCAATCTCCTGAAGGATGTCATTAATCGTCGTTTTATTGTAGCCCTTCGTATAAAAAAGCATTTCTGCCGTATCTAAAATTTCATTTTTGCGTTCTTCCGGATCTTTCAGTATACGCATCGTCCGCTTAGTCGCTCCTTTCTATAGACCGTCGGTCGGTCTAGTGCTAGTATAGGCCATTATTTGAGCATAATCAATCTTATTTTTGAGCTGACATAAGAAAAACGCCTTGCGGCGTTCTTTCTATTGCTGATGTTCCCCGCTTAAAAACCTAAATCGAACTGAATGCAAACATTATTTCAGCTTCACAAGCCAGTTCATTGTTTACCGCGGCGACGCCTTTTCCTTTAACTATCTGCCCCTTGATTCGAGTTACTTCGAATGTAAGAATAAGTTGGTCTCCTGGTTTTACTTGCCTCTTGAATCGACAATTATCAATACCAGTCAATAATCCTATTTTACTGCTTTCTCCTTTAGACATAACGATACCACCAACCTGCGCCAGTGCTTCTACAATCAAGACTCCAGGCATAACGGGATAGTCGGGAAAATGACCAATGAAATAAGGTTCATTGATTGTCACATTTTTAATTCCAACAGCTTTTTTACCCTCATCAATTTCCAAGATTCTATCCACCAAAAGAAATGGATATCTATGAGGAATTACCTCTTTTATTTTTTCAATATCAAACATGGATTTCCTCCTCTTGTAGGTATATGAACATTTTAACACTATTTGGAAAAAATGACTATAAGCTCAACAATAAAGACTAACTTAACCTAAAAAAGAAGCGCAGAATATGCTCGTATTCTGCGCCTCTTAAATGATGCCTACCGCTAAGAGGCTGAATATGCCCTAGCCTTTGAGCCCGGCTACAAACTCGCCGATCTGCTTCAAGCCCTCAGCGCGGGTATTCTCCTCTGCTAGCAGCGGAATTGATTCTTCTATTTTGCGTACAATCGCACTGCCTACCACAACACCATCGCATTGCTTGGAGAAACGCTCCACTTGCTCACGGCTCGAAATGCCGAAGCCAACGGCGATCGGTAGATCAGTCGCTTCCCGCACGGTAGCGAGGAAATCGTCGATCCCACTGTGGAATTCGGCGCGCACGCCCGTTACGCCCAGCGAGGAAACGCAATAGACGAACCCTTTCGCCTTTTGCGAAATACGTACGACCCGATCCTTGGAGGTCGGAGCGACAAGCGGAATGAGGTGAATGCCCGCGGCTTCCGCCAGCTGGCGAACCTCGGCATCCTCTTCAATCGGCAGATCGGGAATGATCAAACCGCTGATTTCTTTATTTTTCACCAGCTCCATAAAGGCTTCCAGACCGAACTGCAGCACCGGATTGAAATAGGTGAACAGGATGAAAGGCAGCTTCACGCCAGCTTCGCGTGCTTGCGCTGCCGCTTCAATACAGTCGCGAAGGGTAATGCTGCTTCTCAATGCACGCTCGGAAGCCCGTTGAATAACCGGACCGTCGGCGAGCGGGTCAGAATAAGGAACGCCCAGCTCGATTAGATCAGCGCCAGACTCCTCCAACTGCTTAATAATCGCCAGTGAGGTTTTGAGGTCAGGATCTCCCACCGTTATAAAAGGGATCAGCGCGGTACGCTTTTCCTCACGTAGCTTTGCAAATACCGTATCAATGAGATTCATCGACTGCGCCTCCCAGCTTGCTCATAATCGTCTCTACATCTTTATCGCCGCGGCCGGACAGGCTGACGACAATAATTTGATCTTTATCAAGCGTTGGTGCCAGCTTGACCGTCTGGGCAATCGCATGCGCTGACTCCAGCGCTGGAATGATGCCTTCTGTGCGCGACAGCAGCTGCAAAGCGTCCATTGCTTCATCATCTGTAATCGGGAAATATTCCGCCCGGCCCGAATCCTTCAAATACGAATGCTCAGGGCCAATCCCTGGATAGTCGAGACCTGCCGAAATGGAATGCGCAGGCAGCACTTGTCCGTTGTCATCCTGCAGCACATAGCTCAGCGAGCCCTGAAATACGCCATGACGGCCTTTCGTCATCGTAGCCGCATGCTCATCCGTCTCTACTCCGCGTCCCGCAGCTTCAACACCGATCAAACGCACAGCCGCATCTTCAATGAACGGGTAAAAAATCCCGATCGCATTGCTGCCGCCGCCAACCGCTGCTACTACATAATCTGGAAGGCGTCCTTCCTCTGCCACAATTTGCTTGCGCGATTCGTCGCCGATAATCCGCTGAAAATCACGGACGATCATCGGATATGGATGCGGCCCTGTCGCTGAACCCAAAATATAATACGTATCGTCTACATGGCTAACCCAGTAGCGGAGCGTTTCATTACAGGCATCCTTAAGTGTGCGCGTTCCCGAAAGAACCGGCACGACTTCCGCTCCAAGCAGCTGCATGCGGAAAACATTGAGCTGCTGGCGCTTCATATCTTCCTCGCCCATAAATACTTTGCATTCCAGTCCAAGCAATGCCGCAATCGTTGCCGAAGCAACCCCATGCTGGCCTGCGCCCGTTTCGGCAATAATTTTTGTTTTTCCCATGCGCTTCGCCAGAACGCCCTGACCGATTGTATTGTTGATTTTGTGGGCGCCCGTATGGTTCAAATCCTCGCGCTTCAAATAAATTTTTGCGCCGCCAAGCTGCTCGCTCAGGCGCTCTGCATAATAGAGCGATGTAGGTCTGCCCGAATATTTATGCAGCAGATTGCGGATTTCCTCTTGGAAGGATTCATCCTTGGAATAGTGGTTGTACGCTTCCTCCAGCTCAAGCAGTGCATTCATTAACGTCTCGGGAACATAACGGCCGCCAAACTTGCCATAGCGACCTTTTTCATCCGGTACTCGGTTCATCGTTGCATCACCTTTCTGACGAATAATCTAATTTTCTCAATATCTTTAACGCCGTCCGTCTCTACTCCGCTGGACACATCAAGGCCACTCGGAGCGTACGCAGCTAACAATTCCTGTACGTTGTCCGGGTTTAGACCGCCCGCTACATAAAGCGGCACATTCAACTGCGCTGCCGCAGCTTGGTAATCGTCGATAACCTCCCAGTTGAACGCTTTGCCCGTACCTCCCCCGGCTGTGTCTATCAATACAGCATCGACCTTGCCTTCATAAGGAGCAAGCCGGGCAGCGGCCTCATCGGCACTTGTATGAGCATCCGTGCCCTTGTCAACGCCCCTGCCTGTGACTTCCTCAGACTGAACAACCGCTTCATCGCGTATAGAAAATACCTTCCACACCTTCACCGCAAATTGCTCACGGACCGCTTGGCAAAAAGCAGGTGTTTCGCTGCCATGCAGCTGTACCACATCGAGCGGAGCAATAGCCAGCGTCTCGCGCAGCTCCGCAAGCGCAGGATTGACGAATACGCCGACGGTCTGGGGACGCTGCCCCGCTGCCGCCTTCAAGCTGTGTACTGCCGCAACCAGCTCTGCTGCTTGCGCAGGAAGCACTTGACGCTTGCTAGCCGCAAATATAAATCCAATATCATGGAACGGCAATCCGTCCATTTGCTGAATCGTCTCCACAGTCTTCAGGCCGCAAATTTTAATACGGGGAGTCGTCTGCGTCTGCACTAGCGGCCCACCGGACCCATCAAATCGATAATAGCCTGACCTGCATCAGCCTGGCGCATGAAATGTTCGCCAATTAGAACCCCTTGCGCGCCAATACCTTGCAAATAATCCATATCTGCCGGACCGGCAATGCCGCTTTCGCTAATAACAGTCACACCTTGCGGCATCAAGCCGATCAGCTGCTCCGTTGTACGCAGATCCGTGACAAAGCTTTTCAGATCGCGATTGTTGACTCCGATAAGCGTCGCTTTATTCAGCTCAAGCACCGCCTCCAGCTCCTCGCGATTATGCACCTCGACCAGCACATCCATGCCAAGCGAAACAGCTGTATCATACAGCTCAGACATCTGCTGCTTCGTCAATATCGCCGCAATGAGCAAAATCGCATCCGCCCCAATGACTCTCGCCTCGTACACCTGACGGTAATCAATAATAAAGTCCTTGCGGAGCAGCGGAATGCTGACCGTATCCTTCACGAGCGTCAAATACTCATTTGCCCCTTGAAAATATTGCCGATCCGTCAGCACGGAAATACAATCCGCGCCGGCCTGCTCATACGCAGCTGCCAGCTCCGCCGGGTGAAATTCAGGGCGAATCAGCCCTTTAGAAGGCGAAGCTTTTTTCACCTCGGCAATGAGTCCAACCGTGCGCTTGCGGCCCGCAGTCAATGCACGCTCAAAGCCGCGGCACGGACCAAGCTCGGCAATCGTCCGCTCATATTCCGCTAATTGGAATGTGGCCGATAATGCTTCAACCTCTTCGCGTTTTGTTACTACGATTTTATCCAAAAACATGGGTCAGCTCTCCTGTCGTTTGAATGAGGCCCAGCAGCTTTTGCTCGGCTAATCCGGAATCAATCATGTCCGCCGCAATTTTAACACCATCTGTCAAGCTCGCAGCAGCTCCGCCCACATAAATGCAAGCCCCTGCATTCGCAAGCACGATATCGCGATAAGCGCCGCGCTGCTCTCCGCTGAATATGCCGCGAATAATCGCCGCATTGGCCGCAGGATCGCCGCCCAGCACCTCGCTGATCGGATAGCGGGTCAAGCCCAGCTCCTCCGGCGTAATTTCATACGTGCGAACCTTGCCATTCAGAAGCTCCGAGACTCTAGTTGGCGCCGAAATGCTGATTTCGTCCAGCCCGTCGTTGCTGCTCACGACCATCGCGCGTTTGACGCCAAGCTCTGCCAGCACTGAAGCGACGGTGTCCGTTTTCTTAGCATCATACAAGCCGATTAGCTGGCGATCAGCACCAGCAGGATTCGTCAGCGGGCCCAGCATATTAAAAATCGTCCGAATGCCCAGCTCTTTACGTGGAACAGAAGCATGACGAAGCGATGGATGGTACAGCTGCGCGAACATGAAGCAGATGCCGACCTGCTTCAGACATTCCTCCGCCTGCTCCGGCGTGAGCGTAATTTGCACGCCCAGCGCCTCCAGCACATCAGCGCTGCCTGCTTTGCCCGACATTGCGCGGTTGCCATGCTTGGCTACGCGAATGCCGGCTGCCGCCGCAATAATCGCCGAGGACGTCGATATATTGAATTTATGAATACCGGAGCCGCCTGTGCCGCACGTATCAAGCAGCCCTTCCTGCTCGGTCTGCACATGGCTCGAATGCGCACGCATCGCCTGGGCAAAGCCTGTAATTTCGTCCTTCGTCTCGCCTTTCATGCGCAGCGCAGTCACCACGCCTGCAATTTGAACCGGCGTCGCTTCGCCGTTCATAATAATATCCATAACGGAGCGGGCTTCTTCCCGTGACAAATGCTCGCTGCCGATTAATTTAGTTAACGCGCTTTGCATCGTAATCGGTGTCAGGCTGTTTGTCATTGTACGAAACCCTCCCCTGCTTTAATGTAATAATCGCTATTAATGGCATTGAAGCTCTGATCGCGAGCGTCTCCAGGCTTGCCGAACAGCTGCTCAGCGGCCCGAATGGCCGTCAGCAGCGCTTTCGCTTTATTCACCGTTTCGGTATATTCGCTCTCCGGAACGGAATCCCAGACGATGCCTGCCCCGCTCTGCACGTAGGCTTTGCCATTTTTGAAAATGATCGTCCGAATCGTGATGCAGGTGTCGAGCGAACCGCCGAAGCCTAAATAACCAATCGCTCCAGCGTAAGCGCCGCGAGCTTCATTTTCAAGCTCCGCAATAATTTCCATCGCCCGCAGCTTCGGTGCGCCGGATACGGTGCCGGCAGGAAGACAAGAGAGAAACGCATCGTAAAAATCCTTATCCTCCCGCAGCTTGCCCGTCACATTCGAAACGATATGCATAACGTGGGAATAACGCTCGATTTCCATGAAGGAATCGCATTTCACCGATCCGAACTCGGATACACGGCCAATGTCGTTGCGACCTAGGTCAACGAGCATCAGATGCTCCGCCCGCTCCTTCTCATCTGCCAGCAGATCCTGCTCCAGCGCCAGATCCTCCTCCGGCGTTTTGCCGCGAGGGCGCGTTCCGGCGATTGGGCGGGTTTCCACCTTGCTGCCATCTACTTTAACGAGCGCCTCCGGCGATGTTCCAACGATAACCTCTTCTCCCATTTTCAAATAATACATGTACGGTGAAGGGTTCATCGTGCGAAGTACGCGGTACACATGCAGCGGATCAACATCCGTCTCAATGCTGAAGCGCTGGGACAGCACCACCTGGAAAATATCGCCTGCGCGGATGTACTCCTTCGCTTTGTCGACATTGGCGATGAACTGCTCCTTCGTCAAATTGGACTGCACATCGCCAACCTCGGGCATAGTAGGCACGCCAGCACCGATTGGTACGGGGATTTTCACCTGCTGCTGCAGGCGCTCGACCGTCGCTTCGATTTTGGCAACTGCTGCGTTGTACGCCTCCTCGACGCCGTAGGACTGAACAATGCCCGTCTGCGTCTTCTCCTTCGGCACATGCACATTGCCGATAATTTGCAGCTGCTGCTTGAAGTGGTCGAACACGATGACCTGATCGCAGAACATAAACTGCAAATCATTCATTTGCAAATCATCAATCCGGTGGGCTGGAAGCTTCTCATAATATTGCAGCAAATCGTAGCCGAAAAACCCGATAGCCCCGCCCGTAAATGGCGGAAGATGGGACATCGCCGGACTGCGATAGTAACGAAGATGATCCTTCAGCAAGCTTAGCGGCTTATCGTCGAAGCTGATTTTTTCACCATTTTTCTCAAAAATCATTTCGCCGTTTTTGCCGTACAGCATCATAAACGGATCGGTTCCAATGAACGAATAACGCGCCCATTTCACGCCGCCCTCTACACTTTCAAGCAGAAATGCATGCTTTTCCTTGGCAAAATGCTGAAACAGCCGAATCGGCGTCTCCGTATCCGCCATCATATAACGAACGATCGGAATGAGATTGTATTCCTCAGAGAGCTTGACCACTTGCTGTAATTCACTATTCATCGTTACGTCCCCCTTCTCGCTATGTGTAGACACATTCAAAATAAAAAGCCCCTGCCAAGGCAGGGGCGTTGATTTAAGATGAGGACAAAAAAGTAAAGGCCAGCCAGCAAATAAATCTATAGCAGCATCTTGCACATACGTAGGTACGTAAACGTAAAACAGCTGTCGCCATCTAATAAGATGGATAGGCTCTTCTCTCGATGAAATAGAAAGCGATTATAAGCGCTAAACTTATACATCATCTATTTCATAATTACGCACTCTGCTCTATAGTCTTTCTATTCGCAACTTGGCTATGCTCGTCTCTGCTCTGCTCATCTAATTTCAACTAAAACCTGCTCACTTGCCACTCAACTAGTCTCATTTACTTCATCCAATATACAACATCTTGTGCCTGATCGTCAATTAGATTAGGATTGCGTTAAATCTGGACGAAGCACCTGGGCTCCTCCCAAGTACACATGTTTAATTTCGGCTTGCGTTTTATCCGTATTCACGGTAACCATAAGCCTTATGCAGCGCGCAAGGCTTCCCTTGACTGGCACTTCCAGCGCGCACATGAGTGGAACAAGCTCCCAGCCGCTCATTTGGCGAATGGCCAAAGCAGGGAACGCATCATCCAAATCATTCGTCACCGTAATAAATACGCTGCAAATATCGTCAGGCTGAACGTCATTGTCTGCGACAATGGCATGCAGCATTTCAAGTGTTGCTTTTAAAATAGGCTCTTTCTCGTTTGTATCGACGGTAATTGCCCCGCGAATTCCCCTAACGCTCATATTACTCGGCCTCCTGTTTCAATTCCTCCACGATTTCCCGAACCCATGACGCCGGTACATCCTTCTTGATTTCCACTTCGCCGATCGCCGTCGGCACTACGAAAATCATCGTGCTTTCGCTGAACTTTTTGTCATGCATCATCGCTTCCATAATCGCGTCCACGTCGAAGTGCTCTGGCAGCTTCACCGGAAGCCCGCATTTCGCAAGCACGCGCTTCGTTGTTGTATAGACGTCCTCAGGCGCTCCATAACGCAGGCCAAGCTTGGCCGAGCCAATCATGCCGATGGAGATCGCCTCGCCATGAAGCAGCTCGCCATAGCCAGCTACAGCCTCCAGCGCATGTCCAATTGTATGGCCCAAATTCAGAATCGCACGCAGGTCATTCTCGCGCTCATCCTTGGATACGACAGCAGCCTTTACACTGCAGCCCTTGTACAAGGCATAGCCCAGTGCTTCTGGATCGAGCGCCAGCAGACGCTCTGAGTTTTCATCGCACCACTGCACGAAAGCGTCGTCCCAGATGAAGCCATGTTTGACCACTTCCGACAAGCCTGCAGAAACGTCACGCGGCGGCAGCGTCTGAAGCGTATTCAAATCATAAAGCACCATTTCCGGTTGATGGAAAGCGCCGATAATATTTTTCGCCAGCGGGTGGTTGACTGCCACTTTGCCGCCAACGCTGCTGTCATGCGCCAAAATCGTCGTCGGAATTTGAATGAATTTCACGCCGCGCATATAAGACGCTGCTACGAAACCGGCCAAATCGCCAACTACGCCGCCGCCAAGGGCAACGATCGCCGACTTGCGGTCAAGCCCAGCCTTCAGCGCATGAGTAACCAATTCCTCCAGCATCGCCAAAGACTTCGAGCTTTCACCCGACGGTACGATTGCTGTCGACGGCTGGAAGCCTGCTGCGCTTAGCGCGTTTGCAAGCGGCTCCAAATAATGGGGCGCCACCTTGTCATCCGAGATGATTAGCAGCGGAGATTTTTTGCTAATGCCATGCCTTTCGAAAAAAGAGGGAGCCTCCTGCAGGAGACCCTCCCCGATATAGATTGGATAAGAGCGCTCGCCTAAATCAACCGTTAGCTCTCTCATCCTTTAGTACCTGCCTATTTGCTCAAGGTATTGATTCAGGTTCGAGCGGATTTCCTCAATGGAGTCGCCGCCGAACTTCTCAAGAAATGCTTTCGCTACTTCAAAAGCCACAACATGCTCCATCACAACGCTAGCTGCCGGAACTGCACAGCTGTCGGAACGTTCCACTTGTGCCGTGAATGGTTCTTTCGTGTCAATATCCACGCTGCGAAGCGGCTTGTAAAGCGTTGGAATTGGCTTCATTACGCCACGGACAACGATTTGCTCGCCATTGGTCATACCGCCCTCGAATCCGCCCAGACGGTTCGTCGCTCTCGTATAACCTTCCTGTGCAGTGTACAAAATCTCGTCATGCACCTGCGAGCCGCGCAGCTTCGCCGCTTCAAAGCCAATGCCGATTTCGCAGCCTTTGAAGGCATTAATCGAAACGACAGCACCTGCGATGCGCGCATCCAGCTTGCGGTCCCATTGCACATGGCTTCCCAGTCCAATTGGCACGCCTTCAATAATGCACTCGACCACGCCGCCGATGGAATCTCCTTCGGCTTTAATTTGGTCAATGTACGCAGTCATCTTCTCTTCGGTTTCTTTATCAACGACGCGCACAGGCGATTCTTCCGTAAGGCGAATGAGCTCATCCAGCGGCAATTGGTTTGCCGGCGCTTCAATCTCGCCAATGCGGATAACCTGTCCGCCTACTTTAATGCCGAATTCAGCAAGAAGCTGGCGTGCTACCGCACCTACTGCTACGCGTGCTGCTGTCTCGCGGGCACTGGAGCGCTCCAGTACGTTGCGAAGATCCTTCAAATTATATTTCAAACCGCCGTTCAAATCCGCATGTCCAGGACGCGGACGGTGTACCCGGCGCTTCTCTTCATCTCCGCCTTCGATCGGGGCGATGTTCATTACGCTTGTCCAATGCTTCCAGTCATTGTTCTCAACGATTAACGCTACAGGAGCGCCAGTCGTCCGACCATGACGAACGCCGCCGACAATGTTCGCCGTATCTTTCTCAATTTGCATGCGACGACCACGGCCATGGCCTTTCTGGCGACGGTGAAGCTGAAAATTAATTTCCTCAAAATCAATGGTTAAATTGCTAGGAAGACCCTCAATAATGGCGGTCAATTGGGGACCATGTGTTTCCCCCGCTGTCAAATATCGTAAACTCAACCTAAAGCTCCTCCTTCAACGCAAACAACCTAATATGGCCTGGGGCGCTGCAAGCGTGCGCATTCTGCCGATTATTAGGCGCATGCTATCATCAGCTACCCTAAACATCTTTGCTCATTATAGTACAGCCTTGCGGGTTTGACAAGAAATGCGCACCGCCAATCCGCGTCCAAACGCCATTTTTATCTCAAGCGTAAACGGCCGAAAGCCGTCCTTTGGCGGCGCGGCGCGTTTCAGTCCGAGACCTATAGAGAAAGGATGGGAAAATCATTTCCTTTCCTATATGTCAAAAAAAGCAGGATCAGAAGCCTGATTGGGCACCTGATCCTGCTCTTTTTCAAACGACGACCCTCTATGGGCCTTCCGTCAGCTATTTACCGTGCGCTTGCTCTGCGAATCCGCATAATCGGAAGCGAACTGCTGGGCTTTCAATAATCCCGGCAATTGGCCGCTGTCCAGCCCCAAAATCTGCGCGCACTCCTGAATCGATATAAAACCAAGCTTATAGGCTTGAATCACTTTGCGTTTATCCATCTTTCGTTCCGCCTCCAAATGGTGTTGACTACCACTAGTATAGGAGAACAAGGAAGACGATATACATTAATTGCTCGTTTTTCTGTAAAAGAACGTATCCGCCGTATCAAAGCCATACTGGGCCGGCGAAAAAATCTGTTCCGTGCTGCCGACGAACAAAATGCCGCCCGGCTTCAAAGCTTTTGCAAACTTGTGGTACAAAATGCGCTTCGCGTCCTCGGTAAAATAAATCATAACATTGCGGCATACAATGAGGTCGAATCCGCTATCAAACGTATCATGCAGCATATTTTGCTGCTTGAACTGGATTGATTTTTTCAAATCATTCGATACGGCAAAGGCCCCATGATCTGGAGCAAAATATTTTTGACGGAATACTGGCGGCACATCCTTAAGCGAACGCTCTAAATAAATGCCTTCCTGCGCCTTCTGCAGCACGATATTATCCAGATCCGTTGCCAAAATCGACGATTTGCCAATCGCGCCAATCTCCGTCAAAATCATCGCGAGCGTATAAGGCTCCTCACCCGTTGAGCACGCCGCGCTCCAAATTTTCAGGCGGCTGCTGTTTTGCAGCATTTCTGGAAAAAAATGATTTTTCAGCACTTCCCACCGATTCGGGTTACGCCAAAACTCCGAGACGTTAATCGTCATCCTGTCGAGAAATTCATTCATCAAAGTCCGGTCATTCTCCAGCTTTCTCCAGTATTCATCGAAAGTCTGGAATCCATGCTTCATGCGCAGCGTCGTAAGCCTGCGTTTCATCTGCGCTTCCTTATATTGCGATAAATCAATGTTGGTCTTATCTCTCATCTTCTGGATAAACGTTGCAAAATCCCGATCGTCCGTCATTATGCCTTCAGCCTCCGTTTGTATCGCAACTGGCTAAACCCAGCGCTGCATCGTTTGTTCGTAGTCCACAAGCTGTTCAGGAGTGAAGAAAATGGAAATTTCCCGCACGGCATTTTCGGGCGAATCGGAGCCATGAATCAAATTAAAATTCGTATGTACAGCAAAATCAGAGCGAATGGTGCCTGGAAGCGCATCCACTGCGTTCGTCTTGCCAATTAAAGCACGGGTTAGCGCAATGACGTTATCGCCTTGCCAAACCATCGCAAACACGGGACCAGAAGTAATAAATGCCAGAAGCGGCTCATAAAAAGGCTTGCCTTCATGCTCCTCGTAATGCTTTTGGGCAATCTCTTTACTTACGGTCATAAACTTGGCTGCAACCAATTGAAGCCCTTTACGCTCAAAGCGCGACATAATTTCACCAATGAGGCCACGTTGAACACCGTCAGGCTTAATCATCAAAAAAGTTCTTTCCACTTGTAGCAGCTCCTTTTCGCATCTTGATTAATAATTGCGTTTGCCGACAAAATGTGCGATATCGGATAAGTTCTTCTTCGCCGGGATAGATGGCAATTCCTTCAAAGCAGCCAGAGCTTTCTCGACATACTTTGCTGCGAGCTGCTCAGCGACATGAATGCCTTTGCTATTTTTGATCAAATCAATCGCTTCACGCGTATCCACATTGCCATTATGCTCGCGAATACGGGCAATTTCCACAAGCAGCCGCTCGCGAGTTGCTTCATCCTGCAGAGCCAAAATAACAGGCAGCGTAATGTTGCCCTGTCTAATGTCAGAGCCTGGCGGCTTGCCGATCTGCTTCTCGGTTCCGAACAAATCAAGCAAATCATCGCGAATTTGAAATGCCATGCCCACATTGTAGCCATATTCATACAGCCGGTTTGCCGTCTCTCTGTCCCCATCTGCTGCAATAGCTCCAAGCTGGCAGCTTACTGCAATGAGCAATGCGGTTTTGCGCCTGATGCGCAGCAAATAATGACGTATGGTTTGGTCCGTATTGAAAAAATAACGGATTTGCTCCATTTCGCCAATGCCCATTTGTACAATCGCCTTGGACAGCACCTGATGAATTTGCGGGTTGCCGAGTTCTGTGGCAATAACGAGCGCTCTGCCGAAAATATAATCTCCGGTATACATCGCAACCCGATTATCCCATTTGGCCTTGACCGTAGGCTGGCCGCGTCTGGTAGCTGCATCATCAATTACATCGTCATGGACAAGCGAGGCCATATGGATCAGTTCAAGAGGCACGGCGATTTTTTTCATGACCTCCAGATTATAGCGCCCAAACTTGCCCGCAAGCAGCACAAAAACAGGACGCAGCCTTTTGCCGCCTGCCTTGAGCAGATGAAGGGATGCCTCGCTCAGCAGCTTATGCTCGAAAGTGACGCTGCGTTCAAGCTCCTTCTCTATTTGCGTGATATCGCCTTTTAATTTTGCGTACATATCTAATAGTTTCATTCTTTCACCTATTCGGCAGAATTGTCTTCGTAGAACGCCAGCTGAGCCTCATGGTCCAGCAGGCCTAATTGTGTCGCATAACGGAAATACAGCGCCAGTCCCTCGCGCAGCTTCTGTCCGAAATCATATTGCAGACATGTAAAATAGTCCAGCCAATACGAGCGTTCGCCGCCAAGCTCGCTGCAAGCCTTGTCCACGAGTGGGGACAAGTTGGCAAGATTGTGACGCTTAGTCGCCAGCATCGCCTGATGCAAATCATGAATTTCCTGTGGAAAGGCGGCTGCCGCTTCCTTATGAACCGCCACAACCGCAAAGGTCATGCCGAGGCCCGTCCAGCGATGCCATAGCTCCCCAAGATCAATGATGTGCAGCCCTTCACTTCTCCAAGAAGCATGAATAGCCGGGTCGCCAATGATGAGCGCCCCATCCGCATCCTCAAGCATCTGGTCAAGCGCCGGCTCAGCAGGAATATATTCCGCATCAAGATCGTAATAAAGCTTCATAAGGATTTTGAGCAAATTAACGGAAGTGGCTGAAGCGGTTGTGACCGCAATTCGCTGTGGACGCACTCGCTCAATCGGCTGCTTAAGGAACAGCAGAACCGAATTAACCCGGCCCTCCGATCCTACGCATAGCTCAGGGAGCAGCAAGTAGTCTCTGCTGTTTAAGCCGTAAGCATAGGATGAGACGGCCGAAGCCTGAAGCTCTCCTTCTCGCAGCTTGCGGTTCAGCTCTGCCGGAATGCGAGAGCACAGCCCCAGCTCAGAAGCGTCAAGACGCTGATCAAGACCAACAAAGAGCGGCCATGCATTCGCGTAATCAATTTCTCCAATCATCAGGGGCAAGCTGTCATTAGTCAGCATCAGGCCCATCCCCCCATCTTGTAAATAAAGCATGTTCAATTCCCATGCAGTCTAATAACTTGCCAACCAGAAAATCAATCATGTCATCCATCGATTGCGGCTTATAATAAAAGGCAGGCATAGCTGGAACAATCGTTACGCCCAGTTTTGCAAGCTTAAGCATGTTTTCCAGATGAATCGCATGCAGCGGTGTCTCACGTGGCAGCAGCAGCAGCTTGCGTCCTTCCTTGAGCATCACGTCTGCTGCCCTTGACAGCAAATCATCGGAAATGCCGTGAGCAATGGAAGCGAGCGTACCCATAGAGCAAGGCGCAACGACCATTCCCTGTACCCGGAAGGAGCCGCTGGCAATGCTAGCCCCAATATCTGCATTCGGATGCAAAACAAGCCGCTTCGCCTGCACTGCCTCTGCAAAATGCAGCTCGACAGCAGCTTGTCTGCGGCTCGACACCCAGCCCAGCTCTTCCTTAAGCACTCTCCAGCCAGCCTCAGTTACAACGAGATGGACGTCAAAGCCCGCTTTGAGCAGCTCCTCTGCCAGCCGAATGCCGTAGATAGAGCCGCTCGCCCCGGTTATTCCGACTACCCATCTGCCTGCTGCGCCAGCAGCTCCGCCCCCTACCATTTGTGTAATACCATCAAATCAATAATCGCAAACAAAAACAAAACGACACTTAAAGTGCCATTCATTCCGAAAAACGAAAGCTGAACGCGGGAAAGATCGTTTGGACGCACCAGCCAATGCTGATAGAACAGCATAACAATCGCAAGCACCGTTCCAAGCAAATAAACCCAGCTCAAGTTTGTCATCATAAACAAAGTAATAAAGCCTACTGCCGTCACCATATGGAAACTGCGGGCAATCCACAGCGCCTTCGCTACGCCAAACCGGGCAGGAATGGAATTCAAGCCTTCCTTCCGGTCAAACTCATAATCCTGCGTTGCATAGACGATATCGAAACCGGCAATCCAGAGCGCAATCGTTACATAGAACACCCATGCTGCCGTGTTAAAGCCGCCCGTAACGGCTACCCAGCCGCCAAGCGGCGACAAACCGATCGTTAGCCCCAGAAAAACATGGCACAACCAAGTGAAACGCTTCGTATAAGAGTAGAGCACCAGCAATACGACAGCAATTGGAAGCAGCTTCATCGCAAGCGGAGCCAGATTAGCCGCAGCAACGAAGAGCAGCACGAAGGAAACAATCGTAAACAAAAGCACCTCCGCTGACTTCAGCAAGCCTGCCGGAATAGCCCGGTTGCTTGTGCGGGGGTTGCGCAGATCAATCGCCGCATCAATGAGCCGATTAAGGCACATCGCGGCGCTTCGAGCGCCTACCATTGCGAGTGTAACCCAGCCGATTTCCGCCCAAGAAGGAAGACGCTGCTCCATGACAACAGCGCCCAGAATCGCTCCCATAAAAGCGAAGGGAAGCGCAAATATCGTATGCTCAAATTTAATCATTTCAAGAATAATGCGTATTTTGCGAATCATGTTGGCTTCTTCTCCTTTATGCCTATATGCAGCGCAGCAATGCCTCCAGTCAGCGGGTAGCCTTTCACCTGCTCAAGCCCTGCTTCTTCAAACAGTGCGGACAGCTGCTTTAGGTCAGGAAAAAGCTTTAATGAATCCGGCAGCCATTTATATTCCTGGAATCGCTTGGCTACCAGCTTGCCGATCATTGGCAAAATCCGTTCAAAATATAAATAATATAAGGCCTTGAATGGCTGCCAGCCTGGTTTAGAAAGCTCCAGGCATACGACCTGTCCGCCCGGCTTCACGACGCGGTGCATTTCCTTAAGCACCTGCAAATAATCGGGTACATTGCGCAGGCCGAAACCAATCGTTACATAATCAAAGGAATTATCCTCATAAGGCAATTGCATCGCATTGCCCTGCACAAGCGTAATTTGCTTGTCGAGTGAAAGCTGCTTCACTTTCTCATGGCCGACATTCAGCATATTTTGGCTGAAATCAAGTCCGCTTATGGCCCCGCTCTCGCTGGCCTGGGCTAGCGAGATCGTCCAGTCGCAGGTGCCACAGCACAAGTCAAGCGCAGTCTGACCACGCTGTACATTCATTTTGCGCATAGTAAACTTCCGCCACGCCTTATGACGCCGAAAGCTTAGCAGGTCATTCATTAAATCATATTTGGGAGCGATGTTTTCAAATACTGCATGCACATGCCCCTTGGAGTTTGCATCCATTCGTCTAAGGTCACCTCGTCTCGTTGAGAGCGGGAGCAAAACCCGCAATCTTGTAAAGCACCGCGTCCAAAATGTACTGCAGCTCCTGAATCAGCTTGTCTGATTCCAGCTTGCCCGCAATCATCCGGACATCTTCCACAGCCTGCTGCAGCAGCACAGCAAGCTTGGCATGAATATCATATTTGTTAAACAAGCCGCTAATGAAACCAGCGTCCATCTGCGGACCTTCCAGCGCAAGTTGCTCTTCATCCGTACCAACCTGCAGAACATGCCAGTAGGCCCAGCTCTGGTGAAAAAGCGCCGGCACTTTGCAGCGCGCAAGCTCCTCCAGCACAATCTCGCAGCGGCTTAAAGCGTGGAGCAGCTCCGTCCAATAAAGGGCCGCTGCACCTTCCAGCAAATCTTGAAAGGCAAGAAACAGTCCACTTTTCAGCTGCACCATGCTGCTAAAATAATCGTCAGCCTGAATGGCATCCTGCTGCATGCGTAAATAAAGGGTGATTTTGAGCCCGTTGACTTCGCATACCGCCTGGCTGATCTTGGCTATCATTGCAATCTCTCCGGCTTGTGCCAGCAGTTGGTAGAAACGGCCGCTGAAATAATCGCCGGCAAGCACCTTGAGCTGCCTTGAACGCATCTCGCGCTCCGAGCGGCTTCCATCCTCTACATCAATCTCATCATGCGTATCCAGCCCTAGCTGCACTAAAGACAGCACCAGCGCGAATAGCTCGGCCTTCTCCGCATAGGAGCGGGTTTCGCTAAGGAAAGCTTGAAGCAGGTGCAGACGCGAATCGGGAAAAGCAGGAAGCTGCGTATGGTTTTGAATCATGTCATAATCGACGTACTTCTTCGCTAATTGTGGTACACGATACGGTTTCATGGGGTAAGCCTCCGAACAGAGAAGCAGATATTGCCGCTCAATAATCTAAACTATTATAGCACAACTTTATGTAAGGCGCATATGAAGCTGCCCACAGGATTGGCATTTTTTCAAGCAGAAAGGCGGAGCAGGCCATTAACCTTTACTCCGCAGCAGGTCTGGTAGAGTAAGTAGGCACCGGCCCATACCATTTCGTCCACTCCGATGTGAAGCTCATACGCAGCCTCTCCCGCCATATTTCATCATGCAGCGGATCAGCGCTGCCAAGCTCCCCAAGGCTTGCGAGCCAGCTGTCTGTGCGCCGAATATCCGCCGCAAGCAGCAGCCGTGATGTCACCGTGCTGTCTGCTACATCCGTACGCTCTCCTCCAGCCAAACCTGCATTGCTTGGTAAAGCTGCCTCATGTGCTGGCACAGCGTAGCGGATGAGCACCCGGTTCACATTTTCCATTCTGGCAAATGACAACCGCAGCAATTGCTCTACATCGCGAGTCCATTCTGCCGGCAGCTCTCTTCCCGCCTTCACTTTAAACTCCACTGTCAGCAGGGAATTCTCCCACTCCACCCGCATAATAGGCGTAGCCAGCTGCAGGCCAATCATCATATCAACAAGATTGCTGTTCGTCAGCCTTGTTGCAGCAGTTGGCCGAAATACAGCCACTTCCGCGCCCGATTCGGACTTTCGCATATCTGGCAGCAGGGAAAGCCCCGCCATTACCGCAAGCACTAAAACCAGCGACAGCAAATAAGGCCTTGCCATGCGCAATATAACCGCCCCTTTCAAGCGTAAACGGCTTTGTCACCTTTGTGACAAAAGCTCGTTTCGCGGAGAAATATAAGCCTTATAATGAGTTGCATGCCTCATTCATCCTTATATTTCAAGCGTAAACGGCTTTGTCACCTTTGTGACAAAAGCTCGTTTCGCGGAGAAATATAAGCCTTATAATGAGTTGCATACCTCATTCATTCTTATATTTCAAGCGTAAACGGCTTTGCCATCTTAGTGGCAAAAGCTCGTTTCGCCCTTTTATACCAAGTGTGTACGCGCGAATATGTCCTCATACCCATTGTACAAACATTTGGTCCCGCCTATGCCTGGAGCGGCTGTTTTCGCATAAAAAAACTCCCGCCCTGCATCAAGGCAGAAGGGAGCGGCAGGTCGCTATTGGTCGGTCTCTATTTGGCCATGCTTCGTCATGATGACCGCTTTTCCCCGCACCTTGATGGCTGAAGTATGGTTCGTGAACTGCACGATCAGCACTTCGTTGCGATCCAGCTTTTCGGTGTGATGAAACTTCGTATCTTGTCCGCGGGTCAGTCCAATAACCTGTACCCCTTGATCCTTCGCCTTAATGACGATAAAATCGCTGTTTGTCGGCTCCATTTTCCATCCCCCTTGTCGTTCCTCTCTGATAGACAGGTCGTTTATAAGTGTCACACTTATAAACGCTTATCTATTTAAAAAGCGCCCGAACGCTAACGTCCGGACGCCGATTTAACGAATGCTGCTGCTAGTTGGATACGAGATCCTTAAGCGATTTGCCTGGCTTGAAAGCCGGGATTTTGCTAGCCGGAATATCAATTTCCAAACCGGTTTGCGGATTGCGTCCTTTACGAGCTTGACGCTCGCGAACCTCGAAGTTGCCAAAGCCAACCAATTGGACTTTGTCGCCGCCTTGAAGCGCATCAGAGATGGCATCAAACACTGCATCAACTGCTTTAGTCGCATCTTTCTTGGACAGATCGGATAATTCAGCAACCTTGTTGATCAAATCCGTTTTATTCATTCGTTTCACCTCCCTATTAGGCAAATGAAGAGTCATCTTATCCCTCTTATTAACGGAATCACCTAAAAATATACATGCCATAGTTTTCTATGCATTTACCAAACCTATAGTAATACAGCCGTTTGGCAATTTCAAGTATTTCAGCACGTTTCCGCATTTTTTCACGATTCTCATTAAAATAGGTTACCCATTTCGGCGTTTGTTCAAATGAATGAACGTAACGGCGAGCGCCAAAACGAGCACAACACCTTTAATAATATCATTGGAATAATACTGCACCTTCATCATGGTCAAACCGTTGAGCAGCACCCCGATCAGCAGCGCGCCAAAAAAAGTACCGATTACATTCGGCTTGCCCGCGCCAAACACGGAATAACCTACAAATACGGCCGCTACGGCCTCCATCATCATAGGCGCTCCAGCGTCAATTTGCCCCGTTCCAACACGTGCGGCGAACAATACCCCGCCAATCGCAGCGAAGACCCCTGAAGCCACATAGGCGGCTGTACGAATGCGGCGAACGCGGATGCCGGACAAGCGGGCTGCTTCTTCGTTGCCGCCTGTCGTTTGCATTTGACGTCCCCATTTGCTGTATTTGAAAAACAGATGAACGACTATAACAGCAATGACCATCAAAATAACAGGTACCGGAATTTGCCCGATTTTGCCTTGGCCCAGCCACAGGAAGGAGCTGTTGAAAACGCCAGGCGCAGTCGAACCATCAGGCATTGGCATATTGTTGTAAATCGAGTAGCCCTTCGTATACGTTTTGTGAATACCGGCTACAATGTACATCACGGCAAGCGTAGCGAGCAGATCCGGAATTCGGATACGTACGATGAGCAGCGCGTTAAGCAGCCCTACCAAGGCGCCAATCGCGATTGCCACGATCAGTACAACAATAAGCGGCTGCTGAAACCACACCATCATAGCGGCGGTTACAACCGTTGTCAGCGACACCGTCGAGCCAACCGACAAGTCAAAGCCGTCTACCGTCAGCGAAAAGGTTACGCCAATCGCAACAAAGGTTACGATGGAAATCGAACGCAAAATATCAGAAAGATTGGCATAAGTGAAAAAATGCTCATCCCATAATGAGAAAAATAAAATGACAATGGCAATAACGATGAGCGAGCCATATTTAAATAAAAAGCTTGAAAACTTCTCCATTACACCGTTTCATCCTTTCCACCGCTGGCATATAGCATCAGCTTCTCCTGCGTCGCTTCACCGCGTCCAAACTGCTTGACGAGCTCCCCGTCGCACATAACCATAATTCGGTCGGCAATACCGATCGCCTCAGCAAATTCGCAGGTCAAATACACAATGGCTTTTCCTTGAGTTGCAAGCGTACCGATAATTTTGAAAATATCACTTTTGGCGCCAATGTCTACGCCCTTGGTTGGCTCATCGAACAAATATACGCTTGCGCCGGTAGGCAGCCATTTGCCAATGGACACCTTCTGCTGGTTCCCGCCGCTCAGATGTGCGACCTTTTGTTCCGGTGAGGAGGTTTTGACGCCAAGCCGCCCAATTACAGCTTCAGCATTATTCGTCTCACGCTTTCCTGACAAAAAGCCGAGCTTGGATAGCGCGCTCAAAATCGGCAAGCTGAGATTATTTTTAACCGATTCCTCTACCAAAATCCCCTGCTTGCGGCGCTCCTCCGGCACAAGCACAAGCCCGCCTTTAAAAGCATCTGCTGGGGAAGCCAAATTGACGGCCTGTCCATTTACGCTCACCGTACCGCCATCCGCTTTGTCTGCACCGAACAGCAGCCGGGAAAGCTCTGTTTTCCCCGCTCCTACAAGGCCGACTATCGCGACGATTTCACCGCTCTTCACATCAAAGCTGACATCCTTAACCTGATGGCCCCTATGAATGCCGGTAACGTTCAGAAGCGGCTTCCCAATTGCCGCTGCAAGCTTCGGATACTCCTCCTCGAACACTCGTCCGAGCATGGCGTGGACGACATCCTGCATCGTCATGGCCGCTGCAGCCTCGGTAACAATCCTCTCTCCATCACGCATAACGGTGACACGATCGCAAATTTGGAATATTTCCGGCAGGCGGTGGGAAATAAATACGATGCCGATACCTTCTGACTTAAGTTGGGCTATAACACGGAATAACCGCTCCGCTTCTTCCAAACTCAAAGGGGCGGTCGGTTCATCAAAAATGACATATTTAGCTTTCTCGGTCAGTAAGCGCGCAATTAATACGAGCTGTTTTTCCGCAAGCGTCAGCTCTCCCGCCTTCCTCCGAACGGGAATACGCGCACCTAAACGAGCCAGAGTTTCCTCTGCCTCCTTCTCCAGCTTGCCCCAGTTCAACCACGCCTTGCTTCCTTTTGCCGAAATGCGATCCAGCATGACATTCTCCACTACGCTTAGCTGTGCAACCAGTGCGGTATCAACCTCCTGATAAACACAATGGATGCCCAATGACTTGGCATCCCCTGGCGAACTGATATGAACTTGCTGTCCATCGATTACAATGGTTCCTTCATCCTGGCTGTAGGCCCCTGATAAAATTTTCATCAGCGTGCTTTTGCCCGCGCCATTGGCGCCAAGCAGCGCATGGACCTCACCGCTTTGCAAGAGAAAATCAACATTCCGGAGAGCGGGAATGCCGGAAAAAGCTTTCCGGATTCCCTTCATTTGCAATTGTTTGTTTGCACTCATCGTTTGCATCTCTCCATCCCTGCATGTGCCTATTGCTTAGGGCAAGCCCTTATTTCAATGCTTCCAAATCTTTCATCCAATCCTCATAACCCTGCGAACTGCTTCCCCAGCCTTCTACATGCTCCGAAAGCTCCGTAGTGCTAACTTTCGCTTCTGGCAAAGCATCACGGTGAACGTATACCGGCTCCAGAACGACTAAAGGCTCATTCGCATCGCCTTTGAATTCTTTGTACAAAATACGAACTTGCACACGGCCGATATCTTTAGGATCAACAGCTGCTGAAGCGACCCATGGGCTCGTTTTGTCTTGAATCATTTGCAGATCCTCATCGCTCATGTCGATGCCGTATACTTTAATTTCTGTACGGCCAGCTTGCTGAATGGCACGGGAAGCGCCTTTAGCGAACTCATCCCAAGCCGCCCATACCGCTGTAATATCGCCTTTGTTCGGGTATTGACGCAAAATCGCTTCCATCTGCGATTGTGTATCAAGTGCCGGGTTGTTGGCATTACCGAAAGCGGCAATTTCTTTAATGTCAGGATATTTCTCTTGGAACTGCTTGTAGGCCACTTGACGGCGCTCCATTGGCGCAAAGCCTGCTACCCATACTTTAACAATATTTCCTTTGCTGCCAGCATCTTTAGCAAGCTGCTCAAGCGTAATTTCAGCCATTTTCTGGTCATCCTGCTGCAATACAGGCACGCCATCCACTTTCACGTCTGCATCGAACACGACTACAGAAATGCCTTGCTCTTTCGCTCTTTTAATTCCCGCTTCGAGCGCCGCAGCTTGTCCATGGTCAATCAAAATGCCGTCAAAGCCTTGGTTGATTGCTGCATCAAGGTTTGAGGACATTTTCGCCAAATCATTGTCGGATGCGAAAACCGTTACTTCTCCGCCAAATTTTCCGGCTTGCTCTTTCACCCCTTCTACATATTGGGACGAAAAGGTTCCTGTATTAAATTGCATAACGAGCGCAAGTTTTTTACCTTTTAAAGCTGCCAAATCGCTGCTTCCGCCAGCTGCATTGTCTCCTGTAGCTTCAGCTGATGCTGTCGGCGAGGCCGATGCTTCACCTGCAGGCGCATTGTTTTTTGCCGTTCCGCAAGCCGATATTACCAGTAGTACCGCAGCTAAAAAAATTGTTAATGAAAGCTTACCCCATTGTTTCATGTTGTTTCCCTCTCCCCATCTCATGTCTCTACCATCATCAGTATATTGCTTCCTTGCAATCATATCATTTTATCCCACTATGTCAATCGGAATTTAGTATATTGCCAAAAAAACGATTGACGCAACAATTGTCATTATAGTAACGCTTTTCAAAAATTGCAACCTCATTTTCAAAGCCCCAGCCGCCTGAGCACAAACCGCCGCAAATGCAGAACAGCCGTTGCTTGAAGACCTGATCGGCCTTTCAAGCAACGGCTGTTTTTAACTAGGTTTAGATGCGTTACAAAATTATGGCGATCAGGCCACCAGATCCCTCGTTAATAATGCGGCCCAGCGTTTCCTGCAGCTTGTAGCGCGCGTTGTCCGGCATCATCGCAATTTTGCCCTGAATGCCTTCTCTTACAAGGGAATGCAGCGAGCGGCCGAAAATGTCGGACTCCCAAATTTTGATCGGGTCGCTTTCGAAATCCTGCATCAAATATCTTACGAGCTCTTCGGTCTGCTTCTCAGAGCCAATAATTGGCGCAAATTCCGATTCCACATCGACGCGGATCATATGGATAGATGGAGCAGTCGCTTTCAGCCTTACGCCGAATCTTGAGCCTTGGCGAATGAGCTCCGGCTCCTCCAGCGCCATCTCTGCAAGCGTCGGAGCCGCAATGCCGTAGCCAGTCGCCTTGACCATTTCCAGTGCTTCGGCGAAGCGGTCATATTCCCGCTTCGCATGGGAAAATTCCTGCATCAGCTGGAGCAAATGATCTTTGCCGCGAATTTCTACGCCGACCACTTCCATCAAAATCCGGTCATACAGCTCATCCGGCGCATACAGGTCGATCTCGGCTACGCCCTGCCCCATGTTCATGCCGCTGAGTCCCGCCCTGGCGATAAAGTCGTAATCCATAAACTGCGCTACTACCCGGTCCACATCCCGCAAACGGCGAATATCTTTCACTGTATCGCGGACCGAGTTTTCATAGTTGCTGCGCAGCCAGTGATTTTCATTCAGCACCATCACCCAGCTTGGCAGATTCACGTTGACTTCATGAACAGGGAACTCGTAAAGTACTTCCCGCAGTACCGAAATAACTTCCTCTTCCCCCATCGTTGCAACGCTGAGCGTAATGACCGGAATATCATATTTCGTTTGAAGCTCGGAGCGCAGCTGCAGCGCTTCCTCGCTGCGCGGACGCGTCGAGTTAATAATCAGCACAAAGGGCTTGCCTACTTCCTTCAGCTCGCTGATGACCCGCTCCTCGGCCTCTACATAGGAGCTGCGCGGGATTTCTGCGATCGAACCATCAGTCGTCACGACTACGCCTAATGTAGAATGCTCCTGGATGACTTTGCGCGTGCCGATTTCCGCTGCTTCCTGGAAAGGAATCGGATCATCGAACCACGGTGTTGTAATCATCCGCGGCCCATTTTCATCCTCATAACCTTTCGCACCTTCCACCGCATAGCCGACACAATCGACCAGCCGCATGTTTACTTCCAGCCCTTCGGCTACTTTCAATTGCACCGCTTGGTTTGGCACAAATTTCGGCTCGGTTGTCATGATGGTTTTGCCCGCAGCGCTTTGCGGCAGCTCGTCTACGGCTCGTACACGATCAGCCTCACTCGTAATGTTAGGGAGCACCACCGTTTCCATGAACCGCTTGATGAACGTTGATTTGCCCGTGCGGACAGCCCCTACAACACCGAGGTAAATATCCCCACCGGTACGTTCGGCTATGTCCTTGAAAATGTCTACTTTCTCCACTGAATATCCCCTCCCAATTGATTTCCCGGTTCGCCGCCTTCCACCGGACAAGAGGGCAGGCCAGCGACGCAACTCGTACAGCTTTTAGGACTAGTAATATCCTATTGTTCCAGCTCTCCAATTATGACGATTGTTATCAAATCTTTTAAAGCTTAATTCACGCTCTTGCCCTTCCAAGATTGAGTTATATGAAAAATACAGCTGCAGTATGCCAATACAGCAAAAAATCCTCCAAACCGATTCTCGAAGAATCAAGCTTGGAGGACGCCACTATCAGAATCTATGAAGATCAAATCATTACAGATTTACGATATCGCCTTCGGCTGTCCGTCCACCCAATAATAGACGGGCGCCTTTACTGGGACAAAAACATCCCGCTCAACCAACAGCTGGCGCAGGTCATAATCGGCCGCAAAGGTCGTTTCGCCATCCTTCTGGATCGCTTGCATCAGATCAGGGCCATAATCCGCATAAACCTGGCCTTTCTCGTCAAGCATTGCCGCCATCGTCAAGCTGGAGTAGCTGCTGACAATCGTAGGCGCTTTTTTGCCAAGCAAATTGTAATCCACGTAGTAAAAGCCCGGATAAGCCTCGTCGCCTTTCGGCAGCTTGCCCGCATTAGCAGTGGAATACGCCTGCACCCAGCTCGAAATATCGTTGATCTGCTGATAAATGCGCAAATCCATCAGCCGAACTTTAGGATCTGTTTCTTCATCCGTAATCAGAAAATAATAATTGCCGCCCTTCTCAAACGCCGCTGACGGAATATCACCCAAATACCCTTTTCCTTGCAGCGGAACGAAATCAAGGATGAACTTCTCATATAATGGCGTTTCAGACGTGCTATTCTTAATGGGCAATACGCCCGTATCTGCCATATACTCATCAATCGCGGCCTGTACACTCCGGACTGCCTCTTTCGGAGCGCCTTGATTTTGCGATAGGCGATCATTCGGATACATGCATCCGGTTAACACCAGCAGAGCGGCGGCAGTTGCCAGCAACGCTGCCCTCCGCACCCATAGCTCGCGGCTAATTGGATGCGCAAACACAAAATTAAACATTTTAATGCGTCCCCCTATCTTCCAAAGCCTTACCAAAGCTTATCATCTTCCTCAGCCTGCCTCGCCAGCTGCTTAAGCACCGCCGCGCGAAGCGGGTCCATCGGAATTTCAGCCTGTACCTTGCCCTTCACACGCGCCTGGCAGGAAAGCCGCATGCCGTCTTCCAAGCCTGCAAGCTTGCGCCGTTCCACATCGCCGATCGGCATCAGCTCGCTGCCTGGCTTTACTTCCATTTTGCACATAAAACAAGCAGCTTTGCCATCGCAGCGCGTTCTTACCGCAATACCCGCTTGTCTTGCAGCGTCCAGCAGCGTCGTACCGGGGCGCACCTTGATTGTTTTGCCAGCAGGCAGAAACGTCACCTCGGCGCTCATATCAGCTGCCCTACCCGCTGCTCCGCAATCCAGCGGCGCACCTCCGCTTTCAGTGCTGTGCTCAGCTGATTGCGGCTTTCCAACTGCTCAAGCGCTGGTGAATGGCGGGCTTCGTCCTCGCAATACGCTTCAATGATCAGCTCATAACGATCTCGGCGATCACGCAGCACATTAAACCATAGCTCATGAGCGAGCGGCACTACAGCCACTGTAGTAGCGAGAGCAGAGCCTTTACCAACCGTTATCTGCTCTGCGTATGGCAGCAGCAGCGAACGCACCTGCGTCTCATAACAACTGTCATGTGCCCGCACAACAAACCCGCCTACTAGCTCAACGGTCACACCGTCAATGAGATAGTGGCTCAGCCTGGAACGGTATATGCCCGTCTCATCCAATACTGGAATATCTGTAGAAAAAGGCTGAAGCAAGGCATGAAGACGATCGACGTCAGCCTCATCGGTGTATAAATCCAAATCTCTAGGTTCGCTGGTCAGCGCCGCGCCTCTCAGCATAAGCCCTGCGCTGCCCCCAACAACCCAAGGGGCGCCGCTTCCGGCTGTCAGCTGGGCAATGGAGGCCAGCGCTTGCTCGATTCGTCCTCTAATGCTCATCACTTGCACTTCCTTTATCAAAAATAATGGCGGCGCTACTCTATCAACTTCACCCACCCGTTAAAGTAACAAATGACGAGGCGCATAAGGGTCAAGGTGAAAATTAAAACTGCTTATATTTTAAAAATAAGTTTTATTAACCGCTTTAATGTTCACATCGACCGACTTTACAATCGCTTGGCAAGCAAGGCGATAGCCTTCTTCAAACTCTTCCGGGTCCATGCGATCCCATTCCTGATCCGTTATTCCTTCGAGCCCACTGGCTCCTTCGATCACTTGACAGCGACATCGAGCACAGGTGCCACGCGTGCAGGAGAAAGCAAAATCCACATTATGCTTCATCGCTAAGTCCAGCAGCGACAGTCCGTCCTCCGCTTCTACAATCGCCGTTCTCGTTCTCCCCGTAAGCTCAATCATAAGCGCAACCGTCCCCTTCTCTATCTGGATGTATGTATGCCTTTCGTATAACCGTTAAATAATTGAAATGACTCCGCAAATAAAACCAATGAGCAGCAAAACAAAAGCAATCAGCGATAAAATAAATTTAACGATCCCCTTCGTCTTAATCCGGGCAAATGTAATGATTACCGCCGAAATGGCCATTAAGCCGATGCCGATCAGCGAAACCCACATTTTCATCATAGCATCCATAGTCGACTCTTCTCCCACTCTTCACCAATGTAATAAATGCAACCCATATTATATCATTGACTGCAAAAAAGGACAAAAGGCGCAAAATGGCTGCTGCGGGATGGCTCCGCTGCAGCAAAGCTTTGCGCTTTTGCCCTAATATAAGGATTTCTACTTCTTTATCATCATTTTGACAAGCGATTCCATGCTGTTCATATTCATGCCGGTCGCCTTAACGGCTTTGACAATATCGTTTATAGTCGATTCCGCCACAGGCACCTTCGCCATCTCAGACACTTGCTTGATCAGCTTGCGTAGTTCGGCTTCGTTCTGCATCGTCGAATCCGTTACACCGCTGGCCAGCTTCTTGACCGAGTTTTCGGAGATGTTTTTGCCTGTTTTTTTATTAATGGCGCCGAGCACGTCTTTTGAAATATTTTTCCCCATGCTTTTACCTCCCATCGCAATCGCATCAGCTTGTTGATCTTAAGCTTCAGCTCCGATGGGATATCATATGAGCAGGGCAATCGTTTGGTGTAGGCGCCTGTCTTAGCCGATGCTTTCAATCTCATGGGTTTTTAGCCGGCCCATAAGATGCTCAACCGCTGCCTTTGGCGAAAACTCCTCGAACAGCACCTTGTACAGTTGTGCGGTAATGGGCATCTCAACCTCATAGCGCTTGGCCAGCTCAAACGCGGCACGTGTCGTGCGCACGCCTTCAACGACCATCCCCATCCTAGTGAGCACCTCGGCGAGCGGCGTGCCATCCGCCAGCATATGCCCCGCACGCCAGTTGCGGCTGTGCTGGCTCGTACAAGTAACAACCAAGTCGCCAACCCCCGCTAGCCCAGCAAAGGTGAGCGGATTGGCGCCCATGGCTGCGCCCAGGCGTCCGATCTCTGCCAGCCCGCGCGTAAGCAGCGCCGCCTTGGCGTTATCGCCAAAGCCGAGCCCGTCTGATAAGCCGGCACCGAGCGCGATAATATTTTTAATCGCGCCAGCTACCTCAACGCCCACGACATCTGGATTCGTATAAACGCGAAAATCGGAGGTCATGAAAGCATCCTGTGCTTGCTCGGCTGCTTTCATGTCTGCCGAAGCGACAACTACGGTTGTCGGCTGGCGTTTAATCACTTCCTCCGCATGGCTCGGGCCAGACAGCACAACAATTTGCTCAGGCGCACGACCCAGCTCTTCGGAAAGCACCGTCGTCATCCGCTTAAGCGTATCGGCTTCAAACCCTTTCGTTGCATGCACGCAAAGCGTCTCGGCTGCAAGAAAAGGAGCGGCCTGCTTCGCCACTTCCCTCATCGCACCGGATGGAGCAACAAACAGCGCAAGCTCCGCTCCGCTGAGCGCTTCCTGCAAATCGGTCGTTGCCCGAAGGCCTTCCGGAAGCGTTACGCCTGGCAAATATTTAGCATTCATACGGCTTTCATTGATGCTGCTTGCCTGCTCCGCATTACGCGTCCACAGCAGCACCTCATAGCCGTTGCGAGCCAGAACGGAAGCAAGCGCTGTGCCCCAGCTTCCCGCTACAAGCACCGCAGCGCGGCGCGCTTGCTCAGACTTTGCTTTTGCCATATTGGACTCACATTCCTTTCTTTGCGCCAAGCTTGTTCTCCGTTCCCTTCAGCAGCTTCGCAATGTTCGCCTTGTGGCGGACAAACGCGAATACGCATAATACAAGGCTCGCGCAAAGCAGCGGCAAGGAGTAAGTAAGCAAAGCAATAAAGATCGGCGTCAATGCTGCGAACAGCAAGGAACCGAGCGATACGTAGCGTGTAATGGCAATCGCAAGTATAGCGACGATTCCCGCAAGCAGCGCTGGCAAGAACGCAAGCGTTACAATGACACCAACGGTTGTTGCTATGCCTTTGCCACCTTTGAAACGGAACCAAATGGGCCAGTTGTGGCCTATAATGGCCGCAAGTCCACATAGAACAGGCGTCCAGCTTTCAGCGTCGCCCCCGCTGAGCCACTGGCCCAGCAGCACAGCGACTACCCCTTTTGCAATATCCAGCAAAAAGACCGTTATACCCGGCCCTTTACCAAGCACGCGAATCGTATTCGTCGCCCCGGCATTGCCGCTGCCATGCTCGCGAATGTCAATGCCTTTCAGCCATTTCGCGATGACGATGCTGAATGAAACGGAACCTAATAAATAACTGATAATAACTGCAATGGCTGAGTACAGCACGCCTCTTCTCCCCTAATCCTCGTCTGACTTGCGACGTGTAAATAACCGTAGCGGCGTGCCTTCAAAATTAAACGCTGCCCGTATTTTATTTTCTAAATAACGCTCATATGAGAAATGCATCATCTCTGGCTCGTTGACGAAAATGACAATCGTCGGCGGTTTTGTCGCCACTTGTGTCACATAGTTGATTTTCAGACGTTTGCCTTTGTCCGTCGGCGGCGGGTTGTAAGCAACCGCATCTCCAACAATATCATTCAGCAGATGCGTCTGAATGCGCAAAGCATGCTGCTCCGATACGTGATTCACGACAGGCAGCAGCTTATGCAGACGGGACTTCGTCAGCGCGGATAAATAAACGATCGGCGCATACGACATAAACAGGAAGTGGTCGCGAATCGTCTGCGAGAAAGCTTGCATCGTTTTCTCGTCCTTCTCGACGACATCCCATTTGTTTACAACAAAAATAGACGCTTTGCCCGCTTCATGCGCATAGCCAGCAATGTGCTTGTCCTGCTCAATAATGCCTTCCTCACCACTAATCAAGATGAGGGCAACGTCAGCGCGTTCAATCGCTTTCATCGCACGCATAACGCTGTATTTTTCCGTAGATTCATACACTTTGCCGCGCTTGCGCATACCAGCTGTGTCGATCAGCACATACTTCTGTCCATCGCGCTCGAAAGGCGTATCGATGGCGTCGCGAGTTGTACCTGCTACATTGCTGACGATAACGCGTTCTTCGCCAAGCAGCGCATTAACAAGTGAGGATTTGCCTACGTTTGGACGTCCAATTAAGGCAACGCGAATCACGTCGTCCTCATATTCAACCTCTTCAATTTCTGGCAGCTTCGATACGGCAGCATCCAGCAAATCGCCAATGCCCATGCCATGGGAACCGGAAATCGCAATCGGTTCGCCAAAGCCCAAACCATAAAATTCATAAACCTCGTCCATACGTCCCGCATTGTCCACCTTGTTAATAGCGAGTACGACAGGCTTGCGGGAGCGAAACAGCATTTGTCCCACTTCTTCATCCGAATGGGTGAGGCCCGCTTTCGCATCTGCCATGAAAATAATGACATCCGCTTCTTCAATTGCCAGCTCGGCTTGCATCCGAACCGATTTCATAATCTCATCTTCACCATCAATTTCAATGCCGCCTGTATCTACAATATTAAAGGCTATGCCATTCCATTCTCCGGTGCCGTACAGCCGATCCCTCGTAACCCCCGGCTTATCTTCTACAATTGCCAGCCTGTCGCCGACTATCCGATTAAATATGGTAGACTTACCCACATTCGGGCGCCCGACGATGGCGATAACAGGTCTTGCCATAGTTATCGATTCACTCCTTCAGTAATTCTCACGCTTACCATCATAGCAAAAAACAGCCGCCTTGGCTAACTTTTCATCTTAAAGGTGATTAACGAGGATAATGACGCCATTTTTAAGATTGTGGGCATTCGCATTCAAAATCTTCTCCAGCAGAAAAGCAGTCTGCTCCAATTCCTGCTCGCTGCCTGCGAAAAAGATTGGTGCACCGCCTCCTGAGACATCCCGGTTGCTCGAAACGACTGCTACAATATTCGCCATTTTCAGCCCTCCTGCTTATTGACTTTTGCTTCTGTAGGCATGCGTACAGCCGATTCGAGAATCGGAACGCGTCCGATAACCTTGAGCGCCTTGCTCTTGTCCTTGTCCTGCGGAAGCATAAATACGGCAAGTCTGCCATCCTTCATATCGAGCTTTGCCATAGGAATTAAGGCCGGTTCGCCATCATCACGGTAAACACCCAGCATCGTAGCCAAATCGTACAAAATCGCTTGACGCTGGCCCAAATTACCCATGGTAACCTTGCTGTTTGCGTTCAGAGGTGTCAATATAAAGCCCATTCCGCGCTCACGGATAATATCCTGATTTGACTTCAGCCCCACATTCATAATATATATATCGCCGACGAGCAAATCCGGCCCATCCACGCGCACCTCAGCTGTTTCCGCCGAAATAATGTGCGACAGCGTTTTGCCCGAACGAAAATGATGGACGATCAGCAGCGATATTCCTCCTGCCAGCAGACCAACCCATAGATTGACCATTACAGCGAAAAGACTAGTAAGCAGTGATGACATAATGACGAGGTAATTGCGGCCTTCAAACACCATAGCGATGCCCTCTATATAAGTTGCCCCACGGCTGACGAGCTCCAAGCTGTCGATCTTCGTCAGCGTCTCGCGCTCCATTTTTCTGACATCCCGAAATTGCTGTGCGGCTAGTGATAAAAAGGTAATCGCCGTATAGTCTTTACTGTATAGCGCCGGAACAGCCACTGCCCCAAGCGCCGCAGCAATGACGCCTAGAGAAATATGGATAATCCTTCCGTGAGGATAAGTCGGATATTGGCGATAATCGGTTTTCAGCATCAGCAGCCTTGCTATAATACCGAATGCCATTCCAAGCAATACACCTAGCAGATGCTTATTTACAATTAAATAGTGGCTCATTTCGGGGAGCTCCCTCCTTTATTTCTCCAGCCCGCTCCAGATACCTTGCTGTAAGAAGCGCGGAGCAAATAGAAAGCAATACTAATGATCCGCGCACAAGCAAAAGCAAGCCAAAAGCTGTCCCACCAAGCCAAGGAGCCAATTCTAGCCATGTAACCGCCGCTTGATAACAGCCCATTCGCTAATTCCGCCATTATTTCCGCGAGCAGCAATAGGCCAAATTGATGGCCCGCCTTCACCGAAAAAGCAGCTGCGAGCAGTCCGCCTAACAGGCCTCCATCTGAAACGGGGTCAAGCCAATAAAATACCGGATCAAGCCGATACAGCTTCTGAATACCGCCCAAAATAATACCGGTCAAGCAAGCGCATAACAGCAGGTATCGTCTGGATTCTCCGGCTGCTCCTCTGCGCAGCGTCCAGCAGACAGCAGCCGCCGCAACCATAACACTCCCATAAATCTCAATGGCTGTCCCATAAACGGTTACAAGATAATGAAGTGGCTGCGCAAGTAGACACAAGGCAGCAACGAACAACTTTGAGCGCCCTGCTCCGACATATTCCGCCCAGCCTGTCATCATTAATATGAAAGCCATACTCATAATCCAGAACGACAAATATCCTTCGTTCACAGCCAAATCACCCCACGTGAAGCTATTATGCGCCAAAAAAAAGAGGCTATTCCTAATTATGAAACATTAGGAACAACCTCCATTACAGTTCATGCATTTAAAGTTCATCATTTTTTTCCAAACAGCTTGCCAACCTGTTTTAAGGCTGAAGAAAGCATCTTATCAAGCTGCTCCATAGAGTTATACGGAAACTCCTTAAGCCGTCTCTCAATATTAGACCGAATATAATCTTTGTCAGTCTTATGCTGCTGCAGCAGACGCTCATATATAGGGAGCAGTACCGGATTAGTCACTCCAGACAGTGCCTGCAAGGTGATATGCTGTACTCTAACCGCCGGATCATCAAGCAATTGTATAAAATCGGGAACATAATCTGCTTTTTTATCCGATTGTCCCGCCTGATATACAGCCTGCACGCGAATTTCTTCATTCGGATGCTTGAAAAAAGGCTGGAGCATGGGCAGTAAGTCAACACCGGCTGCTTGCAAAATATAACAGATGAAGCGAAACGCCTCCTCATCTGACTCTTTTGAGAATAGCGCAATTAATTCCTGATTAAAGCGTGAATCTCCTTTTGGCATATACCAATGAATGCACTGTATGGCACGCACACGATTTTCAGCATGGCTGCTTGTGAGCTCCTGCCTAATGAAAATTTCTGCCTCAGCCACATTCATTTTTGCAAGCACCTGCATCGACAGGCATCGCAAGGCTATGGAAGGTCCCGCATACACGTCTATTAAAAAGCTAATCGTCTCCTGCGAAATCTCCTTTAGCTTAAACATGCCATCCAAAGCCTCGATTTTCACACGTTCATCCGCTGTAGATTGATACAATTCAAATAGCTGTTTATCATCTCCACCACGCCTCGTACCAAACCAGCTCGTTACATACCCGGCAATGACTTCATCTAGCCAGCGCTCATACCAGTCTAAAAAATGGGCTTCATAGGTCACGAACGGCTTCTGATAATCGAGATCAATATAAACGACTTTTCCACGGTATTTGCCTGTAATGACCAGCATCGTTTCGTATGTGCAGCCTTGTTCCCCTATATTGACCAGTCCTTGGAATAGTTCTGCGCTCGCTTTTTCGTATTCTTCATCGCTTAATACGCTTTCATCCTTGATCCAAGGATATTCGCTCTCCCATTGCTCCTTAGTCATTGCTGCTTGCAAAGGAGAAGGCTCACCTATTCGATCCAGATCAATAGCCTGCTTCGTCCCTAATGGATGGATACCATAATAGGGTCCAGCACCGCCATTTCCAATATGCATTAAAAAAGCTGAAAATTCCTCAGGTAAATTGACGCCATTCGCTTGTTCAAACTGACGAAGCTCATCGAGGCTAAGCGGGCTGTTCATTGCATATGTATGGCTTCTCGCCCCAAATAGCTGATGGTCTGCATCGGTCAGAGCTGCGGTCTTCAGCTTTTGCCTAATGCGTTCCAATTGCTTATGTATAGTCATAATATCACCCTATTAATGAGGTATATAAATGCTTATATAAAAAAACAAAAGGCCAAGCAGCTGCCTGGCCTTTCGAGAGAATACCTGTAAACGAATTATTTCAATTTATTCAGTTTGTCGCCGAAACGCTCAGCCAGCGAGTAGCTCATGCTTTGGCTGTTCAAGCTAACATTAGGATTGTTCAGTTCCTCTTGTTTAGGAGCGCGCTCGCGTTGTTGTCTTTCTGGCTTTTGCGGTTGCTCAGGAGCTTCTTCTGTTTCCTTGATGCTCAGGCTAACGCGTTTTTCAGCAGGGTTGAAGTCAAGAACTTTCGCTTGAACTTCTTGCCCTTCTTGCAATACCTCGAAAGGAGTCGCAATATGACGGTGAGCGATTTGGGAAATGTGAACCAAACCTTCAACGCCTGGAGCAATTTCAACGAATGCGCCGAAAGTAACGAGGCGACGAACTGTACCTGTTACGATATCGCCAATGTTGAATTGGCTTCCAGCTGTTTCCCAAGGACCTGGTTGAGCAGCTTTGATGCTTAGGCTGATTTTACCAGCAGCCGGATCAACTTTAAGCACTTTAACCGTTACCGCTTGACCTTCAGCTACTACATCCTTAGGATGAGCAACGTGCTGCCATGAAAGCTCGGAAACGTGAACAAGACCGTCAACGCCGCCGATATCAATGAATGCACCAAATGGTGTCAAACGCTGAACTGTACCTTCAAGCTGTTGGCCTGGCTCAAGAGCCGCGATCAATTTTTGTTTGTTGCCTTCGAATTCTGCGTCCAATACTTCTTTCGCAGACAAGATAACTTTGCCGTTTTCTTGGTCGATTTCTTTCACTTTTACGCGAAGTGTGCGGCCTTTGTAGTCGCTGAAATCTTCTACAAAATGACGCTCAACCATCGAAGCTGGAATAAAGCCGCGCACGCCAACATCAGCGACAAGGCCGCCTTTTACAACGTCAGCTACGACAACTTCAAATACTTCGCCGCTCTCGAAACGAGCTTGAAGCGAATCCCAAGCGCGCTCTCCATCTACGCTTTTCTTGGAAAGAACAAGCTTTTCTTTCTCGTCATCAATGCTGATAACTTTAAGCTCAACCTCTTGGCCTACTTGTACGGCATCGTTTGCATTATCCAATTGAACTGCGGACAGTTCGCGAATCGGGATAACACCGTCATATTTATATCCAAGGCTTACGTAAGCTTGGTTATCTTCGATTTTGACGATCGAACCTTTAACTGTATCCCCTTTTTTCAAGGATACGAAATTATCCATAGCCTCTTGATTTTCCGCTACTGCGGACTCTTGCACATTGGTTTCTTCTGACATTGAAATAACCTCCTCAATTCATCCAACAACTTTTCAACTTACAAATTTATTTAAATCCGCCAACGTTCTAAAGTAAAACATTAAGCAGCATTTAAAACAGCTATGTTTATTTGTTCGCTGCAATAAGAGCGCGAACGTCCTTCATAATCGCATCAGTCAGACGGTCCAGCTTATCCGGTGAGGAATCATCAATAAATGCGGTAAGATCAACCGGCTTGCCATAATAGACCGTTACTTTGCGAAACAAGGAATAATTACCCACAATTGCCACAGGAATAACAACCGCATTGCTGCGAAGCGCAATCATTGCGGCTCCCTTCTTCGCTTCCCCGCCTTGATTGCGGCGAGAGCCTTCTGGGAAAATCCCCATTACATTGCCTTCCTTCAGCAGGGTGATCGATGATTTGATCGCCTCTTTGCTCACGCCTCCGCGCTTAACTGGAAAAGCTCCAAATGCCCGAATGAGCGGCCCGAAAACTGGAATTTTAAACAATTCCGCTTTCGCCATATAATGGACTTTCCGTTTAACTTTGACACCTACTGTAGGCGGGTCAAAATTGCTGACGTGATTGGCGCATAGGATAACGGGCCCGTCAGCAGGTATATTCTCAAGCCCTTTGGCTTCAAGACGGAATAGGCATATATAAAGCACACGGAGAAGAAATCGGAACAACAGGTATAACATAGTTTACTTCGCCCCCGCCAATTTGGTTCTGCTTAATTTGACAATAGCCTCGGCGACCTCTTCAATCGACATCGCTGTGCTGTCCAGCAGGATTGCATCTTCAGCGCGGACGAGCGGTGAAATCTCCCGCTGTTCATCCAGTTGGTCCCGCTGCGAAATTTCTTCCGCAAGCTGTTCCAGCGTCACTGGCTGCTTGCCAGCTAGCTCCTTGTATCTGCGAAGCGCACGCTCCTCAACGGATGCTGTTAAAAAAACCTTCAACTCAGCGTTTGGAAGCACATGGGAGCCAATGTCCCTGCCATCCATTACAACACCTTTTTCCTCAGCCAGCCTACGCTGGGCTGCGCCAAGAAATTGCCTAACCGCTTCATTCGCCGCATAATGAGACACACTCAGCGTTACATCGCGTGAACGAATTTGTTCAGTGACATTTTCTCCATTCAAAAATACAGTCTGTCCATTGTTGCCAGCCTGGAGCTTAATGTCCAGATGTGTCACATGGTCAGCCAGCTTGCCAGCTTCCTGCGGCCCAATACCCGCCTGCTGCGAACTATAGGTCACGGCTCGATACATAGCACCTGTATCAATGTAAACATATCCTAATTGTTCGGCAACTTTACGCGCTACTGTGCTTTTCCCTGCCCCAGCAGGTCCATCGATAGCAATGTTGATCCGCTCGCCGTCACCGTCTTGCTGCATCACTAAAAGTCAACCCCCCTTATGTCGAGATGGCTGGCTTGATACACCGTGACAGATGCGACGCTAACCTCTCAATAAAAAAGCAGGCTTTGCCTGCGGACGTGAAAATTATACCACACTATACGAGCGGATGCAAAAACCCCCTCCACCCCACTTTCAGGTATTTGAACGCATTATGAAGAAACCTGTCCTTTCAGACGGGTTCCTTCCATACGCTCGGCTCCCGACAGCAAGTGTCTTACCGCGCTGCTTTGCAGCGCCGTTTGCGCAAGCAAACAGGCGATAAGCAGCGCGGCAGCCACGATTCCAAGCCCTTTTCCTATTTGATCAAACCGAGCTGGAAAAGACTCGCCGGGAGCTTGTCCCTCCTGCTGTTTCTTGCTTTGCCCAAACATTCGAGCCATGCAATCATTCCCTTCTATCCCTATTAAAGGATAGCATGTCTAGAGGGTGCCTGCGCTATTCAGCGGTTGCGGAATTCCAGCTGACGCTCAAAGCAGTAACGAATAATTCGCTGGCGGTCTGAATCATTAATGCCGGCAAATTTTATCATCGCCTGATTGCGCCCCGTTTCAAGATTTACAATCCGCACAATTTCAGCATTAAATGATGCATGCTCTATGGAACCATTTTTATAAGGAACCAGCAGCCAGCACTCCAGCACCTGACCTTGGGAAATCGGCCATTTGCCATCGCAAATGAACGAAATTCCGCCGCCGCCAACATCATCTGTAAGCGCCACGAAGCGAACCTGATCCGGCGTTTTCACTGCGATTTCAAGCTCCGCAGCTACCCGAAGAAAATTGCGCCGCTGCACCTTTGTAATCTGATCAAGCTCCGGCCTCCGGATTTTGACCAGCTTGACGACATCTTCCCGGAAACCAAGAACGTGGGAATTAAAGAAATGCTTGATTCCGTCCTCCGATACAAAATAGACCGAAAGCTCGTCGCCCAAAAACATTCTTTTCATTCTGCCATTTTGGCTATTTATCGGGTTCTCAATCAAAAAGTCTTCATCCAGCACCTCGGCAATACGTGCCTTGTACTCAATGGTAGCTTCTGCTTCATCAGAAGAAGCAATTTGGAAAAATAGCGTTTGGTTAATTTTCGGCAACAAGTTGGCTCCCCCCTATAATGCTGTCATTATAACACGACATATAGAGAGGAGCCATAAGGTTATTTACCGGAACTTGCCACTTTGTCAAGCGAAGACAAAACTTCAATCGATTCTTCCATACCGTTGTCTGCATTAATGTAAATGCGGTAATCGTTATCGTTGATCCGGCCCGTATATTCATAGCATAACACTTCATTGCCATCATCGTTTTTGATCAGCGCCATCTGCTCTTTCGACACTTTCATTTGCGGATTCAGCGCCTTGCGCGCGTCTGCTTTGGAGATGCCTGCCTTTGGCAGCGTCCGCTTATGATGCTCGAAAACATATTCATTCGCCTGCAGAGCCGCTATATCTCCATTATCAAGGGCAACCTTGATCGTCAGCTTGTCTGGGTAAATCAGCACATCGCCTTGGTTGCCGACGAAGCTGAACGTTCCTGCATTATCATAGGCGTCATAACTGACTGCCTTCATGCCGTCAAATCCATGTTCTTTCAAAAACTTTTCAGCCGCAGCCCTCGCTTGCTCGATGCCCAGCTGCTTCTCTCCAATATCACGGGGATCCATATAAGCGATCAGTTGGCCACCCTTTTGCGAAAAATCCATATGAATCGAGTTACCGGACTTATGCTCGGACAATACTGCGGAATACGAAGCATATTCCGTGCCTTTGCCATTTTCCTCCACGCGAATGTTCTTGCCCTCGCCTTTTTTGCCGGCAAACTTGGCAGCGCGCTGCTTAATTTCATCCGGCGTTACAGCTTTACCACTCAGCATGCTGATCGGACGCTTCTCGTACATGCTCGAAACCGAAGGTCCCCAGTTGATTTCCGGATACTCGCTTACCTTTTTATCGACTCCCTTGAAGCCATCCACAATCGTCTGGTCGCCTTTGGCCTGCTGCGCAGCCAATGACAGCTCGACATCCATCCAGCGCAAATGATTGGAGAGCACTTTTTCCTGCATGCCCTGCAAATCTTGTGAAATATCCTTTGAGTTGGCATATAGCGTTTTGAGGGTTTTGAATTCATCCTCTGACAGCGGCTGCTTCGTCAAATCGCGAACGGAAGTTTTATAGGCAAAATTGGAGATGCGCGACAAAAAGTCCTCCGCCTTGTCAAATGGAAGCATCGAAAGCGGCAGCTGGTTGATTTCGTTTTGTGCCTGGCTTGTTAGCCGCCATACGTTAACGAGCCCTTTTCGATGATACGCTTGTGATGTGGAATTAACGGCTAATGTATTGCCAAGCTGCTGATGCAGCTTATCCACATGGTAAGTTAAATCATGGAACGCCCGTTGATACTGATTTTCCGCCTTCATCAAAACCGTATTTTTCTCCTGATGCTCCTGATAGCCCCAATAGAGCGAACCGACCAGCAAAATTGCAGCAATCGGGAACAATACCGCGCTTATCCGTTTATAAACCATACAAAAAGCTCCTTTCTTGTGCAAACCTGGTGTTAGTTTGGTTTGCCGAAAGGAGCTTTATGCATTCAATTTGGTTAAAAAGTATGTTCTTCAATATCAAGATCGTCGATGTTGTTGCAAATGCATTGCTTGAAACCTGTATCTACGCCGCTGCTTTCGCGCTTGCCGCGCAAAACGAACTTCTCGCCACATACATTGCAGCGAATGGTCACTTTCACTCTGACTGCTTCCATCCCTACCTCCAGCTTATCGAAAAATTTCCTCTAGCTGTCAGTATGGACGGCATCGTTACAATTTAACCTCTTCATCCCGCTTCAAAAAACGAAACGGAGAGCGCGAATTAGCCCGCTGCATTTTTCGGAGCCCGACGACCCATAGCACGGCCATGAACGGAATGATGAACCATATCCAGCTGGAACGCATCGTAATCATGATCCAATCATAACTGCCGTGCAGCATAATGGGCAGTAGAAACGATACGATGATATAATTTCTGCGTTTTTTGCCATTGCTTTCGAACTTCGCTTTGCCTACATAATAGCCCATCATAATGCCGAATAGGGCATGCCCCGATACCGGAAGCAGCGCCCTCATTATGAGCGATCCGAACGTTGCGGGTGTCAGGAAGGCATACATCACATTTTCGAGCGTCGCAAATCCGAGCGAGATGGAGGCGGCATAAACGATGCCGTCATAAGGCTCGTCAAACTCCGTATGATTATAAATAAAATGATAAAGAACGAACCATTTTATAAATTCTTCTACGCCAGCCGATTGCACAAAGGAAAATACGATCGGATTGTCCCCCCACCACAGCTGCAAGCCGCGCTGCACAACCATGATCGGCAGCACAATCAGCACGCCCAGCAAAAACATCCGGACGACCATATGAATCGGCTCCGTATCGTATTTGTCCTTTAAATATAAATAAGTCAGCAGCGCTATTCCCGGTGCCACTGCTGCTGTCAAGACAGAAATCCACGTCATCGTCGTTGTTCACCCCCTTGCTGCACCCGCCCCCGATAGGGAGGCTTCCTCAATTTACGGCTATTCGCCATATAATCGGCAAGCCGCATATCCACTTTACGGTTTTGATGGATTTCGCATACTTGCACCAAACTGCGTATTATTCATATATCCCGCTTCACATCTATTTCGAATTCATCACCAGCAGCATGCTGTTTGAATCCCGCTTGTCCAACAAATTAGGATGTTCAATCCCTCTTCATTATACAACGCTCCGGACGCATCGGATATACCTATTATCATTATGACATTCCCCCGCACCGCTACGGTCTTCCTGTCTATGGAGCTATCTAGCAGAAGCGGCGGACACTATAATCCTGTTTTTTCACAAAAAAAGAAGAAGAGCATCAGCAGGCTTGACACTCCCGCAAATGCTCTGTTCATTGCGCCCTCTTCGCTTAAGCATTGCCTAGTTGAAAAAATGAGTGCATATTTCTTTCACTGCCTCGGAAGGCATAATTACTTTCCCGTACTCCTCCAGCATCGCATAAGTGACCGATGTGGCTTCGCCGTATTCCGCCAGCAGGGCGATAACGGCATTATGGCGGGACGTTTCAATCAAAGCCGGTTCCAGCGCCAGTATATATTTATTATTGTAAGCATACAGGCGCCCATCCTCTGTTAGGGCAGCGGCTTGCAGCTGTCTGCAAACCTGTATAACATCCTCGAAATCCCGAAAGGAATACATGACGATATCGCTTTGCTCAAGCGTCACTTCCATTTCGTAGATTTCGTCATCTGCGTCATCATCATCGGAAGTTCTCTCTTCCGAGCTTCCGTTCATTTTGCCGCGAGTGACAATCACGACCATACCTTGGGCCGGCAGGGCAAACACTTCGACCGCTAACGGTCCGCTGGCATCGAATCCAAGTTCACTGTATGCTTGATCCATCATTTCACTGAATAGTTCGTGCACCTTTGGAATTTCGCGCCACATGTCGTCCTTCTGGATCCCTCGTTCCAGCAGGTCGTCGAACGTCAGAAATATTTTTATCTTGTCCTGACTAAGTCGTTCGATCTTCATGACAGGATCCTCCTCTGCAGCATCTGTTGTAACAGCGTATGAAATTTATAAGAAGATGTGACCAAAATGGTCAAATCAAACTATGTAACTACTTTATCATGTTCAAACTCGGATTGCACCTAAAATAGGCAAAAAGAATCGTTCGAATCTGCACTTTTTCAGTGCCTCGTTCAAACGATTCCTTCCAGAAACTGTTGGTTAATGTGTCGTGTTCGACGATTCCGCCATGATCTCCTCGGCTTGCTGTTTCAGCTCCGGATCACTGTTCATCATTGCTTCAATCTGAACCCAGCCGTCTCCGAATTTTCCGGCGGTATCGTCTGTACGCTTTGGGCCCGTATTTACAGCCTTTTGCGTCCAATTGTCGTTCCACAAGGACATCGCCTTATGGCTAATCGATGAGCAAGCGCTCGCCAGCACGCCCGCTGCAAGTGCAGCTGTACCTGGACGCTTGCGGGCAACATAGAGAGCAGCGGCTGCCCCGGCAAGCCCTCCGAGAAGAAATCCTCTTAGCCTCATAGTAGGACAAAACCTCCTTGATTTAGGGCCTTAAAAAATCCCCATTCAATATTCGATTTCACCCTTTAGTGTGGCTTGCTTGACCTTATTTATCCTGCTTAATAAAGGAAATCCAGCAGCCTGCAAAACACAGCATTATTGATTATGCTACAATAATACCCATTGACAACTACAATATAAATGGAGGTTCATTATGTTTAAACGAATGACCGCAGCGCTCGCTGTTGTTCTGGGAGCCGCTTTAGTTGCTGCCGCTTGCAGCCAGCAAAGCGTCCCCTCAGGCAGCAGCCTGCCGCAGGAAAGTGCTTCCGCACTGGAAAGTCCAGCAGCAAGCCAGTCGCCTGCCGCTTCGCCAACCCTTCAGCAGGAGGAGCCAACGGCCTCGCCTCTTACAGAAGCCGAAGCAACGCCGCCGCCAAGCGAGGCACCGGCAGCCAAGCTTTACAAAATGGACAGCGTATACCGCTTCAAGCCGATTGATAAAGGGGTGGCGGACAAAGTCGTGCTGCTGACCTTTGATGATGGGCCGCACAACAAGGAGGTGCTGACCAGCCTGCTCGATACGCTGGACAAGCACAAGGCCAAAGCGATCTTTTTCGTAAACGGCTATCGGGTTCAAGCGAATCCTGATTTGCTCTCGCTCATTCATGAGCGCGGACAGACGATCGGCAACCACTCCTGGGACCACATCAATTTGAAAAAAGAATCCGCCGCTAAAGTGGAGCAGCAGGTGGCTGATGTCCAGGATAGCGTCATGAAGCTAACCGGTGAAGCGCCAAAGTTTTTCCGTCCGCCTTACGGCTCCGGCAACGATAGCGTCAAAGAAATCGTCAAAAACCACGGCATGCTGTACATGACGTGGTCCAACGGTTCGCTCGATTGGGAGCAGAAATCTCCCGGAGATCCTGATAAAGTCGTCGCGAGTGTGCTGGAGCAGCTCCATCCAGGCGCCAACATTTTAATGCATGAGCTGGCCTGGACCGCTGAAGCGCTTGACAAGCTGCTGACGCAGCTTGAAGACAAGGGCTATGGCTTCATCGATCCGGCTGCAATTGATACGGAGCAAACGAATTAAAGCGCTGAGGTAGCCAATCGCTGCAGCAGCTTAATTCGCATATTTCACTCCGTACCAGAACAATAAGCCGACCAAGCTCAAAAAGAGGAAAAACAATACATTATAATACCATCTCGTTATTTTGCTAGCGCCCGAAGGGAACTTTTTCCGTCTTGGGGGAAGGATCTCCCTTCCCTCTTCATCAATTCGGGAAGCTTCCGTTGTCTCGGGCGACGGCCCTTTGCGCGTGGCTTTCCCGAATTTTTGTACCCTGCTCATAATTGCCCTTTCGGTTCCCTCCTGAATCTTATAATAAAGCCCATAATCATATCTATCGCAAAGTGCGCAAGAATTGGGGCCCATAAGCTGCCGGTTTGGATATAAATCCATCCTAAGCCGTAGCTAATGGAAAACACAAGTCCAGTTGGAATCCAATGCTTTAAATACCGGACATGAATGGCTGCAAAAATAATGCTTGTCCAATACGGCCCGAACGCATGCTGCAGAGCGCCCCTGAAGAGGAGCTCTTCACAAACCGAGACGACAAACGACAATACGATAATATGCCAAATCGGGCGTTCACGAAAAATCCGGTCATTTACACCGCCATCATCGGCAGCTTCATCAGGGACAAAACGGGAAATAGACAAATCTACAAGCAGTACAACCGCCGCCAAACCTAGTCCAAACCATACGACGGCAAGCTCTTTCGGAAAATGAAATAAAGTAATTATGCTTTGACGCTGAAATAAAACCCATATCAAGCCGATAATAAAAGTAAGTGCTTGCGTCATGTACAAATTAATGAGCAGCATGCGATCGTCAAGCTCGTCAACGGTCACCTTGCGCACTCGTATTTTACGGATGTCGAATTTTTTCATAACTTCCCGCCCGTCCTGGAGGTTCGTATTTTTGAAGTAAATTCACCTGTACGCACAGGCTGCAAAAGAGAGCAATAATGAATACATACATAAAAGGGAGTTTTGTTATGGAAAAGCAGCTAACCCGTTCCGCCATGTTTTACAGCATAGGTTTTATTTTCATGCTGGTTTGCGCAGTTGGCGCATTTTTCTACGGTGTACAGTACGGCAGTGAGCAGACAAAAACCAGCTACGAAATGAAACAGTTAAACAGTGAGGCAAAATCCAAGTCGACTCCGTATCAGCAGCAAGATCTCGTCTCCTACTATCATACTGTATTTCTGCCCTACCGTGAATTCCAAAACGAATGGTTCAATGCTATGAAGAAGCTGGAGCAGGATGATTCAGCCGATGGCAATGCCATTTTCAAGGATTTGTCCAAGCTGGCCAAGAAAAAGGCAGCCGAGGTCGCCTCCTTCAACATGCAGCAATCGCCACTGCTCGGTGAAGCACAGGCGAGCGTCATTAAAAGCCTTGAATTGTTTGAGCAAACGTCTAATAAAGCAGCAAACAAGGCGAAGACGCTCAATTCTGCGAAGCTCATTGCAGCCGTTGATGACGATTCCATTTACCAAGCAGCCGTGAAGCAAACCCTGTCCTCGCAGCAATCTTATTACAGCGCGATGATGAAATGGGCGGCTACCGTAAACAGTGATATTCCTAACGAATACAAATTCCCGAATATTTTGGAAATCAGCAAATGGAACAAGCTGCCCCTTATTGTAAAAAACAAATTAATGGCCGACCATTTGCTGTCGCATAAGCAGCTAACGAATTACTATCCACAGGATCTGGTTATCCGGATCGATGAATTTATTAAGACGGGGCAAGCGAGCAAAATGAAAATCCGCTCCATCGCTGCCATTGCTGAGCTGCTGATGAATACAGCCGCAGTACGCAACGGCGACTACAGCAGCGGCTCAGAGCAAATGTACAGCAAGGAAGTGCTGCCGCTGCTGCCTTTCTTCACCACGACTTCGTCTTAAGCGCCAAATGGTGCTAATCGTATTGAAACCCTTGAAGCAGGGCTATGGCCGCCATTCCTCCCGTCACATTGAGGAGGCTGCCGTAGCCCTGCTTTTCTAAATATCCGCATACATTTGCGCTGCGAACGCCATGTGCGCATACAATATAAAGCGGCTTGTCATCCGCTAATTGTCCCAATTGCTGAGGAATCGTATTCATCGGAATAAGCGTAGACTGCTCCAGATGATAATAATCCCATTCAAATGACTCACGAACGTCAATGACTTGCCCTGCCTCTATATGTCCTTTCTCCAAAAGCTGCAAAAAAACATCCGCTTCGATCTCTTCCCAATTGTTCATGTCTCGTCTCTCCCCTTTATCTATTTAAGCAGGCAATGCATGAATCATATCAAAAAATTTCACATTTGATCAAGTTTGAGGATTGCAATTGTCCATGTTAATGCTTTAAAATGATAAAGGCTATCCTTTCTGTCCGTTCGACATGATTCGAGTAGCCGTTTGACTATATGAAACTCTCGCCTCGCATGCATAGTGTGCAAGGGCGGTTTTTATTTTAGTATCACACCTGATCTAGCTTACGAAATGATTTTTACATTCGCAAAAATTTTAGGGGGCAATCTACTTATGTTTAAAGTGCTAGTATCCGATCCCATCAGCGATCTGGGCATCCAACAGCTTGTAGACGCGGAAGATATCATTGTCGATAAAAAACCAGGTTTAAGCGAGGACGAGCTCGTCGCCATTATTGGCGAATATGACGCTCTGCTCGTTCGCAGCCAAACGCGTGTAACAGCACGCATTATGGAAGCTGGCAAGCTTCTGAAAGTCGTTGGACGCGCAGGCGTTGGCGTAGACAACATTGATTTGGACGCTGCAACCCAGCGCGGAATCATCGTTATTAACGCTCCTGACGGCAATACGATTACAACTAGCGAGCACACTTTTGCCATGATGATGGCTGTAGCCCGCCATATTCCTCAAGCTTATATGAAAACGGTCAATGGCGTTTGGGACCGCAAATCCTTCCTTGGCGTAGAGCTTCGCAACAAAGTGCTCGGCGTTCTTGGCATGGGCCGTATCGGCAGCGAAGTTGCAAAACGTGCAAAAGCTTTCGGCATGGACATTCTCGGCTACGACCCGTTTATGACGGAAGAGCGTGCAGAAAAGCTTGGCATTAAGCTTGCATCGGTGGAAGAAATTGTCCGTAACGCGGATTTTATGACGGTGCACACCCCGCTCACACCTGAGACTCATCATATGATTGGCAAAGACCAATTTGCTGTTATGAAGCCTGGCATGCGCATCGTAAACTGCGCTCGCGGCGGCATCATTGATGAAATTGCTCTGGTTGAAGCGGTCGATCAAGGCATCGTCGCTGGAGCAGCATTCGACGTATTTGAAGTAGAGCCTCCTGCTGAGGACCACCCGTTCCTGAAGCATCCGAAAATTATCGTAACGCCTCACCTTGGCGCATCGACAGTAGAAGCGCAAGAAAATGTTGCGATTGACGTTTCGGAGCAAGTGCTGCACATTTTGCGTGATGAGCCGTTCAGCAACGCAGTCAACATGCCGCCAATTCCGGCTGGCCTGCAAAGCAAGCTTCAACCGTATTTCGTTCTTGGGGAGAAGCTCGGTAGCTTTATTTCCCAAATGACAGACGGTCCTGTACAGGAAATCGTTGTCGGTTATTCCGGTGATCTTGCGGAAGTAGATACTCAGCCACTGACTCGCTACGTTGTCAAAGGCATTTTGTCCCACCACCTTGGCACAGAGCAAGTCAATATCGTCAACTCGATGCACCTTGCGAAAGAGCGCGATGTCAACATTGTCGTTCAAAAATCGCATATTTCGAAGGACTTTACGAATCTCGTAACCGTATCGCTGCGCACGAAGAAGGAAGATCGCGTCGTTGGAGGCACACTGCTTACGGGTTACGGTCCTCGCATTGTGCAAATTGACAACTTCCCTGTCGATGTTACACCTGAAGGCAACCTGATTCTGATCTCGCATAATGATAAGCCTGGTATTATCGGCCGCGTTGGTACGCTGCTTGGTACAAATGACGTGAACATCGCAACGATGCAGGTGGGTCGTCAGCTAGAGGGCGGCTCCGCGATTATGGTACTGCGTGTTGACAAAGGAACGCCGAAAGAGGTTCTTGAGCAGCTTATGAACTTAACTGAGCTGAACACTGCAAAAGAAATCAAAATCTAATAAGGACTTCTATCCATGCAAGAAACCCCTAAGTGTTCTTAATTGACCACTTAGGGGTTTTTGTTTGCCAATCGGCTTGATATGGCCCTTCTCTACTCCTATTCCTGACAACAGGCTGCTACACACTACACACGGCCTAATCGGCTTCTACCGCCTTAAATGTCTTGCCTTGTAGGTGATTAGCAATGCACCGCTATCGCCAAGATTGAACGTATCTGGACCCTTAAGCTCGTAGGACATTCCTACCTAAAGTGTAAGGCAGCCACTGCATCTGCATCAACTGCACATTCGCCGTATCCGAGGTTCCTGTCATTTAAAAACATTTTTTGTTAGAAAACTCTATTCTATTTATGAAAATGTTTCACGAGCAACAAGATTTAATGCTTCTTTTCAACAAAAAATAGCGCTCCGATAGGAGCGCCTTGACAGCTAATGCTTCGTTTCGACAGGCAGCAACAGCGTAAAGGTCGTTCCTTTGCCGAGTATGCTGTCTACTTCGATTTGCCCATTATGCTGGGTTATAATATTTTTGACGATCGCAAGACCGAGACCCGTTCCAACAGAGGTGCCTCGCTTGCGCGATTTGTCCGCTTTGTAAAACCGTTCGAAGATATACGGCAAATCCTCGCTAGGAATGCCCTGTCCTTCATCTTTAATTTGCATTTGAATAAAATGGGTCTGATTAATCGTCATTTGGCTTGCCGCAATCGTGACGGACTTGCCAAGCGGCGTATGCCGCAGCGCATTATCCAGCAAATTTGTCAGCACCTGCTCTAGCCGATCTTCATCCGCCCCTAGCAGCAAGAGCGGTATATCAGGCAGCTCTGTCTTAAACATAACTTCCCGTTCTTTGGCAAATACTTGGAACTTGCGATGCACACGCCTTATAATTTGCAGCAAATCGACCTGCCGCAAATTCAGCTCCACATGCCCAGCTTCCATACGCGCCATATCCAGAAAATCATTGACTAGCCTGCCCATACGCAGCGACTCATCATAAATGACCTGCACAAGCTCCTTGCGCTCCTCTGGAGAAGCCACAATATCATCAAGCAGCGCTTCGCTGTAGCCTTGCATCATCGAAAGCGGCGTTCTAATCTCATGTGAAACATTCGCCACAAAGTCACGCCGCAGCTTCTCCAGCTTATGCTCCTCCGTCACGTTCCGAATAACTGCGACCGCTCCGCGGGCAACGCCCTCGCGCAGCAGCGGAGCCATCACGACCGACCACATGCTGTTGTGCACGTATACTTTATTCGAAACATCGCGGCCTTCGTCCATGACCTTCTCGAATATATCAAGCAGCGGTCCAGGGACAGAAGAGTATGGCTTTGTGCTATCGTAAAAAGCATCGCCCCACTCCTGATTCAGATCAGCCCAGCGGTTTATAAGCAAATGCCCCGGCGGATTTGTCAAAATTATTTCGCCTTCAGCATCGAACGTAATAACTCCGTCCCCCATGCTGCGCAGGATGCTCGACAAATGCTCCTTCTCATGATTAAGATCATGAATTAGCTTATCGACCTGCTCAGTCATATTATTGAACGTATTCGCCAACTCGCCAATTTCATCATTTGAGCGAATTTTCACCCGCATCTGATAATTTCCTTGCGATATCGAATCCGCAGCCTCCTTCAGCTCGAGCAGCGGCTGCTGAATTTTACGCGATAGAAAAAAGGCAAAGAAGGTCGACATCAGAAAGCCGATAACTGCAACGATGACGAACAGCAGCATCACTTCATGGCTGGCATCATTTTCAAATAAATACCCGATATACGGAATAAGAAATACGCCAAGCGTCAGCAGCACGACGGCCACGAGCAAAATAATCGTTACCCACAGCTTGCCTACGACGCTATGCCACAGTAGAAAAGGAGAGTACTTCCTCCAGTTCATTACTTTGGCACCTCAAGCTTGTAGCCGACGCCCCATACCGTTGTAATCATGGCTGCTGCATCGCCCGATACTTTGTTCAGCTTCTCGCGCAGGCGCTTGACATGCGTATCAACGGTTCGGAGATCACCGAAAAACTCATAGTTCCATACATCCTTAAGCAGCTCCTCACGGGAAAACACTTTATCCGGCGAAACAGCCAAATAGTGCAAGAGCTCATATTCCTTTGGCGTCAAGCTCACTTCCTGACCTGCCGCTGTTACCCGGTGGGCATCATGCTCAATGACCAAATTCGGAAATACGATATTGTTGCTGGAATTGACTTCCTTCGTCAAAAAGGCAGTCGCCGAGGAGCGGCGCAAAATCGCCTTAACTCGATAAATGACTTCGCGCGGGCTAAATGGCTTAACGACATAATCGTCAGCCCCCACTTCAAATCCTTGCACGCGATTCATTTCCTCGCCTTTCGCCGTCAGCATAATGACAGGCGTCGCTTTCACTTGACGAAGGCGGGAGCACATTTCCACGCCGTCAATGCCCGGTAGCATAACGTCGAGCAAAATCAGCGCGTAGTCCGTAGCCGTAGCCATTTGCAGCGCGGATTCCCCATCTTCCGCTTCATCAATGACGTAGCCTTCCTTTTCCAAATACATTTTGAGCAAACGGCGAATCCGTTCTTCATCGTCAACAACCAAAATTCGGCTGGCGAAATTAGACATATTCACTAACCCCTTTCCCAATCGCGATTAATTCGTTCCCGCGTAAGAATGAAGACCCGCTATTACCAGATTTACACCCACAAGCGTAAACAGAATAACGACGAAGCCAATGACCGCGAGCCAGGAGGACCGCAGTCCCTGCCAACCGCGCGACAATCTGAAATGCAAATAAGCACTGTAGTAAAGCCAGGAAATAAGCGCCCAAACTTCCTTCGGGTCCCAGCCCCAGAACCGCCCCCATGCAATATTGGCCCAAATCATGGCAAAGATGAGCGCACCGAGCGTGAAAATCGGAAAGCCAATCGCAATGGCGCGATAGCTGATTTCATCCAGATCATCCGGGTCTACCCCCTCCATGACTGGATGAATAACTGCTCCAAGCGGCTTGCGGAATACGAGGCGGAGCAAGCCATACAATATCGTTCCAGCAATAATCGACCAAATGACCGTATTGAGCTTGCGGCCTGCATTAACGCCGTTCATCCAAGATGGTGCCTCCAGCTTCGTGTCTGTCATGCCAAGGAAACTGTCAGAATGGACGACCTGGCTGTTATAAGGCTTCACAATCGGAGGCAGGGAATAATCAACCGTTTCGACTTTAGACGACTCCATTCCTTTGGAGTCAACTGTCGACATCTCCTGCGAGAACTGAGCTTCATAACCAGCGGCACGGAAACCGAATACCGCAACCAGAAAACCAATAATAATAATAATCGTATATAGCGAAAACTCTACCCAAAAACGCGATCTCCGCGCTTCCTTCGTCTCGCTATTGAAATCAACAACCCGCAGCAAATACATAAGCCCGGCAGCAAAGCCGACGGCAAAAAAGGCTTCGCCAAGCGCAGCAGTCGTGACATGTACTTTAAGCCATATGGAGTTAAGCGCTGGAATTAGCGGCTGGACCTCCTGTGGAAAAACCGAAGCATAAGCTACGATAATAACGGTTAGCGGCAGGGAGAACATGCCCAGCAGCGCTTTACGATAAATCGCATATATAATCGTAAAAGCAATCATTATCGCCATGCCGAGGAAGGTCATAAATTCGTACATATTACTCGTTGGAATTTGACCGCTACCTGCCCATCTTGTGAAGAAGAAGGTCAGATGGGCTGCCAGCCCCAAGCTTGAGGTGACAAACGCAATGCGTCCCCAGCGCTTCTCATGCTGAAACGGATCGCGGTTGCTCCACTTTTTCCCCGCAATCGCAATGACATAAAATAAAAAGGCAAAGCAATACAGAAAAAAAGCGGCTATAAAAGCATCACTGCTCAAATCAACTAAACTCACGCGTTATTCCCTCCGTTATCTAGCGACTTTGGATCTACGGTCACGCCAATCTTTTGAAGCGCGCCTGCCACATCCGCCCGCATGCCGTACCAGTTTTTATTCGTGTGTGCGCCAAGCGACAGCTGGCCGTCGTCAATGCGCAGCCATATTCTGCGATGCTGCCAGTATGAACCCATCAACAAGCCGATCATTGATATAGCTGCACCGACCCAGACAAAATTCAGCGCCTTGTCCACACGAACATTAAGCGAGGTAGAAGCTTCTGAGAAGTTGACATTTTGCATCCCGTCAACCTTGATCTCAAACTTGCTTGCTAATGCGCCATTAATTTGATCTTGCCCAAACTTCTCCTTGTCCTTCTGCATCGGGAAATACATATAAGGCTGTCCCGCTTCAGGGAGTCCCGGACCGGTAATCAGAAAGACGAATGCTGGCGCATTTGGTTCACGCCCGAGCGTCGTTGGTTCGCCATTCTCGCCAACTGCAAAATCCATGTAATTGGCGATCAGCCGCATTTTGTAAGGGCCGAGCTCATAATCGAGCGCAGCATCCTTCATCGTCAGCTCGAAAGGCCCGTATTTCTCGCCCGTCTCTTTGTTAATCAGCATAGGCTGGACGCTTATGAGTTTAGGCGTCAGATCGAAGTCAAACTGATACAGCTTCAAACCTTTGTATTTCAGTGGGCTGTTGACGATAATATCATGCTTCGCTACTTCCTCAAGCACCGGCGTCTCGCCAGCCTCGCAGCCGCTTGTACATGTATAAAGCACAGCCGCCGTTTCATAAAGCTTTGCCCTTGCTTGTCCCTTCAGCTCCGGCGGAAGCTCGTCATCCGTATAAAAATCAACGGTAAACTTTTCATTTTTGACATAATAGTTGGTGCCTTCAATCGGTACGGTCGCGCCGTCAGCAATCGAAATATAGCTGTCCATTTGCCAGCCAGGCAGGCTGCGGGCGAGTATCGACAGCAGAAACAAAATAAGGCCGATATGATTAATATAAGGACCCCATCTGCTAAATCGGTTTTTCTCCGCAAGCAGTGCCGAGCCGTCCATATGAACGCGGTAGCGCTTCCGCTTTAGCTGAGCCGCAAACTGCTCCACCCATGCTTCGGCAGGCTCGTCCACTTTTGCGGAATATACCGTCTTCTGCCGATTGATGAACTGGAGATGCTTGCGAATTTGCTGCTTGCTCAGCGCCCTATAAAGCGGCAAAATCCGGTCCAGGCTGCAAATGACGAGTGATGTCCCGATCATTACAAGCAGCGTAATGAACCACCAGGACTCGTAAGTGTGCGACAAACCTAGCATATGATAGATTTTGCCTGGTGTCCCATATGTACTTTCATAATAAGCCGCAATATCAAAGTTATTGATAAATGTGTTTTCCTGCGGGTAAATCGTTCCGAGAGATGCGCTGACAAACGTCAGCACAATTAAATAAATGGCGATTTTCACAGAAGAAAAAAAGCTCCAAATCCGGTCGATTGGATTTTGGTTTTTTTTCTGCGAACGTCGGGCAATGCCGTCATAACGCATTTCCAGCGGCTCACTTTGCTGCTGGTCCTCCATAAGCGGCTTGCCGCAGCTTTCGCACAGCACGGTTCCAACCGCGTTCTGATGCCCGCATTCACACTTGGTGTTATGTATAGCTAACACGGATGAAACCTCCTAATACGTTAACAGCTTCTCTATTCGCTCATCAATATATTCCTCAGTCATTCCACCAACCGTAATATCCATTATTGTCCCATCCGGTTTAACGAAAAAAGTAGTCGGATACGATCTTAGTCCGTACTCCCGCTCCGTCTTCCGGTCCACATCCCGCAATATCGGATAGTTCAGCTCAAACTGATGGACAAAATTGTTAACGGTGAGTGTATCCTCACTCAAATTAATAGCCAGAATTTCGAGGCCATCATTTTGCCATTTGGCAAATTGACGCTCGAATTCCGGCATTTCCTTCACGCATGGCGGGCAAAATGTTCCCCAGAAATTAACGACAATCGCTTTGCCCTTGTAATCGGACAGCTGATGTACGTTGCCCTGTATATCTACAAGCTTAAACTCCGGAGGTGTGCCTCCCACCTTCGGAACGCCCCCGCTTTGGCCGGAAGCAAACAAAGTTGTTCCAATCGCATACCCTCCGATAATGAGCACGGCTGACAATATGACGATCTGCATGATTTTGCGTGACGATTTCATAGAGCTTTCATCACCTGCATTTCGATTAGTGTATCAACATAGATAGATCCATTATAACGAAAAGCTGGCGGCAATTGCCGCTGCCGCCGTCTACTTTTTATGAACTTTATGTGACTTGCGAGCAGCTTCGCGCAGCTCCTTCACTTCTACAGGCGTCAGATGGCGGAATTGCCCCCTTGCCAAATTATGCAAGCCCAGCTCGCCGAACTTCACCCTTCTCAAACGAACAACCGGATGATTAATCGCTTCGAACATCCTTCTAACCTGACGATTACGGCCTTCATAGATCGTAATACGGACAGTTGATGTATTTTCTTCCGTATTTACGTCCTGGTACTCAACCTCAGCAGGAGCGGTCATGCCGTCTTCAAGCTTAACGCCCTTCTTCAATTGATCCAGCAGCGTTCCGTGAGGCACGCCCTTTACTGTCGCATAATAGGTTTTTGGTACATGATGGCTCGGATGCGTCAGAAGATTGGCGAATTCGCCGTCATTTGTGAGCAGCAGCAGCCCTTCTGTATCGTAGTCCAGACGGCCTACCGGATAAACGCGCTCTCTGATGCCCGGCAAATAGTCGGAGACGATTTTGCGGCCTTGTGGATCGCTCGCGCTCGTAATAACGCCCTTCGGCTTATTCAGCATCACATACACTTTTTTCTCATTTCGGATTGGCTTGCCATTCACAAGAATGACATCTACAGCAGGGTCCGCTTTCACACCGAGCTCGGTCACTTTCTCGCCATTGACCTCAACCACTCCAGCCAAAATCATTTCCTCGCATTTTCTCCGGGATGCGATGCCCGCTTGCGCTAATATTTTCTGTAAACGTTCCAATACTTTCACCTCAAACTTTATCATAACGATATGAGGCGCAAAGCACAAGCGCTGTTAACCGAATATGTACATGCAAATGAAAATTGCTGCTAAAAAACCGACCAGATCGGAAAACAAGCCCACTTTAAGCGCATATTTGGTTTTTCGGATTCCGATAGCTCCAAAATAAACGGTTAGCACATAAAGCGTCGTATCCGTGCTTCCTTGAATAGTAGAAGCAATTCGCCCAATCATCGAATCCGGCCCATAGGTTTGAATCAGATCTGCGGTAAAAGCAAGCGACCCTGCCCCAGTTAACGGCCTAAGCACCGCAAGCGGCAATACCTCGCTTGGTATGCTGAGCCAATCGAACAGCGGGCGAACGACGCCAATCATAAAATCCATCGCGCCAGAAGCACGAAACATGCTGATTGCAACCATCATCCCGACGAGATGGGGAATAATTGCAATGGCTGTACCGAAGCCATCCTTGGCACCTTCAGTAAATGTCTCATAGACGGGAACTTTGCGAAAAGCCGCATAAAGTGGAATAAATACGATAATAGCAGGTATCAGCCATGCCGATGCTCTGGTAAAAGCGTCAAGCAACGCCGCCACCTCCCCCCGAAGCTGCCGCTGCTCCCGGCTTGGCTGCTGGGGCAAGAGGCTGGGACGGACCTTTGACAATAGGCGGCTTCTGCCTGCTCCGGTACCAGCGATCGGCCACAATCGCCGCAGCGGTAGCAATAAACGTAGCGGCGAGCGTCGTGCCGACGATTTCCGCCGGATTCGCCGAGCTGTAATTCATGCGAATCGCAATTAATGTTGTCGGAATCAGCGTAATGCTGGATGTATTTAACGCGAGCAGCGTACACATGGCTGGAGTTGCGACAGCCGGATCTGGGTTCAGCTTCTGCAGCTCCTGCATCGCCTTAATGCCCATCGGCGTTGCCGCGTTGCCTAATCCGAAGAGGTTGGCGCTCAGGTTGCTCATAATATAGCCGAGTGCCGGGTGGTTTTTGGGCACATCCGGAAATAGGAAGCGAACGATGGGGCCGAGCAGCTGTGCCATTTTTTTCAACAATCCTGCGTCCTCTGCTATACGCATCATGCCCAGCCAGAACACCATAATGCTGATCAGTCCGAAGCTGATCGTCACGCCAGCTTGCGCTCCTGTGAACGCAGCTCCGGCTACTGCATCAATTTTGCCATTAAAAGCGCCGACGACGACGCTAATGACAATTAAAAACAGCCAAATAAAGTTAACCATGCTTCCCGCCTCCCCAAGCAGTCAAGCGTAAACGGCGGCTACCTTTTCAATACGAAGCCGCCGTTTCAGATTCGATTAAAATAGGCAAGCTGCTGCTTTTTCATTTAAACAAAGCCCGAATAGCCTCGCCTGCAGACGCCAAATAACTTCTCTTCCCCAATCCATCATTGAAAAAAGCATCCGCCTCAGCCTTTCTGCGCTCTGGAAGCGTAAGTCTGCTGCTCCCCGTATCATAGATGGGCACAGCTCCTATTTTCGCCCCGTTCATATACCACTCGAGCGAACCTCTTTCGCCCAATGCATAACGCGTCGTTGCTGTATTTACAACGATAAGCCGTGAAGTCAGCTGGCCTTTTTCCTCCTCCGTTAGGGGGTAGCTGAAGGTTTGCCCTACAGCATAAGGATAGCCGGTGAGCGCCTGTCCTTTGCCCGCTATTTGGGCTAGCGGATAATGCTGAAAGCCCCAATCAAGCATATGGCGATGATCCGCCCAATCGTCTCCATCGCTTAGCGTGACAGCTGCCAGCTGCTGACCGCCTCGGGTGGCGGAGCTGACAAGGCAGCGCAGCGCCTGCTTCGTGTAGCCAGTCTTAACGCCATCTGCGCCATCATACATTTGGAGCATTTTATTTTTGTTGACCCATTTATATTGCCACTGCTCATGCGGGTTTGGGACCTGCTTGACGGGTGTGCTGACAATTTCGGCGAATACAGGATTGCGGAGCGCATAAGCGGTCAGCTTAGCAAGATCGTTAGCTGAGGAATAATGCCCTTTCTCATCAAGGCCATGCGGGTTTTTAAATTGGGAATTTGTCATTCCCAGAAAAGCCGCTTTTTCATTCATCAGCATAACAAAGCCTTCCTCTGAACCGCCGACATGTTCTGCAATCGCGGTTGCTGCATCATTTCCCGATCGCAGCATGAGGCCATACAGCATGTCCTGCAATTTCATTTCTTCATTAAGCTGCAAGTAAATCGAAGAGCCTTCCTTGCCTACCGCCCGCTTGCCCGTCTTGACGGTGCCTGACAGATTGCCATGCTCTATCGCTACAATTGCCGTCATAATTTTGGTTAGGCTGGCTATAAGCATCGGCTTGTCTCCGTCCTCACTATAGAGCAATCTGCCCGAGGTGACATCAATCAGCGCTGACGCTGATGCATGTGTGCTCAGCGGTTCTGGTTCAGCCGCGTAGCCTGGCGCTGGCAGGCTTGTCCCTAACAAACAGATCGCCAAACCTAACAAGAGCGATATACGAGCTATTTTCACATTGCTAATCATTGTTCGCGGCCCCTTTCCTATGTGTAAGTCTGATACTCATGAGAGGTCAATGCCTTCCCCACAGACTTTTAAACGCCTTGTACACTGTATGCTTGTCTCGGCAAAATTAGACTGTAATGTGTAGATGGCTTACCCTTTTCTCGGCGGACAAATGCCCGCTTTGCATAATTAAAACCCTATTTATATCGGCTCCGCTTATAAAATTTTGTGCTTTAAATGAAAAACTGCCCTTGCGGGCAGCTTTGTCCTTAAATAACGGTTGAGTCCGTTGTACTCATATAGCCTGAATTCATATTGGTGCCTGCTAATTGGCTCGTGCCACTGGACGAGCTGCGCATCATGGATTGCACTTTATCGAAAACATACGGTGTCGAATCAATAATTCGCTCCAGCAGATGCGTGTTATTATCGAGCGGCACGATTTTGACGCCTTGTGTGCCAACAACGAGAAAGGCAATAGGCGTGATTGATACACCGCCCCCGCTTCCTCCGCCGAATGGCGCAGCTATTGCCGCCTTGTGGCTGTCATCGGAGCTGCTCGACGAAGCTGAACTGTCACCGCTGAACCGCATATCACTGCCGCCTGCAACAAATCCAAATCCGACCTTGCTGATCGGCATAATAATACTGCCATCTGGCGTTTGCACCGGGTCGCCAACAATTGTGTTTACATCGACCATTTCTTTAATATTTTCCATTGCTGTCTGCATAAGGCCTTGTATTGGATGCTCTTGCACGACATCTCCTCCTAATTGTACAAATCAATTTAATGCAGGCTACGCTAATAATGTTTCCCGCAGCCCCACATTGTATGTATTAAGCGTAAACGGTTGATTCCGCCCTCTGGCGGCGCCGCGCGTTTCAGTCAGAGAAATAAAAGCACAGTACGATGAAAAATTATGCTTTGCTTCTAAAAATAAAAAAAGCAAAACCCCGCTCTTCTTTAAGGAGGCGGCTTTGCTTTTTTGCGAAATATTCAGTTTGTACTCATCCATTATTTAAACAAAATTTGGTGCCACATTGTGATGCCATGCGAGCCTTTTTTGAGTCTGAATAGCAAGCTAAGGCCTGATTTTACCGCATGGAACATGCTAAGCTTGGCCGTACATTGCCATTCTGTTTGAAAATAAGTCCCTTGGTACATCGGCTGCACCTGAAGCACCGGATCGGCTTTAAGCAAAACGAACTGTGATATGACGCCCAGCATCGTCGTTTTAATCGACCACACAGCCCCAGTCGTCATGGCCGTCCACATCGCGTCCCCAACGCCTACCGTTGTCGACCATTTCCATTCGGTCAATTGCACCTTTTTCAGCAGCTGCTTGACCCAGCCTCGCAAATTATCGGTTACTTCCAGCGCATGCTTCAGTTTTTCAATAAACCGCTGTACATTTTCGGCGTCAATTTTCCCCTGCTGCTCCTTGGAATGCTCCACGCCCGCCTGCTTGGTGCTAATTTGCTCATGCAGCCGGATTGTGGCTCCCTGCAATTTCAATTGCGGGATCTTCACCTTATAATGCAGCAGACCATACAGCCCTACAATTCGCACATCGATATGGTCAAGGTCGCCCTTCCTTCTAAGCTTTCCATATACGCGCACCGGCGAAGCAAGGGCAAGCAGCAATAAGAACAAAAAAAAGAGACCTGCCGCCGTCATCAAGCCGTAAAGGTTTCCGGGCATAGTGCTTCCTCCGTTTTCCTATTATGGGTTGAATATAGTATGACCCGGCGGTCAAATCTCATTCTCTGCAAGCCTGATTAATTCGGCGGAATCTCGTCAATCGTCATTTGCCGCTCGCCGATGCGTTCAAACAGCATTTGTGTCTGTTCTTCAAGGGCGTCTTCCACATCGATATGCTTCGGCTCTGGCAAAGCTTTAATGCTGGACAAGCCGAAATAATCGAGAAACGCTTTGGTCGTGCCATACAAAATAGGACGTCCAATTGCTTCCGCGCGGCCCACCTCTTCAATTAAATCTTTGGAGACGAGCGACTGAATTGCTCTATCGGTTTTGACACCGCGAATTTCCTCGATATCAATACGGGTAATCGGCTGGCGGTAAGCAACGATTGATAATGTCTCCAGCGCTGCTTGCGATAGCTGCGAACGTGTTGGCGTATAGGCCATCCGCTCAAAATAAGCGGCGTGATCTGGATGAGTCGTCAACCGATAAGCACCGGCAACCTCCGTTACCTGAACGCCTCGCTCCTCCCGAGCCAAATCCCGATGCAGCTCATACACCAAATCGGCAGCAAGCTCGGCATCAAACTGCATAATATCTGCAATTTGCCGCTTCGTCAGCCCTTCATCGCCTGCCATGAACAGCAGACCCTCAATAATCGACTTCAACTTCTGATAATCCACTGTCCTCCGCATCCCCTCTCCAATGAATCACAATATCATCAAACAGCTGATGCTGAAAACAACGAATATGCTTCATCTTCATCAACTCCAAAATCGCCAAAAACGTTACGACGATTTCATGCTTGTCCATATTTTCGCGAATCAGCTTTGAAAACTGCACCGTCTCATACTGCCGCAGCACCTCAACAATGTCGCGAATCCGATCCTTTACGGATATTTCGTCCCGCTGCACAGTCGCCACAAATTGGCGCCTCGCCGCCTTTTTGAGCGCACGCTGAAAAGCCGCTACCAGATCAGACACATGCAGGCCCTCAAGCGGGTTAATGTCCTGCTCCTGCAAAAAGGGGGTCATGTCCTCCGGCTCACGCGAAAAAACGAGGCTCCGCTGCGTTTCCTTCTCCCGCAGCTGCTCGGCAATTTGCTTGAATTTGCGATATTCAACGAGCTTCTGAATGAGCTCATCGCGAGGATCAAGGCCATCATCCGGCCAGTCCTCATATTCTTCCTCAAACACGGGCGGCTTCGGCAGCAGCTGCCTGCTCTTAATGGCCAGCAGTGTAGCCGCCATCACCAGAAACTCGCTGGTCACCTCAAGCTCCATCTCCGTCATTGCATTCAAATAGTCCATATACTGATCTGTAATCTCGTTGATTGATACCTCATGAATATCGATTTCTGCTTTATCAATCAAATGCAGCAGCAGATCCAGAGGCCCTTCGAAAGATTCCAGCTTGTAAAGCACTGACACTGCCATTTCCTCCCGACTAATCTTCCGATAAAATCGCTGCGCCACTCGTAAACGTAAACAGCTGATGCCAACCAACCGCAACCATCCGTTACGCCAAAAATAGAAAGGCCTCTTCTCAGAGGCCCTTCTCGTGAGCTGCAAGCCTTAAGCTTAATTATGCAGCAATTTTGTTAAATTAGCCATCTCTATTGCACTGGCTGCAGCTTCGTACCCTTTATTTCCAGCTTTTGTTCCTGCACGCTCAATCGCTTGCTCGATGGAATCAACCGTCAATACGCCAAAAATCGTCGGTACGCCCGTTTTCAAGCCAACAGCCGCCACTCCTTTTGCCGCCTCGTTGCACACGTAGTCAAAATGCGGTGTTGACCCCCGAATAACGGCGCCTAGCGTAATAACCGCATCGTATTTGCCGCTCTCTGCCATCTTTTGCGCGATAAGCGGAATTTCAAAAGCTCCCGGTACCCAAGCAACCTCAACCTCGTTATCCAATGCACCATGGCGTTTAAATGCATCAAGCGCTCCGCTAAGCAGCTTGCCGGCAATAAATTCATTAAACCTTCCAACAACGATTCCGTAACGCAAGCCTTCCGAAACTAAATGTCCCTCATATACATGTGGCATAATTAAATTCCTCCCAATTGGTTTTTATAATGCGTGTAATATTACTTTTGTTCCTGATTTTGATCCTGAAAATCAAACAGATGGCCGAGCTTCGCTTGCTTGGTCCGCAAATAACGGTCATTGTCCTTATTCGCTTCCATTTGAATCGGCACACGCTCGGTAACTTCAAGCCCGTAGCCTTCCAGCCCTTTAATTTTGCGCGGGTTGTTGGTGAGCAGGCGCATTTTGCGAATGCCGAGATCGCGCAAAATTTGTGCTCCAATGCCGTAGTCGCGCAAGTCCGGCGCAAATCCAAGCTGCAAATTGGCATCGACCGTATCGAGCCCCTGCTCCTGAAGCACATAAGCTTTGAGCTTGTTGATTAGGCCGATTCCGCGTCCTTCTTGGCGCATATAGAGCAGCACGCCATTGCCCGCTTCCTCAATCTGCGTCAGCGCTGCCGCAAGCTGCGGTCCGCAATCACAGCGATGCGAATGGAATACATCGCCCGTCAAGCATTCCGAGTGCACGCGCACAAGCAGCGGGCTTTCCGGATCAATCTCGCCTTTTACAAAAGCGACATGCTCCTTGCCGTCTATATCATTCGTAAAACCAATCGCTTTAAAATCTCCGAAATCCGTCGGCATATTAACCTCAACGACTCGCTCAACGAGCTTTTCCTTCGCATTGCGGTATACAATCAGCTCTTGGATTGTAATAAGCTTGAGATCATGCTCATGCTTAAACTCAACAAGATCCGGCAATCTTGCCATCGTGCCGTCTTCATTAATGACTTCGCAAATGACCGCTGCGGGCTCTGAGCCGCACATTAAGGCCAGATCAATACCCGCCTCTGTGTGGCCTGCCCGTCTGAGCACGCCGCCATCTTTCGCAATCAGCGGAAAAATGTGGCCCGGCTTGCGGAAATCCGCCGCCTTCGTATTCGGGTCAATGAGCGACTTGACCGTCTCGGAGCGCTCATGCGCAGAGATGCCGGTCGTTGTGGAAATATGGTCAACGGAAACGGTAAATGCCGTTCCATGAAAATCCGTATTGCGTGCTACCATCGGCGGCAGTTCAAGCTGCTCCGCCCGCTCTGCGGTAATCGGAACGCACACAAGCCCGCGGGCCTTCGTAATCATAAAATTGATCACTTCAGGCGTCGCCATTGAGGCCAGCGCAATGAGGTCGCCTTCATTTTCACGATCCTCATCATCTACAACGATAACGGGCTTGCCAAGCAGCAAATCCTCAAGCGCTTCCTCAATCGTATTAAACAATGATTTCTCCAAAGGCTGATCCTGCTGTCCCATAAAGCTTCCCTCCCTGATCGTTCACCACTTCAACTAAACATCTATTCGTTATTACATAAATCCATTTTCACTTAAAAAAGCAGTGCTCAGCTTCGCTCCGCTTGCCGTGCCAGCTTTGCTGCCGGAAGTCGCCCCAGCCTCGCGAGCTGGCTTGAAATGCAGCAAATGCTCCACATATTTGCCAATCATATCGCATTCGATATTAACGGAATCGCCTATGCGCTTATCGAGCAAAGCCGTTTCGCCAAGCGTATGCGGGATGACGGACACCGAGAAGCCCGAATCATTCGTGCCAACAACCGTTAGGCTGATGCCGTCAATGGCGATCGAACCTTTCGGAATGACATATTTCAGCGTTGCCGCATCGTTCAGCTTAATACTGAATATAACAGCATTGGCGTCGGTTGCCCTTTTTGCAATGACGCCTGTGCCGTCAATATGCCCCTGCACCATATGACCGCCAAAGCGCCCTCCAGCCAGCATCGCGCGCTCCAGATTGACCTGTTCACCGGGCTTTAGCTGGTGAAGATTGGAGCGCCGGTATGTCTCCGGCATTACATCAGCGTCAAAGGTGCTGCCTGTAAAGGAGATGACCGTCAGACAAACGCCGTTTACGGCTATGCTGTCGCCCAGCGCCACACCTTCGAGGACGCGGGAGGCGGCAATCGTTACTACCATAGCCTCGCCCTGCTTGACCACCCGCTTCAGCTTCCCGACTTCTTCAATCAGACCCGTAAACACGGCTAACCCTCCTCTCTAAACATGACGGTAGACCGGGTAGCCGCTTATGCAAATATCAGCTCCCGCTTGCTCCACCTGCGTGCGCTCCAGTTCAATAGCCTGCGCCATTTTTTCAAAGCCTTCAAAATCAAAGGTGCCGGGAGCTGCTGCTCCGCCAATGATTTTGGTAGCCATGTAAATCATGATTTTATCGATGAGTCCTGCTGTTAGCATTGCACCATTGAGCTTACCTCCGCCTTCCAGCAAAATCGACCCTATTTCCAGCTCGCCAAGCTTTCTCATCGCTTCCGGCAAATCAACCTGCTCTCCGGTGCCTGCCCGAATGAGCTCGACGCCAGCAGCCAGCAGCTCCTGCGCCTTGGCGTCACCCGCCTGCTCAGTCGCAATGACGATCGTTCTTGCTGTCCGATCCGTGACCACGCGCGCGGTGAGCGGCAGCTTCAGGCTGCTGTCGATGACAATACGCACCGGATGCAGCGCCGGTACGTCTGCTCTTGTCGTGAGCTGCGGATCGTCTGCAAGAACGGTGCCGATACCGACCATGATACCCATATGCTGATGGCGCAGCGTATGCACCTGCTCCCTTGCAGCACTGCCCGTTACCCATCTGCTGTCGCCGGTGCGGGAAGCAATTTTGCCATCGAGCGTGCTCGCTGTCTTAAGGGTGACAAACGGCAGCTTCGTCGTAATGTATTTATTAAATTTTTCATTCATTTGGTTGGAACGTTCCCCTAGAAGGCCCACCTCAACCTCAATGCCGCATTCCTTCAGCCGTTCAATGCCCCGCCCAGCTACCTGTGGGTTCGGATCGGTCGTTGCAACGACCACCCTTGCCACCTTGGCATCAATAAGCCGCTCGCAGCAAGGCGGCGTCTTGCCAAAATGGCTGCAAGGCTCCAGCGTTACATACGCAGTAGCACCTTCCGCTTCTTCGCCCGCCATTTGCAGCGCATGCACCTCAGCATGCCCGGTTCCCCGCTTGAGATGTGTACCAATGCCGATAATTCGGCCTTCCTTTACAACGACGCAGCCGACGATTGGATTAATATCCGTCTGTCCAGCCGCCTTCTCTGCCATATCCAGTGCTAAGCTCATATAATAACTGTCATTCAAAATATCCATGAACGCAAAAAACCTCCATTAGCAACATAGCCAACGGAGATGAGAGTATATCCTAGAGACCCGCTTTCAAGTACACAAATAATCGATTTTAACAGACCTAATTGCCCAGCAAAAAAAGTGCAAGCAAATAAGCATGAAATCACGCCTTGAAAGTGTCTCCTTCTCCCATCCAGACTGTACTGTCGGTCCCGGAATTGCACCAGGTCAGCCGTACACAATCCGTTCATGCGTTCACACGCTCTGAATTCATTGTATACGGGTCACGGACTGACAGGCAGCATATCTGTCGCTTCAACGTTCCAAGCGCTTAGACAGCCTCCTGATCACCGCCGGTTGGGATTTTCACCCGACCCCGAAGGAAAGCCACTGTATTATTTTTTTCTATACGTTTCGCCAAAACGATGGCGTCTAATAGAAAGAACGCCGTCAGGCGTTTTTCTTATAGTCACTTACTTTTAAAATGTAACTCTGATGAAATGTTACCACCGCAAAATTGAAAAAGCAAGAGTTTTCGATTCTGATTCTCAATTAGCAGTCATAATGTTTGAGCCTTTTATAAAAAAAGCCGCTCGTTCCCCCGACCAATCGGAAAAACAAGCGGCCTTCTAGCAACGATTAAACCGTTACAATTTCAACTTTTTCCATTTTTTCGCCTTGGCGGAACGTGTCAACATGCTCCATGCCTTTAGCTACTTTGCCAAATACAGTGTGTCCGCCATCCAGATGCGGCTGTGGAGCATAGCCGATGTAGAATTGGCTTCCGCCTGTGTTGCGTCCAGCATGCGCCATTGCAAGGGAACCGCGCTCATGCTTGTTTGGGTTGATTTCACAGTTGATTGTGTAGCCAGGTCCGCCAGTGCCGTTGCCAGTAGGGCAGCCGCCTTGAGCAACGAAGCCCGGGATTACGCGGTGGAAAGTCAAACCATTATAAAAACCATCGTTGGCAAGCTTCTCAAAGTTTGCAACTGTGTTAGGCGCATCTTGATCAAAGAGGTCAATTATAACCTCTGCTCCGTTTGCCATTGTAATTTTCGCTTGTTTTGCCATCTATTAAACATCTACCTTTCTATATCCGAATAAGACTACGTTACCAAATTTAACCCTTATTTCGCAAGGGCTGTTTTGCGAAGTCTTGCCGGAAGCAAGTCATTGCCGACAATATTGTCCAAAGATTCGCGCTGAACGACGAGATCAGACACGCCATCTTTGACAAATACGACAGCTGGACGGCGGAAACGGTTGTAGTTGCTCGCCATCGAATAATTATAAGCGCCTGTGCAAAATACTGCAAGCAGATCGCCGCTGTTTGCTTTCGGCAATTCCAAATCAATAATGAGCTTGTCGCCGCTTTCGCAAGCTTTGCCCGCTACGGTAACCGTCTCTTCGCTTGCCTCGTTCGCACGATTTGCAAGCACCGCTTCATAAACGGATTGATAAAGCGCCGGACGCGGGTTATCCATCATGCCGCCATCTACAGCGATATATTTGCGCACGCCTGGAATTTCCTTGCTAGTTCCAACTGTATAAAGCGTTGTGCCTGCATCGCCAACGATGCTGCGGCCCGGCTCAACCCAAATTTCAGGAAGCGGGAATTCCGCTGCCGTAAAGCTGGAAATGAGCGTATCCGTAATCGCTGCAACGTATTGAGCAACTGGAAGCGGGGAATCTCCGTCTACATAACGGATGCCGAAGCCGCCGCCAAGGTTGATAACCTGGAACGTCAAGCCAAGGTCTTGGCGAATTTCAATTGCAAACGCCGACATTTTCTCAACAGCCATCTTAAAGCCGTCTACTTCAAAAATTTGCGAGCCGATGTGGGAATGAACGCCAAGCACATCCAGATTGGACAGCTCCATCGCTTCCTTAATCGCCAGTTTAGCCGCGCCATTCGTCAAATCGAAGCCGAACTTGGAATCTTGTTGGCCCGTGGAAATATAGTCATGCGTATGCGCCTCAACACCCGGCGTAATCCGCAGCAAAATTTTAACCGTCAAGCCTTTGTCCTTCGCCAGCGCATTAAGCACTTTAAGCTCAGTAGAGTTATCTACTACGAAGCAGCCGATGCCTGCATCCAGCGCCATATTGATTTCATCCGGCGATTTATTGTTGCCGTGGAAGTGAATGCGCGCTGCTGGGAAGCCCGCTTTCAGCGCCGTGTGCAGCTCTCCGTCGGAAACGATGTCAAGCGACAGGTTTTCCTGCTCGGCAAGCGCACACATTGCCATTGTGCTGAATGCTTTGCTTGCATAGGCCACTTGAAATTGCAGGCCGGATTTTTGAAAAGCGGTCACATATTCATTCGCGCGCTTTCGCACTAACGCCTCATCGACAATATATAGCGGCGTACCATATTCTTTCGCCAGCTCCGTTACATCACAGCCGCCGATTTCCAAATGCCCCTGGGCATTAACTTTGCTCGTTCCGTGCAAGTACATTGTTATTATTCCTCCATACGTGAATAGATTCGATTTACACCAATAGCAACAGTATATCGCAATCTACCCGCAAGCGTAATGGATAATTTAACAAGTCATTTGCATTATTTACGGCTTTACTCCGTTTCGGGCATTTTATCGAGCTGCTGGGGCCGCAGCAGATTGGGCCGCTTGCGATTTTGCAGCACGGGCGTCCGGAAAATGATATTCATCATCGCCCGGAAATCAAACGGAATAAACGGCCACATGTAGGGACGATTGAACGAACGCTCCATGCACAAAAACAGCAGGATAACCGTCGTCCCAACAATGAAGCCCGGCACCTGAAAGGCTGCCACAAGCGTAATGAGCACAAGCCTGACAATGCGGTTCGCCAGCCCCAGCTCATAGCTCGGCGTCGCAAACATCCCAATAGCCGCAACCGACATATACAAAATGACCTCATTGACGAAAATGCCCGTCTGGACCGCAATATCGCCAATGAGAATAGCTGATACGAGCGACATTGCCGTCGCCAGCGAAGTTGGCGTATGCACCGAGGCGAGCCGCAGCAGATCGACACCAACCTCCGCCAGTAGAAATTGTACGAGCAGCGGTAGCTTGCCGGTTTTCGATGGCCCTAGAAACTCCAGCGCCTGCGGCTTCAGCTCCGGATGGATAACGAACAGCAGCCAGAGCGGCAGCAGAAAAAGCGAGGCGAATATGCCAATAAACCGTACCCAGCGCAGATAGGTGCCGATAAACGGCGTCTGGCGATTTTCCTCAACATGCTGGATAAGATCGAAATATGTCGTCGGCAAAATCATGACGCTGGGCGATGTGTCCACGAAGACGACAACCGCTCCTTCCAGCAAATGCGAGGCCACAACATCCGGACGCTCCGAATAACGGACGAGCGGGAATGGGCTCCAGCCCCGTTTAACGGTCGCCTCCTCCAGCTGCTTGTCGGCAAGCGGAATGCCGTCTACCTTGACCAGCGAAATTTTTTCCTTAACGGATTTAAGCAATTCCTTGTCTACCAAATCAGCAATGTAGGCGATACATACATCCGTCTGCGTGCGCTCGCCAATCTGCACCAGCTCGTAACGAAGCTGCGGATCACGCAGCCTGCGCCTTACAAGCGAAATATTCATCATCAACGTTTCGACGAAGCCGTCGCGACTGCCTCTGACGACCCGCTCCAGGCTTGGCTCGTCCGGCGAGCGTGCCGGAAAGTTTTTGGCGTCAATAAGCAGCGCCGTTGCTTCCTTGTCGATGAACAGCGCCGTTCCGCCAGAGAGAATGCCCGTCAGCAGCTTATTCCAGTCCTGCTCGGACTTGACCTGGGATGCTGGCACATACATATCGAGAAAGGCATGCAGCGCATCGGATGATAAATCATCCGGCTGCAAGTAGGTCAGCCGCTTCAGCACTTCTGTTTGCAGCGTATCCTTTGCTAGACCGTTCATAAACACGAACGCGACTCGCCGCTCGCCGAATATCATTTCCCGAACAACAACATCGAAGCTGCTGCCGTAGCCAAGCTCATTTTTCAGCCGCTCCAATACATCATCCAAATCCGAAGGAATCCGCTCCTCGCGACCATCCTGCCCTTGCTCTTTGCCTTGCGACTTCCCTCGTTCCTGCGTTTGCCGCTGTCCCTGCCTGCTTTCTTGCACTTTGGCACGGGCATGCAGCGGCTGATCGTGGCCATGCTGCCCTTCCTCCCTATTTTGCTGGTGGTCGCTTCTACTCTCCACGTGCGGGTTCTCCTTCTCCCCGCCAGCAAGCTGCTGGGCATGAAGAAACCCCTTCACCTGCCGCCAGCCTCGCTCTCTTTTACCGGAAGAATGCTTCTCCCTGCCCGCTTCGGTGTCTGGCTCATTTCCCAGCTTCATCAAGCCAGGAATGCTCGCCTGCTTGTAATCTTGCCCCGTTTCATTGTGCTGCTCTTGATCCTTATCCATCCTCTTCCTTCACCTCAGTTCTCCAGCATAGCCCTGCTCATTCTCTACCATTTCCCTACCATTGATACCAAAGCCAGTCCAGCAGCGACCCGAGCGTTTTGCCAAGCACCATCGCCATCACAAGGCCAACTAAATAGTCCGACAGATGGATGCGTTTGGCGAGGATGGGAAACACATTCAGCACTTCCGTCAGCGCCGCCGCAAGCAAGCCGACGAAAATGCCATTGAGCAGCCCAACAGCAATCTGTGACGTAATGCCCGCAAGCGAAAGCTTCCAATCGAAAAAATCTGCGAATGTCCAATAAACCGCACCGCTTATTACCGCCGTTTCAAACCAAATGGACAGGCTGTAGGCAAAGGCAATTTGGGCCAATCGCGGAATAAGATCCAGCACTGTTAGCAGCGCCACCAGTCCGCTGCCTACCGCAAGCCCTCCCGATAAGCCCAGCATGACAATAAACGCATGAATCGGCCAATCAAGCATCGTCCTCACTCCGAGCGGTTTGACGATCATTTTTTTTACGCATCTCGTCGGCGATAACATAGGCGTTCACATTTTCCTGGTAGGTGAACAGCTCTACTTCTAGCGGATTCGGCTCTTCATTGAATTTTTTTCGGAACAGATGGTTGAAAAACAGCACCATGCCAAGCCCAATGCCGAAGGAATATGGAATTTGAAACCAAAGCGGATGTTCATTATGCTCTCCGGTTATCAGCTCGACGATCCGAATATGGACCTCCTTCATACTGACATCCGTATGGAAGTTCATAATCGCCAGACCTGCGCCGAAAAACAGCAGCAGCCATGAAAAAATCAGCAGCGGAATGCGCGGCTTTGGCGGCTTATCCGCAATCATAACCAGCACCTGCGGATCGCCATAGGCTTCAATAGACAGACCAGGCTCCAGCTCGCGCAGCCGGCTGACAATTTGCAGCAAATCGATGACGACGCGGTTGCCGTCCGGCTTGCTGTGACGATATAGAACGAGCTGGCCGAGGCGCTGTTCCTGCTCTTCGGACTCGCCAAGCAGCCTCGCCGCCTGCCCGAGCGTCACTTCCTTCTCGGGACGTATCCCAATCCGCTTGCGCAAACGCAAATAGAGAGGCTGCCGCTGCGTCGTATCCATCCGTCATCAGTCCTTTATCTGTACTTTGGGTTCGTTTCCCTTTTAGTATGAGAAAAACAGGAATCAGATAGTCACGACGCAGCAGGTAAAAACAAGAAAAAATGGGCTGTCCCAAAAGTAGTTTTTTATCTACCTTGTGATGCCCTTACCGCTTCGAATTTTGAATGAGATAAAAAAAGCGCGAGTTTCGGGGCTAAACTAGCCCCAGAACTTGCGCTTTTGCTTCAGCGTTGCCCACTTGAGCAAATTGTGGGCAAGCGAAAGCCACCCGACCTCAAGACTCACTTTGGGTAAGCCACGAAGCAGATAACGCCAGAATCCCCGGTTACTTTTCAGTTGCCCAATGACACTTTCGGGTTCAATCATACGACGAACCGAAAGGTGGTACCCTTCTTCGCTTTGAAGCAGTTGTATTGCACGGGTCGCGTGCGCGGGCATAGCTCGGACCTCGGGCGTACGGAAACGATTGAGGAGACGGCGGAGATGGTCACCCAGGCCGGCGGCCTCGGGATTGCGTTGCAGATCGATCATACGGAGGAAGAACAGGTGCGGGCGCTGTTTGCATTCAAGAATGTCAGCATCAACGAACCGTTTTTCCAAGGGCATTTCCCAGGATTTCCGGTGATGCCGGGGGTGCTGATCGTCGAGGCAATGGCACAGGTTGGAGGAGTCGCAATGTTGAGCGTGCCGGACTTTAAAGGCAAGATCGCCTTCCTGGCAGGTATTGACGGTGCTCGCTTCCGCCGCCAAGTCGTTCCGGGCGACCAACTGCGCATCGAAGTCTCGATCACGAAACTCAAAGGCGTCATCGGCAAAGGACAGGCCGTTGCTTATGTCGACGGCGAGCTGGCCGCTGAAGCGGAACTGACCTTCGCAATCAAAAAAGACTAATTTTGAAGACAAAAAAAGGGATTCTCACGACCCGCGTGAGAATCCCTTTTTGGCGTTATGAAGTGGTGCCGACGCAACTGCGATGCTCGTTGGCAAACGTTACAAGGAACGTCGGGTCCAGCCCGAATGCGGAGTAGAGCTCTTGGCTGAAAGCAAGGATCGATGCAGCTGCTTTTGGTTCCGAGAGCAGCATCATGTGGTTGGACGAGTCAATGTCGAATAGGTGGAAATCGTCGATCTGACGTTCAAATTCGGACCAATAATCCCCTTGGTCGAATACGGGGCTCGTCTTGACTTTGAAGTACGGTTCCAGTGCCCCGAGGAACGAGCCGCTTTTGTTGCGGAAGAAATAGGCGCTGACCTCTTGCGGATAGGTCAACGGCAAGATGGTAAATCCGCTGCGGTCGATCGCTTCCTGCACGTCAGAACTACTCTGAATCATGGTGTTCAGGTAGTCTTCCGTGCGCTTGTAGCCGCGCTCGCGGGCCAGGGTCAACAGCTGCTTGGAATATTCCTCATCCGAGAGTGTCGGGTCCAGATCATCACGGTGAATCAATGTGGTCGGAATCTTCTCCGGCTCGTGCTGAATCTCGGTGAGCAGGGACATGTTGACCGACTGCAGGATCGCGGTTTTTCTATTGAACATCGCTTCCGGCAAAATGGTCTTGGTGTAGATTTTGTCCGAATACAAGGTGTCGAGGAACATGATGGAGTTCACCTTTTGCCCGAGTTCCTGCAATTGACGGGCCACTTCGTAGGCGAGAAGGCCGCCGAGCGAATAGCCACCGAAGTCATACGGCCCTTCCGGCTGCACGCTCTGAATGATGTGCACGTAATACGCGGCCATCGCGTAGATGCCTCGGATCGGGGTGCGGTTGCTCATCCAACCACGCGCTTTGATGCCGTAGAAGGGTCGGTTGCTCACTTTGGCGATCATCGAGTAGATGCCGACGCCGCCAGCCGTCCCGTGCATCCAGAAGATCGGACGACCTTCCGTGGCTTGGTTCAGCAGGACGAGTTCCGGGAACTGCGGCAAGCTGGTCTGCACGGGCTTGTGGGCCGGCGGTGCTGCGAGCGGTGCTTGCGGCGGTGTGGGAGTCTGGCTCACGATCTCCGCTTTAGGCTTCGCCTTGGTCGTCCCATTGGGAACCAGCTCTCGAATCAGGTCTTCCATCGATCGGCAATCGCTCAGTTTGACGAATGAGAAAGATGGGTCGATCTGCGTTTGTATCTGCTGCAGCAGCTGCATGAACAGAATCGAGTCAAACCCGTAGTGGTCGAGCGGCTTGTTCACCTTAAGCTCCGCAGGCTTGAGACCCACCAGTTCGGAGATGATGCCGATGACTCGCTCCTGCAGATCCTCCGCGATGGCGAGGTCCTGTTCCTCCGAGACGGGAGCCGCCTCGGAAGCAGAAGCTGCAGCAACTGCTGGCAGGCTCTGCGTTGTCAGCTCTCGTCTTGCGATTGTCGGAGCGGTCAGCCAGCAGCGGCGGCGCTCAAACGGATAGGTCGGCAAGGAGATGCGACGAGCGGATGCTCCGCCTTGCAGCGCTTCCCAAGGAATCTTGCCGCCTTTCGCCCAGTAGAGGGCTAATTTTCCAAGATTACCCTCTGCCAGCAAGGCTCGAAGAACGGTCTCTCCGGTGATCACGGCCAGAAGATCGAGGATCTCGGAATGAGACTCGTTCAGGTCGCCGAGATAGAGCACGATGGGCGCGTCGCCTTTTTTCAAATAGCCTCGCAGACCTTGCATCAGCTCGTCGCGGCTTTGTACCACCATCGCAAGTCGCGCCTCCATCTCGTCACGGCCGACTTGCAGCGTGTGCGCGATGTCAGGCAGCTTCAAGCTCTCGTCGGCTTCGAGGAACGCGAGCAGCTGTGCGGCAACCTCGTCCAGACGCTCGCGATTCTTCGCGGAGAGGACGATGATCTGCGGTGGTTCCGTCGGTTCTTGATCGACCGCCTCTTGCTGCGCCGGGATGTATTCTTCGACTACAAGATGCGCGTTCGTGCCGCTGATGCCGGTCGTGCTGACTGCACCGAGGCGCGGGCGCTCATCGGCTGTGGTCCACGATCTGTTCTTGGTATAAATCACGAACGGGCTGTCTGTCAGGTTGATGTAGTCGTTGCTCGATTCATAGTTGTGCAGAGCCGGAATCGTCCGCTCTTTCATCGCCATCAGCATGGAGATCAAGCTGACGACGCCGGATGCGGCGAACGTATGCCCGATCAACGGCTTGATCGAGCCGAGCGCGCAGTATTGCGTCCGGTCAGTGTGTCGGCGGAAGGCGTTAGTGAGCGCCTGCACCTCGATGGGGTCTCCCAATCTGGAACCGACGCTGTGGGAGAGCACAAACTGGATGTCGGCCGGGTTGATGCTGAAGCGCTTGTAGACTTGATGAAGCAGGTCTGCTTGGCTCGCAGGGCTCGGCGCGGTGATGCCGTTGGTCTGGCCGTCGTAGTTGACGGCGCTGCCCTTGATGCAGCCGTAGATCTGATCGCCATCCTCCAGCGCTTTGCTAAGCGGCTTGAGCACGACGACAGCTACCGCTTCGCTCGGCACCAGGCCATTTGCACGCCCGTCGAACACAAAGCAGGTGCCATCCGGGGAGAGCATGTCGAGCTTGCCCATGCCGTTGTGGATCATCGGCGAGACCAACAGGCTGACACCGCCGGCCAGCGCCATGTCGCATTCGCCTTGGCGCAGGGCTTGGCAGGCTTGGTGAATCGCGACGAGACCGGACGAGCAGGCGGCGGTGATCGCCATGTTCGGGCCCTTGAGGTTGAGCGCATAGGAGATGCGGGCCGCGAGCGTGGCGTTCTGGTTGCTGTTCAGCGGACTGTCCTCTCCGGCCAAGAACCCGTACTCTCCCTCTTCCACCCCGACATAGACGCCGCATGCGGTTCCACGAATGCGCTCGCCCATATAGCCGGCATCTTCCAGCGCATGCCATGCTTCCTGCAGGAACAGGCGCTGTTTCGGATCGATGTACTCCGCTTCTTTGGGCGAGATCTTAAAGAACAAGGGATCGAAGCGATCCACGTCCGGGACAAATCCGCCCCATTTGCCCATGCCCTTCTCTTCCCGCCAGTCCCAGCGGTCAGACAGGACGGCCGTGATCGCTTCCTTCCCGTCTCGGATGTTTTTCCACAGTTCCTGCACGTTGCTCGCCTGCGGGAATCTGCCGCTGATCCCGACAATGGCAATCGGCTCCTGCGCACTGCGCACCGCTCCTCCGGGCGCGAATCGCGCCTTGCCGGTCTTTTTGCGCGAAGGGCGCTTGGACGGGGTGCTGACGATTGGAGCGACAGGTGCTGACGCGATCGCCGGTGTGGATGCCGCTTGCTCTTGGTAGAAGTCCCGCATTGCCTCCCTATGTGTGACCGCGTAAAACTGGGTCAGAGCTCTGATCGTGGAATGATCAAAGAACAAGGCTGGCGTCACGGCAATGCTGTAGTGTTTCGACAGGAAACCGGCAAACTCGGCCAAGCTGATCGAATCAAACCCGAAATCGGCCAAGTTCTCCTCGACGTCCAGTTTGGTGCGCGGAATCTTGAGAACGGAGCTGATCTGCTCTTTGAGATCCCACCCCACGCACTGTTCGAGCGTGAATCCTTTCATCTCCGGACGTCTTCCCTTGCCGCAAGAGGTGTTTCTGCCGGAATGCACGGGCACCGGAGTGGGCGCTGCCGACTTCGCGAGGCCCAGCATGCGTTCGATGCGGCTCGGCTGGCCGACCATCACAAGATGCTGGGTGCGGTTCTGCGACAGGATGCGGTCAAAAATTGCAAGGCCCTCTTCCACTTCCAAGAAGCGTTGCCCGCTGGTCTTGAAGTAGGCTTCCGTGTTTTCTTTCTTCTCAAAATGCATGCCCCCAGCTTTCCAAAGCGGCCAGTTGATGACGAATGTTGTCCCGTTGCGCAGCTCGCCATAGGCCATTTGGAAGCGGTTGGCAATCGAATAGTCGCACGAGCCGAAGTCCCCGATGATCGCCGATGAAGAGGAGAAGTAGCAGGTAAAATCAAGTTCCGGCTCCCCTTGCAGCAGTTCGTCGAGCAGAAGCGTTCCTTTGACCTTCGGGTCGAGCACTTGCTGGAACCGGCGGTCATCCTTGTCGAGAATGCTCTCGGCTCCGACGAGGCCGGCTGCGTGCAGGACGCCGTGAACACGGCCGAACTGCGACCTGGCTTCTGCAAGCCCCTCCTCCATACGCGTGCGGTCACAGACGTCCGCTTGCAGATAGAAGACGCGGCTGTCTCGTTTTTCAAGCGCTTCGATCTTCGCCTGTTTGGCAGCATCGAGCGCCGAGCGCCCGGTCAGGATCAGGTTGACCGTGTGTTTGCCAGCCAGATGCTCGGCGAGCAAGTAGCCCAGACCGCCCAGACCGCCGGTGATCAGGTAAGTGCCGCCCGATTTCAGCAAGGTGGAAGAGCCGGCTTGGATGCGGGTCGGCTGTACCTTGCAGACGTGGCGCTTGCCGTTTTGGTAGAGGACGCTTTCGATTTTGGAAGCATTAAGCTCGTCTAGAAGGAGATGCATGTTCTCCTGCAAGGAAACGGCCCCGGCTTCTTGCATCACGACAGCCGCTCGGGTATCCGGGAGCACCAAGCCCAAGGAGCGCTCAAAGCCGATCCATGATTCAAGGAACGCACGCTCGGTCGCATTTCGGTGCTGGCCGACGAGCATCAGGCTCTTGGCTTTAAGCTTCGTCGTCGCAAGGGCTTGTACGATGTCGAGGATCGGTTTCGTGTCCTCCACGAGCGAAGCGTCTTCCAGCGGCCAGAGGTAGAGCAAGGCATCAACTTCCCCCTGCTGTTCTTGGACGCTGCGGAGCGCCTGCTGACAGGATGTCTCTTGCGCGACGAAAAGGACCTGCGTCTGCGGGCTTCGCGCTTGCACCGCTTCCACGACCGCACGCTGAGCCTCCGCATTCGAGAGGAAGCAGAGCAGCGTGTTCAAGTTGGAAGGCGCGTGGTTGTTTCGAGCTTTTTCTTGCCAGATCTCCTCAAAGGTCATCAAGGCAAACGGCTCGGCGGATGGAGAGACCGCTTGCGGGCGGTTCTTCTGCGTTTGCAGACCGCTGATTTGCAGACAGACCTTGCCTTGTTCGTCGCAGAACGTGAAGTTGCCGTCGTCTGCCACAACCCACATGGAGGGAGGGCAAGGGGCATAGATCGCGACCTCTTGCAAGGTGGCGGGCACACTCCCTTGCAGCACGGTATCCAGCAAGTGCGGATGGAGCAGAAACTGCGAAGGCACCATCGGCAGCGTGACGCGCGCGCCCCGCTCCTGCAAGGTGGACGCATCGAGGAGTGGCGCTTCGTCCTCTGTCAGCAAGGCGCTTCCTGATGCGTGCAGCTCTTCCTCGTCATTGTAGATCTCAAAGGAGATCTCGCCATTAGCGGCCAGGTACAGTGCGATGTGCACCTGCGACCCGTCAGCACCCACTGCGAGCGGCGACTCCCAGACGATATTTTGCAAACAAAGGCGTGTGCGACCTTCCTTTAGAGCGCCGGACGCCTGTTCCACAGCCGCGCGCGCCATCTCCAACAGGGCGAATTCCGGCACCATCCGATCGCGAAGGAAGGTCTCCTCGCCGGCGAAGACGGTGCTGTAGCGCATTTCGTTCAGGTCTGACGTGTTGCGATGGAGCAGCGGATGCAAGGCGTTGACGGCAGATTTTCCCTGCTTGCCGAAGCCTGTCTGCACGATTTGAAACGCAGGCAACGGGTAGCGCTCTTGCGCAAACGAATAGGTCGGCAGTCCGGTCAGTCGCTTGACCGTCCCCGCCGGGTAGAGCCCTTCCCAGTCGATCCGGTTGCCGTTGACCCACAGTTCTGCAATCGTCTTGAGCTTGCAGTTGTGCAGCAGACTCAGGAGGAACGCCTGTCCCTCTTCGGTGTCGGCCAGATTGATAACGTTGACGCTGCCGTTCTTGCCGACGGTGCCCACGAAGACTTCTCCAGACTTGCCGGCCCCTGCTAGGTAGCGTTCGAGCTGGCCGATCAGCTGGTCCCGGTCTTTGACAACGATGGCAAGCCGTTGTGCCATGCTCTCTCTCGCCACTTGATAGGTGTACAGGAAGTCGGGGAGCGAGACGTCCGGGTGAGAGCGGAGGTAGCGGAGCGCGGCATCGGCATTGGCTTGCAGCGATTCTGCACTTTGGGCCGACAGCACGAACAGACCTGGCATCGCTTCGTTGATCGGCGCTGCAACCGCACGCGACGGATTGGAATAGTCTTCAATCACCATATGGGCATTCGTGCCGCTGTAGCCGAACGAGTTTACGGCAGCCAGGCGCTTGCCATTTCGATTTGGCGTCCACTCGCGACGAGCTGTGTTGACAAAGACCGGGCTGTTGGCAAAGTCGATGTGCTTGTTGCCCTGTGCATACTGGATGGAGGGTGGCATCTCTCCATGCTTCATGCTCATCAAGACTTTGATCACGCCGAGCACGCCTGCTGCAGCCGTCGTGTGACCAATGTTCGCCTTGAGCGAACCGATTCCGCAGAAGCCTGTCTGAGTCGTGAATTTGCGGAAGGTGTTGTTAAGGGCGTGAATCTCGATCGGATCGCCAAGCTTGGTGCCCGTGCCATGCGCTTCAATGTATTGAATGTCTTCCACGTCGATCTCGTACTTGCGGTAGATCGATTCTTGCAGCTGGCTCTGCGCGAGGAAGCTCGGCGCGGTGATGCCGGAGGTCTGGCCGTCTTGGTTGGTGCCGCTGCCTCGGATGATGCCGTAGATGTGGTCGTTGTCCCGCTCGGCATCGCAGAGGCGCTTGAGAATCAAGACCCCGACGCCGTCGCCTACAACGATGCCGTTCGCTCCATCGTCAAATGGACGGCACTCGCCATTAGGAGACAGCATCCCGGCGTTGTGCATGGAGATGAACGAGCCCGGATGGCTGTAGACCGTGATTCCGCCTGCGATGGCGAGGTTGATCTCCCCGCTCTTCAACTGCTGGCAGGCCAGGTCGATCGCCACCATCGAAGAGGAGCAGGCCGTGTTCACCGCCAGCGCCGGCCCTTTCAGATCCAGATAGTACGCCATGCGAGCCGCGAGGATGCTGATGTCATATCCGAGCATGGAATAATGGGAAAAATCTTGAGCGAGCGCCGAGGAACCGGCGGTGCCGATAAAGGTGCCGACGGGCTGCCCGCGCAGCTGCGTCGGGGTGTAGCCGGCATCTTCTAAAGACTTGTACGCTTCTTCCAGCAAAATACGCTGGGTGACATCCATCTTCTCAGCTTCGATGGCCGAGATATTAAAAAAGAGCGGGTCAAAGCGGTCGATGTCGTCCATCTTGCCATAGTTGATCGGAAACGGATTGGACGAATGATCTTGGATGTATTCCAGTCGTTTCGGATCGCTCACTTCGCTGATGCATTTTTTCCCGTCGCGAATCAGGTTCCAGAATTCTTCTTGATCGTTCGCCCCGGCACTCCGGACGGAGAGACCGATGATGGCGATCTCCTCGGTCTCGACCCGTGCTTCGCGAGCGGGCGGAGTGGGTGTCGGTGCTGGTGCTGGTTTCGGTGTCGGTGTCGGCGTTGGTGCCGATACCGTCGGCTGTGCTTGTTTTGCAGGTTGTACGAGGGTATGGAACTGCTTTTCCATGTAGACCGCCAGAGACTCAAGGTCTGCACATTCAAATACGATGCTGGTCGGCAGGTTCAGGTCGAACCGGACGTTGATCGCTTCGAGCAGTTCAACCGCATTGAGCGATCCGATCCCCAGTTCTTTGAAGGTATCCGATTGCTCCAATTCGGTGCGTTCCAAACCCAAGGTCTGTTCGAAGATATCGAACAGGATCTCTTTGATCTCAGTTCTGGTAATCCCGTAACTCATGCTCCCTCACTCCTTTAGATTTGTTGCAACATGTTGCGCCGAGCTTCCAGATACGGTGTCCTGTTGGACATCTGCTTTGCGTTGTGCTCTCGCAGTTCTGCCGGGCTGAGAGCTGAATTTTTGCTGATGACGAACAAACAGTAGCTAATCCAGCCTTTCTCAAGCGCGATCGAGCTATTGGCAAAGTTCCGAATGGAATTTTGTACGACTTCCGGCAGACCTTTCGTATTCTCCGCGTGCTCAGGATCATGCAGAGAGTTGGCGACCTGCTTGGAGACGTCAATCACTTCGTCAACAACGAGGTGATGCTCCGCCAGCAGGTCGATCCAGCCTTGTACAGTCGGGATGTAGATGTCGATGCTCGGATCGGCAATGGCTCCGCACAGGTTCGCGATGAAGTCCATCATCAGCACCTGCCCCCCTTCGTTGAGCGCCGAGGACATGTTCTGGAACAGCCCCTGCTTGCCAGGGATGTGGCAGCTAACTTCGATCCCGATCATCATGTCGTAGCGACCTGGGAATCGGTCTTTGGAGCTGTCACCATGGAAGATGGCAGCTTGTGCGCCCAAATTCAGTTCTTGAATTCTCCGGTTGCCAAGGTCCACCTGCGCCTCCGTGATCGTAAAGCCCTGCGTTTTCAGATGCGGGTAGCGCTTGGCCAGCTGAATCACGTCCGTCCCATGACCGCATCCGATGTCGAGCAGAGCCTGCGCGCGCTGGAAATCGCCTCGGCTGAACAGCACGCGGCGCATCTCGATCTGCTTGCTGCGCACCATCTCAAGTTCGGCTGGATATTGTTCCGGGTTCAGGTACACGCGGCTGATCGAGAAGTCGGGAATTTTTTCCTCAAACGGGCAGAAGGTCAGATACTCTTCTTGGAAGCCGGAGTCTCCGCTTTCGACGACGCGTGTATAGAACTCGGCCGCCTTGTTCGAGATGGCAAATTCCTTTTCTTGCGGTTTCGGCCCCTCCACCCAACATCTACGCTTCACAAATGGATAGGTCGGCAGCGAGACGCGCTGCACGTTCTTGTCGTCATGTAGTCGCTGCCACAGCACTTTGCTGCCGGAGAGCCAGAGGGCGGCCAGTTGCTCAAGATTGCGCTCTTGCAGCGCGGTTTCCACAAGGGCTCTGGCTTGGTGGCGATCCGGTGCAGGACGTGTCTCGTCCACAACAGGCGAGGAGATGTATTCCTGCAAGCGCTGCAGCAGTTCTTCTTTGGAAGAGACGATGAAGGCTGCGCGCTTTTTCATCGGCTCGCGACCGACTTGCAGCGTGTAGGCGATCTGGGCGAGCGTCAGGGATCGGCCCGCTTCGCTCGCGAGATGCTCAGTCAGACGAGCCGCCATGTGCTGCAGGCGATCGTGGTTTCGGGCCGAGAGGATCACCAGTTGCTGTGCTGCGCCAAGTCGTTCTACCTGCACAGCCATCGCGGTCGGAATGTATTCTTCGATCACGGCATGGGCATTCGTGCCGCTGATCCCTGTCGTGCTGATCGCGCCGACTCGCGGGCGGCCTTCCTGCGTCGTCCACGCTCGGTTCTCGGTGCTGACGACGAACGGACTCTCCTCAAATCGGATGTATTCGTTGCTCGATTCGAATCCGTGTAAGCCCAACAGGGTGCGTTCGCGCATCGCCATCAGCATGCTGATCAGGCTGACGATGCCCGATGCGGCAAACGTGTGCCCGATGAGCGGCTTGGTCGAGGAGAGCGCACAGTTCTGCTTTTGAGCGCCAGGCTTGCGGAAGGCGTTGGTCAGCGCTTGGATCTCCATCGGATCACCTAGCTTCGACCCGGTGCTGTGCGACATGATGAACTGGATATCAGACGAATCGATTCCATAACGGTCATACACGCTGCGGATCAGATCGGCTTGAGCGTCCGGGTTAGGCGATGTGATACCATTGGATTGGCCGTTGTAGTTGACTCCGGTCGCTGTAATGCAGCCGTAGATCTGGTCGCGATCGGCGATTGCTTTGGACAGAGGCTTGAGCACGACGACGGCAACGGCTTCGCTCGGCACCAACCCGTTCGCACGCGAATCAAACACATACGAGTGTCCGTCCGGGGACAGCATGTCGATCTTGCTCATCCCTTGGTAGATCATCGGGGAGATCAAAAGGTTGACCCCGCCGGCCAGCGCCACGTCGCAGTCCCCTGCGCGCAAGGCTTGGCAGGCTTGATGTAGCGCAACCAGCCCGGAGGAGCAAGCGGCGGTCAACGCCAGATTCGGCCCCTTCAAGTCGAGGGCGTAGGCGATGCGGGCGGCCAACGTCGCATTTTGATTGCCGTTGAGCGGGCCGCCATTCCCTGTCAGGAACCCGTATTCACCCTCTTCGACACCGACGTAGACGCCGCACAACTTGCCGCGAATCTGATCGCCCATGTAGCCGGCATCTTCGAGCGCATGCCATGCTTCCTCCAAGAACAGGCGTTGTTTCGGGTCCATGTACTCGGCTTCTCTCGGCGAGATCTCGAAGAACAGCGGATCGAAGCAGTCGACGTCTTTTACGAATCCGCCCCATTTGGACGTGATTTTGCCTTCTTCATAGTCACTTTGCCAGTCCCAGCGATCCGAAGGAATCTCGGTGATCGCGTTCTTGCCCGCTTTGAGGTTCTGCCAGAAGTCCTGCACACTGTCCGCTTGCGGGAAGCGTCCGCTCATCCCGATTACGGCGATCGGTTCGTGAACGCTGGATGTCGGCGGCGGCACGAGAGTCTCTTTTGTCACCGCGACTTCTTCCCGGGCCCGAGCGACAACCGGAACGGGTGTCGGTTCGGGGGCTGGTTCGGCAGTCGGTTCAAGGTAGTACTGCGTCATCAACGCCTCGTGTTCGCGCAGGAAGTGCAGGGTCAATTTTTCCATCGTAGAGTAGCTGAAGAACAAGGCCGGCGTCACTTCGAGGCCGTAGTTTTTGGAAAGACGGTTGCCAAGCTCGGCCAAGCTGATCGAGTCAAACCCGAAGTCGACCAGATTTTCCTCGACATCGAGTTCGTCGCGGGAGATTTTTAGGATCTGGCTGACCTGTTCTTTGAGATCCCACTCGATGCATTGCTCAAGCGAGATTCCTTGCAACTCCGGACGCATCGCTGTACCCGACGAGACGCTGAAAGTTGGCAGCGGCGTAGTGGGTTGAACCGCTGTCGTCGCTTGTGCAGCCATTCTGAGGAAGCGTTTGACGCGGCTTGGCTGCCCGACGAGGATCAGATGCTGCACGTCGTTCTGCGAGAGGATCAGGTCAAAGAGCTCCACTCCCTCCTCCGCTTCCAAGAAGCGCTGTCCGCTCGACTTCAGGTAGTTCGCCGTGATCTCTCCTTCATCAAGACCCATTCCGCCTTCTTTCCAGAGCGGCCAGTTGATCACCAGCGTCTGGCCCGGCAACTGCTGTTCGTGACGGTGTTGCGCGTAGGCCATCTGGAAGCGGTTGCCAATCGCATAGTCGCAGGAACCGAAATCGCCCAACACGGCGGATGACGAGGAGAAGTAGCAGACAAAATCAAGATCGGTCTCCTCCGCCAGCCATTCGTCGAGCAGCAGGGTTCCTGCGATCTTCGGGCTCAGAACCCGTTCAAACGCCTTGATGTCCTTGGCAAAAAGGCTATCGTCCCCGGACAATCCTGCTGCGTGTAGCACGCCGTGCAGAGGTCCGAAGCGATCGCGTGCACGAATCAACCCGGCTCGCATCTGCTCTTTGGCACATACGTCCGCTTGCAGGTAGAAGACTTGGCTACCCAGCATCTCCAGATCGCTCAGCTTTCTTCGCTTCTCTTCGTCGAGCTCGGAGCGGCCGGTAAGAATGAGGTTCACAGGCTGTTTTTGGGCCAGATGCTCCGCGAACAAGTAGCCGAGCGCACCGAGGCCGCCGGTGATCAGGTAGGTGCCGCCTGCCCGTACCGTGCGTTGGCCCGCTTCAAGACGGGTCGGCTGGACGGTGCAGATGTGGCGCTTGCCTGCTTCGTACAGGATGCTTTGCGCTTGCGGGGCATGGAGTTCACGCCAGAGCAGCGGCATCCAGTCTTGAAGCGAGGAAGAGCCCGCCTGCAAGACCGCCGTCACCTTCGTGTTAGGCAGCACTAGGCCCAAAGATCTTTCAAAGCCGATCCACGATTCGAAGTAGCTTCGCTCCACTCCGTTCTCGAATTGCCCAGCCAGCAGCAAGCGTTCGGGCTTCAGACCGGAAGCGTCGAGGAACTTCAGGATGTTCACGATACTGGAGTACTCTCGAATTAGAGACTTGTCTTCAAGCGGCCACAGATACAGCATCCCGAAGACGTCTCGACGCTCCTCCTGCATGCGTTGGAAGGACTCTGGAATCGAGCTTCCCTGTGCGATGAACTCGACTTGCAGGCTCGGGCTCAGGAACTTGAGCGCCTCCCGCACCGTTTGCTGCAGTGCCGGATCGGACAGGAAGCAGACGAGCGTTCCAACGTTCCGGACTGTGACAGAAGGCAGGGATTGCTCTTGCCAGATTTCTCGGAATGTCATCAACTCGAAGGATTCCGGCTGCTTCTTGGCTTGTGCAGGTTCAGCCTGCAGTCCAGTCAGGCGAACGCAGATGTTCCCTTGGGCGTCGCACAGTTCGATGTTGAGCGTACCATCGCTCCCCTCTTGCACCCTTGCTTGCAGGTTCGTCGAGACCGGGGCCAGCACTTCAAGGTTTTCCACGACGCTCGAAGACATCATGGTGCGTGACGCTCCCGCCATTCCTTCCGGCACCCAGTATCGCTGTTTAGCAAACGGATAGGTCGGCAGGCTGATGCGGCGCGGCTTGTGTTCGCCGTATAACTTGTTCCAGTCCAGCTCCAATCCTCTGACCCACAGGTCGACGAGCTTGACGTGCTTGCGGCGCTGAATCCATTTTTCAATCGCTTCCTGTAGCTCTTCATCGGCGAGGAAGAGCGAAAGGGTGTCTCGGTTGGCTTTGACATGACCGCGATAGAGGGTTGGGACATTCTCTTGACCGGACACGCAGGCGCGCAACTTGGTCGCGAGGTCTTGAAGCGAGTCGACGAGCAGCGCCATGCGCGCATCGTGCGCTTCGCGACCGATCTGCAAGGTGTAGGCGATGTCAGCGATGTCAGCATCTGTGAACGGCTGCGTCTCGATCGCGTGAAGCAGACGCGCGGCCAGCTCCTGCAACCGTTCTTCGTTCTTAGCCGACAACACGATCACGGCCGGATTCTGCGGCGTCACCTCGACAGGCGTGCGCAGCGACTCTGCCGGTACGTACTCTTCGATGATCACGTACGCGTTGGAACCGCCCGCTCCAAACGATGAGATGCCAGCGATGCGCGGCACTTCGCGAACCCGACCGCCGATCTCCACCAGCGGGCGCTTCCACTCCGCCAGCTCCTGCTGCACGACGAACGGGGTCGCGTCAAAGTCAATGTTCGGGTTGAGCACCTTGGCGTGCAGCGATGGTGCGAGTTGACGATGCTTCAGCTGCAGCAGCACCTTCGTAACGCCGGCGATGCCCGCTGCGCTCTCGCAGTGCCCAATGTTCGACTTGGCCGAGCCGATGGCACAGGATTGCAGATTAGCGTTTTTCCCTGCTTGGAAAGCCTTGGTCAAGCCGGCGATCTCAATCGGGTCGCCAAGCGAGGTGCCAGTTCCGTGCGCTTCGATGTAAGAGACCATGCTCGGGTCAAGCCCTGCCTGCCGCAGCGCCTGCTCGATCACATTCGCCTGCGCATTCGGGTTCGGGACGGTGTACCCGTTGGTTTTGCCCCCGTGGTTGATCGCCGTCGCCTTGATCACGCCGTAGATATGATCTCCGTCTTCCATCGCCTTGGACAGAGGCTTGAGCAGCACCGCGCCAACGCCTTCGCCCGGCACGTACCCGTCGCCCCCTTCGCCAAAACTCTCGCATCTGCCCTTGCTCGACGCGAACTTGCCTTGGCCGAGCAGCAGGTACTTGTTCGGGTGAATCGAGACGTTGACACCGCCGGCGATCGCCAGTTCACAGCCGCCTTGCTGCAAGCTCTGGCAAGCCAGATGAATCGACGTCAGCGAAGACGAGCACATCGTATCGACGGCAAGGCTCGGCCCGTGCAGGTTGAAGAAGTACGACACCCGGTTGGCGATCGACGAGGGGTTGCCAGACAGGGCAAGCGGTCGGCCGAGGATCGTCTCCTGTGCGCCGTACAGCTGATACTCTTCGTACATCACGCCGACATAGACCCCGACGTTGCCGTCAAGCCCCAGCCCGCGATGTTTGGCGAGCATCTCGCGCGTGTACCCCGCATCTTCCATCGCCTCGTAGACGGTCTGCATGAACAATCGCTCCTGCGGGTCCATGATCTCCGCCTCGCGCGGGGAGATGTTGAAGAACAGCGGATCGAATTGATCCACGCCATCAATAAATCCGCCCCATTTACTGTTCGTCTTGCCCGCCTTGTTTTTGTCCGGGTCAAAATAGAGACTATGATCCCAGCGTTCTTGCGGAATCTCCGTGATCGAATCCTCGCCGTTCCGCAGATTACCCCAGAATTCCTGAAGGTTGCGCGCCCCCGGATAGCGCCCGGAGACGCCGATGATCGCGATATCCTGTTCTTCCTTGGCCGCCTTTGCAGGTTGCGTGACCGGCGCTGCATGCACAGCCGTCGAACTCGCGGCCAGCCTCGAACGTCTGCGGCTGCTGATAGCCGACGGCTCAGGAGTGGACGCGGCCGCCACCGAAGCGGATTCCGAAACCCACTCCTGCTCCCCGATGCCCAAGAGCTGCTGCAAGAGAACACGATGGGCGTCCAGGAAGTATCCGGTCAGCTCGCGGAGGTTTTGATATTCAAAGAACAGCGTTTTCGGCAAGGAGCCAAACGTCTTTTCCAGTTGGTTGGTCAGCTGCATGATCAGAATCGAATCGATGCCGTATTTTTCAAAAGGCGCATTGGCTTCAAGCCGGCTGGCTGGCATCTTCAGGACGGAAGAGAGCAACGTCTTGAAATACTCGATCGCTCTCTCTTCAAAATCGCTCGAAATGAGAGTCGGCTCTTCTTCCAGCCTAGACACTGGCCCAGCTGCGGCTGTCGGTGCTGTTTTTACAAAAACGGTGCGGATGCGATCCAGATCGCCTTCGCAGACAAGAATCTGGTCTTGCCCGGAAGCCATGCCCTGATACAGTGCGCGAATCCCGGTTGCCGTCTGCATCGGCATCATGCCGAGGGTCTCTCGCAACGTCTGCTCCGTCTCCTGCTCCACCTGCATCCCGCCGTCTTGCCAGAGCGGCCAGTTGATCGACAGCGTCCGGCCGGAGCGTTTGCCGTTTGCGACCCGCTCGTTTCGATACCCCGCAAAAGCATCGAGGAAGGCATTGGCCGTCGCATAGTCCGCTTGCCCCGGGTTACCGATGGCTCCGGCCACCGAGGAGAACGTCACGAAGAAGTCGAGCGGCAGATGTTGCGTCGCCTCATCGAGATGCACGGCACCGGCCACCTTGGGAGCCAGCACGTCCTGCAACTCCGCTGTCGTCTTCTTGAGGATCAAGTTGTCGCGAATCACGCCTGCGCTGTGCAGGATGCCGTGAAGAGCGCCATGCTCAGCTTGAATGCTCTCAATCAGCTGCATGACCCCCGCGAAGTCGGTCACGTCCACTTGCCTGTACACAACATTTGCGTCCAAGGACTGAAGTTCTGCCTGTTTCTCAGCGCTCAGCGGCCTCCGTCCCGTCAGGACAAGCGTCGCCCCTTTCACTTGCCGTGCGATTTCGCCAGCAAAAATGCGGCCTAGGCCCCCTGCGCCACCTGTGAGCAGGTAGACGCCTTGGTCCCTCCACGGCATGCGCAACACCTCTTCGCCCGGCTCGACTTCGCTCCATCCTGTTCCCCATCGTTTGCCGCCTTGGTAACGGACGTGTGCGTCGCCTGCCCAGCGAGCATTTTCTCGCAAGGTCTCCGCAAGGTTGCTCGCATCGTCAACTTCGATCAGTTGCCCGACAAGGTTCGGATTCTCCAGTTGAGCGGTCTTCAGCAGTGTAGAGAGGCCGGCGAAGACCTGCCCGTCCCCTTGCGCCGGAACGACGATCTGCACGAGCGTCTTCCCTTTGCTTCTTTCTTGCAAAATCGACTTGATCGCCTCAAACGCATGTGCTGCATAGGCCTCGAAGCGTTGGGCAAGCCCTTTTTCCTCTGTCTGCAAGATCAGGCTCCGCATCCCGCTCTGTTCGATCTCAGCGACCACTTCGCAGAGCATCACCAGATGGTCCGCATACACCGTCTGCACAGCCTGTAGATTGACCGGATGCTCTGTCCAGTCCGGTCTTAGCATCAGCGTCCCCACCTCGGCTCCTCGCTCACGGTCGAGTATGCGAGAGGAATAGCCCTTCATCCGCACGCGGACGCTTCCGCTCTCGTCGCACAGGTCGAGATCGAGCTTGTGTACCTTGTCACCTGGCTTGTTACCTTCACTGCGGCGCATGAAGGCCCACATCGAAGTGGTGCAAGGCCCGAAGATCTCCAGTTCCTCCAGCGCGAACGGCAGGGCCGTCTGGAGCGTCGTTTCGTCAGTCAGGAAGCCAATGGCCGTCTGCAGAGCCGCGTCCAGCAGGCTCGGGTGCAGGATGAACTGACGCGCGGTGCTGGCGACGGCGGCTGGCAGCGACAAGCGGGCCAAGATCATCTCCTGCCCGACATAGAGGTGCTCCATCCCTTGGAACGCCGGCCCGTACTCAAAGCCCGCTCGGCGGTACAAGTCATAGCATTCCGCCGCGCCTCGTTCGCGCTGCCCGCACTGCTCTTGCAGAGAAGCAAGGTCGAGCACGGGAGCCTCGTCGTCCGACATAGCCGGTACCGCGTGCCCTTGGCTGTGTACGATCTCGCCATCCAAGCCGCTGTACACTTCAAATCCGATCTCGCCGTTCTCTTCCGGGAACAGCCCGATCTGCACCGACACCGCGTCTTCTTCTGCGATGATCGGACGCGCCCAGACCACATTTTTCAAAGTGATCGACGGCATGTCGGCGGCCTGCTCCAGCGCGGCGCGCGCCATTTCCAGATAGGCGACACCCGGCAGCACCTTCCGCCCTTGCACCTGATGATCGGACAGGAAAAATTCTCGCCCAGTAAACGTCGAGGAGAAGCGTTGCTCCGTCAGTTTGGAGGTATTGCTGTGCAGCAGCGGATGCAGGGCGGCTGTCAGCGTCGAAGCCTCCCCTTCCTCCATCTCCGGCTCCGGCACCCAGAAGCGCTCTCTGGCAAACGGATAGGTCGGCAGATGAGCACGGCGCGGCCTCGAATCGGCATAGAGTTCCGACCAGTCGATTCGGACGCCCTTCACCCAGAGTTCGGCGATCTCTTGCAGTGGCTTGTTTGCAATGCCCTGCGCCTCCTCCTGCCCCGATCCCGACTGCGACGTCAAGAGACTGGGGAGTATCTCCCCCTCTGCATAGGTTTCAAAATTCTGACGCGCTTCGTCTCTCGAATGGGCCACAAACGCCAGCCTCACCTCTCTTGCATCGCGTCCTGTCTGCAGGGTGTACGCAATGCTCGCAAGGCTCAGGTCGCACTCCCGTTCGAGGAAGCCCGCCATCGAGGCTGCATACGTCCGCAGCTGTTCCTCGGTCATCGCAGACAACACAAAGAGCAACGGCGCATCCGATGTTCCTGCTGCCGAAGCCAGACTCTCTTTTTCCAAATGCTCTTCGATGACGACATGCGCGTTCGTCCCGCTGAATCCGAAAGAGCTCACCCCGGCACGGCGCGGCATCCCGGCTGGTACCTCCCATGGAATCAGGTCGGTATTGATGTAAAAAGGACTCTTCGCGAGCCGAATGTGCTCGTTCAATTGGTTAAAATGCACCGTCGGCGGCACCTCTCGATGCTTCATGGCCAGCAGCACCTTGATCACCCCGGCCACTCCGGCTGCCGTCAACAGGTGTCCGATGTTGCTTTTCACCGAGCCGAGAGCGCAATAGCCGGTTTTCTCCGTGAAGTGCCGGAAGGACTCGTTCAGCGCCTCGACTTCAATCGGGTCGCCCAGCTTCGTACCCGTCCCATGCGCTTCGATCAGGGAAATCGTCTCCGGGTCGATGCCAAATCGTTCATACACGTCCTGCTCCAGCTGGATCTGCGAATTGACGCTCGGCGCGGTGATCCCGTTCGTCTTGCCGTCCTGATTGACACCCCAGCCGCGAATCACGCCATAGATCGGGTCTTCGTCCCGCACAGCATCTTCAAGGCGCTTGAGCACCAAGACGCCCACGCCCTCCCCCGGCACAAAGCCGTTGGCGCGCGTATCAAACGAATAGCAGCGTCCGTCGTGCGACAACATGCCCGCCTTGCTCGTCATGATGTGCAAGGAAGGCCCGGCCGCCGCGTACACCCCGCCGCTCAATGCCAAGTCGCTCGTTCCGAGCAGCAGGCTGTTGCAGGCTTCGGCCATCGCCACCAGCGAGGAGGAGCAGGCGGTGTCGATCGCAAGGCAAGGCCCTTTGAGGTTGAGCAGATAAGAGATGCGAGCGCTGAGGATCGAGGAAGCCGCCCCCATCAGGCCTTGTGCGTTCAAGCCTTGATGGTTCAGCGCCTGCCCGTAGTCGTTCGTGCCGCAGCCGACGAACACGCCGGTTCGGCTGCCGGACATAGAGGACGGCGCGATGCCGGCGTCTTCGATGGCCTGCCATGCGCTCTCCAAGAACAGCCGCTGCTGCGGGTCCATCAACTCCGCTTCGGCAGGCGAGATGTTGAAGAACAGAGGGTCGAACTTGTCCGCATCCTCCAGAACGCCCATCCACTTGGAGTAGGTTTTGCCCGGTGCGCTCGGGTCCGGCGAATAGTGCTCGTCGAGCGACCAGCGCGTCGCCGGAATCTCGGAAATGCAGTCGCGGCCTTGTGCGAGGTTGTTCCAGAACTCGTCTGCATTCTTGGACTTCGGGAATTGACCGCTCAGCCCGATGATCGCGATCGCCGCTCCTTCAAAACTCGGCACCGCTTCTGCGCCGGCTGCCGAAACGGACGTGGACTGACGGGATTCCAGATGTTCACACGCCTTGCGCATCAGCAGTTCTGCCACCGTGTTCACATGGCGCTGCTGCCAAGACTCATACGGCGTGCCTTGTACCCACCTGTTGAACGCCCCCATCGCCGGGCCGCAGAAGATCTGAAAATTATCCCGCTCCTGCTCATCCCCTCGCAGAGTCGCCTGTGCGGAATGGGCAAAATACCACTTGAAGATCAGCCCCATCTTGAAACGCGGGTTCTCGGCCGCCTCTTCGAGCTGCTCCGGATGTTTGGCGCGCTTGTAAGCGCAGACGAAATCCCAGACTTCCTCAAACGTCTTCTTAAAATATTTCGTTTCGATCTCATGCCGGATTGACAACGGAATCTCGTCGATCGAGTTGTATTGGTGGAACAGCTGGTGCAGCTTGTTGGCGCGGGCGGCGAACCGGGTGTTTTTTTTCACCACCTGCACCTTCGCGCCGATCTCAAACATATCGCCTGCAACCGTGATCGCCATGTCGTGGATCGAAACGGACTGCAGCAGGTCCTTGACGACCGGATGGGCCCCGCTCTCCACCGTGCATTGATTGATCGATCCTGTGAAAATAAAATCAGCCCCGAGCATGAAGGCTGACGCGACCGCTTCCGGCGTGCCGATCCCTCCGCCGCAGCCGATGAGAATCTCCTCTTGGTAGCGATACTGCCGCTGGAGCTGGTCTTTAAGCGCGCGGATGGCGGGCAGGAGGGAGAACGATACGCCTTGGTTCGTGTGACCGCCCGAGTCCGCTTCGATCGCAAGGTCGTCGACCAGCGGAATCGTTTGCGACAGGGCGGCCTCCTCCTCGCTGATCAGGCCGTAGCGCAGCAGTTGCTGGACGAGCGGCTCCGGCGGCGGCGAGAGAAACACGCGCGCCGTGTCCAGATGCGAGCATTTGGCGATCAGACGGCGCGGGAAGATCAGACGGCCGTTTTGACGGGACAGGCCCTTGAGGCGCAGATAGACCAGCGGGAGCGTCGGAGCGGAAAAGGCAGACACTTCGATCGCCTTCACGCCGTACTCGACGTATAGTTCCGCTGTGCGCCGCTCTTCGTCCGGGTCGTTCAGGTTGGCGATTAAGCACATGCCATACGGCTTGTCCGAACCCAGCCGCGCCTGAATGCGCTGCAGGACGGGCTCCAGTTCATGCACCTGAAAACCGGCGCTGCCAAAAAAGGCCAGCAGACTAGCCTGCCCCATGCGCACCACCATCTCCTCAGATGCGATCCCTCGATACATCGAGCCGGCAAAGTAACTCCAAATGGTGCGGTATCTCGTTTGGAACAGAGGCTGGCCTAGCGATTCCGGCTGCAGGCGAACCGCCGGATCAACGAACAGTTCGCGTACAGCATTCGCAAGGGGGACGGACATTTGCAACTCGTGGGATCGAGCCCGTGCTAGGGCCTGTTTGGCCTCTTCAGGGCTGATCTCTTTGGCTTCAAGCGTACGTAAGATCTCTTGTATCTTCATCTGAACCCCTCTTTTACAGCAAAATGTATGGTCGCAAGCACGGCGAGTGCTTGTTAATTTCCGAACAGGGAGATGATTCTGTCTTTCACTTCCGGTTCATGGAATGTCTTTTCATGCATGGCCATCTCTTGCTCGATCACGCGAGGCAGTTCCTCCCGGATCGGTCGGACCAGATGGTCCTTCAAGGTGATCAGCGACACTCTCGGTTTTTCTGCCAGTTGGCGTGCCAGCTGCAGAGCCCGGTTCATCACGTCTTCACGCGGAACGACGGGGAACGGCACGCCCCTTTTTTCCAAATCGGCGCCTCTGTAATTGTTGGCGCTCATCAGCATCTCTTCTCCGAGGGAAAAGCCCAACTTCTTCGGCACGATATAGGTAGCTCCCATGCCGGGTGTGAATCCAAATCGCATAAAATTGGTCGTGTACACGCTCTCACGGCTCAAGATCACAAAGTCGGCAAACAGCCCAACGACAAACCCGCCGCCGATCGCGTGTCCTTGCATCGCGGCAATCACCGGAACCTGGCACTCCAAGGCGAGCGCGTAGACGTTCGCATCGGTGAACCGGCCTCTTCCTTCATGAATCGCCAGCAGCCCTTCCATCGTGCCGCCGGAGCAAAAATAATTGCCATAGCCGGTGAGGATGACCGCCTTGCAGCGTTCATTCGCGGCGATCTCCTCGAACGATTCGATCAGGCCGCGCACCAGCCCTTCGGTAAAAGTGTTCTTCTGTTCCCGATCCTGCAAGGTCACTTGCACGATCCCCTTCTCGATCTCTCTGCACTCCACCACTGGATTCGTCATGTTCTCCTCCACTCTCCGTGGATCAGCTCTCCCACGGGAATTGCCCCGTTTCGCTATAACGGAAAATCAGCTCTTGGTTGCGTGGATCTGCAAACACTTCCCGGTTCGCTTCGAGCGCCAACGGCTTGGCGCTGTGCAGACCGGCCTGCAAGCTGTTCACCAAGCGCTTGTATCGCTCGATGCCGCGCTTGGGCACATAGCGCAGCCGCATGAGATGCTTGCGAAGCAAGGTCTCGCTCTCTGCATCGCAGGCATCGACAAGTCCCCACTCCACGGCTTGTCGGATGTTGACCGGCTGCGTCATCAGAGTCAGATAGTTCGCCTTCTGAAAACCGATCCGCCGGATCAAAAACGGCAGCACGCATGCCGGCAGAAGTCCGAAGAGCAATTCGGATAAGGAGAACTCCGCCGTTTCATCCGCCAGCACGATATCGCAGGCGGCGACAAACCCGACGCCGCCTGCGTTGACCTTGCCGCGAACGTGCGAGATGGTGATAAACGGGCCAGTCGCCAGATCGAGCCACAGGTCGTACAGCGGCTCCGGTGACGGGTCGAAGCTCTGCCCGCTCGCCTTTTTCTCATGCAGCTCTTGAAAATCGGCCCCGAAGCTGAACACGTCCGGCAACCCCTCCAGCACGAGGATCGAAGCCTGTTCCCGGCAGTGATCGATCACCTGGCGACACTCGTACACCAAGCGCTCGTTGATCGTGTTCTTCGCCTCGGGACGGTTGAACTGCAAAAAGCACACCGTGCCTTGCATCCGCACCCGGATCGTCTCGTAGGCGGCCGTGTTCATCAGCACCACCGGTATTCTCGATGGAATTCTGAGATCTCTTCCAGATACAGGCGCTGTTTGGCTTGCCCGGAAGCGAGGGCGCCCGGTATCAGGTTCAAGTCCAGCTTGACATTACGGGTGCCAAATTTGACGGTGCTGCTGCTGTGGAGAACCTTTTCATATTCGTCCATCGACAGTCGGTAGCGATTGTTCAGTTGCTCTTGAAGCTTGAAGCCGCGTAGAACTTCTTGACTGCGAGAAGTGACGACGCCGCTGTAAAATTCGGAGCAGCAGCCCGAGCCATAGGAGAAGATCCCGATGCGCTTGTTCCCTTCAAACTGCCCGTTGTCGATCGTGCTCGCCAAGGAGAGCAGAACGGTAGCCCCCATGATGTTGCCCACGCGCTGGCAGTAGGTCAGACCCGGCACCACGCGCTGTTGGAAATCGGCTTCGATCTCCGGGCCTTTGACCTTGGCGATCTTGCGCATCATCGTGCGGTGCGCGCCTTTGACCATGCCGCCAAACGGCGTGTGGAAGGACAGGTACTGGAACGTGTCGCGGTAATCGACATCGGCGACGCGGCGCTGGTATTCCAGGAACGCATTCTCGCAGCAATCCAGATATGAGAGCAGGGAGAGGTCCGCGTCGCCCGCTTCGCTGTCGGCCACCGGGCGACAGGTGTCCATCACCTCGTAGCCGTAATATCCGTTGGCTCCGACATCGACTTGGAACACGTGCGGCTTGTCGCTGACCAGAAGCGCCACCGCGCCTGCGCCGCCGCTCGGTTCGGCGAACGACCAGTCTTCGCTGAGCGCATCTCCGCCTTCGACGGCCAGGAACCGGGAGATGTCCGTGGCGACTACGAGCGCTTTGGCTCCGGGCGAGACTTGGGAGAGGATGAAGTTGATCGCCATCTGGAATCCGGCTGTGCCTGAATAGCAGGCTTGCTTGATCTCGAACAGGCGGCAGGTACGGCTCAGTCCCAGATGATTATGCACGTAGGTGCTGAGCGACTTGCCGAAGTCGATCCCGGATTCCGTGCAGGTGATCAGCAGTTCGATGCGGTTTTTTTCTTCCTCGGACAGCGCATCGACCACCGGCTTGGCCGCGTTGACTGCAAATGTCACCGGGTCTTCAAACGGCAAGGCGACTGCCTTTTGCTTCATCAGCAAATTTTCAAATCTGGGGATGTCCAGGTTTCGATGTCTGGCCAGATCCATGACATCGAGATACGCGGTCCCCCCGAACACATTCATCGCTTCGATACCGACGGCAACCATAGTCGTCCTCCTCATACTCGTTGTAAACAGATGGCGGTGTTAACGCCGCCAAATCCCATGCTCAGGCTCAGGGCTCTGTGCATGTCATGCAGCTCCGCTTCTCCACGCACCCAGTTGAACTCGACGTCCATCGGGTCCTCCAAGTTGCGGGTCGGATGCAGCTGAGACGCTTTCATCTGCAGCAGCGTGGCGATGATCTCCACAGCGCCGGCCGCCGTCAGCCCGTGGCCCGTGATCGACTTGGTGGCGTTGATGCGCGCCGTAAGCAGCCCGCATTCGCGCAGAGCCTGCAATTCGGTCTCATCGCCGATCCCCGATCCCGTTCCATGCGGGTTGATGTAGTCGATATCCTCGGGTGACAGGCCCGCTCGTTCCAGCGCTTGTCGAATCACTCGAACCTCTCCCTCGCACGAAGGGTTCGGGTTGCGGTTGGCATCCATCGCCAGGCCCCAGCCGACCACGCTCGCGTAGGGTCGGACCTGCCGTTGGATCGCATGTTCGGCCCGTTCGATCACGATGACGCCGCATCCTTCCCCGTAAATGAACCCGTCGCGTCCCTTGTCAAACGGACGGCATGCCCGATCTGGGTCGTCCGCATAGCGGTCACTTCCCATCGCGCCGAGTGCTCGTAATCCCTGAAGCTCCATGTAGGACAGATCCATCAAGCCTCCCATCGCGAGGCAGACATCAACTTGTCCCGAACGAACCGCTTCAGCGGCCTGCAAGACCGCCAACTGTCCGCTGGCCGAAGCCCCACCGATCGTGTAGCCGAACCCGCGTATGCCGAACTGTTCGGTACACAGGCCGCTCAGGTCGCTGTCCAGAAAAGAGAGTCCGTAGGTCGGACGCAGAAAGTCGAGCTGGTCCCGGTAGGATTCATGCGTTTGCAGCAGTTCGCGCTGCTGCAGGTTGGAGCCGCCTACCACAAGGCCGATGCGGGACGGGTCGACCGTGCTGAGCTGCGCTTCGTCCCACGCCTCTTGCAAGGTGGCCAGCGCCACTTGCCCGGATAAAGAGAGCGTGCGCAACAGCCGTTTGGTAAAACGCTCCGGAAGAGACAAGGAAGGAACCTCCGCTCCGAGGAATGAGGTTCCTTTTTGTCTGCCCGGGCGTTGCATCAGGCCGAACGCATGGCGGCCTGCCAGCAGAGCGGAGGTAAAATCCGACTTGCCCTGCCCGATGGCCGAGGTTACGCCAAGGCCCGTGATGAGCAACTCAGGCGATCTGGAGCTTGCCATAGAGGACCTCGACCAGTTCACCGATGTTTTTCGCCGTGGACAGCTCGACGAGCGGGATCTTCAGGTCCAGCTCTTCGATGATGATCATGACGATCTCCGCGCGATCCACCGAATTCGCGCCAAGATTGGCCAGTTGGTCCGTCGGCTGGAAGGTGTAACCTTCCAGCTCCGGGAGCACTTCACGGGTATTGCGGACGACGACTTCAAAGATCTCTTGTTTGGTCATTTTACTTCCTCCTTAATTTTGAAATGCTGAAGCAATTGATCGGCTTGTTCGCTGTCGAGATTCCCTTCATACACCTGCAAGAGCAGATCGTCTACGGAGAGCTCCGTTGCCGGCTGTTCCGCGATCGAATGCTTGTGCAACTGCTTGCTCAAGTAGGCGGCGAATTCGCGTAGAGTCGGGTAGTCGTAGACTTTGGTCGCCGGGATGTCAGTGCCATGTTGCTGGTTGATTACGCGAATCCATTCCACTCCGACGATGGAATCCAGCCCCATGTCGACGAACTTTTTGTCGAGGTCGATGTCGGCCGCTTGCAGGAACAACGCGTCTGCGAGACTTGCGCGCAATTCTTCGTGCAGGGTGGCCGCCGAGACGGAAGGAGCCGCCTTAGGAGCTTCGATTTGCGGTGCAGGTGTTGGTGCAAGCGTCGGCGCTGGTGTTGGTGCAGACGCTTGTGTCGGTGCAAGTGCCGCTCTTGGTGCGTTTTTGCTTAAAACGTTTGCGATGTAGCCGGCAAACTCGCGGATGGTCGGGTAGTCATAGACTTTGGTCGCCGAGATGTCCGTTCCGTACTGTTGATTGACCACGCGAACCCATTCCACACCGACGATGGAGTCCAGCCCCATGTCCACGAATGCCTTGTTCACGTCGATGTCGCTCGGCTGCAAGAACAGCGCTTCGGCCAGGGTCGCTTGCAGCTCTTTTTGCAAAGACTCCGCCGGGATGGAGGCCGGAACAGACGGTGCAGGCATCGCCACTTTGATCTCCACAGGGGCCGGTGCCGTCGTCGCTTGACCTACAGGTGACAGTTGGATCGGTCGACGGGGTGCTGACCGTTCCAAGAACGGCTCGCGGACAGCCGACAGCGGCAGCAGCGCGATCCCGTTCGTTCGGACGGAACGGTTCGACGACGCTTTGGCCGGTCCGATCGGCTTGAGTTCGCCCTCTGGTGCTACTGGTGCTGCCGGTGCTACACGGATCGCCGGGAGCCAGATACGTTGTTTGGCGAACGGGTACGACGGGAGACTGATCAGGCGGAGCTGGTGTGCACCGTGAAGCTTTTTCCAATCTAAGGTCAATCCCTTGACCCACAAGGAAAGGAGTTTGCCGAACTTGCGCTTTGCAATCCACGCTTCAATCGTCAGCGTCATGTCTTCATCGGCGGCAAACAGCATCAGATCCTCATTGTTGCGTCTGAATTGCCCGCGATACAGGTCTTCTACACCCGTCTCGCCAGCTGCATAGCGCTTCAGCTTGTCAGTCATCTCTTGCAGAGAGCCAACGACCAGCGCCAGCCGCTCTTCCATCGGCTCGCGTCCCACCTGCAGCGTGTAGGCCGCATCGGACAGATTGGCCTCCTTGATTCGCCCGTCCTCGACGGCTACCAGCAGCTGCAGAGCCTGTTGGCGAAGCTGCTCTTCCTGGCGAGCCGACAGCACGATCACAGCCGGGTTCTGCGGCGTGACCCGCGCCTGCGTCCCAGACGCTTGCTCAGGTCTGTACTCTTCGATGAGGATGTGCGCATTGGCACCCCCTGCACCAAACGAGGACAGACCTGCGATGCGCGGACCTTCCTGTTCTTTGCCGTCGATCTCTACCACCGGACGCTTCCAGTCGGTCAACTCCTGCTGCATCACAAACGGCGTTTTCCCAAACTGAATATTCGGGTTCAACTCTTGCGCATGCAGGCTCGGCGCAAGTTGTCCATGCTTCATCTGCATGACGATCTTCGCAAGTCCCGCGATGCCGGCTGCCGCTTCCAGATGTCCGATGTTCGACTTCACCGAGCCGATTGCGCAGAATCCGGTGTCCTTCGTATGGCGTCGGAAAGCTTGTGTCAGCCCAGTGATCTCGATCGGATCGCCGAGCTCTGTGCCCGTGCCGTGCGCTTCGATGTAGCTGACTTGGCGCGCGTTGAGTCCAGCCCGCTCCAAGGTCTCGAAGATCAGGTCGCCTTGCGCAGTCGGGTTGGGCACGGTGTACCCGTTGGTCTTGCCGCCGTGATTCACGCGGGAGGCTCGGATCAGCACATGAATCTGGTCGCCGTCCGCGAGCGCTTGCGACAACGGCTTGAGCAATACTGCGCCCACACCTTCGCCCGGCACGAATCCGTTGCCGTTCAGCCCGAAGCTCTTGCACTGCCCGTCCGTCGAGAGCATGCGCTGCGCACTGAGGAACACGTAGGTGGAAGGATGCAGGTACAGGTTCACCCCGCCCGCGATCGCCATCTCGCAGTCCCCGCGATACAAGTGCTCGCAAGCCTCATGAATCGCGCTCAGCGAAGAGGAGCACATCGTATCCACCGGCATGCTCGGCCCGTTGAGGTTGAGGAAATACGACACGCGGTTCGCAACGGAAGCAAAAGACGTGCGCGGGAAGATCTTCTCCCCTTGCTTCCACAGATCCGGCCCATACAGCTCAAAGCCAGTTTTGGTCACGCCGACAAACACCCCGACGCGGCCTTCGTGCTGGTCCGCGATGCGCTCCTTGGTATATCCGGCATCTTCCAGCGCCTTCCAGCTCTCTTCCAAGAAGAGGCGCTCCTGCGGGTCGATGTTGATCATCTCTCGGGGCGACAGGTTGAAGAACTTCGGATCGAAGTCTGCGAATCCGTCTACAAAACCGCCCCATTTGCTGTAGCTTTTGCCTTGTCTCATCGCTTCGTCTTGATTCGGATGGTAAAAATCATCCAGCGACCAGCGTTCGCTCGGAACCTCGGAGACGCAGTCTCGGCCCGCTTTTAGATTCTCCCAATAGTGCTGTAGCGAAGGCGACTTGGGATAGCGACCGGAGATTCCGATGATCGCAATCGGTTCGCGCTTGTTCGGTTTCGTCGGCAATGGCGCTATAGGCGCGATCCGTTCGACAGGTCTTGCTGGCGGTTGTGCAACAGTTGCATCCGCTGCGACGGGTGCTTCATACCCCGTCCAACGCTGGCAGGCCGTCCGTTCTTCCTCGACAAAATAGTCGGCTAACGCGCCCAGTGTGCGGTATTCAAAGAAGAGCGTCTTGGACAGATCGCCAAAGATCTCTGCGAACTTCTGGTTGAGCTTGGAAATCATCAGCGAATCGATTCCGTAGCTCCCCAGCGGCTCTTCGGCATCCAACTGGTTCGCGCGGATGTCAGTGGTCTCGCTGAAGAGAACTTTTAGCGCATGCAAGGTTTTGGCGCGCAGTGCGTCGTCTTGCTCCTTTGCAGGCTTGACGACCACTGCGGCTTCGGCTTTGGCTGCGCGTGCCTCGATGCGTTCTAACACTTGACGAAGCGTGGTCTCATAGAGCGAAGCCAGCGTGAGTTCCAGCCCGTATTGACGGTTGATCTTCTGCGCCAGTTCGCTGAGCAGGTACGGATCGAAGCCGTATTCCGTCAGTTGGGCATCCGGATCGATCTCGTTCCCCTTCACGTTGAGCAACTCGGAAACCATGTGCAGCAGGGCTGCTTCCAGCGGCGGCAGGACCGCCGTCGAGGAAGCGGACGTTGCGTGAACCGGTTCTGAGTGCAAGTTCTGCTTGATTTGTGCACGTTTGCCTTCCAACACCATCACCTGATCTTTGCCGGTTGCCAGACCGTGATACAAGGCCTGCAACCCGGTTTGAGTTCGCAGAGGGATCATCCCCATGCGTTGCAGCAAAAGCTTTTCCGTCTCTTCGTCAACGCGCATTCCGCCCTCTTGCCAGAGCGGCCAGTTGATGGACAAGATGCGTCCCCCGCGAGAGTTCGCAAAGGCATCCAGAAATGCGTTCGCCGTCGCGTAGTCGGCCTGTCCGAGATTGCCGAGGACGGCTGCGACGGAGGAGAAGAGCACGAAGAAGTCGAGGTTCAGGCCTTTACTGGCCGCATCCAGATGCACCAGACCTGCAACCTTGGGAGCCAGCACCTCGGCCAGCTCCTCTTGCGTTTTCTTGAAAATGAACTGATCCCTGTTAACGCCCGCACCATGCAAGATGCCGTGCAGGGTGCCGTATTTTTCACAGATGCCTTCGATCAGGCGTGTAACCTCAGGAGCAGAGCTCACGTCGACTTGTCGATATTCCACGCATGCGCCCATGCCCCGTAGTTTCCGCAGACGGGCCTGACCAGCGTCCGACAGCGGGGATCGGCCCGCGAGAATTAAGGTTGGATTGGCGGCCTGCCGTGCGATCTCCTCGGCGACGATCATCCCGATCCCGCCGGCGCCGCCCGTAAACAGGTAGATGCCTCCTGAACGCCACGGAACCGGGGCGCGCTCTTGGTTGATCTCCACTTCGCGCCACCCGGCAACAAGACGCTTGCCGTTTTGATAGCGGACATGGTCGTCTTGCAGGGCGTGCAGGTTCTCTTGCAGTCTCGCTTCAAGCCCTGCGCCCGACTCCACTTCAATCACTTGCCCGATGAAGTTCGGGTTCTCCAACTGCGCCGTTCGCAACAGGCCGGACAGCGCGGTGAACAGCTGCGAATCCGCCTGTGACAGCACGGCGATCTGCATCAGCACCTTGCCCTTCGGCTTGCTGTGCAGAAGGGTCTGAATCTCCGTGAACACCTGTGTCGCATACGCTTGGAAGCGTTCTGCAAGCGCAGCGGAGCCGGCTTGCAGAACGCGATACTGCAACGAATCGAGCTTCGCCTCGACCTCGCAGAGCAGCACAATATGCTGCGCGAGAGACGGCGGTGAAGATTGCGGGACCACCGCCTGCTCGGTCCAGATCGGTTCAAACAGCAGCGCTTCATAGACATCCTGCGCTTGCGAAATCCAGTGGCGCTCCTTCGCGAACGGATAGGTCGGCAGGCTGAGACGGCGCGGTCGGTTCTCGCCGTAGAGTTGGTTCCAGTCAGAAAGCTGGCCCTTCACCCAGAGTTCGGCGATGTGCTCCGCCCCTCGCGTTTCCGGATGAGCGGCCGCTTCGGCCGAGCTCGCCTTGCCGCGCTTGACCTGTCCTCGCCAGACACCGTTCAGCCCGGTCTGCCCTTGCAAGAACGCCTGCAATCTGCGCTCGATCTCTTCAACCGACGTGACTACCAGCGCCAGGCGCTCTTCCATCGCATCGCGCCCAACTTGCAGCGTATAAGCGAGGGATGCGAGGTCTTCGTCGGCAAACTCCTGCGCGACGAGGACGTTGCACAGTTGCCGCACCTGCTCCTGGAGGCGCTGTTCATTCTTGGCTGACAGCGCGATGACGACCGGGTTCTCGGTGGAGTTCTCCGTCTTCGATTTAGGCTGCTCCTTCGGCAGATACTCCTCGATCATGACATGCGCGTTGACGCCGCCGAACCCGAAGGAACTGACGCCCGCACGGCGCGGCAGGTCTTGGCCGGCTGCGTCTTGCAGAGCCTCCCATCGCTTCGCCTCCCGCACGAGATAGAACGGGCTGCCCTCCAGTTGGATGTAGGGATTGACCGTTTCGCAATGCAGCGTAGGTGCCAGCGTCCGGTGACGGAGCTGCAGCAGCACTTTGATCACGCCTGCGATGCCAGCCGCTAGTTCAAGGTGGCCGATGTTCGTTTTCACCGAACCCAGCCCGCAGTGAACGCTCTCAACCTCTTGCGTACCTGTTCTTCTGTACAACTCTTGGAATGCGCTCTTCAATCCGTTGATCTCAATCGGGTCGCCCAATTCGGTGCCCGTTCCGTGCGCCTCGATGTAGGTGACTGTCCGCGGGTCGATGCCGGCTTTGTCGTACGCGTTGATCAACAGGTCCGCTTGGGCCTTCGGGTTGGGAGCCGTCAGCGAGTTCGCGCGTCCCCCGTGGTTGACCTCCGTCGAGCGAATCAAGCCGTAGATATGATCTCCGTCGCGCTCGGCAACCGACAGCTTTTTCAAAACGAGCATGCCGACCCCTTCGCCGCGCACATAGCCGTTCGCTCCGTCCGAGAACGTCTTGCAGCGCCCGTCTTCAGATAGCATGCCAGCCTTATTGAAGCTGATGTGCGCCTCCGGGGTTACGATCGTGTTCACACCGCCGACGACCGCCATGTCGCAGTCGCCGTTTTGCATCGCGCTGACGGCGCGGTGGATGGCGACCAGCGAACTTGAACAAGCGGTCTCCACCGGCTCACTCGGGCCGTGAAGGTTCAGGACATAGCTCATGCGGTTCGGTCCGACCGACGGCACGACGCCCGTGGACGAGTACCCTTCAATCGGGAAGTTCGCCTGCGTGATCAGCCCGCTGTACCCGCTGCTTCCCGTTCCGACGAAAATCCCCGTCTTGCTGCCCGACAGGCTCTGTGCCGAATAGCCCGCATCCTCGATCGCCTTCCAGACATAGGTCATCAAAAGGCGCTGCTGAGGGTCCATCAGCTTGGCTTCAAGCGGCGAGATGCCGAAAAAGAGCGAATCGAACTTGTCGGTCTCGTCGAGAAAGCCGCCCCACTTGATGTTCGTTTTGTTGGCTTCCGTCTTCGGGTCGCCAAAATAGGCTCTCCAATCCCAGCGTTCCGGAGGAATCTCGGAGATACAGTCGATGCCTTCCACAAGGTTGTGCCAGAACTCCTGCATGTCGCGGGATTGCGGGAAGGCCCCGCTCATCCCCACGATGGCGATCGGCTCGGTCACCGCCGATTGTGCCTGTTGCACCACAGCGGTACCCGGGCGGCGCCTTTGTCTCGTCGCCCGGGTCGAAGTAGCTTCTTGAAGCAAGGCCGCTGCGACTTCCGCCCGTGTCGTTTCCGCTTGCACGGGGGCAGCCGGGGAGGAAGGAGCCGTCAAGCGCGAGGCGAACACATCTCGGAATTCGTCAGACAAATAACCAGCAAACTCATGCAGCGTCGGATGCTCGAAGAAGATCGTCGGCATCAGGTCCAGCTTATACGCCTCGTTTAGATCATTGGCAAACTCGGTCAGCGTGATCGAATCAAAACCGTACTCGCTCAGCTCTGCATCCGCAACCAGCTCTTCTGCATCGACCTTGAGCAGACGGGTAACCGTCTGAGTCAGCAGGCCCAGCACGCGCTCTCGCAGGTTCATGCTGTCCGCCTTGTCATCGACAGCAACAGCGACAGAGGACGGCGAGACGGAGACAGATGCCGGCAGCAGTTTCTTCTTGATGCGCTCCACTTTTCCTTCGATCACCAGCACTTGATCCTGATCCGATGCCAAGCCTTCGTAGAAGGCGCGAAGTCCGCTCTTGGTGCGCAGCGGGATCATGCCGAGGCTCTGCATCATCATCTTCTCGGTTTCCGGATCGACATGCATGCCGCCCTCTTTCCAGAGCGGCCAGTTGATCGACAGCGTCCGGCCAAGGTGCTCCCCGGCGGCCATCCGTCTGTTGCGATGCGCCGCGTACTGATCCATGAACGCATTAGCCGCCGCATAGTCGGCCTGCCCCGGATTCCCAAGACCGCTGGACAGCGAAGAGAACAAGACAAAGAAGTCCAAGGCCATGTCTTGGCTGGCGACATCAAGATTCACAAGCCCGCGCACCTTCGGTGCCAGCACTTGCGTCAGTTCCGCTGCTGTTTTCTTGATGATGAAGCTGTCTCGGATCACCCCGGCGCTGTGCAGGATGCCGTTCAGGGTACCATGATCCGCCCGCAGCTCTGCAAACAGCTTATCGACTGCCGCTCGATCGGTCACATCCACCTGCTTGTACACCACGCGCGCCCCCAGAGACTCCAGTTCGGACAGGGCTTCTCGTTGAGGATCATTCAGCACGGATCGACCTGTGAGCACCAGCGTTGCACCCGGCGTCTGTGTGGCGATCTCCTTGGCAAACACCAGTCCAAGACCGCCCGCACCGCCGGTGAGAAGATAGATGCCACCCTCTTTCCACGGTGTCAAAAGGGCATCTGCATCTGCGGATGCGCGAACTTCGCGCCAGCCCGCCACTTGTCGCGAGCTTCCCTGATATCGAATGCGGTCTTCCTTCCCGCTGTTGCGATCTGCCAGCAGCTTCTCCTCAACCGCTTCGAGCTCATCGACTTCGATCAGCTGCCCGCTCAAGTTCGGATTTTCCATCTGGGCGGTTTTCAGCAGACCTGACAGCCCAGCGAGCAGAAGTTGTTCCTCATGGGCCGGCACGACGATCTGCACCAGCACCTTACCCTTGGGCTTGCCTTGCAAGATGCGCTGAATCTCCTCCAATGCCTGCATCGTGTACGCTTCAAAACGCACCTCGATGTCTCTCTCATCCGCTTGCAACGTCAGGCAGCGCGCCCCTTGCACGTCAGCTTCGAACTCGCAGGACAGCACGAGATGATCCGCATAGGCCGTCGCCTCTTGCTGTTCGTGCGCCTGTTCCGTCCAATGCGGTGCCAGCATGAGCGTTTCGAACGCCTCCGAGTCGGCCTGATTTTCCAGCACGCGAGAGGAAAATCCCTTCATGTGCGCACACACGTTGCCTTGCTCGTCACAAAGGCGAATGTCGAGCTTCTGCACGCTATCCCCCGGCTTGCACCCCTCGCTGTAGCGAACCTGCGCCCACATCGAAGACGTGCAAGGAGCATAGATGTCAAGCTCCTGCAACGCAAACGGAAGCGCCGGCTTCAGCGGTGCCACGCCTAGCTGGAACCCGATCGCCGCCTGCAAGGCCGCGTCCATCAGGCTCGGGTGCAGGACGTATTGCGAATCGGTTCCCGTCACGCAAGTCGGCAGTGTCAAACGAGCCAGAATCTGCCCGTCGCCGACCTGTAACAGATCGAGCGCACGCTGCGCCGGACCATACTCCAAACCCATCGCGGCAAAGCTCTCATAGCACTCCGACACGCTGATCTCACGCGTGCTGCAAGCTGCCTTCAACTCCTCAACAGGCAACTGCTCCACCTGTTTCTTGCCCATCACGACAGCACGCCCTTGGCTGTGTATGTTCGTGTCAACGCCGCTGAAGATCTCGTAGGAGATCGTGCCATCTTCCTCTTCGCACAGTCCGATGTGTACCTCGACAGGCCGCTCGCCAACTGTGACAGGGTGCGTCCAAACCACATTTTGCAGACGAAGGAATTGCGTGTCCTCGTCGGGAGCTCCGGCCGCCAGTTCGACGGCGGCGCGCGCCATCTCCAGATAGGCGACGCCCGGCAGAACGCGCTGTCCCTTCACCACATGATCGGCGAGGAAAAACTCCTGCCCCGTCAAGCTCGTGCTGTATCTCTGTTCGGAAAAATCGGATGTGTTTCGATGCAAAAGCGGATGAAGCGCATCCGTCGTCATGCCTGCTCGAACGACGGACGGACGCTCAAGCTGCGGTGCCCAGCAACGCTGTTTGGCAAATGGATAGGTCGGCAGGCTGATGCGGCGCGGCAATTCCTCGCCCCACAGTTTGCTCCAATCGAGCGCCAGGCCCTTGACCCACAGGTCGGCCAGCTTGGACAGCTTGCGGCGCTGAATCCATTTTTCAATCGCTTCCTGTAGCTCTTCATCGGCGGCGAAGAGCGAGAAGGTGTCTCGGTTGCCTTTGACCTGCCCTCGAAACAGTTTACTGATCTCTTCCTGTCCGCTGATAAACGCCTCCAGCTTGCGAACCAGCTGCTGCACCGAACCTGCAACTACGGCGAGACGCTCTTCCATCGCTTCTCGTCCCTCCTGCAAGGTATAGGCCATGTCCGCGAGATCTTCGTCAGCGAATCGTCCCTCCTGCAGTGCCGCGAGCAGGTTCTCCGCCTGTTGACGAAGGCGCTGTTCATTTTTGGCCGACAGCACGAGCAGCACCGGATTTTGCGGCGACACCTCGACAGGCGTTCGCAGCGGCTCTGCCGGAACGTACTCCTCGATGATCACATGCGCGTTGGAACCGCCCGCCCCGAACGACGAGATGCCTGCGATGCGCGGCACTTCGCGAACCTGACCGCCGATCTCCACCAGCGGACGCTTCCACTCCGCCAGCTCCTGCTGCACGACGAACGGGGTCGCGTCAAAGTCGATGTTCGGGTTGAGCACCTTGGCATGCAGCGAAGGCGCGAGTTGGCGATGCTTCATCTGCAACAGCACCTTCGTAACGCCAGCGATGCCCGCTGCGCTCTCGCAGTGCCCAATGTTCGACTTGGCCGAGCCGATGGCACAGGATTGCAGTTTGGCGTTTGCCGTGGCCTGGAAGGCCTTGGTCAAGCCTGCGATCTCGATCGGATCGCCAAGCGAGGTGCCGGTTCCGTGCGCTTCGATGTAGGAGACCATGCTCGGGTCAAGTCCCGCCTGCCGCAGCGCCTGCTCGATCGCATTCGCCTGCGCATTCGGGTTTGGGACGGTATACCCGTTGGTTTTGCCCCCGTGGTTGATCGTCGTCGCCTTGATCACGCCGTAGATCTGATCTCCGTCTTCCATCGCTTTGGACAAGGGCTTGAGCAGCACCGCGCCAACGCCTTCGCCCGGCACATACCCGTCGCCCCCTTCGCCAAAACTCTCGCATCGCCCATTGCTCGACGCGAACTTGCCTTGGCCGAGCAAAATGTACTTATTCGGGTGAATCGAGACGTTGACACCGCCGGCGATCGCCAGTTCACAGCCGCCTTGCAGCAAGCTCTGGCAAGCCAGATGAATCGCCGTCAGCGAAGACGAACACATCGTATCGACGGCAAGGCTCGGCCCGTGCAGGTTGAAGAAGTACGACACCCGGTTGGCTATCGAAGCAGGACTTCCCGCCAGCGCAATTGGGCGGCCAAGCAGCGTCTCCTGTGCGCCGTACAGCTGATACTCTTCGTACATCACGCCGACATAGACCCCAACGTTGCCGTCAAGCCCCCGTCCGCGCTGCTTGGCGAGCGTCTCGCGGGTATAACCAGCGTCTTCCATCGCTTCATAGACGGTCTGCATGAACAATCGCTCCTGCGGGTCCATGATCTCCGCCTCGCGCGGGGAGATGTTGAAGAACAGCGGATCGAATTGATCCACGCCGTCAATAAATCCGCCCCATTTGCTGTTCGTCTTGCCCGCCTTGTTTTTGTCCGGGTCAAAATAGAGGCTATGATCCCAGCGTTCTTGCGGAATCTCCGTGATCGAATCCTCGCCGTTCCGCAGATTGCCCCAGAATTCCTGAAGGTTGCGCGCCCCCGGATAGCGCCCGGAGACGCCGATGATCGCGACGTCCTGCCTGCCGTTCGCTCCCTCTTCTTGTGCATGCGCCATCGAAGCGAACCGTTGGCGTCGACGGCTGACGAGCACCGTCCGATCCGGCGTCTCCTTGACCGCAGGCTTGCGGGCCGGCGCGGCGTCTTGCTCCGGTTCCTCTTCCCCTGTCAACCGCACCAGCTGCGCTCGATGCGAGTCGAGGAAGTACCCAGCCAGGTCTCGGAGGTTCTGGTACTCAAAAAAGAGCGTCTTGGGCAGGGAGCCAAATGTTTTTTCCAACTGGTTGGTCAGCTTCATCACCAGCATGGAATCAATTCCGTACTGTTCAAGCGACGCATCTGCATCAAGGCGGCTCACCGGCCATTTCAAAACGGTGGACACCTGCTCTTTGAGATACGCGATCGCTCTCTCCTGCAAAGGGTCCGCGCTTGCAGCAGCTACCTCTTTACGGCTCGTTTCCACGAGCTTCTCCGGCACAGCAGCCTGCTCGTCTTCCGCAACCGCTCTAGCTTTCAGCACGCGGGAGGTACACCCTTTGAGACGGATGCGAACGCTTCCTTCCTTGTCGCAGAGGTCGACATCGAGCTTTTGCACCTTGTCTTCCGGCCGGCTGCCCGCGCTGTATCGAACGAGCGCCCACATCTCGGCTTCACACGGCCCGAAGACATCTAGCTCCTGCAGCGCAAACGGCAGTGCCGGCTTGAAGATCTCTTGCCCTATCAGTAACCCGACGGCCGATTGCAAGGCCGCATCTGCAAGGCTCGGATGCAGAAAGTAGTCGGCCAGAGAGTCGGTGACGACGGACGGCAGCCTCAATCCGGCCAGCACGTGCCCTTCGCCCACCTGCACCTGCTCGATGCCTTGATAGGCCGGCCCGTACTCCATGCCCATCGCACGGAAAAATTCATAGCACTCCGCTGCCCCGTACTGTCCCTGCACGAAGGATGCTTGCAGTTCCTTCAGGTCCCGCTTCGGCGCTTCTTCCACCGGTGCATTCCGCACGGCGCGTCCTTGGCTGTGTACGATCTCCTCCCCGTCTTGCAGGGTGTAGACCTCATATCCAACCTCTCCGCCCGCCTCCGGGAAGAGGGCGATGTGCACCTCGACAGGTTCTTCGCCGACGAGGATCGGCCGCGCCCAGACCACATTGCGCAGGCGAGCATCCTTCAGGCCAGCCGCCTGCTCGACCGCCTTGCGGGCCATCTCCAGATAGGCCACGCCTGGCAGCACCTTCTGCCCCTTAACCACATGATCGGCCAAGAAGAACTCCGTTCCCGTGAATGTCGAGGAAAAGCGCTGTTCCGCAAAATCAGACGTGTTCCGATGAAGCAGCGGATGCAACTGCGACGCCGTCGGAAGAGCGCTGACCTCCATCTTCTGTGCAACCCAGTATTCTTCCCGCGCGAACGGATAGGTCGGCAGGTTCGTGCGCGTAGGTCTTTCTGCGCCGAACAGCGCGTCTCCCGCGATCTCGCCGCCTTGGCAATACAAACCGGCAAGTGTACGAAGGTGCTCCTGATAGGCAGCAGGGTTTGTCGCCAATTCGCGGCTCTTCCCTGCCAGCTCCAACGCCTGCTCCTGCAGGGCCGACTCTCCGGTCTTCTCGCGCGCCACCTTGCCGCGGAACACGCTGGCATCTTGCACACCTTCCCGCGCCTGTTTCAGAACGCGCAGCATCTCCTGCGCATCCTGCACCACGACCGCCAGACGATGAGCAAAATGCTGACGTCCCTCCAGCAACGTGTAGCTGATCTGCGCGAGACTGCCTGCAGCGCCCGGATCGGTCTCCAGCATCGCGATCATGTCTTGCAGTTTCTCTTGCAGCGCCTCGTCCGTTTTCGCCGAAAATGGGAGCAGGTAATGCGAGTCCTCGGGACCGGTATTCACACCCTTTTCAAAACTGCGGACGACCATGTGCGCATTGGTGCCGCTCATGCCGAACGAACTCAACGCTCCCACACGGCCTGCGCCTGCCCGCTTCGTCCACGGCTTGCTCGTCTTGTTCACATAAAAGGCACTGTTCTCCCAACGGATGTACTCGTTCTCCGTCTCGCAATGCAGGCTGGCCGGGATGGTCTCATGCCGCATTGCCTGAACCAAGCTGATCAGGTTGACCAAACCTGACGCCGCAAACGTATGGCCCAGATTGGTCTTGGTCGAAGTCAGCGCACAATACCCGCGCTTTTGCGTGCGGCGCTTGAAGACGTCCTGCAGCGCATGAACCTCAACCGGGTCCCCGAGCTTCGTTCCGGTGCCATGTGTCACGATGTAGTCGATCTCTTCCGGGTCTACCTCGTGCTTCTCGTACACATCCTGTACGAGATTCGCCTGTGCGACGGTGCTTGGCGCCGTGATGCCGTTCGTCTTGCCGTCATAGTTCACGCCGCTGCCTTGGATGACCGCGTAGACCGGGTCGCCGTCCGCCAGTGCTTGCGAGAGCCGCTTGAGCACGACCACCGCCACGGCTTCCCCCGGCACCAAACCGTTCGCCCCGTTGTCAAACGCCTTGCATTTGCCATCCTCCGACAGCATGCCGGCCTCCGTCATGCCTAGGTAAGCGGCCGGCGTCAGCAGCAAGTTCACGCCGGCGACCACCGCCGCGTCACACCCCCCATTTCGCAGGCTCAAGCAGGCCTGATGGGCTACCACCAACCCGGAGGAGCAGGCGGTATTGATCGCCATCACCGGGCCGCTAAAGTTTAGGAAATACGGCAGGCGCGCCGCAAGAATCGCGTTATGGTTCGACGTGATGCTGGTGTCCTCGCCTTGAGACAGCATCTGATAGTCGCCTTCTTCCACGCCGACGAACATGCCGATCTTGCTCTCGTTCAGATGTCGCTTGCCCAATCCCGCATCTTCCAGCGCCCGCCACGCCTCTTGCAGGAGCAGGCGCTGTTTCGGGTCCATCGCTTCGGCTTCCATCGGCGAGATCTCAAAGAACAGCGGATCGAACTCCCGCACGCCCGGGATCGCACCCAGCCATTTGCTGCGGCTGCGGCCGCCATAATACTCCCGCCAGTCATAGCGGTCTTCCGGAATCTCGGTGACCGCATCCCGTCCTTCGGCGAGGATGTCCCACAGTTCGTCGATGTTGCGCGCCTGCGGGAAGCGCCCGCTCATTCCGATGATCGCAATCGGCTCCGGCCCTGCTCCCGAGGTCTCGGCCGCCGCCGTTTCCGCAATAGTGTCCTCAAGAGACGCTTCCGGCTGTCTCTCCACACGCTCAGGCTGCACTCGCTCCGTTGCGTAGAAGGCGCGCACGACTTCTCCATGCTCGCTCTCCAGATGCGAGACCAGCGCCTGAATCGTCGAATGCCCGAAAAACACCGCCGGGGAGATATCCACGCCAAAATGCTTCGTCATCGCAGCGGACAGCTCTGTCAAGCTGACCGACTCAAATCCAAAATCGGCAAGGTTCGTCCCCACGTCCAACTTGGCCCGCGAGACCTTTAGAATTCCGCCGATCAGTTCTTGCAAATCCCACGTCAAGCATTGTGCCACCGTGAATCCCTTCATCTCCGGACATCTTCCGGAACCGGAAGAGAGGATCGCTTGCGAGGTCGGAGCCATCGAAGGATCCGGCTGCGACGGGCAAAGGAAGCGCTCGACTCGACGGCGCTCTCCGGCCATGACCAGATGCTGCGTCCGCTCCTGCGAGAGAAGAAGGTCGAACATCGCCAGCCCTTCTTCCACCTCCAAGAAGCGCTGACCGCTCGTTTTCAGGTAGATCTTGGCGCTCTCCTCACCTTCCAGCCCCATACCTCCGTCTCTCCAGAGCGGCCAGTTGATCACCAGCGTCTTACCGGGAAGCCCCTGTTCGTTTCGCATGGCTGCATAGGCCATCTGGAACCGATTCGCCAGCGCATAGTCACCCGAACCAAAGTCGCCGAGGACCGCCGAAGACGACGAGAAATAGCAGACGAACTCCAACGCCTCTTCGTCTGCGAGCAGCTCGTCAAGCACTTGGGTGCCCCTGATTTTCGGGTCGAGGATGCGCTTGAAACTCTCCTCATCTTTCTCAAGGATGCTCCGGTCGCTCGTGACACCCGCCGCATGCACAACGCCATGAATCGCACCAAACTGCTCACTCGCTTCAGCAAGCCCTTCCCGCATCGCATCCGCATCGCAGACATCCGCTTTCACATACAGGACTTGGCTGCCCAGCTGTTCCAGAGCACGGAGCTTGGCCAGCTTCTCATCGTCAAGCGCAGATCGGCCAGTTAGGATCAGCCTGACCGGACCTTTTTTCGCAAAATATTCCGAAAATAAATACCCAAGCCCGCCGCATCCTCCGGTGATCAGATAAGTGCCCCCTGCTCTCACCTTCAAGTCGCCCGCTTGCAAGACGGTCGGCTGAACGGAGCAGACATAGCGCTTGCCGGATCGGTAGAGAACGCTGGAGAGCGATGGCGCTTGCAGTTCCGTCAAAATCTTCGGCAGGCACGCAGCGAACGAGACCTCTCCCTCTTGAATGAACATGGCCGCCTGCGTTTGTGGCAGCACGAGCCGTAGCGAGCGGGTCAGCGCGATCCACGACTCCAGATGACAGCGCTCCAATTCGTTTGCATAAGAACCGAGGAGCAGCAGTCGCTTGGCCTGCACGTTCGACTTCGCCAGATCTTGGACAAGTGGAACGAGCGCAGCCGGGTCCTGACGGCAGCTCGCATCCTCCAGCGGACAGAGGTACAGCACGGCGTCCACCTCTTGCCAGTCCTGCCGCCCGTCGCCGAGCACGTCCTGAAGGCTCTCCCCGCTGGTGACGAACGCAACCTGTGCGCGATCATCGACAGCCTGCACCGCTTCCACGACCGCTTGCTGATGCTCCGGCTCTGTCAGGAAGCAGATCAGCTTGCTCGCACGAAGCGGCGTTCCCTCGGCCGCCTTTTCCTCCTTCCAGACTTCTTCATAGGTCAACAATTCAGAAGCCGGCTCAGAAACGGACTCGTTTCTGTTTGCCACCTGTGCATTTCGAATCATATCTATCGCTTCGGATTTGGACAAACGATTTTGTTTCACTTCAGACAATAGTTGCTGCAGGAAATCTTTCATATGTACCTCCTCGCGCTTCGGCGTTCCTTTTCTAATTTCTCTCATAAAATAGAAAAAAAGAGAGGATCGCTCCTCCCTTTTCTTAGGTTCTGCTATGAAAATATGTCATGCGGACATACTCTTCCCATGTCATCTGCCCACATGCACACGACAAAATGCAACTGGATGTGCCCCTTACACCCGCCAACGCGCCGCAACATCGATTGGAAAGCAAATAAGGAGTTTGTATCAATCATGCCATCATTTACCATCTTCTACCTAATACTAATCTCGCAACATTCATTTAGTCAAGAGATCAATTCGGGATCAGGGCGCTGCTGATTTTCAGAAGGGCTTCTTCGAGGGTGATCTCTTCGTCCACCATCTCGTCCAAAATCTGCTCATAGAACCCTTCGTCAAAATTCGGCCCCTCCACCGCCCAGCATCTCTCACGGGCAAACGGATAGGTCGGTAGCGAGAGACGGCGCGGTCTCTCCGTGCCATACAAAGAACCGTACTCCACATGCAGACCCTTGACCCAGAGGTCGGCCAGCTTGGCAAGCTGGCCGCTCTCCCACCATTTCGTCACGAGCTCCTGCATATCTTGATCCGCCGCGAACGACAGCGAGCTGTCCGTCGCGCCTTTGACCTGACCGCGGAAGACCGCGCCAAGCGCCGGATGGCCTTGCAGAAAAGCGGACAGCTTCTGCTGCAGGTCCTGTGCGGAGGTTGCCACCACGGCGAGCCGCTCTTCCATCACTTCGCGCCCCACCTGCAAGGTATAGGCCGCATCGGCGAGCGTGTCATCCGTCACGACCTGTCTGTCGATCGCCGCCTGCAGGCGCAGCACCTGCTCGTGCAGGCTCTGCTCGTCTTTGGCGGATAGCACGAGCAGAGCCGGACGGTTCTGCTCGATACGGGCAGCCGCTCGCGGTGCTACCTCCGGCACATGCTCCTCGATCACAAGATGCGCATTGGAACCTCCCGCTCCGAACGAGGAGATGCCAGCGATGCGCGGAACCTCGCGAAGCTCGCCGTCCACCTCCAGCAGCGGCCGCTTCCACTCCTCCAGTTCCCGCTGCACGACGAACGGCGTCCGATTAAAGTCGATGTTCGGGTTCAGCACGTCTGCGTGCAGAGACGGCGCTAGCTGGCGATGCTTCATCTGCAGCAGCACTTTGGTCAAGCCCGCGATGCCAGCCGCACTCTCGCAGTGGCCGATGTTCGATTTGACTGATCCGATCGCACAGAATTGCGTGTCTGTCGTGTCTTCTTGGAAGACTCTCATCAATCCGGCGATCTCGATCGGGTCGCCGAGCGCCGTTCCCGTGCCGTGCGCTTCCAAGTAAGAGAGGGAGCGCGGGTGAATGCCTGCCTTTTTGAACGCGCGTCCGATCACGCGAGCTTGCAGATTCGGATTCGGGACGGAGTAGCCATTGGTCTTGCCGCCGTGATTGACCGCCGTCCCCTTAATCACGCCGTAGATCTGGTCGCCGTCCTCTAGCGCCCTGGCGAGCGGTTTGAGCAGCACAGCGCCGACACCTTCACCCGGCACGTACCCGTCGCCTCCTTCACCAAAGCTCTCACAGCGCCCTTTGCTCGACGCGAACTTGCCTTGGCCGAGCATCAGGTACTTGTTCGGATGCAAGGACAGGTTGACCCCGCCTGCCACGGCCAGCTCGCAGTCGCCTTGCTCCAGACTCTGGCAGGCCAGATGAATCGCCGTGAGCGACGAGGAGCACATCGTATCGACCGCAAGGCTCGGGCCGTGCAAGTTGAAGAAATAGGACACGCGGTTGGCAATCGACGACGGGTTGCCCGACAAAGCCATCGGACGGCCCCGCAGCGTCTCCTCCGCTCCGTAGAGCTGATACTCCGAGTACATCACCCCGACGTAGACCCCGACATTGCGCTCATCGCCCGATTCCCCGCCTGACACGAGCGTGTCGCGAGTGTAGCCCGCATCTTCCATCGCCTCATACACGGACAGCAGGAACAGGCGCTCTTGCGGGTCCATGATCTCAGCTTCCCGAGGTGCAATGTTGAAGAACAGCGGGTCGAACTTGTCGACATCGCGCACGAACCCGCCCCACTTGCTGTACGTCTTGCCACGCTGGCTGGGATCCGTGTCATAATACGGGCTGTGATCCCAGCGCTCCTTTGGAATCTCGGTGATTGAGTCCCGACCCTCGCGCAAGTTGCTCCAGAATGCCTCCAGATCATCCGCCTGCGGGTAGCGCCCAGACAGGCCGATGATCGCGATGTCGAGCGCGCCGCTCTGTTTGGTCGGCTCCTTGACCGCAGCGCGAACCGGCGCGACGACCTTCCGCACAGGCTTTGCCACCGAAACCGATGCAGACTCTGCCCATCGCTCCTCGACCCCGAGCAGGTCGATCAGATGGGCACGGTGATTTTTCAAAAAGTACCCGGTCAGATCGCGAATGTTCTGGTACTCGAAGAACAGCGTCTTCGGCAACCCACCGAACGTTTTTTCCAATTGACGGGTCAGCTGCATCACCATGATCGAGTCGATGCCGTACACTTCCAGCGGCCTAGACGCTTCGATGCTCTCAGCCGGAACTCCCAGGACGGAGGACAGCTGCTTTTTGAAAAAATCGGCCGCTGCGCTCGCCAGAACCGCCTCTTCCTTGGCATTCGGGATCGGAGCTGCGAGAACCTGCTTGTCGGTCTCACCTGTCAGCAGATCGATCACCTGCTGAATCGTCGGCAGTTCGGAGAAGGTGCTCGGCTTCAGATCCAGGCCGAACTCCTCGTTGAGACGATCGGCCAGCTCATTCATCAGAAACGCATCGATCCCGTAGTCCAACCACTCGGCCTCGGCATCCAGTTCATCAGGTCTGACCTGCAGCAAGTCCGAGGCGATCTGCAGCACTCTCGCTTGCACATGGCCAGCCACGCTGTGAACCGGACGGGCAGCAGGGGCAGGGAACAGCGGGTGCAGCTTCTCCGTGATCCGGGCGAGGTCGCCCTGCACCACCATCACCTGATCGCACCCGATGGCCAAGCCCTGATAGAGAGCCCGAATCCCGTTCCGGCTCTCCAGTGAGATCATCCCCGTTTGCTCTCTCATCCATTGCTCCGTCTCTGCATCCACCTGCATTCCGCCGTCTTGCCAGAGCGGCCAGTCGATCGCAAGCGTGCGGCCTTGGCGTTGCCCGCGAGCGACCAGACGATTGCGCTCGGCAGCATAAGCATCCAAGAATCCGTTGGCCGCCGCATAATCGGCCTGCCCCGGATTGCCGAGGCAGCCGGCCACAGCGGAGAACAGCACGAAGAAGTCCAGCGGCAGCCCAATGCTCGAACGGTCGAGGTGGACCAAACCGCTCACTTTGGGAGCCAGCACCTCCTGCATCTCCTGCCCGGTCTTGCGGATGATGAAGTTGTCGCGGATCACGCCAGCTCCGTGCAGGATGCCTTGGAGGGTGCCATAGCGCGCCCGGATCTCCTCAAACAGTCCAGCGACCGCCTCTTCCCGCGTCACATCGACCTGTTGGTACTCGATGTGTGCGCCGAGATCCTTAAGCTCCCGCAGAGCCGCTTGCTGCTTTAGGCCCAAGGGGGAGCGGCCGGTGAGGATCAGTCGCGGAGCCTTGACTTGGCTTGCGATCTCTTGGGCAAAAATCAGGCCGAGTCCTCCCGCACCGCCGGTCAGAAGGTAGACGCCGCCATCGCGCCACGGGATGTGTAACGCCTGCTGCGAGACTTCCGCCACATCCCAAGAAGCGACCCAGCGCTGCCCGTATCGGTAGCGGATGTGGTCATCTTGCAGGGAATGGCGATTTTCCAAAAGCTTGTGTTCCAATCCTGCCGTGTCCTCGACCTCGATCAGCTGCGCGATCAGGTTCGGGTTCTCGCGGCGGGCGCTGCGAAGCAGTCCAGCAAGGCCGCTGAAGACCTGACCTTCTCCGTCGGCAGGCACCACGACTTGCACCAGCGCCTTGCCCTGTGGCTTGCTGCGCAGAAGGGTCTGAATCTCTTCGAACACGCGCACCGCATACGCTTGGTAGCGCTCGGCGATGTCCTGACGATCCGACTGCAGCGCCACGACCTGTCCACCGAGCACGAGAGGTGCCGTCAGCTCGCAGAGCAGCACCAGATGCTGCGACAGGGCAGGAAGGGCCGTCTTCTGCGCGATGCCCTGCTGCTTCCAGCTCGGCTGCAGCAAGTGCGCTCCCTGCGTGCGCCCCCCTGCTCCCTCTTCCAGCACGCGCGAGGTGTAGCCTTTCAAGCGCACGCGCACCTGACCATTTTCGTCACACGCGTCCACGTCGAACTTTTGCACCTTGGCTTCTGCTCTGCTGCCTTCGCTGCGGCGCACCACGGCCCACATCGAGGGCGTGCACGGACCGTAGATCTCGACTTCCTCAAATGCGAAGGGCACAAACGGCTTGAATGACGCAGTGCCGAGCATCAGGCCGATCGCGGCCTGCAGCGCCGCGTCCATGAGGCTCGGGTGCAGAACGTAGCGGCTCTCTGTGTCAGCCACGCAATCGGGCAGCGACAACTTCGCCAGCACCTGCCCCGTTCCGATCGACAGGCTCTCTATCCCTTGGTGTGCCGTCCCGTAGTCCAGCCCGGCTTGGCGGAAGAGCTCGTACAGCTCGGAAGCGCTGATTCGGTTCTGCGAGCAGGCCGTCTGCAGAGTAACGAGATCGACGGCAGGAGCATCTGCCTTACCCAAGCGTCTCGCCCGGCCTTGGCTGTGTACGACAGCCCCCCGCCCGTCTCTGACTTCAAAGGAAATCTCCTCGGCCTCTTCCGCCCGTAACCCGACCTGAACCTCAACCGGCCCGTTCCCTGCGAGGATCGAGCTTGCGAAGCCCACATGCTGCAAGCGCCATGCGCTGCCTTCTTCGCTCGCTCCTGCCGCCAGCTCAAGAGCTGCGCGGACCATTTCGAGATGGGCCACGCCCGGCAAAATCCGCTGTCCGTTGATCACATGATCGGCAAGGAAGAACTCTTTTCCTGTAAAAACAGACGCATAGCGCTGCTCTTCCAGCACCGAAATGTTTTCGTGCAGCAACGGATGCAGCATGCGGGAGTTTGTGCCACCCGCCTTCGCGACAGACTGCGCCGAACCCTCCGGCTTCCAATACCGCTCCTTGGCAAACGGATATGTCGGAAGCGGGATGCGCGCATAGGGCAGCCCTTCAAACAGGCGTCCGTACTCCAGCGCATAGCCTTGTGCATACAGATCGGCCACGGCCGCGAGCTGTTCGAGCAGGTCTGCCCCTTGGGCAGCATGGCGACAGTTTTCGATGCACTGGTTGCCGTAGCGTTTGAGCGACGGCTGTTCCCGAAGTTCGTTCTCAAGCAATTCGCCGTGATGCACACCAGCGACTTTTCCCGTCTCCAGCCATTTTTGCAGCGACTTGACCAGTTCCGGCACATCGCACACCACGCAGGCCAAGCGGTGAGACAGATGCTTGCGTCCGACGAGCAAGGTGTAGCTGATGTTGCCGCAATCCGCATTCGGTTCCTGCTCGCAGAAGGCGATCAGATTCTGCACCTGCTTGCGCAGCTGTTCGGCGGTGCGAGCGGACAGCACGATCAGATGCCCCGCTCTGTCAATCGGCTTCCGAACGGTCTGCGGCGCTTCCTCGATCACCATATGCGCGTTGGTGCCGCTGAACCCGAAGGCGCTGATCGCAGCGCGGCGCTTGCTCCCCGGCTCGATGCACCAGTCCCGTAGCTTGGTGTTCACATAGAACGGGCTGCCTTGATGCTCGATGTCTGCATTCCACGCACCAAAATGAAGCGAAGGCGGCAGTTGTTTGTGTTCCAGCGCAAGCAGGATTTTGAGCACCCCGGCGACCCCGGCCGCCGCAGCTGCGTGTCCGATGTTCGTTTTGATCGAACCGATCGCGCAGTATTCCTTACGATCCGTGTAGGCGCGGAAGGCGCGGGTCAAAGCGTCGAACTCGATGGGATCGCCGAGCTTCGTTCCGGTGCCATGCGCTTCGACCAGTTGAATCTGCTCCGGGTTGATCCCGTGCGTCTCATAGACTTCGCGCTCTAGGCGCTCTTGCGAATTGGCGCTGGGAGCGGTGATTCCGTTCGTCGTGCCGTCCTGGTTGAGCGCTGAGCCTCGAATCACGCCATAGATATGATCTCGGTCGGCGAGCGCGTCTTTCAGTCGTTTGAGGACGACGACCCCCACGCCTTCTCCAGGCACGAATCCGTTCGCCTGGTCATCGAACGTGTGACAGCGCCCCGTCGCCGAGAGCATGCTCGCACGCTCTGCCGTCAAGTAGAAACGAGGCGTGCTCTGGATGAAAACGCCGCCGGCCAGCGCCATGTCCGTCTCCCCTGACCGCAACCCTTGGCAAGCCAAGTGGATGGAGACGAGCGAACTCGAACAAGCCGTGTCGACCGCGACCGCTGGTCCTTGAAGGTCTAGGAAATACGAGATGCGCGCCGGAATCACAGAGGCAGCGTTGCCCCACATCGCTTGTGCTGGTGCCTGTTCAACCATCGACTGCTGGTAATCGCCTCCGTTGAACCCGACATACACCCCGCAGGAGGCTCCTTTGACCGCGTCGCCGGCATAACCGGCCACTTCGAGCGCTTTCCAAGACTCTTCGAGGAAAATGCGCTGCTGTGGGTCCATGTACGTCGCTTCAACGCCCGAGATGTGGAAGAACAGCGGATCGAAGCGGTCGATGTCATCGAGGAAGCCGCCTTCGTTGCAAAAACGTACTCCCTCCGCATGATAAGAGCGAAGATCCCATCGCGTCACCGGGACAACGAGATCGTCTCCGTTCGCCAGATGCTCCCATAGCTCGCCCAAGTCCCCCGACTTCGAAAAACGCCCGCTCATGCCGACGATCGCAATCGCATCAAGATCTCCGCCTTGTTCGGAGATCTTTTTCCCCGCATCGTCTCGACCGTCAACTCGACCGCCTTCTCGAGCACTTTCTCGAGCGCCTTGCTGAACGTCAGCTTGAGCTCTTGCCGTTTGCACCAATGTTGCTGCCGATGCAATTGTATTTGCAATTGCAGGGTCATTTGCGATTGCAGTCGCTGAGGTCGTCGCCGATGTTTGAGGCTTGGCGGGAGCGAACGCTGTGACAAGCGCTTCTTTGTATTGCCGGAGCATGTAGGAAGCGAGTTGGTTGACCGAGCTGTAATCGAACAGGTTCGTCGTCTTCAACCCGACTGGCAGCTTGTCGTTCAGCGCCTGCACCAGATGAATACCCGTGATCGAATCCAGACCGTAATCGGCAAACGACTTGTCGGAATCAATCCGATCCCGATCCACTTTCAACGAAGAGAAGAGCTGGTCCTTGATCGCCTTCTTCACCCGCTCCTCGATCAGCGCTTCCGTCACCTCGGATGCCGAAGCCTCGCCCGCTTCTCTCGACACAACGTGGGTCTCCGTTTTCGGCGACTTCGCTGCGGTGGAGGCCACCGTCGGCCCTTGCCCCTGTTTCTGTCGCACCACCCCGTCGCTTTCCGCCACGATGATCTGCTGGCCAAGATCGTGCGCCTTTTGCGCCGGATGATCGACCGCGCGGAATCCTTCCGCTTTCAGCACCGAGGACCAGGCCTCCGGAGACAAGCCCGGGCAACCCGGTATGCGCAGCTCCGCATCCTCATATCGCCACCAACCATCGAGCAGGCCAAAGGTCAGGTGCGTGAACACCGAATTGCGGCTCATCTCGTTGAGCAGCAACAGGCCGTTTTTTGCTAAAACAGCCTTGGCATTGCGCAAGGTCTGGCGAATGTTCTTTGTGGCGTGTAGGCAGTTGGTCGCCAACACGAGGTCATACGCCCCCGCTTCCAGTCCCTGCCCGGCGATCGGCTCCTCCACATTGAACACTCGATAGGTCAGATACGGAGCCTTCGGAGCATACTCCCGTTCGGCATGGAGCAAAAACGCCTTGGAGATGTCCGTGTAGCAATATTCTTCGACGTGCTGCTGATAAGGTTGCAGCTTGTCAAACACCATCGCGCTCGTCCCGCCGGTTCCGGCTCCGATCTCCAAGATGCGAATGCGCGCCGCCGGCTCGTTTTTCAAACGCTCCTGCAGGTAGAGGACCACCATGTCGGCCAGCACTTCGTTGTAGCCGTCGGAGATCGCGTTGATTTTATACACGCCTTCCACCAGCTTCATCGAGGCATCAGGGAACAGGATGTCCGTCGCCGCCCGCTTGCCCGTCAGAATGTCCGGCAGTGCGCGCATCGTCGTCTCTACCAGCACGACCTGCGCCTTGAGCTCCGCTTTTTCCAGCCAGCGAGACTTTCTCGCCTCCCACTCCTGCCAGAGCGTTTCCGACGATTCGTCGAAGCTGAGATGCGCATAACGGGTCAAGAGGGCGAGGCTTTCTTCGTACCACTTGTTATATAAGTCGGTCAAGAACCCGCGAGCCGGGTTCTTGACCGGATGCAGTCCCAGTTCGCGCAGGTGCGCCCCGAGCAGACGACAGAGGAGTTCATCCAGTTCCTCGCGATCACGGCTGCCTTCCGCCCAGACGCGAAGGAGGGTGGCGTCATCAGACACGAACTCCTTTCGGATCTGTTTTACAATGGAGGGATGCTTATGCGGATAAACGGTGATGATGTCTCCTGCTCTTGTCCCTAGATACCGAATCATGTTCTTGCCCCCTCAAGTCAGGTGATTTGCTTTCCTATCTTTTGCATAATAAAAAGCGCCCCCTTCCCGGACAGGAAGAGGAGCGCTTTTCATCTAGTTCAGAATCTTCATCAGTGCCATCTGATCCATCGGACCTGCCAGCAGCTTCTCCAGCGCCTGCATGCCCTCAGACGGCTCGATAGAGCCGATCCCCGCCTGGGTCATACGTTCCTGATAAGCCGGAGATGCGACGACCCCGACCGAGCCCCAGTAGCCCCAGTTCATCACTTTCACAGCACAAGACCATTCCTGTGCGAGCCGGTGCGCAAACGCGTCGGTAAAGGTGCAGCCGGCCACATAATTGCTCTGGCCTGCCGCTTTGAGAAACGCGTTCACCGAGGAGAAGATCATCACGAAGTCGAGCGATTCTTCGCCAAACACCTGCGCCATGCGGACGCTGACATCTACCTTGGCTGCGAGCGAGGCGCGGAACTGCCCCTCCTCCATGTTGGCAAGGCTGCTGTCCGCCAGCACGATCGCGGAGTGTACGATCCCGTCGACCTGTCCGTAGCGAGCCTTGATCTCCTCATAGGCGCGCTCCAGCGACTGTCGATCCGTCGCATCCGCCGCGATGTAGTACGGTGCAGGCCCCAGCTTGGACAGGGTGATCCGCTTGGCTTCAATCGCGGCATCCTGCGAACGGCGGCCGATCCAGACGATCTGCGCCGCGTAAGTACGGATCATGTACTCGCTCCAGACTTCGCCGATGCCGCCAGCCCCGCCGATCACCACGTATACGCCGCCCGGCTTGTAGATCGTCTGATCCGGCTGTGGGCAACTCAGCTCCGCCAGTTGCTGGCGATGCCATTGCCGTCCTCTATAGACCCATGAATCCCCTTGCGGGTCTGCCGGGATCGTGAACAGGTCGGGCAGCGGCCATGCCTCCTCTGCGTCCAGATCGACTAGGCGAATGTTCCAGTTCGGATACTCCTTGGCCATCGAACCGATCAGGCCATACAAGCCGGCGTGAACCGGGTTGACCATCTCTTCGCGGTGCAGAGCCTGTGTCTGCGTCGTCAGCACCGTCCAGCCAAGGCTTCGAGCTCCGTACCCGAGATCGAGCACCGCTTTGATCAGACGGAAGGCGAGCAGAACCCCTTCGTGCTGCCCGGCGATCACCGCCTCCAGCTCCAGCCCGTCAGAAGAACGGTCGGGCGCGATCCAGAAAATGTGATCGAGCGCACCGCGCGCCTGCAGCTTGCTGACGATGGCCTCCAAGCTCTCTCCCGGCTTGATGTCAAGTTCGCGCGCGTTCGGCAGATACTGCCGGATCGCTTGCTGCTGCTCCGGCGTGCCGCCTACGATGGCGATCTGATCGAGCGGGGATGGGTGCAAGGGGCCTCGCTCCAAGGGAACCGCATCCCAGACAGGAACCAGACTCACAACCTCGCCTTGCTCATCGTGCAAAAGGTTCGCTACTGCGCTTGAAGTCTGCGGTGCAAAGGAAGCCACTCCCGGATTCTCCATCAGTGGCTCCACCCAGCAGCGCTGCTTGGCGAACGGGTATGTCGGCAGGGAGATGCGTCGCGGTCTGTTTTCTTCGTAGAGCCGGCTCCAGTCAAACGCCAATCCTTTGACCCACAGGTCGAGCAGCTTCGCATATTTGCGCTTGCTCACCCACGCCTCGATCGCCGCCTGTAAGTCTTCATCGGCCGCAAACAAGGACAGGGTCTCTTTGTTGCCTTTGAGCTGACCACGGTACAAGCCGTCGATACCATCCTCCCCATTCAGGAAGCCCGCCAGCATTTCCACCAACTCGCCGACGCTCGAAGCCGTCAGGGCCAACCGCTCCTCCATCGCTTCTCGTCCGACCTGCAAGGTGTAGGCAAGATCGACGAGGTCGGCTTCGGTGAACGCTTCCTCTTGCAAAACGGTCAGGAGATGCCTTGCCTGCTCGATCAGGCGCAGCTCTTCTTTGGCCGACAGCACAACGACCGCAGGGTTCTCTGCGGTGACCTTCCGCTGCACGCGAACCTCCGCTTCGTGAACGTATTCCTCCAGCAAGAGGCAGGCATTGGAACCACCCGCGCCAAAGCTGCTTACAGTTGCTCTCCTCGGCACTTCCCGCCCGTCAATCACCGGCCGCTTCCATTCCGCCAGCTCCTGCTGGACGACGAACGGCGTGCGGTCAAAGTCGATGTGCGGGTTGAGCACAGCTGAATGCAGAGAAGGCACGAGCTGACGATGTTTCATTTGCAGCAGCACCTTCGTCAGACCGGCGATGCCCGCGGCGCTCTCCGAGTGCCCGATGTTCGATTTGACCGATCCGATCGCGCACCTCTGCCCGCCGACACGCGATTCTTGGAAGACCTTGGTGAGACCGGCGATCTCAATCGGGTCGCCCAGCGACGTTCCGGTGCCGTGTGCTTCCACATAGGAGAGCGTGCCCGGATCGATGCCGGCCTCTTTAAAGGCGCGGCCGACCACGCTCGCCTGCGCGTTCGGGTTCGGGACGGTATAGCCGTTGGTCTTGCCGCCGTGGTTGATGGCAGTCGCTTTCAGCACGCCGTATATCTGGTCTCCATCTTCCAGCGCTTTGGCCAGCGGCTTGAGCAGCACAGCGCCCACGCCTTCGCCCGGCACATATCCGTCGCCGCCTTCGCCAAAGCTCTCGCAGCGCCCTTTGCTCGACGCGAAGTTGTTCTGCCCGAGCAGCAGGTACTTGTTCGGGTGCACCGACACGTTGACGCCGCCGGCAAACGCCACCTCGCACCCGCCATGCAGCAAGCTCTGACAAGCCAGATGAATCGCGGTCAAGGACGAAGAGCACATCGTGTCGACCGCCAGGCTCGGCCCGTGCAGGTTCAGGAAATAGGACACGCGATTGGCAATCGAAGACGGGTTGCCAGCCAGCGCCATCGGCTTGCCGAGCAGCGTCTGCTGCGCCCCGTACAGCTGATACTCTTCATACATCACGCCGACGAACACCCCGACATTGCCGTCGAGCCCATAAGCGCGGTGCTTGGCGAGCGTATCGCGGGTGTACCCCGCATCGTCCATCGCTTCATAGACGGTCTGCAGGAACAGCCTCTCTTGCGGGTCCATGAACTCCGCATCGCGAGGGGAGATGTTGAAGAACAGTGGATCGAACTTGTCCACATCTTGGAGGAAGCCACCCCACTTGCTGTTCGTTTTGCCCGGATTGCGCTTGTCGGCGTCGTAATACGGGCTGTGATCCCAGCGGTCAGCTGGAATCTCCGTGATCGAGTCCCGGCCGTCGCGCAGGTTTTTCCAAAACTCGCGCAGGTTCTGAGCCTCCGGGTAGCGGCCGGATACGCCGATGATCGCGATATCCAGCGGTTTTGCATCAGAAGTTGCTCCAACGGTCGGCACGTTTGCACCCACCTTCCAAGGAGCTTGTACGAAACGGCCTCTCCCTCGCTTGCTGAGCACGGGCGCTTCCCGTTCTCCGATCGGCTCGGCTGCGGCGACCGGCTCAGCGGCTGCCGCAGCTGGCTGATCTGTCGGCACCTCGACCCCGAGCAGCTTCTTCATCGGCTCCGGATAGGAGTCGATGAAGTACCCGGTCAGATCTTCGATGTTCTGATATTCGAAGAACAAGGTCTTCGGCAGCGAACCGAACGTTTTTTCCAGCTGGTTGGTCATCTGCATGACCATGATCGAATCGATGCCATAGTCCTCAAGCGGCGCATCCGCTTCGATGCGGGCCGTCGGCATCTTCAGGACGGTCGATAGTAATTTTTTAAAAAAGAGAATCGACTTGTCCCGCAGGATCTCTTCCGACACCGAAGACATGCTCAGCACAGAAGCCGATGCAGCCGGAACTGCCGTCTCTTGCGGCTGCTCCAAAAGGGAAGCCCGCAGCTGTCTCATGTCGCCGTGAAACACGACAACCTGATCCTGTTCCACCGCGAGGCTCTGATACAGCGCCTTTACGCCGCTCAAGGTCGGCATCGCGGTCATGCCTAGCTGCTCTTGCAAGGTTCGCTCCGTCTCGGCATCCAAGTGCATGCCGCCGTCCTGCCAGAGCGGCCAGTTAATCGACAGCGTGCGACCTTGGCGCTGCTTGGCTGCCACCTGCCCGTTGCGATACTGGACATATGCATCCAAGAAGGCATTGGCCATACTGTAGTCCGCTTGGCCTGGATTGCCGAGCACACCGGCGATCGACGAGAAGGTGACGAAGAAGTCGAGAGGCATATCGCCGCTCGCCTGATCCAGATTCACCAGACCCGCCACTTTGGGAGCCAGCACCTCGGCCAGTTCCGCTTCCGTTTTCTTCAGCATGAAGTTGTCGCGAATCACGCCGGCGCTGTGGACGAGTCCATCCAGCTTGCCGGAGTCGGCGCGGATGGCGTCAAATAGGCGCGCGACCTGTGCTCTATCGGTCACATCCACACGCTTGTACTCGATGCGAGCACCTGTCGCTTGCAGCTCCTGCATCGCAGTCTGCTGTACCGCTCCAAGAGCAGAGCGGCCGGTGAGATACAAGGTCGTGTTGCTGACTTGCTGCACGATCTCCCGAGCCACGATCAGGCCGAGACCGCCTGCGCCGCCCGTGATCAGGTACGTCCCGCCATCTTTCCACGGGATGTGCACCTCCTGCCGGGAGACCTCCGCTTCGCTCCAGCCTGCCACCCTGCGCTTGCCGTCTTGGTAGCGAACGTGACGGTCTTCCAAGCGGGCGAGATTCTCTTGCAGGCGAGCGGCCACTTCCGTCGCATCGGACGTGCGCTCCAGTTCGATCAGTTGCCCAATCAGGTTCGGATTCTCTTGCGACGCCGTTCGCAGCAGAGCGGAGAGTCCTGCGCTCAAGCGATGCTCCGGCTCGGTGCCGACTGCGATCTGCACGAGCACTTGGCCTTTAGGCTTCTGCTGGAGCAGAGCTTTGATCTCTCGGAACGCTTGGGTCGCGTGCGCTTCATAACGCTCTGCCGGATCGGATGTCTCCGAGCGCAAAGTTATGCAGCGAGCGTCGTGCACGTTTGCCTCCATGTCGCAGAGGAGCACCAAGTGCTGGCTGTAGCTCGGCTGTTTTGCCGGCTCGCCGACCGATTGCTCCGTCCAGTTCGGGAGCAGCATCAGCGTTCCTTCCCGGCCGCGCCCATCGTCCAGTTGTCGTGCGGAATAGCCCTTGATGCGAACGCGGACATCGCCTTCTGCGGAGCAGAGGTCAAGGTCGAACTTCTGCACCTTGTCCACCGGACGGCTGCCAGCGCTGCGGCGCACGAGCACCCACATCTCGTCCGTGCACGAACCGAGGATGTCCACTTCCTCCAACGCGAACGGCAGAGCCGGACGCTTGATGTCGGCACCGTCGGACAGCAGGGCCAGCGTGACCTGCAAGGCCGAATCCATTAGGCTCGGATGCAGCACAAACGAGCTTTCCTGCTCAACGGAAGCCGGCAGCACAAGGCGGGCGAGCGCTCGATCCGTACCCAGATGCACGCGCTCGACGCCGCGATGTGCCGGCCCGTGGTCGATGCCAAGCGACTCAAACATCGAGTAGAACGCGGAGGCATCAAGCGTCTTCAGGGAGCACTGAGACTGCAAAGTCTTGAGGTCAAGGCTTGGCATGGCTTCAAACGACTTCCAGACCGCACGCCCTTGCGAGTGAATGACCAGTTCCTGACCTGCCTCCTCCTCGCGATAGACCTCAAACCCGATCTCGTCATCCGCTTCCGGGAACAGGCTCAGATGCACATCCAGCGGCTGCTCCCCGAGGAGGAGCGGGCTTGCCCAGATGACATGCTTCAGGCGCAGGCCTTCTCTTCCATCTTTCAGAGAAGCGGCCGCCAGTTCGACAGCTTCGCGCGCCATCTCCAGATACGCCACGCCCGGCAGCATGCGCTGGCCTTGCACGACATGGTCGGCCAAGAAGAACTCCTCCCCTGTGAAGGTCGAGGTAAATCGCTGCTCGGTCAGGTCGGACGTGTTGCGGTGAAGCAGCGGGTGAAGCGCCGTGTTCATCGCGTGCGACGAACGACGTCCGCTGCCCGCCGTCCCCTCCTCCTTGGACATCCAGTAGCGCTCTTTGGCGAACGGATAGGTGGGCAGACTGATGCGCTGCGGTAGGGTTTGATACAGCTCGTTCCAGTCAATGCTGCCACCAAGGACCCAGAATTCGGCGAGCTTGTCGTGCTGACGATTCTGCATCCAATCGTTTGCCTCGGATGCGATGTGGCCAAGGCTCGGCTTGTCCTTGCCGCGTCTGACCTGACCACGGTACAGCCCGGCGATGTTTTCCTGCCCTTGCACGTACGCTTCCAAACGGTCTGTCAGCTCTTGCAAGGAAAGGACCACGAGGGCCATCCGCTCTTCCATCTTTTCGCGTCCCACCTGCAACGTATAGGCCGCGTCCACTAGATCGGCATCCGTGATGCGTCCTTCCGCCACGAAGGCGAGAAGTTGGCGGCTCTTTTCCTGCAGGCGCTCCTCATTCTTCGCCGACAGCACGACGATCACCGGCTGCTCCGGCGCCGTGCCATTGGTCTGGCGTGCTCCGCTCGGGATATATTCCTCGATCACCAGATGCGCGTTCGAACCGCCGGCGCCAAACGACGAGATCCCTGCGATGCGCGGATATTCTCGACGAACCCCATCCAGTTCCAGAACCGGACGCGGCCACTCTCCCAGTTCCTGCTGCACGACAAACGGCGTCTTGCCGAAGTTGATGTTCGGGTTAAGCGTCTTGGCGTGCAGGGTCGGCGCGATCTGTCCATGCATCATCTGCAGCAACACTTTGGTCACGCCCGCGATGCCTGAAGCGCTCTCGCAATGGCCGATGTTCGACTTGGCCGAGCCGATCGCGCAGAACTGCTTGTCCTCCGTGCCTTTTTCAAATGCTTTGGTCAGGCCAGTGATCTCGATCGGGTCGCCCAGCGATGTGCCGGTTCCATGCGCTTCGAGATAGGAAACCGTCCGCGGGCGAACGCCCGCCCGCTGCAGAGCGTCTGCGATGACGCGAGACTGCGCGTTCGGGTTAGGCACCGTGTAGCCGTTGGTTTTGCCGCCCGCGTTTACCATGCTGCCCTTGATGACGCCATAGATATGGTCGCCGTCGGCGATCGCCTTGTGCAGCGGCTTTAGGAGAATTGCGCCGACGCCCTCTCCGTCCACAAAGCCGTCGGCCCCATCGCCGAACGCCTTGCACGCATCGGTCGCCGAGAGCATGGTCATCGCCGAGAGCCGCAGATAGTGCGCCGGATCAGAGATCAGGTTGACACCGCCTGCGATCGCACAATCGCTCGTGCCGCTGTACAAGCTCTCCAAGGCGAGATGAATCGCCGTCAAAGAGGACGAGCAAGCCGTGTCCACATTGATGCTCGGTCCTTGGAAGTTAAATAGATACGAGACGCGGTTCGCCAGCGACCAGAAGTTCGCACCCGTCGGGTAAAAAGCGTTCATGATCCCGGCGAACACCCCGACCTTGCCACTCTCCGCGAGAGTGCCTGGCGTGTACCCCGCATCTTCGATGCTCGCGTATACCGTCTCCAGGAGCAATCGCTCCTGCGGGTCCATCTTCTCCGCTTCGGCAGGGGAGATCTGGAAGAACAAAGGATCGAACTTGTCGATGCCCTTCAGGAACGCTCCCCATCGGGTGTACATCGTCCCCGCTTTTCCTTTTTCCGGGTCAAAATAGTCCTGCCAGTTCCAACGTTCTTGTGGAATCTCGCCCACGCTGCTGCGGCCCTGCTTCAGATTGTTCCAGAAGCTGTTCACATCGTCAGCGCCCGGGTAGCGCCCGGCCAGCCCGACGATCGCGATGTCCTGCAGGCGCATCGGCGGCTCTTCAGCTCTCACTTCACGGGGGACAGGTGCCTCTTCTTGCCGCTGCAGGTAGCGCTTGGAGGACGTGCGGAAGGTCAGGTTCGTGCGTGTTTGCACGGCCTGTGCAGGCACGGAAGCCTCCGTGCGCGGCGTCTGCTGCACCTCCGTCTGCCCGGCCAGCCCGAGCATTGCGACAAGCTCCTCGCGCTGCGTGTCGACCAGATGATCGGCCAGCGAGTCTAGGGTCTGGTATTCAAAGAACAGCGTGCTGTTGATATCCTCCCCGATCCCTTCGCGCAACGCATTGGTCAGCTGAACGACGAGGATCGAATCGATGCCATACTCCTCCAGCGATTCGGACGGGTCGATCTGGTCACTCGGAATTTTAAGCGTGTCACCGACAACATTTTGAAGGTAGGCGATGACGTTTTCACGCAGGCGTTCTTTCGTAATAGGAGCCTGCGCGACAGGCGCGACGGATGCCGGCTGCACAACCGCAATCGGTTCTGCTCTCACCGGTTCCGGCTCGAAGCCGATCGCCTTTTGCAAAGCGTCCTTGTGCGCCTTGACAAAATAGTCGGCCAGCTCGCCGAGCGTCTGATATTCAAAGAACAAGGTGCTGCTGATCTCCCCAAACACCTCGCGCAGAGCATTGGTCAGCTGCACGACGAGGATCGAGTCGATGCCGTACTCCTCCAACGCTTCCGTCTCGTCGATCTTGTGTACCGGAATCTTCAGCGTGTCGCTGACGAGCTCTTTCAGATACGTCACGCTCTTCTCGCGCAGAGATTCAGGAGAAAGCGCGGCGACCGTCGCCTGCACATAGGCCGGCTTGATCGATACCGCTTGCGGTTTTGCTGCTTGTGGCTTGGTCGCCTGTTTGGCCACCGGCTTGCTTTTCTTCGCCGCCTGCTTCTGGCGAACGACGCCGTCGCTCATGGCGACAACAACCTGCTGGCCGAACTCATGCGCCTGCTCTGCCGGATGGAACACGCCGGAGAAGCCTTCGCTCGCCAGCACCTTGCCCCAGACCTCCGGGAACAGGCCCGGGTTGCCCGGAATGCGCAACTCTGCATCTTCGTATAGCCACCAGCCTTCGAGCAGGCCGAACGTCAGATGCGTGAACAGCGCATTTTGCGAGATCTCGTTCAGCAAAAGGAGGCCGTTCCGTCGAAGCACGGCTTTGGCGTTGCGAATCGTCTGCCGGATGTTCTTGGTCGCATGCAGAACGTTGGTCGCGATGACAAGGTCGTAGGCCCCCGCTTCAATGTCCTGTCCGGCGAGCGGTGCTTCGACGTTGAAAATCTTCGGTGCGAGATACGGATTGTCAGCCCTGTACTCACGCTCTGCATGCAGCAGAAACGCACGCGAGATGTCGGTGTAGCAGTACTCCACAATGCGATCCTGATACGGCCGCAGCTTGCGGAAAACCATCGCGCTCGTGCCTCCTGTGCCGGCGCCGACCTCCAGAATGCGCAGGGAGACGGCCGGATCGTCCGCCATCCGTTCCTGCAGATAGGTCACCACCGTGTCGGCGAGCACCTCGTTGAAGTAGTCGGAGATCTGGTTGTTCTTGTAGATCCCCTCCACCAACGCCATCGAGGAGTTCGGGAACATGATCTCCGTCGCCGGCACGCGGCCGGTAAGGATATCCGGCAAGGCGTGCAAGGTGGCCTCAACGAGCTGCACCTGGGCTTTCAGGTTCGGGTTGGTGAGCCAGTGCGGCTTGTTCGCTTCCCATTCCTGCCAGAGCACCTGTGCCGGCGTATCGAACTTGAGCGCAGGATCGCGCTCCAGAACGGCGACGCTCTCCGCCAGCCATTTGCGGTAAAATCCGCGCACCGCATTTCCGTCCTGCAATTGCAGCGCTTGCAGCTGCGCGCCGAGCAGACGAACCAGCAACTCCTCCATGTCCGTCTTGTCCAAACTCTCGTCCGCCTTCATGCGCGCCACGCGACCGTTCTGATCCGGCAGGCGCTTTTGCAGCGACTCTGCAAGCGCAGGCAGAACGTCCGTCCCGATCTGCATCGTTTCGGTCGCGTTCACCCCTTCAATCTGCACGGCCTTGGTGGTTTTCATCAGCCCTAATTGGGCGATCGGACGCGTCAGCAGCGTCTCCAGAGCTTCCATCGCTTCCTTCGGCTCGACAAATCCGATGCCGACCTGCGATAACAGCTCCCCTTCTTTAGAATGCACGATCTCTCCGGCGTTCCAGTAGCCCCAGTTCATTACCTTCACGCGGCAAGACATCTCGTGCGCCATCTGATGGGCAAAAGCATCCATGAACGTGCAACCAGCCGCATAGTGGCTCTGGTTCGCATTTTTGATGAACGAGATGATCGAAGAGAAGAACAGGACAAAATCAAGCGGCTCGTCGCGGAACACCTGGGCCACGCGCAAAGAGACGTCCGCCTTCGCCGAGAATCCGGTGCGGAATTGCGCCTCATCCATGCGATCCAGTCCTGTGTCCTGCAACACCATCGCCGAGTGGATGATCCCGTCAATTCGGCCATATCGTTGCTTGATCTCGTCACGCGCCTGCTGGAGCGACGCGGTATCGGTCGCATCGGCGGTCACATAGTGAGGAGCCTTGCCATGCCGTCCGAGGACTTCGAGCTTGGCTCGAATGGAGGCATCCGGTTGACGGCGACCGATCCAGACGACCTGCGCCTCGTAGCGACGGATCATGTACTCGGTCCATGCTTCTCCGATCCGTCCGGCCCCACCGATGACCACATACACGCCGCCCTGTCGGTACAGCGTGCCGTCAGCCCGCGCCGCTTGGAGCAAGACTAGCTGTTGGCGGTGCCAGGCGCCGCCTCGATAGACCCAAGAACGACCACGGCGATCCGTCGGGAGCTGCAGCAAGTCAACCAGCGGCCAGGCGCCCGCTTCGAGATCGACCAGGCGGATTTTCCAGCGCGGGTACTCCTTCGCCAGAGAGCCGACTAATCCGTGCAAGCTGGCGTGGGTCGGGTTGACCTTCTCCTGCGCGTGCAACGGTTGAGCCTGCGTCGTGAGTACCGTCCAGCCCAGCGGGCGGGATTCGTATTCCGCTTGCAAAAGAGCTTTGACCGTGCGGAAGAGCAGCAGCACGCCTTCTTCCTGCTCGCGGACCAGCGCCTCGTTCGTCACCGAGGAGAGAGCGCGCTCCGGAGCGATCCAGAAAATGTGGTCGAAGCTGCCCAGGCTCTGAAGCTTGTCCCCGATCTCTGCGATGGAATCGCTCGCCTGTAGGTCGAGCGATTCCACGTTTGAAAGGTGTAAGCACACGGAACGCTGCTGCTCCGAAGTGCCTCCGACCACCAGCACGCGATCGGCAGAAGCCGGGAAAGACGGCACGCGTTCCGGTGTGACGACATCCCATACCGGTGCCAAGGTCAAGTTGCCGACCAGCGGGTCGTTTTTGCCCTCCTGCCCGGACGGCGTTTTCGCATCCAGCTCACGGTACGTGAAGCCTTTGATTCGAACCGAAACGCGGCCTGCCTCGTCGCACAGATCGATGTCGAGCTTTTCCACCGCGCCGCTTGCTTGGCTGCCTTCGCTGTGGCGGAGCACCGCCCACATCTCAGAGGTGCAGGCTTGGTAGACCTCCAGCTTTTGCAGCACGAACGGCAAAATCGGGTTCGGCGAGAGGTCTCCGCGCGCGCCGAGCAGGAAGCCGACCGACGCCTGCAGCGCAGAATCCATCAGGCTCGGATGCAGTACATACCGGCTGGCGGACGCTGACAGCGCGGACGGCAGAGACAGTCGAGCCAGCACGAGACCTGCGCCGACGTAGAGCTCTTGAATGCCGCGATGACCTTCCCCGTACTCGATGCCCATCGACGAGAAGGCTTCATAGCAGGCTGCCGAAGTCAGCACCTGCGAGGACGCTTGCTTCTGGAACGAGGCAAGATCGACCGTCGGAGGAGCCGTGACAGAAGCGAGCAGCGCGCGGCCTTCGCCATGCACCACCGGCTCGGAGTCCTGCCCCACGGTGTATATCTCATACGCGACCTCGCCGTTCTCTTCCGGGAACAGTCCGATGTGCACCTGCACAGGCTGCTCTCCTACCGTGATCGGGCGAACCCATGCGACATTCTGCAGTTGCACCTCGCTCGGCCCTTCAACCAGCCCGCCGGCTGCATGCTCGACTGCGGCCCGCGCCATCTCCAGATAAGCCACGCCCGGCAGGACGCGATTGCCTTGCACCCGATGATCGCTCAGGAAGAACTCCTCGCCGGTAAAGGTCGATGAGAAACGCTGTTCGGCAAAATCGGAAGTGTTCTGATGCAGCAGCGGATGAAGCACGCTCTGCACGCCCGCCGTTTCAGCCGCGACCTGTTCCGTCGCTCTGTTTGCAGCCTTGAGAACCCAATAGCGCTCCTTGGCAAACGGGTAGGTCGGCAGGCTGATGCGCTGCGGACGCCCTTGACGGTAGAGGCGATTCCAGTCTATCTCCACGCCTTTGACCCAGAGGTCTGCCAGCTTGTCATACTTGCCTTTGGCGAACCATCGGTTCAGGAGTTCCCGCGAGTCCTCGTCTGCGCTGAAGAGCGCAACCATCTCTTTGTTCTGCTTGACGGAGCCGCGATGCACGCCCGCCTGCCCGTCCGGATCTGCCAGATACGCTTCGAGCTTTTGCTTCAGCTCCGAGAGGTCGCGGACGACAAAGGCCACGCGCTCCTCCATCGCCTCCCGACCGACTTGCAGCGTGTACGCGAGGTCGATCAGGTTAAGGCGTTGAAGAGCCTCCGCAGCCGGGGGGTCAGACTCTAGATGCAGGCCAGCCGCCACCGTTTCCCGCACCGCTCCTTCAAGCCCTGCCACGTGGGCCACCGCCGCCGCGATCGACTCTTGCTCCAGCAGTTCTTTAGGATCGACCTCCAGTTGGAAATCCGCTTGCAGACGCTCGCTCAGCTGGGCGAGGTGAATCGGTTCGATGCCATATTCGCTCCACTCGACATCCGCTTCCACTGCGTCTGCCTTCACATGGATCAGCTCCGCGAGCATCTCCCGCATCACCGCTTCCAAACGCAGTTCAACCCCTTGCGCTTGCACAGGCTCAACAGCCTGCACAGCCACCCGCACCGGATTCTGACGTTGCGCCACCTCGTTCTTGTTCAGAGCCGCCAGCAAGCGGTCCGCATAGGCGACCAGGCGCTCTTTGTTCTTCGCGGACAGAGGAACCAGCGCGGCACCCTGCCCTTCCGTGCTCGTTACCGCTTGCGGCGGGATGTATTCCTCCAAGATCACGTGCGCGTTCGATCCGTACGCCCCGAACGAGCTCAGCCCGGCACGGCGCGGGTATTCGACCCGCTCACCGTTTTCGATATGCGTCGGACGCTGCCACTCTTCGGTCTTGTGCTGGACGTAAAAAGGCGAATTTTCTAGATCGATATAATGGTTGAGCTCCGCCGAATGCAGCGACGGCACGAGCTTTTTGTGATGAAGCTGCAGGGCGACTTTGTGCAGACCGCTGATGCCGGCCGCCGATTCGCTGTGGCCGATGTTGGACTTGACCGACCCGATCGAGCAGTATTGCTTGTCCGGCGTGAAGTTTCGGAACGCCTTGACCAGCCCTTGGATCTCGATCGGGTCGCCGAGCGACGTCCCGGTGCCGTGCGCTTCCATATACGAGATCGTGCGCGGATCGACACCCGTTTTTTCCAAACATGTCTGAATCATGTCCGCTTGGGCCACCGGGCTCGGGACGGTGATCCCGCTCACCGCGCCCACGTGGTTGGTCGTGCTTCCTTTGACCACCGCATAGATGTGGTCGTTGTCCGCAATCGCCTTGCTCAGCGGCTTGAGAAGCACCGCGCCGATGCCTTCGCCCGACACATACCCGTCGCCGCCCTTGCCGAACGTATGGCAGTACCCGTCGCTGGAATGCATGTCCATCATGCCATACGTCATGTACTTGTTCGGATGCAGCGACAGGTTCACCCCGCCGGCCAGCGCCACTTCACACTCGCCGCGCTTGATGCTCTCCAGCGCCAGATGCACGGCGATCAGCGAAGACGAGCAGACAGTGTCGATCGCCATGCTCGGTCCGTGAAAATTGCAAAAATACGACACGCGGTTCGCGATTGATGCATAGCTGAGCGACAAAGGCTGCGGCTGTCCGTCGCGCACCGCTTCGGCTTGAATCAGCGTGTAGTCCTTGTGCATCACCCCGACGAACACGCCTACGTTGCGGCGCTTGTTCGGCCCTTTTGGCGTCACCACCGTCTTCGGGGTGTAGCCGGCGTCTTCCACCGCTTCCCAGCAGGTCTCCAGGAACAAGCGCTCCTGCGGGTCGATCGTCTCCGCCTCCCGTGGCGAGATGCGGAAGAATTGCGGGTCGAAGCGGTCCGGATCATGGATAAAACCGCCCCACCGCGACATCGGCTTGCCGGATGGAGACTTGACGCCCTCCAGCCGCTCCCGCTCCCAGCGCGACTCCGGAACCTCCGTGATACAGTCTTTGCCAGCCAGAAGATTCTCCCAGAACTCGTGAAGGTCGCGCGATTGCGGATACTTGCCGGACATCCCGATGATCGCGATGTCCTCTCCCGCATCCGGCACGCCATAGCTGCCGGTCTCCGGGAGTTCGCGCTCAGCTTCGTACAGCTCGTCCGTCGGCTCACTCCACTCTGCCTCTGCCTGATTCGCTCCGCTTGCACCGCCGCCGAAGCGATCCGCATGATGCTCAGCGAGGTACTCGGCCAGTTCCGTGATCGTCGTGTACTCGAACAACAGCGTCGGCATGAGCTGCGTTTCGAGCTTGCTGCCGATCGCCGTCACGACTTCCAGCAGCATCGACGAGTCGAGGCCGATCTCGTAGTACCCGACATCTGTCGCCACTTGATCTTCCGGTTTGCCCAGATTTTCGGCGATCAACCGGCGCAGGAATGAGGACGCCTCCTCGACCGCCGAACCGCCTCCAGACGCATACGCAGAAGGTGCGACCGGTGCGGAAGGTCGGGGCTGTGGTTTTGGCTTCGGCTTTTCTTGCACGGTGGCCTCCGCCTTGCGGGCCGGATTGATCAGCCCTGCCCCGCGCACCAGCTTGCCCTTGTAATTGAGCAGCTCCGCGATCTTCTTTCCGTTCGTGTCAAAAAACTCCATCGTCAAAAAATTGAGCTCTTTCTTCCGCTCAACCGGCTTGGCGATACGCGTCCAGCACTCCGTTCCGAGCAGAGCGGCGGCGCGGAATTTTTCATAAAACAGCGGCAGGAACAGCCGCTGCTCCTCCTCGTTCGTGTTGTCGAACAAGACACCGGTGCCAACGCCGCTGCCATCGATCAGCGTCGGGTGGAACATGAAGCCCTCCGCACTGCGGCGCGCCTCGTCCCCCAGCGCGATCTCGATGTAAGACGCCCCGTTCTCGCCCTCATAGACCACGCCGTCCGCCAGCATGAACCCGGTATGCACGAGCTCTTGGTGGCGGCACTGCGCGTAAAACGAATCAAGCGATACCGAGCGCGCGGCCGTCTGCTTAATCTGGCTGATATCAAGAACCTCGTCGAACGTCAGCGGATCGCACAGATGCATCTCCGCCGTGATGTGCAACTTGCGCTCCGGGGACAAGACCCCCTTGCGCTGCTCCTGCCCTTCCACGCGAATCTGCCAGCGGCCGGCTTCCGTCTCGTCACACTGAACGCGGAGCAGGACGTTCAGATCCTGCCCCACGACCAGCGGGTTATAAATGGAAAGATTAAGAAGCTCCAGCCGTGCGAAATCATAGCCCCGCTCTCGATACAGCTGATAGAGCAGATCGATGTACGCAAATCCCGGAAACAGCTCTTGACCGTAGGCCTTGTGATGCTTGACGACCGGATGATCCTTGCCGATTATAATTTGATCTTCCATGTTACACCTCAACTCCAATTTGCTTCCAGATATTCATCGCGCTCTCTGCCCGTTCGCCCTGTCCGCGCCCGCTCACATCGCGGCGCTGCAAGACAGGAAGCGGAATCGGCTTGCGAAGGATCGAACGCTCCTCAGACTCTTCCCAGCCTTCGAGGATCACGTGCGCGTTGGTGCCGCCGTCGGCAAAGCAGTTGATCGCCGCGATGCGAGCCGTGTCCGTCCAAGGCATGAGTTGACGAGCCATCTCAAACGGCGACGCCTGCAGATCATAATGCGTCATCGCCTCTTCGCCCGACAGGAACGGCACCATCTGCCGGCGCTGTAGCATCAAGACGACTTTAATAAATCCGGCGATCCCTTCCGCGCACAACGGATGCCCGATGTTCGGTTTCATCGACCCCAATCCCAGCGGGAGTTTCGAGGAAGCGCGATACACCGATTGGATCGTCTTCAGTTCCAAGAGGTCGGTCACTTCCGTGCCCGAACCGTTTGTTTCGATATAGCGAACCGCTTCAGGCGATACTCCGCCTTTTCGGAGCGCCGCCTGCAGCACTTGTTTCTGTGCCTCAAGGCTCGGGGTGGCAGGTCCGGCGGTCCGTCCATTGTTGTTGACAGCGACCGCTTTGATGACGGCGTAGATCGCATCGCCATCGCGCAAAGCCTGCTCCACCGTCTTTAGCAAGACCATACCACACCCTTCCCCGACCACGATGCCGTCCGCTCGACGGTCAAAGAGGTGGAACGCCCCTTTTCGGTTCAGGATGTTGCGCTGTTCAAAGATGCGGTGTGTCTCATCGGTGGTCAGCAGAGAGACCCCGCCGACAATCGCCGACTCGATCTCCCGGCTCTGAAGCGCCTGCGCTGCCATGTTCATCCCCACCAGAGCGGAGGAGCAAGCGGTGTCCACTACGACACACGGGCCGCGCAAGTCAAAATACTGCGAGATGTTCGCCGCCAGATAGTTCTGTCCGACAGCCAAAATCGGGTTGCGCATCTGGCCCAAATCCGCCGTGCTCGGCGAGTGCTTGCTGCGCGCCCCGAGGTAGACGCCGACCGAGCGGCCTTTGACCTCCTGCTGGGTGTAGCCGGCGTGGCACAAGAGCTTGAGGCTCTCTTCCAGCACCAGAAGGGCTTGCGGGTCCATCGCTTTGGCGTCTTCCTCCGAGAGATGGAAGAACGACGGGTCATACTGCGTGATGTCGTCGAGCAATCCGGCATCGAAGCCGCTCGAATACCCCCAGCGCCCCTGCGGCACCTCGCGAATGGCGGAACGGCCCTCGGACAGCAACTGCCAATACTGCTCCAGAGAAGCCGCCCCCGGCAGTCGGCAAGACAGGCCGACGACGGCCAGATCAGCGGCCCCAGAGGCCGGGGCCGCTTTGCGCATGGCTGCTTGTCCTTGCTTCGCGACACGCGGCTTGGCAGGACGACTCGGCGCACGATAAGAAGGTGCCGCCAGCTCTTCTTGCTGATCCTGCGTGGCCCCCGTCGCGTTGGCGAGGGCTCGCCCATGCAGAGCCTCCAAATGCTTCGCCAGTGATTCGATCGTCGGGAACTCCAGCAGGAGAGACGGGTCGAGCTTCACTTGCAACGCCTGCGCGATCTGACGCAGCAATTGCACTTGCAAAATGGAATCGACCCCGTAGTCTGCAATCTGCGCATCGACCTCGATCTTGGCCGGGTCCATTTTCAACTCTTTTGCAAAAATCGACCGAACCCAAGCCTCCGCTGTCTGCTCTTGACCGCCTGCCACCACGTTTGCTTTCTGCGCAGGGGCCGCCGGACGCTGTGCCGGAACCACAGGGGCTGTCGGGAGCGCCACCGTCTGCTTTTTGCGCTGCATCAGCGTTTGCGGATTCCAGAGCGATGGGTTGACCACGGCGGACATGACGACCGGGCCGATTTTTCTCGCCAGCACATAATCGAGGAACTCCAGCCCCTCGGCGTTGGTCATCGTCAGAAGGCCTGTCTGCTCGTAGGCTCTGCTCTTGACTTCGCCCATGCCCGCCTCTTTCCAGCTCGGCCATTGCACGCTGACGATCGGACATTCCGGACGCTTCGCTTCCGCCAGATAATCCATGTAGGCATTGGCCACCGCATAGTCGCTCAACCCCGCCGCGAGCGACGGGATCGTGGCCGACACAGACGAGAACGCGACGAAGAACTGCAGCGGCTCTGCGCGGAGACTGCGGTACAACGCGTCAAGTCCCGCAACTTTCGGCTCCAGCACCTTCTCGATGCCTTCGACCGTCTTGCGAATGAAGGCCGAGTTCTCTTCATCGAGCAGGCCCGCCGCATGCAGCACCCCCCCGATCGGGCCGAGGCTGCGGCGAACCGCCTGCACGCTCTCTTCGACCGCCTGAACATCGGACAGCGGCACAGACAGAACCATCACCTGCGCCCCTTCTCGCTCCAGAGCTTGGATACCCTGAAGCTTCCGGGAAACAGGCGTCTGCTCCAGAAGGTGCGCCGCCCACGTCTCGCGCGGCGGCAAGGTTTCCCGTCCGGTCAGCACCAGGCGCTTGACGCCATAGTGTTTGACAAAATGCTGCGCGCACAGATACCCAAGGCCCCGCGTGCCCCCGGTGATCCAGAGCACTTGATCTTCCGGGAACGGCGTTCGCGCTTGCTGCTCGCCTTTTTCCCATTCCTTGAGCCGCGCGCGATAACGCAGCCCGTTTCGCCAGCACGCTTCCGTCTCCTCATCTTCGACTAGGAACTCAGCGGCGATCTGCTCGGCCAGCCTCATCTCATCAGAGACCGGCTCCAGATCGAGATGGCGGGATTGCACATGGCCATATTCACTCTGCAGCATGGGATAGAGCGCCGCACGGGAGGCACCTGCGAGGTTGACCGTCGCATTCTGATACCCTTCCAGCCCCTTGGTGACACCCAAAAGCATCATCCCATCACGGCGGCCGTGTTCGATCAGCAGCTGAAGCCAGCTCATCCATTCCGCCGACTCCTTGCGCTCCTGACCGCAGCCGACCAGATCGATCAGGCCGTCATACGCCTGCCAATCCAGCTCTTGCGGCTCTTGCGCCACATCGAATAGGCGGCTTTGCGGCAGTCTCTTCGCCAGCTCGGTGGCCAAACTGCGCGTCTCCGGCGTGGTCAGGATCGCCACCGCCAGGTTGACGCTGCGGCTTGGAGCTGCCGAACATGGCTCCCACACTTTTTTCAGAAAATACATCTTGCGCTCTGCCGCCGTGCTGTTTCCTTGCCACTCGCCTTCGACCGACTCCAGCACCAGTCCGCGCATCTGCACGCAGACCTCACCCGTTTCGTCGCAGAGGTCGAGGTCATAGCTGGCCTCGCCGCTTCGAATCAGCGCCCACATCGCAGACGGGCACGGACGGAGGATATCCAGCGACTGCAGGGAGACCGGTCGAGTCGGCTTGCGATCGGTCTGTTTAAGCGTAAAAGCGTTCACGGCCTGAACCGCAGCTTCCAGCAAGGTCGGGTGCAGCACATAGTCTGCTTCCGTGGCAAGAGCTGCTGACGGCAGGACGAGCTTGGCCAGCACGTGGCTCTCTCCCAGATAGAGCGTCTCGATCCCTTGCAGGCTCGGCCCATAGGCCGTCCCCATCGCGCGGAAGGCATCGTAGCATTGCTCAGCCGTCAGAACGCGGAGTCCCGACTGCACCTGCAAGGCGTGCAGATCGAGCGGCGGTGCTGGATCGAACGCGCAGATCTCGACTTCGCCATAGCTATACAGCGTCGGAGCTTCCTCCCCTTGTGGGATGTCACCGCTGATCTCATAGGCGATCTCGCCGTCCTCCAGCGCATGGAGTCCGACATGCAGACGTATAGATTCGCCTACTGCAACGATCGGTTGCGGCCAGACGACATCTTTCAAACGCATGGATGTCGGATCGTTCGCTTCAAGACCCGTCGCCAGTAAGGCAGCCGCTCGCGCCAGCTCCAGCTCTGCGACGCCCGGCAGTACCGGGTTGCCATAGACGACGTGATCGCGGAGGAAGAATTCGCGGCCCGGCAGCGTCGAACGGAACCGCACTTCGGTCAGGTCGGACGTGTTCTCGTGCACCAGCGGATGCAGCATCGCGGCCCGTCCTACGCCCGTCCCGCTCTGCACAGCTCCGTCGATCGGAAGCCAGTAGCTCTCCTTGGCAAACGGATAGCCCGGCAGCGAGATGCGACCTGGCTTGCCTGTTGCATATTGCCGGCTCCAATCGATCGACAGCCCTTTAGCCCACAGGTCGAGCAGCTTGCCGAACTTGCCTTTTGCCTGCCATGCCTCGATCACCGCCTGCATGTCCTCGTCCTGCGCGAAGAGGGCCAGCGTGTCCTTGTAGTGCTTGACATGTCCGTGGAACAGGCCGTCGATTCCTCGTTTGCCGGACTGGAAATCTTGCAGTTTGGCACTCAGTTCCTTGAGCGACGAGGCAAGCACGGCCAGACGCTCCTCCATCGTCTCGCGGCCCAACTGCAAGGTGTAGGCGATCGCCGGCATGTCCGCGTCGCTGTATGCACCGCTCTCAACAGCCTGCAGCAAGCGCTGTGCCTGTTCTTGCAGACGGTCTGCGTTCTTGGCCGAGAGCACGATGACGTGCGGATCCGTTCCGAAATGGTCACGCTGTTGCTCTACCGCTTGGTATTCCTCGATGATCACATGCGCGTTCGCACCGCCGGCCCCGAACGACGAGAGACCCGCAAGGCGCGGGAACTCCCTTGTCTGACCGTCGATCTCCACCAGAGGGCGCTTCCATTCCATCAGCTCTTGCGGCACGACAAACGGGCTGTTCCGGAAGTCGATGTTTGCGTTGAGCTGTTGAGAGTGCAAGGACGGAGCGATTCTGCGGTGCTTGAGCTGGAGCAGCACTTTGGTCAGGCCGGCGATGCCGGCGCTCGCTTCCAGATGCCCGATGTTTGACTTGACAGAGCCGATCGCGCAGAACTGCTTGTCTCGCGTGTATTTGCCAAACGCGCGGGAGAGCCCGGTGATCTCGATCGGGTCGCCCAGCGCCGTGCCGGTGCCGTGCGCCTCGATGTAGCTGATCGCGCGCGGGTTGATCTTCGCCCGCTCCAGCGCTTTCAGAATCATGTCCGACTGCGCCGTCGGGTTCGGCACCGTATACCCGTTGGTCTTGCCTCCGTGATTGACAGCGGTCGCCTTGATGACACCGTAGATGTGGTCGCCGTCCTTCACCGCTTGTTCGAGCGGCTTGAGCAGCACGGCGCCGATGCCTTCGCCCGGCACATACCCGTCGCCATCCGCGCCAAAACTTCTGCATCTGCCATCCGTCGCCAGGAACTTGTACTGGCTCAGGAACAGATATTTCCCCGCGCCGATCGACAGGTTGACGCCGCCGGCGATGGCGACGCTGCTCTCTCCGTTCAGAAGGCTCTGGCAGGCGAGATGCAGCGCGGTCAGGGACGAAGAGCACGCGGTATCCACCGTCAGGCTCGGCCCGTTGAAGTTGCAGAAATACGAAACGCGGTTGGCGATGCTGTAGAGCAGCGTGCTTGGGCTGAGCACATGGCCCTGCGCCTGTGCGAGCACACCAAGCTCTTGATACGGCTGCCACAGCGCCCCGACGAACACGCCGACCGACTGATCGCTGAGGCTCTGTCTCGTATAGCCGGCATCTTCGAGCGCATGCCAGACCACCTCAAGGAACAAACGCTCCTGTGGGTCCATCAGCTCGGCTTCACGCGGCGGGATGTTGAAGAACATCGGGTCGAACTTGTCCACATCATCGAGGAAACTACCCCATTTGCTGTACAGCTTGTCGTTTTGCTTGTCCGGATCATAGTAGCGCACATAATCAAATCGATTCGGTCGGATCTCTTCGATGCAGTCCTTGCCCGCTTGGATGTTTTCCCAGAATTCCGCCAGCGATCCGGCCTGCGGATAGCGCCCGGCAAGGCCGATGATCGCGATATCCCGCACAGCCGGAGCGTGCGGTGTCATCGCGACCGTCTCGACCACATCCGCGGAACGCGCGATTTCTTGAGCACTCGCCACAGCTGCTACTGTCGATTCAACTGCCACCTCTACAACCTCATCCACTTCAACCGTTTCCGGCAATTGCAGCAGCGAATGCAGCATCTCTTCATACTCCTCCAGGAAATAACCCGTCAGATCTTCCAAGTTGCGGTACTCAAAGAACAGAGTCTTGGACAGCTCGGTCCCGAACGCATCCTCGAATAGCTTGTTCAGCTCCAAGATCATCACCGAGTTGATGCCATACGCTTCGAACGCTTCCTCCGTCCGGATCATCGACGGCTCCAGCCCGATCGCCTCAGACAGCAGACCCCGCACGAATTCCTGTGCACGAGATCTCAGCACCGCCACTCCACGGTCGCGAGCCGCCTGCGTTTGGGCCGTCGACACCGGGGCTGCCACCTGCACCAAGGCCGATTTTTCATAATTCGTCGCCTTGATCAAGAAATTGACGAGCCGCGCCACCACGCGCCCCTCCTCGTCGCAAACGGTCAGGTTAAACTTCTTGATGTCCGGATTGTTCTTCGTCTTCGGGCTGACTTCACTGTAGACGTGGCATCTGCGCGGCACGATCCCCCACATCTCCAAGCTTTCGATCGCAATCGGGATAAAATCGCGCTCGTCATCGCCGTGGAAGCGGTTGTTGATCAGCGCCGTCTGGAACACGCCCGTTAGCATCGTCGGGTGCAGCAGGTACTCCTCATACGTGTCTGCGATCATCTCCGGCAGTTCCAGCGTCGCCAGCGCTTCCTGCTCGTTGAGCACCATCTCCTGCATCGGCATGAAGCTCTCCCCGACTATCAAGCCCTCCGCATGAATCTGCTGATAGACCTGCTCCCGCGTCCAGCTCGCCGTGCATCGCTCTCGAATCGCTGCGAGATCGAGCGTTTCCACCTCGCTCTGCGCCAGCTGCCACGGAGCATATTGTAGCGCCCCGGTCGCATGCACGACGCGCTCGGCCCCTTCCATTCTGTAGATCTCGTAGTCGGTGCGCTCCCCTTTTGGCAGCAGTTGAATGAACACATCAAACGGCTCTCCGCTCGAAGACAGTTGCTTCGCCCAGTAGCAGTTGAGCAGCTTGCTCACCCGCCGGCCCGGAAGAGCGAGTGCGCCGGCCTGTCTGGCCATCTCGGCATAGCACGCGCCTGGCACATTGTATTTGTTGTCCACCACATGATCGACCTGATAGAACTCCGTGTTGTCATAACGTCGCTGGTACAGCCCCTGCTCGCCAGCGACCTTGTTCAGATCGATCAGCCCCGAGCTGCGATACAGCGGAGCCAGAGCCCCCAGCTCGGCATAGTGCGCCTCGATGACCGCGCGCTGCTTGTCTTGCAGCAGATAGTCCAGAATCTGTTGCGAGGTTTCATGCTCAAACAGCAACGGCGGTTTGAAATCGACGCCAAAATACTGCGAGATCAGGTTCGCGATCTGCAGCAGCGACAGCGACGCCACCCCGAGCTGCTGCAGCGGCTGGCTGGCACCGATCTCCGCCGGAGCCAGGTGCAGCGCTTGTGCGAGGATGCTGTAGAGATCCCGACGGATCATCGTCGGCACATCCAGTTCTCGCACAGTCTCCACCTTCTTGCGTATGCCAAAGTGCTGGTTGATTTTCATCTGGTCACCTTCGATCCCTACGATGTGAGCGAAACCTTCCTGACTTGCCAGATGCAGCGCTTCCCGGAGCAGGACCAAGCCCTGCGGCGTTTCCAGCGGCTGCATCCCGAACACCTTCCAGAGGTGCTCCTTCTCCTCCGGCTCCACGGTCATCCCGCCGTTCGCCCAGAGCGGCCAGTTGATCGCCAGCGATAGACCGCTGCGCCTGCCCTCGGCGACGAGCTGCTGCCGGTGCACCGCATACGCATCCATGAAGCTGTTGCCCGAAGAATAATCGCACTGCCCTTGATTGGGCATCAGCGCTGCAATTGATGAGAACATGACAAAAAAGTCCAGTTCGTCGCCGGCCGTCGCGTCGTCCAGATGGAGCGTCCCCGCGAGTTTGGGCTGCAGGACTTTTTCAAAAGACTCGGTTGTTTTGCGCAGGATGAAGCTGTCTTCAATCAACCCGCTTCCCTGCAAAACGCCGTGGATGCAGCCATAGGTCGCACGCGCTTGCTCCACCGCCGCACGCACTTGTCCGGCATCGCCGAGGCCCGCCCGAATGTACAGGCCAGAGCCCCCCAGACTTGCCAGCCTGTCAAGCTGTGCCGCGATTCTCTCATCCTGCTCTCTTCGCCCGAGCAACACGACCTTCGCCTTATATTCCTTGGCAAGATAGTCGGAAAAAATCTGCCCCAGGCCGCCCGTGCCGCCTGCAATCAGATACACCCCGCCTTGACGCAGCGCATAAGCCTGCTTCTGCAAGCCGCCCGCCACGGTCACCATCTCGCGCAGTTGCCTTGTCCCACCTACATATCTCACTTCATGCAGCGGGGACGGAGCACTCGCAAACAGCTCCTCTAGAAGCGCCCGGCCACAGTTTTCAAAGTGATCTGTGAACGCCGCCACCTCCAGATGAAGGCGCGGGTACTCATACTTCAGCGTGCGAGCCAGCCCGCCGGCCGCATACAGGGCGGGCAGCGCCTCGGACGACATGCTCTCGCCGGCGTAGAGGATCTTGATCGGGTCTTTAAACCGGCTCTTAATCAGAGCTCCTGCCAGCACGAGCAGCCCCCGCAGGTCTTCCACCCCCATATGGACGGCCGGCACGAGAATCTGCCGCACGGGAAACCCGCTCGCCTTGACTTCCTGCAGCGCTTCCAGATAGCGATCCGGGTCCTGCTCGGCGATCGTCAAGCGCCGGAACGGCACCTCCTCGCCCAGTTTGCCGCGTATCCAATCGGCCAGCGACTCCGAACCGTTGAGGAGGAGCAAGCCCTTCGCCTCCGCTTCCGGACCGCAGGCTTCCTCCCGCCACTTCGAGGTGTAATAGAGCAGACCTTGTTCGCTCGGCGCTTCTTTTCTCGTTTCTTCGTTCCTTGCTTCTTCTTTTCTCACCAACGCCCGCTTCGTAAAATTCTTCACCGAAGCCAGCACGCGACCTTCGCTGTCGCAAAGATACAGATCGAACTGGATCGAACCGCTCTGCTGCACCTGACGCTGCTTAACATAGTAATAGCGCACAGCTTCCAAGCTTCCCGCAACCGTGAAGCTCTCCGCATAATACGGCACATACTGCGATTCGCTCGCCGTTCCGTTTCGCACGCTCAAGCACACCGCCGTCTGCAGCGCCCCGTCCAGAATGCCGGCTGCAATGCGCTCGTGATTCCGAACGTCCACCTCCGCAATCGCCTCATCAGCCGAGCAGTGCAGCGTCTCGATCACCTGGAACGAAGACCCATACACCAGACCGTTTTCGGAAAAGAGACCATACAGCCCGGCCTTCGATTCCTTCGTCTCGCAACGCTTGCGAATCTCCTCCACCTCGATGCGCTCTTCCGTCCGCGCCACCTGCTTGAGCAGGCGGCCTTGGCAGTGCAGGTCCGCACCTGAACGGATGCGCACAGCCCGGTCGCTTCCTTCCTCCTTCACGTTCAAGAGGAGGGTGCGCGGCTCGTCGAGAACGGCCAACGGCTTCAGCCAGTACACATCTTGGAACGTTACACCAGCTGTCCACTCTTCCTTCAGCTCTCCGACGATCAGGTCCAGATAGCCCACGCCCGGCAGCACTTTCTGCCGCTGAACGAGATGGTCTTGCACCATCCGCTCCGTAGCAGGGAGCAGGATCTGCTTGTCGCCGGAAGCCGCATCCGCCTTCACCGTCTTCGGCTCAAACCAGCATCGCAACCGCTCAAACGGATACCCCGGCACCTCGATGCGAGAACCGTGGAAGCTCGCCTGCTCCCATTCGATCCCCTCTCCCTTCACCCAAGCCTCGGCGAGCAGGAATAGATCGTCCGTCGAAGTAGCGACCTGCACAGGCGCGTCAGGCTTCGTCACCGCCACGCCTTGGAACAGCGACAGCGAGGCCTGCTCGCTCACATACCGCTCCAGCTCCTCCACCACCTGCTCCACCGACGAAGCGACCATCGCCAGACGCTCCTCGAACTCCTCGCGCCCGAACATCAGCGTGAACGCGAGATCGTCCACATGCACAGACTGTCCGGCTTCGCTTTGCAAAAATGTGAGCAGTCGCTCCGCCGATGCCCGCAACTTCCCTTTTTTCGCAGACAAAAGCACCAACCGCTTCTGCGACGCGCTCTTGGCGCGAGGTCTGTTGCTGCGCGGCGGCTCTTCCAAAATCACATGCGCATTGACGCCGCCCATGCCAAACCCGCTGACCCCCGCCTGTCTCGGCAGCAGCTTGCCTTCGATACGCCGCTTTTTCCACGCGGTCGGAGCCGTGACGAGGCCAAACGCCGACCCCTCAAACGAGATGTACGGATTGAGCTCTGTAAAATTGAGCAGCTCCGGCAGCACGCCATGCTTCATCGCCAGCAGCACCTTGATGATCGAAGCCATCCCGGCCGCGCTCTCCAGATGGCCGATGTTCGTCTTGACCGAGCCGAGCAAGCAAGAGTTCTCGCGCGGCTGCAGGCCCCGCTCCTCATAGTACTGCCCGTATGCTTTCTTCAGCGCATTGATCTCGATCGGGTCGCCCAGCGGCGTGCCTGTGCCGTGCGCTTCTATGTAGGAGATGTTGCGCGGGTCCGCTTCGGAGCGCTGCAGCGCCGTGTAGACCACCTCAGACTGAGCAGTCACGTTGGGGGCCGTCAGGAAATTCGAGCGCCCACCATGATTGATCGCCGTCGCCTTGATCACACCCAAGATGTTGTCACGGTCTTCCACCGCCTTGTCCAGCGGCTTGAGGAACAGGGCCGCCACGCCTTCACCGCGCACATAGCCGTTCGCCGACGCATCAAACGTTTTGCATTGCCCGTCCACCGACAGCATGCCGGACTTGGCATGGGAGATGTACATCCGTGGGCTGAGCAGCGCATTGACGCCCCCGACGATCGCCGCCTCGCATTCCCCTTCCCGAATATCGCGCACCGCGTTGTGTAGGGCGACCAGAGAACTGGAGCACGCGGTGTCTATGGCTTCGCTCGGCCCTCTGAAGTTAAAAAAATACGACACGCGGTTCGCGAGGATCGAGTGTACCGTTCCTGTGGAAACAAAGGCGCTGATGTTCTCCCCCAACAGCTCGGCATAGTCGTTTTTCGAAACGCCCGCATAGACGCCGATCTTCCGGCCCGACAGACTCTTTGGGCTGTAGCCAGCGTTTTCAATCACCTGCCAGACCGTTTCTAGGAACAGGCGGTGCTGCGGGTCGATAAAATTCGCCTCTTTGGGCGAGATGCCAAAAAACAGCGGGTCGAATCGATCCACCTCCTCGATGAATCCGCCCCACTTGCTGTTCGTCTTGTTCTCTTCCTTTTGCGGGTCGCCGTACACATCCTCCCACTTCCAGCGGTCTTGCGGAATGACAGAGATGCAGTTGAGGCCTGCATTGAGGTTGTTCCAGAATTCCTGCGTGTTCTTTGCCCCCGGAAAACGACCGGCGATTCCGACGATGGCAACTTCTCGCTTTGGCGTTTGAGTCATCCAGCTCCGCTCCTCGTTTAGTATTTCTTGAATCTATTTCTAAGCCATTTTCCAGCGTCCTCGGGAGCTGGTGGCGACCTTCAAAACTTCGAGTAAGTTTGCTCCTTGAAATCTGAATTAGGGACTGGACTTTCCGGTATGCCTCTGGACAATTGGTTGAAGCAGCCAACTCAATGAAGAACTGCGATGAAGAATTCGGCGAGCATTGCCTGAAGAAATACATGGAAGTCCCTAAGCACCAACACAAACGCGCCGTCGTCTTAACGGCAAGAAAACTTGTGCGACTGGTCGATGTGCTGCTGCGCAACGGCCAACTCTACACGCCTCGAAGGAAGGTGAACACGGCGAAGGAATAACGCCCCTTTGCTAAAGTCCTTTGCGAATTCCTAGTTAAAATCTGGATATTGCTTGATTTTCTACTAGGTCTAATTTGATGCGCCTATTTTTCGGAACTCCCAGCCGTTACAGCCAAGAAAATTTCAAGTTCAACCGACTCAGGGACTTGACATCATACTGCTGGACTTTTTGCTTACAATCCGACCAGTTCAGAGATGCGCCGGTTCAGCAGGTTTGCCGTTTCGTGCATCAGTTTTTCGCCGATCACATCGACATGGCGCGCTCTCCAGCTTTCCAGCGACGTGCCTTTCACCCAGCGGTTGAACGCCCCCAAGGCCGGGCCGCAATGCACCTGATAATCCACCGTGTGCTCGGCGTCCCCACTGAGCGCCATACGCGACGAATAGCCAAAATACCATTTGAAGATCAGCCCCATCTTGTGCTTGGGATTGCGCTCCGCCTTCTCGATCTCCTGCGGGGCCACATAGGCTTGTACTTCGCGGTAGACCTCGTCGAAACTGCGCTTGAAGTAACGCTCTTGCAAAATGCGGCGGGTCTTCTCATCGATCTCCTCCAGCGAGTTGAACTGGCGGTAGAGATCGTACAGCTTGTTTGCACGGGCCGGGAAAAAGACGCCTTTTTTCAAAACCTGCACGCGAGCGCCGATCTCAAACATGTCGCCCGCGGGCGCATAGGCCGTGTCCTGCACGTTCATCTCCTGCAGCAGATCCTTCACCGACTCGGACGTCTGCGCTTCCACCGTGCATTGGTTAATCGAGCCGGTCACGAGATAATCCGCCCCGAGCACGAGTGCCGCCACCGCCGCTTCCGGGGTTCCGATGCCGCCGGCCGCTCCGATGCGAATCTTCTTCTTGTATCCGTATTTGGCCATCATCTCATCGCGCAGGCGAACGATCGACGGAAGCAGCACGGAAGAGACCCCCTGATCGGTATGTCCGCCGGAATCGGCCTCGACAGTGATGTCATCCGCCATCGGAACTTCGCGGAGCAGATTTGCTTCCTCGCGCGTGATCCGCTGTTCCAGCAACAGCTTGTCGACGATGCGCTCCGGTGCCGGGCTCAGAAACGCCTCAGCAACTTCCGGGCGCGAGACTTTGGCGAGGATGCGGTTTTCGACAATCACGCCGCCTTCTGCCGAGCGTTTCAGCCCTTTCGCTCGGTAGCGGACCAATGCGGAGTTCACCGCCATGTAGGCGCTTGCCTCCAGGTTCCGCACGCCGGTGCGTAGGAAGAGATCGACCGTCATCTCCTCCATCGATGGGCTGCCTTGGTTATGCAGCAGGTTCATGCCATACGCCTCACCGCGCGTCAACACCTGCTGAATCGTGCGGATCGCCTGTTCGATCTGCTCCAGCTTCATGCCGCCGGTCCCGTAAAAACCCAGCATGCCCGCCTTGCCGACCTGAATGACCAGGCGCTCAGAAGCCACGCCGCGATACATCGAGCCCGTGACATAGGCGTACTTCAAGTTATAATCCTTCTTGAACTCCTCATCGCCCAGCGATTCTGCCATGCTCGCCCTTCTCGACACACGCACGACCGGCTCGCTCACAGCTTCCCTCACCGGCACGACCTCCACCGGAGCGGGAGCAAGCGCCTCAACAGCGACTGCCACCTCCGCGACCGCGACCGACGCTTTCGTCACCTCAGGCACAGGCACAGTCACAGACGCCGCCACAGCCACCGGCACCGCCTCCTCCACGTCATCCGCTTCCGGCTCGATCACGAGCGGTTCCGCTTTGCGGCGGATCGTGGTGACGAGCTTGGTCAGGACATTGCCCGGCCCGACCTCTTCGATCTCGATCTCGCCAAGGCCCATCAGATAGCGCACGCTGTCCGTCCACTTGACCGGAGACACGATCTGCTGCACCAAATTATCCTTCACCTGCCGTTGCTTGTACGGACGCGCATAAATGTTTGAGATGACCGGAATCTCCAGTTTTGAAAATTCAAACGATTCCAGATACGCTTCAAAACTCCGCTTGCTCTCCGCCATATACCGGGAATGGAAAGCCCCGCTCACATTGAGCGGAACGTACATGCGCACGCCCGCTTCCTCAAAAAACGGCTGCGCGCGCAGGATGTCCGTCTTCAAGCCAGCGATGACGATCTGGCCCGGCGAATTGTAGTTGGCGATGTCGATCCCGTCCAACCCGTTCTCCATCAGCACCCGGTCGATCTGCTCCATCGTAAACCCAATCACCGCCGCCATGCCCCCACCGCTCGCAAGGCTCATCAGTTCGCCACGCTTCTTGACTATCCGCAGACCGGTAGCAAAATCAAACGCCCCTGCTGCAAACAGCGCATTGTACTCACCCAAGCTGTGCCCGGCCACATAATCCGGCTTGCATCCCGTCTCCAGCACCTTCTTGAGAAAACTCAGTGCGCTGACCACATACAGAGCCGGCTGCGTGTACTGCGTCTGGCCCAGCTGATTGTCCGGGTCCTCCAAGCACAGCCTTTTGATTGAATAGCCCAAGATCTCATCCGCTTGTGCCATCAGATCTGCAAACTCGTCAAACAGCGTACCTCCCATGCCTTTGTGCTGAGAACCTTGTCCAGGAAACACGTATGCTTTCATAGGTTGTCCTCCCTTTCTGATGCGCGATGAAATGAGTTGCTCCAGTTGCTCGCAAACCTTGTTGAAGTTCTTGAGATCCTGCTGATACGGCGTGAGGACCGCATAGCTTTGCGAGAGCGAATCCTGTTTAAAATTCCGCTTGGCCAGATTAGCCAGCGTTCCCGAAGGACCTAAGTCCACGTACAGGCAATCGTCTCCCCGCTCCAGCGCCTGCATCGCTTCGGAAAAGCGAATCGGCTGTCGCGCCACCTCCCAGAAATACTCGCTCCTCAGCGCTGTCTCCCGCCGCCCGGTCACCCCGGAATAAAATCGTACCCGAGGCTGGCGATACGAGAGCCCGCGCAGCCGCGCCACATAGGAAGCGGCAGCCGGATCAATCCATGAGGAATGGTATGCAAAGGAGGCCGGCAGAATCTGATAGGTGATGCCTTTCTCCCGCAGCGCCACCCCGATGCTCGGCAGCATCGCCGCCGGGCCGGCCACCACAAAATGCGCGTCCGAATTGATCGACGCCATCTCCGTGTTCTGACGCAAGAGCAGCATCCTATCATAGAGGCTCGGCTCCTGCAGAATCCCGATCATCCCGCCGGGGAGACAGGTAGCCTCAAACGCCTTGGCCTGCTCCACCACCAGCTTTAGCGTGACCTCCACATCGAGCACACCTGCCACAGCCGCCGCCGCGAACTCGCCCATGCTGCTGCCAAGGACCGCATCTGGCTTGACCCCGCGGGCCATCACCGTCTGCGCCAGCGCATATTCCACCATGAAGATCGCGGGGTGGGTCAGCAGCGTCCGTTCAAACGGCTCGTCTCGGCGCTTGTCCTCCGCATACAGACGCGCCAGCACCGACTCCCCGACGAGCGGCGTCACCATCTCGTCCAACTTGTTCATCCACTTGCGAAACTCAGATACCTCCTCATAGAGCCCTCGACCCATCTGGTAAAACTGAGAACCCTGCCCGGAGAAAAGAAACACTATCGGCTTGCCCATCCATGTCCCTCCTGAACGCGACTCGTCTGCCTTGATTTATTTAAAATTGAACAATTGCCCCTGATTCTTTCGCATCCGAAACCGGACAAAATGCTCTATTTGCTCAATCTGAAAATAGATGTTGTGCTCCAGCACATCCCGAAACGCCATGCCCGGCTCCTTGCCATAAGAATGACCCGGATACACCCGCACATGAGGGGGAGTGGACTTGCGAATCCTCTGAAAACTGTCATGCATCTGCTCCGGGGAACCTCCGGCCCCATCGCAGACGCCGCAGCCTTCAATAAACACCGTATCCCCCGTGATCAGATCGTCTGCGAGCCGAAAACAAGCCCCGCCGGCCGTGTGCCCTGGCGTCAGCATGCAGCTGATCGGCGTCTCTCCCAGCCAGATCGTCTCCCCCTCCTCAAACGGATGCAAATTCCGACATGCGAACCCGTAGGCATCGATCTCCTTGACCGACATGTACGCCCGCGCCGCCGGGTAGAGCTTGAGCAGCGGCTCCACCTTGTTGACATGATCGTGATGCGAATGTGTCAGCAGGATGCAAGCCAACTCCGCCTCCAATGAGCGAAGCATCCCGTCGAGCAACTCCAAGTCCCAAGCCGGGTCCACCACAGCCGCCTGCCGGGTGGCTTTGTCTACGAGTATGTACGCATAATTTTTCATGAACAAAAACTCAACCTTCAATGGGTGCAGCTCATAGCTCCGCTTCATCCTTCCTCCCCTCCTCTTCAAATCCTAAAAAGCAAGCACAAAAAAGTAGAGGAACGGTCTCCTCTACTTTTTTGTGCTTGCTTTGGCTATTTTATATAACTTCTTCCACCTTGCACAACAGATCCTGCACGGCCTCCAAGCTCAAACGGCAGTCCTTGGGATAGGCGATCGCAAAGACGCGCTCCCCCACGCCCCAGCCAGCAACTGCAGAAAATGAGAGTAAGCCGCCAGCACGGCTTGCCGAGCCGGTCGGATCTGCTCGACATCCAACCCCATCGGCAGCACTTCCGGAAACACAAGCTCCGCCCCCAGCTCGTCACAATGAGAGATGCTAACCAGCAGATTGAGAGCAGCAGGGTGTACGATCAGCGGCTGGTGAAGAATCCCCCGATCGATCCAGACGTTCTTCCTGCACAGAGGCCGCCGCCGATTGCGCACAGCAAACGCTCAACCAAGCACTGTACGGCTCACGTCAAGTCCCTGCACGAAGCTCTCCGGAGGACACACTTCCCCCATGCTTCTTCCTCTCAATACGAATCAATATGATACCCTAAGTTCCTTCAACGTGCCTAAACATCGATTAAATTAGCTTAGGGATTTTCCTAGATTCAACCTAATATCCGATCAACGAACTTACGAATTGAACAACATAACCCATTACACGAATACAGCTTAATACTACCCTCATTCAACTTTGTTCGTCAAGGATTACTTACCAGAAACCTATTTATTCTATCCCCAGGTCTTGGTATGGTATGGTAAAATAATACATGGTATAATGTTGTAAAATATACTATTTTTTGCTTGGATATTTATTCAACATAATACACAAGTTGGGGGATGGCTATTTTGAATTGGTACGTACTATTCGTAGAAACCGGTCAAGAAGAGGTGGTGCAAAAGTTCCTGAACCTGTACTTTGATGAAACTTCCCTCCACTCTGTCGTACCGAAACGCAGAGTCCCCGAGAAGAAGGCAGGCGCTGTCAAGCACGTGCTGAAGAAAATATTCCCCGGCTACGTGTTGATCAAGACCCGCATGACCGATGAAGTTTTTCACACCTTGAAAAAAGTCCCCAAGTGCTACAAGCTGCTCAGCCAAGGCACGCTCTACTCCAAAGATGAAGGAACCTATTACTCCAAAATTGACGAACGCGAGATGTCGCTGATCTTGCAGCTGATCGGAGACGGAGAGATCGTTGGCTATTCGGGCATCTACATAGAAAATTCACGTGTCTCCGTAACCTCCGGCCCGCTGCAGGGCATGGAAGGCATCATCACCAAAATAGACCGTCGCAAAAAGCGGGCGAAGATCCACCTCAATTTCATGGGTGCCGAGAAGCTCATCGACGTAGGTGTGGAGATCCTCTCCCCATGCATCCCGCAGCTACAAAATGTCACGTAAAAAACATCCCCGTTCCGGTTAGGAACTAGGATGTTCAGGCTGTCGAGAAAGTCTCGACAGCCCTCTTTATAAGTATTTAGTTTAATACGATACCGCGTTACTATGGTGTAATAATGGTAACTTATACGTACGGAAGGTGTCGCCCTATGCTGCGTTCTAATCGAGATAAAAAACAAAGTTACGAGTTCGTATCCATTGAAGGCTTAGTGCCTGCTGTAAGTGCAAACGAATCTCGCCTATCGCTGGTTTTTAGGTCTGGGATTAACCGAATATGGTCGGCGGTCGTGTACTGGTTTTCGATTCGACCCATGTCGTTTAAATCCCCAAAACAAAGAGAAACCCGAGGCGTCTTGGAACAAGACGTAGGGTTTCTCGACAATCTCAAAGATCAAACCGCCCTATAAGGCGATTTGATCTTTGATGGACTGCAATATTTTTTTCTCCAGACGCGACACCTGTACTTGTGAAATGCCTAAACGACTCGCTACTTCTGACTGCGTCTTATCCCGGTAATAACGCAAATATACGATGAGCCGCTCCCGCTCGCTGAGGCCTTCAATGGCCTCGGTCAGCGCAAGCTTGTCGAACCAGCGCTCCTGGGAATCATCAGCAATTTGATCCATCAGCGTAATGGGATCGCCGTCATTTTCAAATACCGTCTCATGAATCGAGGTTGGCGGCTTATTCGCTTCCTGCGCAAATACGACATCCTCCGGCGTAATACCCAGTCGTTCTGCCACTTCGCTAATGGTCGGCAGCCTTCCCAGCACCTTGGACAGCTCGTCTTTCATTTTGCGCACCTTATTGGCCGTTTCCTTGAGCGAGCGGCTAACCTTAAGCGTACCGTCATCGCGCAAAAACCGCTGAATTTCACCGATAATCATCGGCACGGCATAGGTAGAAAATTTCACATCATAGGAAAGGTCGAATTTGTCAACCGACTTGAGCAGGCCGATACAGCCGATCTGAAACAGATCATCTGGCTCATAGCCGCGGTTGATGAAACGTTGAACGACTGACCATACCAAACGAATATTGCATCCTACAAGCGTGTCCCTTGCCAACGTGTCGCCAGACTGGCTTAATGCAATAAGCCGCTTTACTTCCGCATCATCCAAATACGGCTGAGCCGTTTGTTTCAACCCGGAATCCATGAGGTTCAACCCCTATGCGCTAGTTGTATAGCGCTTTTTTCGATTCAATTCGTTTCAGCATGCTGACGCGCGTACCGCCGCCAAGCTCGCTGACAACCTCGAATCGGTCCATAAAATTTTCCATAATCGTAAAGCCCATGCCCGAGCGCTCAAGCTCCGGCTTGGAAGTGTAAAGCGGCTGGCGAGCCAAGTCCAAATCTTCAATACCGCGTCCATGGTCAATAACCGTCAAGGAAACCGCGTCTCCTTCAATATAACCCTCTATCGTCACTTTGCCGGCTGCGTCGCTATCATAGCCGTGAATAATCGCATTGGTTACCGCTTCCGAGATTGCTGTCTTTAAATCATTCAGCTCCCCCAAGGTCGGATCGAGCTGGGAGACGAAGGCTGACACCGCTACGCGGGCAAAAGCCTCGTTCTCTGAGCGGGCGCTGAAGGTTAACGTCATTTCATTGCGTCCATTCACGATACCACCTCCAGACTTGAAATCGCCATCCGTTCATTATCATGAATCTCCAAAATTTTGAACAAGCCCGACATTTCAAAAAGCCGGTGAACGCTTGGACTAACGGCGCATACAACCATTTTCCCGCCTCTTGCCTTAACCTGCTTATACCTGCCCAGAATGACGCCAAGCCCCGAGCTGTCCATGAATTGCAAATCCTTCAAGCTGAGAATGATGTGGTCACTGCTTCCGCGTAAAATCGCATCCTCCATCTTGACCTTTACGACGTCGGCTGTATGATGATCCAGCTCTCCACGCAGACGTACAATAAGCACATTGCGATAATGCTCCAGTTCAGCTTGCAAATTCATAATTGCTGTTCATCTCCTTTAAGCTGTGCATTTGGATAGAACTAGCATTTCTCCAGCGGGACACACGTTTCCTGCACGGCGACAAAACTAGAAGCAGAGCCCTAAGAGGTGACAAAATATTCAGCCTAAGCTCGCTATTTTCCGGCAAAACCTTGCTCCGATAACCCGATTTAAGCGAACAATCCGCCAAACGAGCGCTTCAGCATTTTCCACCAGCCAGCCCGTTCAATCGTCTGCGGCGCATCAACTGGGAATTCCTTAAGCAGTCTATCTCCCTGATACACGAGCAGCTTGCCGATCGGCGCACCAATTGCAATAGGAGCTTTAAGCGAGCCGTCGATTTTCAGCTCGTAGCGGATATCGCTTGTGTTTGCCCCTTTTTTGAGCAGTATGCTGTAAGCATGGGGAGCGACCAGCTCAAGCTCGGACACAACGCCCTTCTCTACATGCACCTTGCCCATGGCATCGCCCTCTTTAAAAATCGGATGCGTCGTATATTGGGCAAACGCATAATCAAACATTTGCGACACTTCCGTGTTGCGCGTCTTCGTATTCGGCTCACCCATCACGACCGCAATGACGCGAAGCCCATCCCGTCTTGCCGTTGCCGACAAACAAAACTTGGCTTCATTCGTAAATCCGGTTTTCAGGCCGTCTGCCCCGCTATAGAACCGTACAAGCTTATTCGTGTTGACGAGCCAGAATGGCTTCTCTGACGTTTTGCGCAAATAATCCTGATACATGCCGGTATACTTCGTAATATCCGTATGCTTGAGCAATTCACGAGACATAACCGCAATGTCATGGGCCGACGAATAATGATCCTTTGAAGGCAAGCCATTGCAATTGGCAAAATGGGTTTCCTTCAGCCCGAGCTGCTTCGCCTTCTCGTTCATCATTGCCACGAATTGCTCCTCAGTGCCTCCGAGCTTTTCTGCCATCGCAACAGAGGCGTCATTGCCGGAAGCCAGAGCGATTCCTTTAATCATGTCATCCACGCTCATTTCCTCTCCAGGCTCCAGAAAAATTTGCGAGCCGCCCATGGAGGAAGCATATTCGCTCGTCTGTACCTTGTCGGTCAGCTTGAGCTTGCCGTCAGCCAGCGCTTCCATAATAAGCAGCATGGTCATAATTTTAGTGATGCTTGCCGGAGGCAGCTGATCGTGGCTGTTTTTCTCATAAATAATCGTTCCGCTGTCCGCGTCCATAAGTATGGCAGACCGGGCTGATGGCGCCAGATGAGGCTCCACGCTTCCGGACTGCTCCGCTGCTGGCAGCGAGGGCATCTCAGCCGCTTCTTCGGCGAATACAGCAGTTGGCAAAGAGACAGCGAGCGCAAGGATGCATAAGCAAAGTTTATTCCGTAATTTTTTCAAGAACAGATTCCCTCCTATGAAGCTGCGGCAGCCCGGATTTCACAAAAAGGTTCGGTTCACGGGAAGTCGCCGCAATTCGGCTATATTTAAATATAAGAATTTATAAGTTTCACACTTATAAATGGGCTTATATTCCACCTGCGAAACGGCAGCTTTGCCGCCAAAGGACGGCTTCAACCGTTTACGCTTGTCTTCCACAGTGTCGCCTGTTTTTATGTAAATTATTCCAAAGTTCCTATATTCACAAAAAAAACCGCCCTCACAGAAGCTTTCGCTTCCGCAAGCACGGTTTTTGAATTTTTTCACATTATCACTTGCTTAATAAATCTAACTACCCCTTTGTAATTTGTAATGCGACTCTCGCCCTCGCTCAAGCATCATATGACCGTTCTTATCATACGTTTCATGCCATTTGCTCTGTTTATTTATGGCTGGAAACGGTCCGTCGCTCTTCCTGAGCACGCACGATTAAAACGTCTAGCGATTGGCTTAGCCGCAGTACCTCCCGGTTCAGAAAAGTTTGCTTGATGAGCGCCGTTTCAACCATTTTATCGCGCAACTTCTCCATCTCCAAGAGCAATTGGTTGTCCATTTCACTCCACTCCATTTTTCTATAATTACGGACATTATACGACGATGGCGTTTTAAAATACTGTCACAATGAGTCGAGCCAAATATTACAATTGTGTTACAAATACGCGGACAAAATAACACGACTATTTTACTTTTTTTATCTACTTTAGCAATAAACTGTTCTTTAAATGAGCGGGACCAAACCTTTTACGAGGTCTAAAAACTCAGATTTCACGCGCTCTGCCGTTTCCATAACCTCTTCGTGGTTAAGCGGTTGATCCAGAATGCCCGCAGCCATATTCGTAATACAAGAAATGCCAAGAACTTCAATTCCCGCATGTCTTGCGGTAATCACTTCCGCAACGGTCGACATTCCGACAGCATCTGCCCCCAAAACGCGCAGCATGCGAATTTCCGCTGGTGTTTCATACGTTGGTCCGAGCAGTCCGGCATATACCCCTTCAGCCAGTGCAAGCCCTTGGCTTGCCGCAAGTTCACGGGCAATACCGCGCAGACGCTTGCTGTAAGCCTCCGACATATCAGGAAAACGAACACCCAGCTCGTTATCATTAGGGCCAATTAGCGGGTTTTTGCCTGTCATGTTCAGGTGGTCGGAAATCAGCATCAGATTGCCGGATTCAAAAGCAAGGTTGACACCGCCAGCTGCATTGGTCACAAGCAGCGTCGATACGCCAAGCGCCTTCATTACGCGCACCGGAAATGCCGTCAGCTCAGGGCCGTAGCCCTCATACATATGGAAGCGGCCCCGCATCAATAGCACTGGCCGGCCTGACAGGGTACCGATAAGCAGCTCGCCTGCATGGCCTTCCACTGTGGACACTGGGAAATGGGGAATATCGTTGTACGCAATCGTCACTGGATTTTCCAAATGATCGCCGAGAACGCCAAGTCCAGAACCCATAATAAGGCCGACCTCTGGCAACAAGTTCGTACGTCCGGCAATGTAAGCTGCCGCTTCTTTAATTTGTGCTGCTGTAATTACGCTCATAGTGATATCCTCCAAGTCGTTAGTTCGTTCATTAATTCGCATATTAGTTCGTGCGTACATTTAATTAAGCTTCAAGCAAGTCGAGAAAGCTCGTGCCGTTTGGCGGAGCTTGTACATTAAAGTTGTCAGCAATCGTCGCTCCCAAATCCGAGAAGGTTGCTCTTGTTTCGAGCTGCCTTGGCTGCTTGAAAGCCGGGCTGTAAAGCAGCAGCGGCACATACTCCCGCGTGTGGTCCGTACCCGGATGAACGGGATCATTGCCGTGATCAGCAGTAATGACTAGCAAATCGCGCGATCCAATAGTTTGGACAAGCTCAGGCAAGGCGCGGTCAAACTCTTCGAGTGCAGCGGCGTAGCCTTCTGGATCTCTGCGATGCCCGTACAAGGAATCGAAATCAACGAGATTCGTAAACAGCAATCCCTTGAACGGCTCCTTCAAAGCAGCAATCGTACGGGCGATACCATCGGCGTTGCTCTTCGTCGGCGTAGAAGCATTAATGCCCTCTCCGTCAAAAATATCATTGATTTTACCGATGGAGATCGTGTCGAGTCCCCCATCCTGAAGCGCATTTAGCACCGTAGGCTCTGGCGGCTTGACTGCATAATCATGGCGGTTAGGCGTCCGCTTGAACGCGCCTGGCTCTCCTTCATACGGTCTTGCAATGACCCGGCCTACTGTATAACGCTCATCCATCGTCAGCTCGCGTGCAATTTCGCAAGCACGGTACAGCTCGTCTAGCGGGATGATGCCTTCATGCGCTGCAATTTGAAAAACGCTGTCAGCAGAAGTGTAGACGATCCATGCCCCCGTCTCCATTTGCTCAGCGCCCAGCTCGTCCAAAATTTCCGTACCGCTTGCCGGCTTATTGCCAATGACCTTGCGCCCTGTGCGCTCCTCGAATAAAGTGATCAGCTCTTCCGGAAAGCCATCCGGAAACGTCTGAAATGGAACCGTCAGCTTCAGCCCCATCAGCTCCCAATGCCCGGTCATCGTATCCTTGCCGACCGATACCTCCTGCATTTTTCCATAGTAGGCGCCAGAAGGGCCATCTGCGGGCTTCCAATCACCCAGTGGCGCAATACGGTCAAGACCAAGCTGGCGCAAATTCGGCAGGCTTGTCCCCTTCACTCTTTCCACGATATGACCAAGCGTGTGCGACCCGAGGTCACCGAACGCCTCTGCATCCGGCTGTTCGCCAATTCCAACGCTGTCAAGCACAATAACGGCAATACGATCAAATTTACTCATGTAGTCCCAACCCTTCTAATGTTAAATCTGGTGAAAAACAATAGGCTTATGTGAAAGGTTTGACTTTCCACCAGCATTCGGTGCGCATCCGCTCTGCCTGACCTAGTCTTAAGCAACCGGCGATCTCGCTATCTTTCAAGCGCGTGGATGCGCGCTGTTGTATACGTCTTTCATTTTCACCTTTGTAAGCTTGGAGTATTTCTGGGTTGTAGCAACGTCGGCGTGGCCAAGCAAAGCTTGTACGGTACGCACATCTGCGCCGTTTTCCAGCAAATGAGCGGCAAACGAATGGCGCAGCGTATGCGGCGTTATATCTGCTTCAATACCCGCCTCTTTTGCATACTTTTTGACCGTTTTCCAGAAGCCCTGCCGCGTCATCCGAGTTCCCAAATGATTTAAAAACAGCGCATCCTCCTGCTTGCCGTGCCGCAGCAGCCCGATTCGCCCATGCTCCAAATAGTCATTCAGCGCCTCGGCAGCTTTTCTCCCAAATGGAACGATGCGCTCCTTGCGGTTGCTGCCTACACACTGGATAAAACCGAGCTGCTGATTGACGCTTGATACATCGAGTGAAATGAGCTCCGACACACGCATGCCTGTCGCGTACAGCAGCTCCAGCATCGCCTTATCCCGCTTCCCTGCTGTCGTTACGCATTGCGGCGTGTCCAGCAGCAGACTTGTATGCTCCATCGATAAAATTTGCGGCGGCTTCGTTTCCTGCTTCGGCGATTCAATATAGATGGAAGGGTCGCGATCGATGAAACCTTCAACGAGCAAGTAATGAAAGAAGGCTCGTATCGACACGATGTGCCGCGATAAAGTGGACGGCTTGCGCCCTTCCTCCTTCAACTGCAGCAAATAATGCGCCAAATGATGCTTTTGAACGGCCGCTGCTTCCTCAATTTTCTGGCTTTCCATATAATCCAGCAGATACAGCAAATCCCGCCCATACGACTCCAATGTATTTTTCGACAAGGAGCGTTCTACGCTTAAAAAACGAATAAAAGAGTTCACCAAAGATTTCATCCTGTTTCCTTTCATGCTTCCAGCCTCTGCACGCGATTCATGCGTACTTCGGTATTTCCACACCCAGGATCATAAATCCTGCTTGGCAAGCTTTTTATCCCGCCTCGCTATTCGCCGTACCAATAGAAAAAACGCAGCCTATCCGCTATATTACCATTATCCCACTCATATGTACTATGCCAAATAGCCTTTACGGCCTCGCCCTGCGGAACTTCATAAGGATTGCTTGGCGACACGACATCAACGAGCCAATCATAGCCGCCAGTGGCAACTACGAACAAGCCGATGAACAGCAGCATAAATACGAAGCGGCTGAACCATTTGCGTGCAGACAATACCATTTGCCCCTCACCCCTCTCTAGACATGCAGGCAGGTTTGTCCCGCCCACTTTACCATATGATGAGAGAGGGGCTTATATGCGGAAGGAAAGGGTCTTGTGTGCCGACTTGCGGCGGTGTTTATGCCCATTCAAAAGCAGCCAGGTATCCTTAACCATCTTAGCATCATTTGCTTACGACAGCAGTGTTTGGATCGGTGTAAATGGCAAATCCAGTGCGGCAGCAACCTGCTCATAAGTTAATTTGCCGCTATGCGTATTGACGCCTTTCTGCAGAGGCTCGCTCAGCTTTATTGCCGCCAGCCCATCATTTGCGAGCAGCAGCGCATATGGCATCGTAACATTCGTCAGCGCAAAGGTCGAGGTGCGCGGTACAGCACCTGGAATATTCGCTACCGCATAATGGATGACGCCATGCTTGATGTAAATCGGGTCCTTATGCGTAGTAGCTCGGTCAACCGTAGCAATGGAGCCGCCTTGGTCTACGGCGACATCGACGATGACTGCGCCTTTTTTCATCGTTTTGACCATATCCTCCGTCACCAGATGAGGCGCTTTGGCCCCCGGGATCAGTACGGCACCAATGAGCAGGTCCGCCTTCGCCACCGCCTCGGCAATATGATACGTACTCGACATCAGGGTCTGAATACGACCGCCAAATACATCATCGAGGTAGCGCATTCGATCAAGACTCCGCTCAAGCAGCACGACGGTTGCTCCCATGCCGAGCGCAACCTTCGCAGCATTCGTTCCGACGATGCCGCCCCCGATAATGACGACCTCGGCTGGTGCTACTCCAGGCACACCGCCTAGCAGAACGCCACGTCCCCCGTTAAACGCCTCTAAAAACTGTGCGCCAACTTGTACGGCCATTCGCCCTGCAACCTCGCTCATCGGCGTCAGCAGCGGCAGGCTCCCATTCTGAAGCTGAATCGTTTCATAGGCAATGGCTGTTACCTCGCTGTCCATTAAAGCTTTCGCCAGCTCCGACGCAGCAGCAAGGTGCAAATAAGTGAACAAAAGCTGCCCTTTGCGGAAATAACCGTATTCCTCTGAGAGAGGCTCCTTTACTTTCATAATCATTTCTGCGCGTTCCCATACTCGAGCAGCCGAGTCTACAATTACGGCACCCTCGCTTGCATAGTCGCCGTCCTGAAAGCCGCTGCCATCTCCTGCCCCTGTCTGTACAAGCACTTGATGTCCGGCCGCCTTAAGCATGGTGACGCCTGCTGGCGTCAATGCCACCCGGTATTCACTCGTTTTTATTTCTTTGGGAACGCCAATGATCATGAAAAAACCTCCTAAAGAAAATATTGGGGATATAGCCATATTGTACGTCAACTGATTGTCCTAAGCGATACATTTTCCAACTGCTGCAAAAAATATGTACATGGGGACGAATACCCAGTCCACACCTGCCCCTCCTCCATACACTACACAAGTAGTCTCATGTCTGCCTATAACATGAAGGAGGAGCCCATCATGCCTCGATTGGATAACCTGATCGCTTCCTGTTCTGCCTATAAACCATCTAAACATACAGAACGCCAGCTCATCAGCTTTACCACGCACAGCTCTTATAAACGCTGCTTGCGCCTGCTTGAATCGCGCGGCATTCATCCATTCAAAACGATGCCCGGCTGCAAAATGATTGGCTTTCTGCTGGATCGGCGCAGCTCGTGGAAAAATATTGTTCGGCATCCTGATGTCAAGGTGATGGAGCGGGATGTGAAGATCCGCAAGCATGATACCACTCCCCGTATGACAACCCGTACTATAAAACCAAATCTTCCCATTATAAAAACGACCCTAGACGCGAATAAGGTGCCTTGGAATATTAAAAGAGTACAGGCGCCGCTTGCTTGGAAGCGCACACTCGGCAGGCCTGTCAAGCTTGCCATTATTGATACCGGCATTGCCAAGCATCCCGATCTGCGCATAGCAGGTGGTGTCAATACAATGGGGGGTATAAGCTATTACGATGATAATGGTCATGGTACGCATGTTGCTGGCATTGCCGCAGGCAGAGGCTTAACAGGCTTGTACGGCGTAGCTCCCAATGTAAAGCTGTATGCCGTAAAGGCACTCGACCGTTACGGTTCTGGCTACGTGTCGGATATTGTAGATGCCATTGAATGGTGCATCCGCAACAAAATGAACGTTATTAATATGAGCTTTGGCATCGTCAGCGGCCAGCATAGTGATTTGCTGCGCCAGGCGATCAAGCGGGCAGCGAAGCAGGGAATCGTCATTTCAGCCTCAGCCGGCAACGAGGGGCCAAATACGACGACGATCGACGAGCCAGCTTCCTTTCCAGAGACGATCGCAGTCGCTGCTACCAATCGGCTTAATCAAATTGCCGATTACAGCAATCGAGGAATGGGCATTGATGTTGCCGCGCCGGGAACAGAAATTCTCTCAACTTGGCTGAATGGCAAATATGCCATCATGTCAGGAACAAGCATGTCCTCTCCCCATGTGGCTGGCGGTGCTGCTTTATTGCTCTCCGTAAGGCCAAAGCTAAGCTCCGCCCGCGTAACAACTGTTTTCCGAAAATGGTCCGTACCTCTGAATGGTTATTTGCCCATTGCGCAGGGCTCCGGCTTGCTGCGGCTCGGACGGATTGGCAATCTAAAATCCTGATGCAGTGGGTATCCGCTATATAGCCCAAACCGTCTAGCCATACGAAACGCCAAAACGGCTTCGCCGTCCAGAAGCACTGGGCAGCAAAGCCGTTTATGATTCATCTTTTTTCGCATTCGCATTCTTCTCATTGCATTTACGACAAATGCCCTGGAAGTCCAAACGATGGTCGAGAACCGAAAAACCAAATTCCTCTTCCAATCGCTCCTCAAGTGGCAGCAGCCAATCGTCCTTAATCTCATCCATCGATCCACATTGCACACAAATAAGATGATGATGATGATGCTTGCTGCTGTCCGTTCTCAGATCGTATCTGGCAACCCCGTCGCCAAAATTAAGCTTCTCCACTACATGCATTTCGCTTAATAACTCAAGTGTCCGATACACGGTTGCAAGGCCAATTTCGGGTGCCTTGTCCTTCACAAGCATGAACACATCTTCAGCGCTCAAGTGATCTTCCTCATTCTCAAGCAATACACGTACTGTTGCTTCACGCTGCGGGGTTAATTTGTAGCCCTGCGACTGCAACTGTTGTTTAATCTTATCAATCCGGGCTTCCATGATTTCCCCCCTACCACACATGTCTGCGCCAACATCAGAAAACGTTTGCTTTCATTATAGATTCAAACCCTTGTGAAAGTCAAACATTTTGGCATAGAATGGGCATCAGATTGCCGCGGCAGAAGCGTCTAAAATCGGTGCTGCCCAGCTCATTAATAGTGGAGAGACGTAAGCTTCAAGCAAAGCGGCACCAATTAAAACCATCAGCATCATCAGCGCTGTCGTCGTAAAGCTGAGCATTTGCGGGGCAAGCGTGCCATTTTGCCGCAGCAGCCTATTTTTCACCACATAAATCGAAAAAGAAAGCGCAGAAGCACTCGCCATCAAAATGGCCGGCACAATAATTAAATTAGGCGGCGCAATCGAGACGAGCGAAAACAGCACGCCCTTCCATGAATATTGCGTAATAAGCGTTCCGAGCGCAAAGCCGACGAGCACGCCTTTTAGAAAATCCATGGCTAGCACCAGCGGTATTCCGACAACGGTAATTCCAAGAAACCACAGCACCAGCAGCCATTTTCCATGAAAAAAAACGCGCTCCCAAAACATAGCCTCGCTACCCGCTGCCGTCCCGCCATGCATGAGCTGCACATATTGGCCCATGTCCGTTGCCAAGTCCTGCTGCTGCTCAAAGGTCAGTGCATTCACCATCAACGCGCCAAAAATAACGCCCACGACAAACAGCACGCCCACAAATACATACAGCGTCAGCTGGCTCCCTGCGGGCCCCTTCCCTATTCGCGAACGCATAGCCTTCCCCCTCTTGTCCCATGTGCTAAATTGTATGTTCCTTCAAGCACACCTATGACGGAAGAGAAGGCACTGATATCGTTCTCCTTTCTAAACAGGCAGTTTGCCCGTTAGCAAATACAGCTTCCATACATAGACAGCCATAATTGTCTTGGCATCACTAATGCGGCCTTCGGAGATGAAGGCTTCCGCTTCCGCAAGCGTAATCGCCATCACTTCCAGAAACTCATCCTCATCCGTCTGCTGCTTGCCGGAAACGATCTGATCCGTGAAATAAACGTACAGCTTCTCATCCGCAAAACCCGGCGACGTATAAAAAGCGCTCACAAGCTGTAGCGTATCCGCTTTGTAGCCTGTCTCCTCCTCCAGCTCGCGCTTCGCCGCCTCAAGTGGATCTTCACCAGCATCCAGCTTGCCAGCCGGAAGCTCGATCTGGAATTTCTCAAGAGGCTTGCGGTACTGCTCCACGACGAGCAGCTTGCCATTTAATAGAGCGATAACGGCCGCAGCGCCCGGATGCTTGACGATTTCCCTTGTCGCCGTACTGCCATCCGGCAAGGCGACCGTGTCTACCTGCAGCGAAATGATTTTGCCAGAAAAAATTGGTTCGGTATGGGTTGTTTCTTCTTTCCAGCGATTAATTTCCTGATTCATGAATGAATATGCCCCTTTGCGTGTAAGAATATGGTAACATGCATAACTTGTCCGATATCCGCATACCTATCCTTATCCAAATATTTTTAATAGGGAAGGAGCTTAGGTAACGATGAAAACCTATACAAGCGTCAGCCATCTTCGCCTTGTCGGCAAAGCATGGGAGATTCGCCATCAACTGCGCATGATGTCCTGCAAGGCAGCGAGCGGAGCTTCTGAGCCATTAGCAAGCTTTTTAAAAGAACGCCAATAGCCAGCAGCTTGCCCTCTTGACTAAATGGAAAACAAGCGATACGCCCGGGAAAATGCTCTTTTCCTGACCTATCGCTTGTTTGGTTTCTCTGCTGTTCTGCTATTATGTCACAGTGCCTATTAAGCTTTTGCAGCCTGCTTCATAATCTCAACGACCAATTCCGTCGTTTTGACCAGATCGGCTACTTTAATTTGCTCCTGCGTTGTATGGATATGCTCGTAACCAACAGCCAAGTTAACCGTCGGTACGCCGAGTCCGTTGAACACATTGGCATCGCTGCCCCCGCCAGAGTGGAAGGTTTTTGGCGTCAATCCAATCGCCTTAATCGCCGTTTGTGCAAGCTGCACTACAGCATCGCTCTCATCGTACGAATACGACGGGTATATGACCTCGCTGTTGAAAACGCCCTTGGCGCCAAACTCCGCTGCCGCACTTTCTACTGCCTCGCGCATAGCGGCGAGCTGGGCATCCAGCTTATGCTGAACAATACTGCGTGCTTCCGCATTCAGCTTCACATAGTCCACTACGATATTCGTAGCGCCGCCGCCTTCAAAAGAGCCAATATTCGCTGTCGTTTCCTTGTCGATGCGGCCGAGCGGCATTCTTGAAATCGCTTTTCCCGCCACTTGGATCGCACTGATGCCCGCCTCTGGATTAACGCCAGCATGAGCAGACTTGCCATGAAACTCAATCGTTACTCTCGCTTGTGTTGGAGCAGCAACCGCAATTTCGCCTACCGAGCCGTTGGAATCGAGCGCGTAGCCGAATTTCGCCTTCAGCTTGGACGCATCCAGCGCGCGAGCTCCGAGCAGTCCCGATTCCTCGCCTACTGTAATCACAAATTGAATGGGACCATGAGGAATCGATTGCTCCTTCAGCACGCGAATCGCTTCAAACATGGCCGCAAGACCCGCTTTGTCATCCGCTCCAAGAATCGTAGTACCATCGCTGCGTATGTACCCATCGGCATCCAGTTGCGGCTTAATGCCTTTACCAGGCGTTACCGTATCCATATGGGAGGTGAAAAAGATAGTCGGAGCGTTTTCCACACCGGCTGCCTCAAGAAAGGCAAAGAGATTATTCGCGCCATGACCTGTTTTGGCTGCCGCATCATCCTCTTCCAGCGAAAGTCCCAGTTCCCCGAATTTCTTTTTTAACTCCACGCTTATGAGCTGCTCATGCTTCGTTTCACTATCAATTTTCACCAATTGTACAAATTCATCTACTAACCGTTGCTCATTAATCATTAACGTTTCCTCCGTTCGTCATTTTCGACTATAATAGGGCTTATAGAAATGTTTAGAAAGGAGATCTGCCTTGTGAATCCTTCCAAGTATGTTCGAATTGTTGCCATCGTTGTTATTGCCGCCATGCTGTTATCCAGCTTGGTAGCCGGCATCGGGATGCTGTTCTCTTATTAGAGCAGCATCCGGCGCAAAACCAAACACATCGCAGAAATGCGGCAGCAGCTGCTGCGCCGCTTCGCTTACCGACAGCTCGCGGCCCGTCAGCGTATTAAATGAAGTGACTCCGAACTGTTCAATGCCGCACGGCACGATGCCGCTAAAGCCACTCTCCGCTATGCCCGCTTCTATATTCAGCGCAAATCCATGACTCGTCACAAATCCGCCGCGCCTCCGCGCCCGATTAAATTTCACACCGATAGCCGCAATTTTCTCATCCCCTACCCACACTCCGGTGTATTCGGGCTTTCTGCCTGATTCGATACCATAATCCTTCAGCCAATTGATGATGACCTGCTCGACGTTGCGCAAATAAGCATGCAGATCGAGACCCACCGCATCGAGATATAGCAGCGGATAGCCGACAAGCTGCCCGGGCCCATGATAGGTAATATCCCCACCACGGTCAATTTCAAATACAGAAATGCCCCGCTCCGCAAGCTCCGCCTCACCGAGCAGCAAATGCTCGGGATGACGGTCTGAGCCAAGCGTGTAGGTCGGCGGATGTTGAAGAAGGAGAAGCGTCTCTGGACGCTCCTCCTGGTCAACTTGCTTTACCATCGATTTTTGCAGCTCCCACGCCTCCGCATAGCCAAGCATGGAAATATAACGGGCTTCTAGCGGTTTCTTCCCATTAGATACATGAGTAGAGTCAGTCATAGCGGCGTCCCTCATTTCTAATACAATTTCGTATCGTTGTTGAAGCTCTCCAAGTTTTCCTTTACCTTCTGCATAAATCGGCCACAAATAATACCGTCCAAAATACGGTGATCCAGCGACAAACAGAGGTTTGCCATCGATCGAATGGCGAGCATGTCATTAATGACAACCGGACGCTTCACGATCGATTCAAACGTCATAATGGCCGCTTGAGGGTAGTTAATAATCGGATGCGTAATAATCGAGCCGAAGGAGCCCGTATTGTTGACGGTAAACGTACCGCCCTGCATGTCAGCAAGCGTTAGGCGCCCTTCGCGTCCACGACGAGCAAGGTCGTCGATTTCTTTCGCCAGACCGGCGATCGTTTTGTGATCGGCGTTTTTGATGACGGGGGTTGCAACCGATTCCTCGGTACCTACCGCAAGCGAAATGTTAATGTCGCGCTTCACGATGATTTTATCGACCGCCCACATGGAGTTCATAATTGGGAACTCCTTGATCGCATTAACGACTGCTTTCAACACGAAAGCAAGATAAGTCAAATTAATGCCCTCGCGCTTCATAAATTCATCCTTCACCTTGTTGCGCAGCACGACGAGATTCGTGACATCAACCTCAATCATCATCCAGCCATGCGGAATTTCGGTGACGCTCTGTTTCATATTACGTGCAATTGCGCCGCGAATCGGCGTAACCTCAATATAATCTTCACCCCGCCCAGGCACCCCGGAAACTGGGGAATTATATTGCTGAATCGTTGGCAAGCGCGGTGTTTCTGTCAAATGCAAGCCAGACGAACGAACCTGCTCATTAATCGGCTCTCGCCCGGCTTGCGGATTTCCTTTATTAGCGGAATTGCCTTCCGCTCCGCCCGACTGGGCGAAGGTGAGCACGTCTTTACGGGTAATACGCCCGCCCAGACCAGTACCTGGAACGTCGCTCAAACGAATATTATGCTCGGCTGCCAGCTTCTGAACAGCTGGAGAGAAGCGATTGCGCATCGACATATCACCTTCCGCCTCCTGTGCACCGCTTTGCGAGGCTGTGGATGATCCCGCGCCTTGCCCTGCTGCGCTATAACCCGATGGGGCCCCGCCAGCAGCCTGCGTTTCTACTGCGCCCTCCGTTTCAATTAGGCATACAGGCGTCCCAACAGGAACGGTTTCCCCGTTGCCAACCAAAATTTTAACCATCGTACCCGATACCGTAGAAGGCAGCTCCGCGCTTACCTTGTCCGTAATAAGCTCACAAATAGGCTCATACATGTCAATGTGGTCACCAGGCTGCTTAAGCCACTTATCGATTGTTGCCGATACGAGCGATTCCGCCAGCTGCGGAATAACAATCTCCGTCACCGATTTCATCAATTATCCATCTCCCTAAAGGCTTGTGCTACGTGGACTGGCTTTCGTCCAAATTAACGCATTGCGGCGAAATGTCTCCTTCGGGCAAGCTTTAATACAAAGCCAAATTGCGCATAGCCTCTTTCACTTTTTCTTTATTCAGCAGGAAAAACTTCTCGCCAGGCGGATTAATAGGCATCGCCGGAACGTCCGGGCCGCACAAACGCATAATAGGAGCGTCCAGCTCATACAGCAGCTGTTCTGCAATAATCGCCGATACTTCGGCACCTACGCCGCCCGTCTTGTTATCCTCGTGAATAATTAAAACCTTGCCCGTCTTGCGAACCGACTCCAAAATAGCCTCTTGATCAAGCGGCTGCAGCGTACGCAAATCTAGAATATGAGTGCTGATGCCTTCTTGGGCTAGCTCCTGCGCTGCCTGTTCAACGAACAGAAGCGGCATGCTGTAGCTGATGACGGTAATATCATCGCCTTCACGCAATACATTCGCTTTGCCAATCGGCACAATATAATCGTCGTCCGGTACTTCGCCCGTAATCAGCTTGTAGCATTTTTTATTTTCAAAAAAGAGAACGGGGTCCGGGTCGCGCACAGCCGCTTTAAGCAGCCCTTTGGCATCGTATGCCCGATACGGCGCTACAATTTTCAAGCCAGGCGTTCCGAAAAACACCGACTCCGGACACTGGGAGTGATACAGCCCGCCAAATACCCCGCCGCCAATTGGGGCTCGAATGACAATCGGACAGCTCCAGTCATTGTTGGAGCGGTAACGAATTTTAGCCGCTTCGCTAATAATTTGATTCGTTGCCGGAAACATAAAGTCCGAATATTGCATTTCTGCAATGGGCTTCATTCCGTACATGGCCGCACCAATAGCTACTCCAGCAATAGCCGATTCCGCAAGGGGCGTATCCATGACGCGCTGCTCTCCGAACTGGTCAATCAAACCTTTTGTCGTTGTAAAAACGCCGCCCTTGACGCCAACGTCCTCGCCAAGCACGAACACGTCTTCATCACGCTCAAGCTCTTCCTTCATGCCAAGTCTGATCGCTTCAATATATTCGATAACTGCCACTAGATGTCCCCTCCTTGCCCAGCATCTCCTGCATACACATGGTCAAGCACCGATTCCGGCGATGGGAATGCCGCTTTGTCGCCGTATTCAGTCGCTTCGTCGATTTGCTTCTTAATGCCAGCAAGCAGCTCGGCATCCTTCTCCTCCGTGAGGAGTCCACAGTCCATCAAATACTGCCTGTATTTCGGAAGTCCATCCTTCGCACGGTTCTCATCGACTTCTTCCTTTGTCCGATAAGCCAGATCATTATCCGACGTCGAATGCGGAGACAAGCGATAAACCATAGCCTCAATAAGCGTTGGCCCCTCGCCAGCAATCGCACGCTCACGCGCTTCCTTTATAGTGCGGAACACTTCCAGCGCATCATTGCCGTCAATTTGCACGCCTGTGAAGCCATAGCCAAGCGCCCGATCCGCAACGCGGCCTGCAAGCTGCTTGTGAACGGGAACAGAAATCGCATATTGATTATTTTCACACATAAAAATGACTGGAAGCTTATGAACGCCAGCAAAATTGCAGCCTTCATGGAAATCGCCCTGATTGCTTGAGCCTTCTCCAAAGGTTACGAAGCTTACCAGCTTCTGCTTCTTCATCTTCGCAGCGAGTGCAATGCCTACTGCATGCGGAACCTGGGTCGTTACAGGACTTGAGCCTGTGACAATACGCAGTCTTTTGCTGCCAAAATGCCCAGGCATCTGCCTGCCGCCGCTATTCGGATCTTCCGCTTTCGCAAATACAGACAGCATCAGCTCTTTCACCGTCATTCCGACGGACAACACAAAACCGTAATCCCGATAATAAGGCAAGTAATAATCGACTGAGCGATCAAGAGCAAATGCCGCAGCAACCTGTGCGACCTCTTGACCCACACCCGATACGTGGAAGTTGATTTTCCCTGCCCGCTGCAGCAGCAAATTGCGCTCATCAAACTTGCGCGCCAGCTGCATCATGGCATACATTTCGACAGCTTGCTCATCCGACAAGCCAACTGCGGCATGACGGGATTGCTGCTCAATTGAACCGGATTTCCCCATGAGAATTCGGCCTCCTTTAAAAATGCAAGAGTGTTTAAGCTACGCGCTTATACTCGGCTTATACTTCACTGCGAAACGTGCTTTTGCCGCCTAAGTACGAGGGCTACCGTTTACGCCTAACCAAAATTAAAACCAGGTACTAATACTTGATATTACCCATTATAACCTCTTTTTGCGGAAAAAGAAAACCCATGCTTTAAGCAAGCATGGGCAGCTGCTACATCGCAGTCGCCTTTCCGTCTATCGCCAGCATGGCCTCACCGAGCGCTTCGGACAGCGTCGGATGCGGATGAATCAATTGCCCGACTTCCCAAGGCGTTGCATTGAGGAAACCAGCAAGCGCAGCTTCCGAAATAAGATCGGTCGCATGCGGACCTATCATATGAACACCCAAAATATCGCCGGTCGCCCGGTCGGCTATCACTTTCACGAAGCCGTCCGCATCTCCAAGTACGAGCGCTTTAGCAATCGCTTGAAATGGGACTTTACTCGTCTTAATGTCATGGCCTTTCGTTCTCGCTCCATCCTCCGTCAATCCGTATGAGGCAATTTCCGGACGCGAGTATACGCAGCGGGTTATGAGATGCGGCTCTATCGCCGTATGCCCCTGGCCGCCAATATGCTCCACCGCCGCAATTCCTTCATGTGCTGCTGCATGCGCAAGCTGAACTCCGCCGATGCAATCGCCGATTGCATAAATATGCGGCTCACTCGTCTGACCAAATTCATTAATTTGAATAAAACCGTCCTTCGTGCGAATATCGGTATTTTCAAGCCCAATTGCTTCCACATTTGCTTGACGGCCAACGGCCAGCAGCAGCTTGCTTGCACTTAGCAGCACATCGCCATCCGCAGTTGCAGCAGGTATGGAAACTTCACCATCTCCCACGCTTAGCTCAGCCGTGTTCAATTGCATACTTGTTAGTATACGAACGCCGCGGCGCTTAAGCAGCCGCGTAAGCTCAGCCGACACCTCAGCATCCTCGCCAGGAAGCAGCCTCGCTCCCGCTTCAACAAGCGTCACCTGTACGCCAAAGTCCTGCAGCATCGATGCCCATTCCACACCGATTACGCCGCCGCCTACGATCAGAATCGATACCGGAAGCTCTTCTAAAACAAGCGCATCATCGCTTGTGAGAATATACTCGCCATCTGGCGTTAAGCCAGGCAAAGAACGAGGTCTAGAGCCTGTTGCAATAATCAGGTTTTTGGAAACGACCTGCTCCATTTCTCCATCGGCGAGCTCGACAGCGAGCGATCCGCTGCGAGGCGAGAAAATCGATGGCCCAATGACGCGCCCTCTGCCTTTTATGACTTGAATGTTATGCTTTTTCATCAAATATTGCAGCCCTTTATGAAGCTGTTCCACCGTCTGTTCCTTACGGCTCTGCACTTTATCAAATTGCAGCGAGATCGCTCCTTCAGCTACTGCAATGCCATAGGCATCTGACTCCAGCAAAGTGGCGTATACTTCCGCGCTTCTAAGCAGCGATTTGCTAGGAATACAACCTTTATGCAGGCATGTTCCGCCAAGGTTGTCCGCTTCGACAATCGCTACGCTTTTCCCCATTTGGGCCGCGCGAATTGCCGCCGTATATCCTCCTGGGCCGCCGCCCAGCACAGCTACATCTACTTCTACCGCCATCTATTTTAACCTCCACCTGTATTCCATATGTATGCTATATTTATGAGCGTCGTTTGTTTGCATCATTATTATTGTAACCTTTTTAGCAGCGGTTTTCATCGTAAACTTTTCTGAAATAGACACTTTTCGCTGAAAAGGGTATCATATTAGCACAAGCCCATCTCACTATCATTAAGGAGTTACTCAATTATGAAGCTAGTTACAGCAAGGCTGATTGCTATTTTGCTGCTTGTCATTCCAGGCATACTTGCCTGTATCGGATTTTTAAAAATGAAAAATGCCGTCTACAACTACTTTGTCTCCTTCGGCTATGATGACATGCAGCCTAACTTTGAATGGCTGCCCTTCCTGCTGGGCCTGCTGCTGTTTGCCATTGGTGTCGGCTTTATCGGCGGCTGGACTTTTTTCCGCGACCGCAAGCGCAATTATGTCGCTCCTCGTTTCCGTCCGAAGCGTCCGAAGCCGCCAAAGCCAACCGCTTAGTCACTTATTCGCTCGCATGATCGCTGCCTTGCATCAAGCTCCTGCCGAAATGCCACACTTCATTTAAGTGGCTCGTGGGGGCTTTTTCTTTTTTCAGAGTATCGGGATCTCCCATTCCACAATATGTAAACTCGAATGAAACAAGCATCTGGATTGTAAAAATCTATAATAATTTTTCTTTTTGCTGAAACGTATATTATTTTTGTTTCCATTATTTCCGATATAAGCATTAGGCAATCATCATAATGAATAAAAGGGGGAGCTTGCCATTTCTGCTATATCATCTGCCTCATCAGCAGCACGCTCAACGTCTGCTGCTGCTTCGAGGGAAGGCGCCGTATCCGCTTCGCCACGCGAAAAAGAAATTCAGGCGCTCATGAAGCAAAAAGCTAGATTAAACGAAGAAATGCAATCCGTCAAAACGAATGAAAAGCTCGACACAAAGACGAAAATGGAACGTGTCAAAGCATTAACTGCTTCTATTTCTCAAATAGACGCCCAAATCTCACAGATTCGCTCAGAAGAAATTCAGGAAAAGACCAAAATCGGTGCCTCAAAGGACGATCAGCCTAAACAAAACAACTCGGACAATCCCGAGAAAAATTTGGACAAGGCTGTTAAAAACAGCATGACCTATGATAATCTCGGCAAGCTCGCCGGCGTTCGGGAGAAGTTGCAAGGCTCCAACGTCACCATGGAAAGCGGCATCCGGTTCGATCGTATGGTCATTGAATCAAACCCTTACACTGACGCTGGGAAATACGCAATGCTGGAAAATGCCGAGCAAACCGTCTTCAAGCTGAAGCGTGAAATGATGGCGAAAACAACCAGCCAAATTCATGCGGTCGATCAAAAAATGGGCGAGCTTGTCAACGACATCAACACTACGGATGACAGCTCTTCAGAAAGTGATGAGAAAGCCGCTCGCGGCAAAGTACTCACAGGTGAAGTCGCAAATAGTGACAAGGTAAGAGAACGCAACAACAGGCAGACAGAGGAAGAGCCTGAGGCTTCTGTTCAGAAACCGAACGTACAGTCAGCGGCAGCAGCGCAATCCATTGACATTCGGATATAACAATAGACTGGCCTATAAGTCTATAAAGCTCATGGATCATTCCGCTTCTTTATTGGTTCACTGTAACCGACAAAGGAGCGTTTTTTTGGATAGGATCATTTCCCCCTCGATTTGTAACGCTTTGCGTTTCTCCATTGGATAGCGCCGTGCATTCACGGAATACAAAATTTTTACATCCAAAACATTTATTTGTATCCAGATGGAGCAAGGCATAGCCAACTGCTTCACCAGTATGATTAAAGAAGTGATGAGTACCCATGCGCTCATATAAACCTGTTTTTTTCATCATCTGCAGTGGCTGTGGTTGGGCTCCTGACAGCAGCACGATTCCCCCGGATTTCTGGAATGCCTTGACTAACGTAGTCAAATTGGCTGCTCCTGTCGTATCCATAAAAGGCACCTTCCCAAGGCGCAGCAGCAAAATTTCAGACCTCTGTTTAGCCGTATCCTTCATAACCTGTTCAAACTTATTCATCGCCCCAAAAAACAGAGGCCCGTCAATCGTATATATACTAATCTGAGGACAATCATGTCCCTCGTATACCATATTTGCTCTGACTTTTTCATGTTTATGATTTGGATCTGGCAGCACCTTCTCGACCGTTAAAGAATGGCTCATCCGTTTCACAAATAAAAGCAGTGCCATTAATAATCCTACTTCTACTGCCGTTGTTAGATTCGTAAATACCGTAAGAATAAAAGTGATAACAAGTAAAAGGGAATCACTCGTTTTCGTCTTTAAAACATGGATAAATGCGCTTCGTTCACTCATATTCCATGCAACTACCATTAAGATGGGAGCCATGCTGGCAAGTGGGATATGGGACGCATAAGGCGCAAACAGTATAAGCACCAGCAGGACGACGAGGCTGTGAATGATGCCGGAAATGGGCGAGGCTGCTCCGCTCTTAATATTAGCAGCTGTGCGTGCAATCGCTCCCGTTGCCGGTATTCCACCAAACAGCGGAGTGATCATATTGGCGATCCCCTGTCCAATAAGCTCGCGGTTGCTGTTGTGGCGATTGCCAGTCATGCCGTCAGCTACAACAGCGGACAGCAGCGATTCAATCCCACCCAACATGGCAATAATAAAAGCAGGCTTAAGCAAATTCACTATCCGCTCCCAAGTCATGTCGGGTATGCGAAAGTCAGGCAGTGTGCTCGGAATCGTTCCATAAGCAGAACCAATAGTTGCAACCTCTCCGTTAAAAAATAAAGCTGCGACGACGCTCGATACAACGAGCCCCAGCAATGCCCCAGGCAGCTTAGGCACAAATTTCGGTGCCAGCAGAATAATCACCAAACAAATACCAGCCGTCAGCAGACTGTAGCTATTTAAACTCGAAGCATGAAACCCAATCTCTTTCATATTAGACAAAAAATCTTCATGCCTTTCGATCCCTTTCAAACCTAAAAAGTTAGCGATTTGCCCACTGAAGATGATGACGGCAATTCCTGCGGTAAACCCAATTGTAACAGGCCGAGGTATAAATGCAATCAACGAGCCCAGCTTAAAAAGACCCATCACAACAAGCATAAATCCCGCAAGGAAACCAGCAAGCAATAAATTTTCATAGCCATATTGCAGTACAATAGCGAAAAGAATAGGAATAAAAGCACCCGTAGGGCCACCAATCTGAAATTTTGAACCTCCGAAAGTCGAGATAAGAATGCCCGCTATTATGGTCGTATAGAGGCCATATTCCGGCCTGACGCCTGAAGCAATAGCAAACGCCATTCCGAGTGGAATGGCGATAATACCGACAATGAGGCCCGAAACCACATCCTTGCGAAGCGCAGATAATTGATATCCATCAAATCTCCCTCTTCCCTTCATTTGCCATAACCTTCTTTTCTTCATATATTTGATTATTTGAATATAAGGAAAAGATACTCCTACGCTTCCTTTATGTCAAACACAATATTCAGTCGAGTTTTCGAATAAGTCCTTATAAAAAGCAAAAAAACAAGGTTTTCCTAAATCTTGCTCACGGATTCCCTTGTTTTTTCAATTATGGCTCTTTACGAATATCTTCGAGTAGGGTAATGGCATCAACGAGATGATTGTCAAAAATCTGTTTCGTTACCGACAATAAGTCCTTAATTAATGGATCACGCAAGGAGTAAATGACTGAGGTGCCTTCTTTCACACTGTGGACAACGTTTTTATTGCGTAAAACAGCCAACTGCTGCGATACAGCTGAACCTTCCGATCCTAAAATGCTTTGCAGCTCATTTACGTTCCTTTCCCCTTCACTTAATACTTCAAGAATGCGAATCCGCATGGGATGAGCCAATGCTTTATAAAAATCGGCTTTAAACTGTTGAATGTGCTGATTCATAAACTTCTCCTTACTATTAAACTTTTAAATATATGAATATCATAGCACATATCCAGAAATGAATGAAAACGATCCGTACGCTTGTCCATTAATTTCTTAGCGGGTATAATACTCCTTATATTCATACTTTTGAATATTTGATTTTAAATTGATTTACAGGAAAGGTAAGGATGCGAATGCCCCGATTTACGATTGACCACCCATCAAGAGAAAATTCGCTAATCTTTGATGAAAAACCGCATGAAATTAGCAAGCAAGTGGTCATAGACCTTGGAATGGCCTCTCTGCAATCTATAGGATCAGAGCATATTTGCAAAGTTTGCATTTCAAATAGCGGTTCCTGCTGCAGCGGCTGCAGCCATCTTTCAGATCGGGTTGGATGCCAGCGTCGCAATACAAGCTGTACCGCATGGTTATGTGGGTTTATTAAATACGTCCTTTATGAGACGGGATATTTGCAGCAATGGAACGATTTTTGGGAGCAAGTGCCTGGACAGGACTTCCGCGTAGATTTCACGCCAGATTTGTTTTTCATTCAAAGATCTTTAAATATTCCAAACATGCGCAGCTTAAGCGAAGCACTTGCTGCTGATTTGCAGGAACTGGCCCAAACTCATATCGCTATCGGTTTTATTTTAACACTTAGAGAGAAGCTGGATAAAAATATAGATCAATTCATGTTTTATCATGATGATACTGGAAAACAAGCCCGTATTAGAAAACGGATCCAATTTTTATCCCTACCGTTTGAACGCTTCCATCTCGCCTTGGACGATTTTATGAAAATGATGGATCATCATGCTAAGTGAAAAAATCCAACTTTGAAAGTGAAAAGCACGCAGAGTCGGGGTTTTACTAATTAAGGAAAATTGAATTTCACTTAGATGGGAGCAGCTCATGCAGGGTTCTACTAATACTTGTTTGTTGCAGGGCAACCTGCGTTCTATTCGAACCTGCATGGGCTTTTTTTCCGCTATTAAACTCTGTAACAATAATTATTCAATTTGTGAATCAACCCCAATCATAATCCATTACTTTATTAAACTTTCCCGATTTACGATCTCTTTCATAGGCAGAAAACGGTTCGTCATCTACAAATGCTAAAAAAGAATCGTCAATATTAAGCGCCGCTCCAAGAGATACAACTTGGTAATTTTCCAGATTTCCATTGTATCCTTCAGGTTCATAGCCGCTAAAAAAGATCCACCCTAAATGATTCTCTTCATTCGGTTCATCTTTCAACATGAGATTGAAGCTTCTCTTTTCTAGAGCATCTCGGGTCATTACGATTTTTGTATCCATATAATAATTCCATTTGCTCGCTTCTGGGTCTTCCAGCTTCGTATCGCATATATGCTCATAAGTAAATTGAATTTCTTGCCCATAGCTTAGTTCAGTTATGTAAGATGGTATATTTCTGAGCAAGCCCTTGAAGTTGTCCTCATTTCGCTCCACAATTTCAACCCACATTCTTTCGCCAATAAATTGCTCGTGCTCCTCATCGGACAAAAAGATCAACTTCACAAATTCCCCAACCTGCAGCAGCTTTAACATTTGAGGGCTAGGCAAATAAAAAGTGTAAGGTGCTTCTTTGTTACGATCATATATGCTGTCCAGCGTCCAAGTCATGAATACCCTCCTTTGGTTCATTCGTAGTATTTAGCAGCCATTAGAATGGAAGCGAAAAGCTGCCAGGATGCATCTGCCGGTGCTTCTTTGTTTTGATTTTGATAAAACCCATCCATATCCTGCATCCAGCTTTCAATTGCATCAAAATAATCGGTTAATGCTCTATTCTCCCACTCTTCCGGTTTATGAGCGAGATTGTCTCTGAGTAAAGAAACAAATTGGATAAAATCCTCTTTTGTCTTTATATGATCTATCAAATCGTTTGGCCTCACCATTACAGCACAACCTCTCGCAGGCACAATTGTCCTAAATGTCCGCAATGTCATTATAACAATGGTTGAATTGTACGACCACTAGCAAGATGGTTTTGAAAAATATAATACCGTTTGTTATTGGAATTTTAAAATCCAATAACAAACGGTATTGGCATGCTCAATTCGCAGCTTATCTGCCACCCACGCAATGAGCTCGCTATTTGGTGCGTTCTATAGATTGTTATATTGCGGAAGCTCAAAATTCGTTAACCCTTCGTATAACGCTTTCTGTACCGAATACTTACGTGCTAGCTTATACGGTATCGTGTAATCCCCGAACATGCTCTCCAACACTATGTCATAATTAATGCGTTCCGCTTCTTCTCTTCTCCACGAAATGGACACACCCTCATTTTCTCCGCCAGCCACATCGTTGATGAGCACGTTTACGGTTATCTCGTATACTTCCGGATTCTCAAACAGAATCTTAGAGTACGCAACTAACGATCCGCCTGCTTTCTTCACGAAATCTTTTTCATCCGCAAATATTCCCGGATTAACCGTAATCGCTATGTATTCTCCATTATCATCGAAACTAGACACGAAATTACGGAAAGTCTCGTCCTCTACCGGAATAGCAAATGCAGCTCCTACGTTGCTTTTTAGCGCCTGTTTGACATTTCCCTCTGACACTTCAGCGGTCGCCCAATCAAATGGAGCAGCGGATGGACTCGCGCTTGGTGACGGCTCTGGAGACGCCTCTGCTGACGGACTAGAAGACGGAAACATGTCTGATGCCTGCGTAGAACTGGTACTCTCTTCTACCGGGACGTCTTTTTCACTTGAGCAGCCTGTTGTTAACAGCGTAATTATAGTGAACCCTAGAAGAGCGATATTTACCTTTTTGATTGCTTAAACCCCCTACGACTTTCTTTTTAGCTAATACGTGTGTCGTAGATATATGTAACGAAATATGAAAAGAAAACGGCCACATTACGGGATAAATCCCGTAAGTGACCGCTGTTAGCGTCAGTATCTATTTATCGTGGAATCTACGTCTACGTTAACTATTCGGAACTGTGTGAGTTTATCGCAATCTTAACGAGATTGTTTATTGGAATAATCAAGCGGTACCGGCCGGAAATTCACCGATTCAGCAACCGATTGAGAGGCGAAAACCCAGCAACAACGTAGGTTTAAGACACCTTATGCTCAATCCGCAGCTTATCAGCAACCATCGCGATAAATTCAGAGTTCGTCGGCTTGGACTTGCTGATATTGATCGTGTAGCCAAATAGGTGACTAATGCTGTCGATGTTGCCGCGCGTCCAAGCGACTTCGATAGCATGGCGAATCGCCCGTTCGACGCGGGATGGTGTCGTTTTGAATTTTTCGGCGATTGCTGGATATAACGTTTTTGTAATCGCACCCAAAATTTCGATATTGTTATACACCATTGTGATCGCTTCGCGTAAATACTGGTAGCCTTTAATATGAGCAGGCACACCGATTTCATGAATGATGCTTGTAATATTGGCATCCAGATTTTTGCCTTTAGCAAGCGGCACGACATTCGATTTCACTGTTGATGAATTCGAATTGTAAGAAGCAGATGCCGAGTATGAAGAATTTCCAAAAAGCTGGCGAATCCGGTTAGCCAAAATATCCATATCAAAAGGCTTGAGAATATAATAAGAAGCACCCAATTGAACTGCTTTTTGTGTGATATTTTCTTGACCGAAAGCGGTCAACATAATGATTTTAGGCATTGGAGAAATGTTCATTTCCCGCAAGCGCTCCAAAACGCCAAGTCCGTCCAAATGAGGCATAATAATATCAAGAATGAGTACATCCGGCATTTTACGGGATTCTTCCAAGTGCCTCAGCACTTCTTCACCGTTATACGCTACGCCGCTCACATTCATATCACTTTGATCGGATATGTATTCCGATAACAAATTTGTAAATTCTCTGTTGTCATCTGCCAATAATACATCAATTTTTTGCAAGATATTATCCTCCCTCAAATGATAATCCAATTTTCACTCTTGAACCTTCCCCTAGTTGTCTTGTGTAACATTTTCGACACGTCGATATAAATTCCTTCTGTCGAAAATTATTTTTCTTTATTTTTTTTCGCAATACCGTTATACTGATTATTTATTTACAATTAGCGCTTCGTTTCGCTGAGTTTCGACAAAAGAAGGCCTTCCGCAAAAATAAAACAACCGCCTGCAGCTTATAAGCTCCCTGCCGCTGGCGGTTGTTTTTATGCTGCTGTTTGACTGCCCTGCTGTAATGTAGATTTCAATAACACCCCTGCATCTTGAAGCATCCATTCAATGAAACATCCATAACCCGATGTAGGATCATTTACAAAAACATGGGTCACCGCACCAACCAGCTTGCCATTTTGAATGATTGGGCTGCCTGACATACCTTGTACTATGCCGCCCGTTTTATCAAGCAAACGCTTGTCCGTTATTTTGATAACCATTCCTTTAGTTGCCGGACTGTTCTGCTTCATAACATGGGAAATTTCAATATCAAATTTCTCAACCTTTTGCCCGTTTACTACGGTATAAATTTGAGCAGGACCTTCAGCTACCTCCTCAGCAAAAGCAACCGGCACAGCACTGCTGTTATAGCTATGGGTAGGGTTTTCATTCATTTTTCCGAAAATGCCAAATGGCGTATTTCGTTCCACATTGCCAAGCACTTTACTTTCCTTCACAAAATGGGCCCTTTTTTCGCCCGGTTCGCCATTTTGGCTTTTGTTAATCGACGTTACACTGGATTGAAGAATTTGACCATCGCCAACTTCAATAGCAGTTTGCGTGTCCATATCAGTAATGACATGTCCAAGTGCTCCGTAAACGCCCTGATCAGGAGCATAAAACGTCAGTGTGCCTACACCAGCAGCAGAGTCGCGTATATAAAGCCCTAGCCGCCACGTTCGATCCTCAGCATCATAAGAAGGATTCAAAACGGTTTTGCTTAATTGCCCGCTACGCTTATATACAATATCAAGCGCTTTCTTGTTGTTGCCGGCCTGACCAACGAGCTCTGCTACTTTCCTCACTTCGGTAACCTTTTGCCCATTGATCTTGACAATCAAATCCCCAAGACGCAATCCTGCAAGCTCACCTGGAGACTGTTTACTGCCATTCTGACTAGTCACTTGATGATGACCGACGACTAAAATCCCCGCTGACTTCACCTTAACCCCAATGGTTTGACCACCAGGAATGACCTTTAAATCAGGCACAACATTGACTTTCACCGTCTTGAAAGGAATTTTACCGAATAATTTCACTTTCATCCTCGTCTCGCCGCTTTGCTGCGAATGCAAGGATAGCGGTTCGTTCAAATTGACTGATAAAGACCGGGTCGATGAGCCATTCACTTGAAGCATACGCGGGTCCACCGTAACTTGAGCATGAACAGGAACTCCATATTGTAATCGTTTCGATTGGCCTGTGAACAATCGCAGTTCATTCGGGATTGAGGCTAAGTGCTGAAACGGTGTGGAGAAGCCTACCATGCAAATCAAAATCACGAGAACCAGACCGAACCATCTCTTCCTCTTGCTGGAGTTCAATGATTTCACGCTCCCTGTAATTCCATCGCATGACGATAAAGGTTTAATCGCCATTGGCGTACCTTTAACTTACCCCGCCCCGACCGTTTTATGACCACAAAAAACTTCCCTGAATGCCCTCCATTAGGCTCCTTTCTGTCGCAATGCCAAATCAAGCATTTCTTGTGCATGATGTCTCGTTTTCTCGGTGACTTCGACACCACCCAGCATACGCGCCAGCTCCTCTATCCGGGTACTGCTCATAATTTCTTTAATGGAGGTCGCTGTACGCTGATTAACAACTTGCTTGCGGATCTCATAATGGTGATCGGCCATACAAGCTACTTGCGGTAAATGCGTAATAGAGAAAATTTGGCAGCGACGCGATAGTTGGGAAAGTTTCTCTGCAATCGATTGTGCCGCGCGTCCGCTTACACCGGTATCCACTTCGTCAAATATGAGTACTGGTATTTGATCATGCTCAGCAAATATCGCTTTCAGGGCAAGCATAACACGCGACATCTCGCCGCCTGAAGCAATTTTATTCAATGGTTTAAGCGGCTCTCCAGGGTTGGGAGCCAGCATAAACACTGCTTCGTCACAGCCATTGCTATTAAGCACTACAGCTGATTCCTTTTGATCATGCTGCTTGATTCTGTCCATCTGAACAGAAAAAATCGTATTAGGCATTTGTAATTGACGCAGCTCACGTTCAATGGATTCCGCCAAACGTGTTGAAGCATGATTGCGCAGCTTCGACAGCTCCTCAGCAAGTTCAAGTGCCGATTTATAAAGCGTTGCTTCGCTATTACGCAGCTTTTCTAAATAGTCATCGCGGTTTTCGATCTTGTCGCGCTCCACGACGATGCTTTTATAATAAACGAGTATATCCTCAATGCTCTCGCCATATTTGCGTTTCAAACCATGAATGAGGTCTAGACGATCTTCGATAGTCGCAAGCTGCTCCGGATCTGATTCAATGGTATCTCTGTAATCTCTTAGTTGAAAAGCAGCATCCTCAGCTTGATAATAAGCCGATTGGAGCTGTTCAAGCAACGGCCCGACAATATTAGGATCATACGTCTGAATATCCGATAGCTTAATAATCGCTTTATTCAAAGCATCCAAGCCAGCATCGCCATACAATAAAGAATAAGCTTCTGTTACATTATCCATCCGTTTGCTGGCGTATTGCAGCTTGCGTTTCTCTTCTGCCAAGCTTTCGTCTTCTCCAACTTTCAGCTGGGCATTGGAAATTTCTTCGATTTGAAAACGGTACAAGTCCAGCATTTGCACATTATGGCGTGCTGAATCTTCAAGCTCTCGCAGCGCCGCTCTTGCCTGCTGCAGCTCTTTATATACCGCTTTATAAGTCTGCTTGCGCTCAATCAATAAATCACCTGCGAACATGTCAAGCCACTCCAGATGCCTCTCTGTACGCAGCAAAGATTGATGCTCATGCTGACCATGAATATTAACTAAGCATTCTCCAATTTCACGAAGCATCGTCATGGTGACCAGCTGTCCATTCACTCGGCTGCTGCTTTTGCCTTGGGAGGTGAGCTCACGACGAATGACGAGCATCTCGTCATGTGATGCCTCTACTCCTAGTCTCTCCAGCACATGCCATACAGGATGCATCCGCGGCAAATCAAACATCGCATCCATTTCCGCCTTCTGACAGCCATACCTGACCATATCTGCGGAGCCCCGTCCTCCAACAATTAAGCTAAGTGCGTCAATAATGATGGATTTACCCGCTCCCGTCTCCCCCGTCAAAACATGAAAGCCATGGTGGAACGAAACCGTCACCTGCTCAACTACAGCTAAATTTCGAATGGACAGCTCTCGCAACATAAACTGATGCCTCCTAAAATTGGTGTGTTAGTTCAATAGCTCCAGCAGCCTCTCTACGACCTCATTGCTCTGAGCTTTCGTGCGGCAAATAATCAAAATCGTATCGTCTCCGCAAATGGTTCCCATTACTTCCTGCCACTCCATATTGTCCAGCAGCGCGCAAATCGTATTGGCTGTGCCCGGCAAACACTTCATTACGACCAAATTGTCTGTGAAATCGATGTTTACGAAGTGATCGAGCAGTGCCCGCTTGAGCTTATGAATCGGATTGATCCGTTGTTTCTCCTGCGGCAACGAATATCTGTATCTGCCATCCTCTGCTGGAACCTTAATGAGCATAAGCTCCTTAATATCACGTGATACTGTAGCTTGCGTTACCTGCAATCCGGTATTGCGCAGTGCTTCAACTAGCTCCTCCTGCGTCTCCACAACCTGATTCGTAATAATTTCCTTAATTTTAAATTGACGTATTCCTTTCATAAATAAAGCGCCTCCCAAACATGCTATTCTACAACTGAAAAACAACTTTTCTAATGGAGCGTTCCTTCACATTAATAAACAGGATGCCCTGGCATTTCGGCAGCAACAGCGCGTACACAAGCAGCCTGTCCCTTATTCCGCTTCCCGTCCAATCCATCGGCATACGATCCCTTGCAGTCTTCACGATGTATAACTCTCCGTCAAGTTCTGCAATATAATCAATATACAAGCGGCTGTCCAGCTCTTGACCATCCAAGTCAATCTGAACGGGGATCCGGTGCTTGCCTGAAACGACGTGATATCCACTCTGCTCAAGAAACAGAACGTTCTCATCATTCGGATCAAGCGGAACACCTTTACCGAGCTTCAAGCGGTTAAAGGAGGCTGGCTCATGCAGCCAGCGATGAAACAATCGAAACAACCACAGGATTAACAAGGCGGAGGCAACTAGCATAATTAACCAGTCACCGTATTTGTCCATATGCAACCCTCCATCCAAAACATCCTTATATGTATTGGTTCGTGATGGACGAGGCATATTCCTGTCAATGTTTATAAAGCGAACGCATGTTTGGTTGAGTCCAGTGTATCAAAAAAGACCCAACTCTGTAAAGTAAAAAATAGGGGAACGCCTGATCGCCTTAGCGATGCAGGCATTCCCCTCGCAGCTTGTTACTGTTTTTCAGCGGAAAAGGTACCGCTCGCCTGCTTGACGAGCTCCATAATTGCCGCATCATCGGGAACCTGCTGATTAGGCTGGTTATCCCAAATCCAGTAAGCTAAAAATTCAATATTGCCCTCTCCGCCTGTAATAGGTGAAAAGGATAGATCGCGCAGCGTATAACCCATCTCAGCAGCAGCCTGCGTTACATTGCGCAGTACCTCTGCATGTACCTTAGAGTCCCTTATCACGCCAGATTTCCCTACTTTATCGCGCCCTGCCTCAAATTGCGGCTTGATTAACGCCATCACGCCTGAGCCTGGATCAATTAATCCAGCAAGCGCAGGCAAAATGAGCTTCAAAGAGATAAAAGAAACATCAATAGTGGCAAATGTAGGCTTGGGCCCTAGCAGCTCTTCAGGCTTTATATAACGGAAGTTAACACGCTCCATGACGTTCACACGTGGATCTTGGCGCAGCGACCAATCCAGCTGATTATAGCCCACGTCAATGGCGTAAACGTATTCCGCTCCATTTTGCAAAGCACAATCCGTAAAACCGCCAGTAGAAGCTCCAATGTCCAGCATCGTACGTCCAGCGAGATCAAGCTCAAAGGCGCGAATGGCCTTCTCCAGCTTTAGGCCCCCACGACTCACATAGGCATGAATAGCGCCTTTTACTTTAATATCCGCCGTGCGGGCAACTTTCATTCCGCTCTTATCGATCGGTTCGTTGTCCACCAGAACAAGGCCTGCCATTAGCGCTTTCTTCGCCTTCTCCCTGCTTTCATAAAAACCACGCTCGACGAGCAGCACATCTATTCGTTCTTTAGGTGTCGTCATTCTTTTACCTAGCCTTCTAATGCTGTCCGGTTACGCGCATTTTACTGCGAGGATGCATGTTTTTGAGCTCAGCCGCTATCCGTTCGCCCGTCAGGCCCACTTCAGCGCGCTGCTCTTTAATGGAACCATGTTCAATAAATTGGTCTGGAATACCGACAATGCGGATTGGCAGGCCATAAATGCCGCGCAGTGAATAAAACTCAAGAATCGCACTGCCTAGACCGCCAAGTTCTGCTCCTTCTTCCAGCACAATGATGTTTTTGCCTTCATTCGCAAGAGACAACAGCATTTGCTCATCCATAGGCTTAATAAAGCGAGCATTTATAATACGGACATTCATGCCATCACGCTTCAGCAGATCAGCTGCTTCTTCCGCCACTTGCAGCATGGGTCCGATAGCAATAATAACTGCCGAATCACCTTCGCGCACAGTTTCCCATGAACCGATTGGCAGCGGCAGCAACTCAGCATCAATGGTTACGCCAAGACCGTTGATCCGCGGATAACGGACCGCAATCGGACCCTCATTATAATCAACCGCCGTCTTCATCATCCGGCGCAGCTCATTTTCATCCTTTGGCATCATAATGACGAGATTTGGCACATGACGCAAAAATGGAATATCGTACACGCCATGATGGGTTTCCCCATCGGGACCAACAAAGCCAGCACGGTCGATAGCAAAAATAACATTCAGGTTTTGGCGGCAAATATCATGCACAACCTGATCATACGCTCTTTGAAGAAACGTGGAATAAACGGCAAATACCGGCTTCATTCCTTCAATTGCCAGTGCCGCGGACATCGTCGCCGCATGCTGCTCAGCAATGCCAACATCGATCATGCGCCCTGGAAAACGAGCTGCGAATTCCATTAGCCCTGATCCGCCCGGCATAGCAGGCGTAACGGCAATAATGCGCTCATCCTTCTCGGCCAGCTCAATCAGTACATCGCCAAATACCTGCGTATACATTGGCGAGCCGACCGCCTTGACAACCTGACCCGACTCGATCTTGTAAGGAGAGATGCCATGCCATTTGTGTGAATCTGCTTCCGCAGGCGAGTAGCCTTTACCTTTAACCGTCACCACATGTACAAGAACAGGTCCTGGAACGGAGTCTGCCTGGCGGAAAATATCCAAAAGCTGCTCCATATCATGCCCGTCAACTGGTCCCAAATAAGTGAGACCAAATTGCTCAAAAAGTATGCCGGTTACAAGCAAATATTTCAGGCTGTCTTTAAACTTTTCCGCCGTCTTGGCCAGCTTGCCGCCGACAGCAGGAATTTTATTCAAGAAATGCTGCAGTTCTTCCTTCGCCTTCTGATAATGGCGATCAGAACGGATTTTCCCTAGATATTGATGCATCGCACCGACATTCGGCGCAATGGACATCTCATTGTCGTTCAGTACCACAATCATTTTTTTCTTCTCATGACCGATATGATTAAGCGCCTCAAAGGCCATCCCGCCAGTCAAAGCACCATCGCCAATGACGGCAACAACCCGATTGTCCTCGCCTTTAAAGTCCCGCGCCATCGCCATACCGATTGCTGCAGACAGTGATGTGCTGCTATGTCCAGCTTCCCAAACATCATGCACGCTTTCATCGCGTTTCACAAACCCGCACATGCCTTTATATTGACGCAGTGAATCGAAGCGATCCATGCGCCCTGTTAAAATTTTATGCACATAAGATTGATGACCTACATCAAATACAAATTTATCCTTTGGGCTGTCAAATAAATAATGAAGAACGAGCGTCAGCTCCACAACTCCTAGATTGGAAGCAAGGTGACCACCCGTAACGGAAAGCTTCTCAATGAGAAACTGGCGCACTTCACCTGCAAGCTGCTCCAGCTCTTTCTTGGAAAACCCTTTTAAATCCTGAGGACCGTTTATATGTTCAAGCAGCACAGTACTTCCTCGCTTTCGCGAACAGCAGCCATCACTGTTCAATAGACGTCAAAATATTTAAACTATTATAACATAGGCTTTATTTTTTTCCCAATCCTTAAGACATTAGAGCGGATTAATGATCCCTCTGCACCAGATAATCAGCGATTTGCAGCAGTCTGTCAGGTGCTGCAAGTCCCGCACTCAGCACCGCTGACTTCGCGTCCTGCGTCAAACGCTCTACTTGAGCCTTGCTCTCTTCAAGCCCCATCAGAAAAGGATATGTTACTTTTTGTTGTTCGACATCGCTGTTCGTCTTCTTGCCAAGCTTGCTCTCATCACCGATCAAATCTAGAATGTCATCTTGAATTTGAAAAGCTAGCCCAATATTGCGGCCATACTGCTCCAGCAGTTTGATCTGCTCTTCCGTTGCACCGCCTATACGTGCGCCAGCTGTAACAGAGAACACAACCAGATCGCCGGTTTTGTGCAAATGAATATATTCAAGCTCTGCAAGCGACGTGATGCCCTGCTCACCCAGCATATCTGCTACTTGCCCACCGACCATGCCTCTGGCTCCGGCAAGCATCGCCAAATCTTCCACAATATCGAGTGCAACCTGCGCACTGACACCGCCAGCTTTAGCCGCTTTAGGAATTAAATGAAACGCATGGGTCAGCAGCGCATCACCAGCCAAAATCGCCATAGCCTCTCCGTAAACCTTATGGTTCGTCAGTTTGCCGCGGCGATAATCATCATTATCCATCGCTGGCAAATCATCATGAATTAAGGAATACGTATGTATGCATTCGATCGCGCAAGCTACAGGCAAAGCTTTGCTCACCGTATCTTCATCACCGCTAATAGCCTCAGCTACAGCGAGCACAAGAGCTGGCCGCAAGCGTTTTCCACCTGCTTCCAGGGAATACATCATGGATTCACGGAGCTTATCCGGAACCTCCCACTGCGCAGGCAGCACTTCGGTTAGCGACTGCTCTACGATGGCGGCGCATTGCGCCAAATAAGTTTTTATCAAAACCGTGTCGCTCAAGCGTTATTCTCCTTTGTCTTCGCTCGGTGGAGCAAACGTTTTTTTCTGAAAGCCCTGCTCTGTTTCAATGAGCGTCTCGATCTTCTGCTCCACCTGCTCCAGCTTGCCGCTGCACAGCTTTGACAGACGCATGCCCTCTTGAAATAGATCAATCGCTGTCTCCAGCGGAACATCACCGTTTTCAAGCTTTTCTACAATCGTGTCAAGCTGCTCCATCGCCTGCTCAAAGCTAAGCTCCGTTGCTTCTTTCTTTGCCACTGCTGCCCTCTCCCTCCAACGACGATACCTCACAGGTCATCTGACCATCGGCTAGTTTCACCTGTACGGTATCCCCTACCTTCACATCTGCTACTGACTTGACCAAGCGCTGCTCCGACTCTTCATAAACTAATCCGTATCCCCTTGCCATCACCTTAAGCGGACTAAGCGCATCAAGCTGACGTATGGAGCTATGGAGCCTAAGCTGCTTCTCTTGCAGCGTTTGCTGGATGATCTGTTCCAGCCGTTTCGAAGTTCCTTTAAGCCTGCTTGCGGCAAAATGCACGCGCTGCCCCGGATGATGCCCGGCAAGCGTCGCATGCAATCGCTCCAGCCTGCTTCGCCCGCGCTGCGCTGCATTAAGTGTTCGCTGGCGCAAGCGTTCCTCCAGCAAATCAAGGCGCTGCGCCTGCTCCAGCAAATATTTGCGAGGATAAAGGAAAAAAGGCGAACGGCGCACACGTGCAAGCTGCTCCTTGCGGCTGCGTATAAGCTGGCGCAGCGATTGCTCCAGCTGCTGGCGCTGCCTGCTTAAATGCTTCTCCAGCTCGTCTGCATGCGGTACAGCCAGCTCAGCTGCTGCAGTAGGCGTCGCTGCCCGCAAATCTGCAACGAAATCAGCAATCGTGTAATCGGTCTCATGGCCGACTGCGCTGATGATTGGAATAGCGGATGCAGCTATGCTGCGCGCTACCTGCTCCTCATTAAACGCCCAAAGCTCTTCAAGCGAGCCGCCGCCGCGTCCTACAATTAATACGTCGATTTCGCCAAAACGATTCATTGCTTCTATCGCATGTGAAATGGAAGGTGCTGCTTGCGCTCCTTGCACCAGCACCGGATAAACATAAATACGCGCAGCGGGATAGCGGCGCTGCAGCGTAATCATCATATCGCGAACCGCTGCCCCTGTCGGCGAAGTAATCAGCCCGATCGCTCTAGGAAAGCGTGGAATCGGGCGCTTACGCTCAGCGGCAAACAGCCCTTCTTCCTCCAGCTTGCTCTTGAGCTGCTCAAAAGCGAGATACAAGCTTCCAATACCATCTGGCTGCATGGCGGCCACATAAAACTGATAGTTGCCATCCCGCTCATAGACAGAAATGTTTCCGCGCGCCATCACTTTAGCGCCTTCACGAGGAATAAAAGGCAGCCGCTGGTTATGCGAAGCAAACATGACGCATTTCAACCGACTGTCTTTATCCTTAAGCGTAAAATACATATGACCGCTGGAATGATGCGTAAAATTAGAAATCTCTCCGCGCAGCCACACATCGCCAAGCACAGCGTCCGAATCCATTTTCATCCGGATATATCGGTTAATGTCCTTTATCGAATAAACCCGCGGCTGTTCTTTCATCGCCTTACTCTCCGATTCCGTTTGCGCGCTTAGCTGCCTTAATGGTGTTCTGGATCAGCATCGTAATCGTCATTGGACCCACGCCGCCTGGCACAGGTGTAATATAACCAGCAGTTTCCAGACAATCCTCGTAATCCACATCGCCCGCCAGCTTGCCATCAGCCAGACGGTTAATGCCCACATCAATAACGACTGCGCCTGGCTTCACGAACTTGCTGTCAATCGCTTTCGCTTTGCCGATGGCTACGACAAGAATATCCGCCTGCTTGGCGATCTCTTCCATATTCGCTGTTTTGGAATGGCAGATCGTCACCGTAGCATGCTCTCTAAGCAGCAGCATTGCGACAGGCTTGCCGACAATATTGCTTCGTCCTATGACAACTGCATGCTTGCCTGCAATATCAACGCCACTGCGTTTAATTAGTTCAATAACGCCTGCCGGCGTACATGGCAGCAAGCTATCATCGCCTATTACCAGATTACCCACACTTTCAGGATGGAAACCGTCGACGTCCTTTTCCACACGAATTGCATCAATAACGGCCTTCTCGTTAATATGCTTAGGCAGCGGCAGCTGCACTAAAATACCATTAATGCTATCCTGCTCATTAAGCTTGGTGATCAGCGCCAAAACTTCCTCTTCCGTTGCCGATTCGGCCAAACGGTGAACCTCGGAATATAATCCAAGCTGCTGGCAGGCCTTTTCCTTGGAACCGACGTATACTTTAGAAGCGGGATCTTCACCAACCAATACAACTGCAAGACCCGGAACAACACCCTTTTCTTTAAGCGAAGCCGTATCTGCCCCAATTTCCTCACGAATAAGATCCGAAATCTGTTTGCCTAAAATGATATGTGCGCTCATAATGTGTCGCTCCCCTTCTTGCCAACCGGCCTTTCGCGCCGGCGGTTTCCTAGTTTGTATGATCAGGCTCGGCTTTCAGCTGATCAAGTCCGCTAATCAGCTTGCCTAACACGCCATTTACGAACTTGCCCGACTCTTCCGTGCCGAAATGCTTCGCTAGCTCAATTGCCTCATTGATAACCGCTTTCGGCGGCACATCGTCGCTGAATACCATCTCAAAGCATGCCAGACGCAAAACCTGACGGTCTACCCGAGACAGCCTGTCAACCTGCCAACCAGTCAAATGATCCTGCAGCATGTCGTCAATCGCCGCTTTCCGCTCCGCGACGCCCATGACGAGCTGTCTTACAAAATCATCATCCGCATTGCCAATATCTCCTGGCTCTGCGCCGATCTCATTAGCGGAATGAGCCTCTTCAAGAAGCATGTCCACCGCTTCATCAGCAGTGACTTCATTCATTTCCATTTGGTACAAACTTGATACTGCAATTTCTCTCGCTAATCTACGTTTCATGGGACCTCCACAGCAGTTGCACTGCTTACTGAAATTTATTATTGCTAGCGTAAACGGCTTTCGCCCTTAAGATAGCGGCAGAGCCTATTTCGCGTTAAAATAGAAGCCCAATATAAGCACATCACTTATAAAGTCTTAGAATTTCAAAAAAACCTATGATCTCCTCCCTGCCTCGAACAACCGGCAATCCGGCTTCCGGAGAACGGAGGAGACCACAGGATTATCTAAACGGGCGAAATCTTTCCATTAGTACGCTCCAAACTTGCTGCCATGGAGCGACCGGATCCTGCCGCAAATCTTTCTTTTTGCCTATCCAATAACCGACTGAAATAAGCAGCATAAAAATCAGCATATCCCAAAAACCAACAAACAAATACACGAAGCCGAAAAAGAGTCCTGCTGCTGCGCCAATTGTCCGCTTTCCGTAATGAACCCAAAATTCCCTCCACATCCGCTAGCCCACCTCTATTCCACGCGACTCTTGTACATGCCTGTCTGAATGACATTCGCCACGAATACCGTCACATTCGAAACCGGTATGCCTGTAATATCCTCAATATGGCTTTTGACAGCAAGCTGAATCTCTTCCGTGAGTGTTGGGATAGAGCTTTCTCCATCAACAAACACGCGAAGCACAATGTCAAGGCCAGAGTCGGAAGTACGAATGCGCGCACGCAAATCTTTAACCCCACGGCGTTTGGAAGCTGCTTTAAGAGCTAGATTTTCAATCGTTTCAATGGAAATGCGAATGTCGCCAAAATCTGTCCGTTGATCAATTGAAGGCGGAGCGGCAGAGCCGCGATGCAAGGAAACAATAAAAAATCTCAAACTGAGCAAAAACAAGACAATCCCAACAATAATAACGGAAATCTGCAGCGATGGTTGCTCAAAAAGACGGTCTAAAGCCGTTAAAAGCGCTCGCTTCGAAATCCAATTAAAGCCAATACATGCGATCATAATGGAAGCGGCACCGATTACGATGCTATAAATAAACAATAGCAACTTGTCCACAATTCTAAACAATGCAAATGCCTCCTCCGGGCAGACCGAATGAAAACCCCCTTGCGCCGAGCGGCATGCCGATCACGAGGGGGTTATAGTCAATTCTCTTCCATGCAGTTATTACTTGACGCGCAGCAGTTGGTCTTCCTCTACCGGCTTCTCAGCAGCTTTGAAATGAACATCGTGAATATGTACGTTCACTTCAATAACATGCAGACCTGTCATCGTTTCAATCGAACGTTTCACATTGCGCTGAATTTCCGAAGCGATTTCTGGAATGCGGTTGCCGTATTCCACAATAATGGATACATCAATCGCCGCCTCACGCTGTCCAACATCAACTTTAACGCCTTTAGACAAATTTTTACGGCCAAGCATCTCTGCGATTCCGCCTGCGAAACCGCCGCTCATGCCAGCTACACCAGGCACCTCAACTGTAGCCAGTCCAGCAATGACTTCAATAACCTCGGGTGCGATCTGAATAACGCCAATGTCCGTTTTCTCATACTCCGTTGCTGTTGTACTCATGATAGCTTTACACCTCCCTAAAGTTGCGCGTCCCGCCCTGCATCGAACGGGTAAAGCTTCCGCATCTTATTTCTATACTATATCATTCGCCATGAAATATGACAAACCATTACAGATTGTCCGCAGCTTTTGCTTCATCCTGCTCTGGATGGTAAACATCATATTCCTCGAGGAACTTGATATCAAAATTCCCTTCAATAAACTTTGGATGCTCTAACAGTTTTTGATGGAAAGGAATCGTCGTTTTTATGCCTTCAATCGCGAATTCTGACAAAGCTCGCTTCATGCGGGCAATCGCTTCCTCACGCGTTCTTCCCCAAACGATCAGCTTGGCGATCATGGAATCGTAATGCGGCGAAATCGTATAACCCGGATAAACCGCGCTGTCGACCCGCACGCCTGTGCCGCCTGGAGCTAGATAGAACGGAATATGTCCAGGAGACGGCATAAAATTACGCTCCGGATCCTCTGCGTTAATCCGGCATTCGATCGACCAGCCATTAATCGCAAGATCCTCTTGCTTAAAGGAAAGAGGATTGCCTTCCGCTACGGAAATCATCTCTTTAATCAGATCGACATTCGTTATCATTTCTGTAACGGGATGCTCAACCTGAATACGAGTATTCATTTCCATAAAATAAAACTGGCCGTCCGGCCCTAGCAAAAACTCAAGCGTTCCTGCGCCTGAATATTGAACGGAAAGCGCTGCGCGAACAGCCGCTTGTCCCATCGCTTCACGAAGCTCGGGAGACAGAACTGGACATGGCGCCTCTTCTACCAATTTCTGGCGGCGGCGCTGAACCGAGCAATCGCGTTCAAAAAGATGTACAGCGTTGCCATGCTTGTCCGCCATAATTTGAACTTCGACATGCTTCATACCTGTCAAATATTTTTCTAAATAGACGCCTGCATTGCCGAAATTTTTCTGTGCTTCCTGCTGCGCCGTCGTAATTTGCGAAACGAGCGTTTCCTCGCTGTCAGCAATACGGATACCTTTGCCGCCTCCGCCTGCAGTCGCCTTAATGATAACGGGATAGCCAATTTGACGTGCGACTACAACCGCTTCTTCCATGGTCTCGATCAAGCCCTCAGAGCCTGGAATAACCGGAACGTTAGCCTGCTGCATCGTTTGCTTGGCTACCGCCTTGTCGCCCATTTTGCTAATCGCTTCAGGTGATGGGCCGATAAACGTAATGTTGCAGGATTCGCAGATCTCAGCAAAATTCGCATTTTCAGCTAAAAAGCCATAGCCTGGGTGAATCGCATCGCATTCCGTAATGGTCGCTACGCTCATCAGGTTCGTTAAATTCAAATAGCTGTCCTTCGACAAAGTAGGCCCGATGCAATAAGCTTCATCTGCAAGGCGCACATGCAGCGAATCGCGATCCGCCTCCGAATAAACGGCTACGCTTGTAATGCCCAGTTCGCGGCAAGCGCGAATAATACGCACGGCGATTTCGCCGCGGTTGGCAATAAGAATTTTTTGGAAATTCACATTGTTACTCCTTTCAAATGGCTAGTTCTCCCAGAAGGAGCAATGCTGTTATTCCGGCTTCACCAGAAATAGCGGCTGCCCGTATTCCACCAATTGGCCATTCGTTACAAGCACTTCGACGATTTCGCCGCGCACTTCCGCTTCCAGCTCGTTCATTAGCTTCATCGCTTCCAAAATGCACACGACGCTTTTCTCGGATACGCGATCGCCTGGTTTTACGAATACCGCAGCATCAGGGCTTGGCGAGCTGTAAAACGTACCAACCATTGGGGAAGTAATTTGGTGCAAATTCTCACTTGCAGCACGCGCTGCAGGTGTCTCAGACGCTGTAGACTGCGAAGCTGGCTGAGTAGCAGGCGCTTGTGTGTAAACGGGAACTTGCTGCTGTGAATATGTATGCGTTAGCGGGGCTGCTTGCACATTGACGACTTCCGTTTTCCCGGGCTTGCGAATTAGCAGGCGAGTCCCTTCGTTTTCGATTTCCAGCTCATGAACGGAGGTTTGATCGACCAGCTTGATCAATTCTTTAATCTCGCTCAATTTGAACATGAATTTTTCACTCCTTAAAGTTTTGCGGTAGCAAAACCGCTTCGTAAGCATCTGCCTAGTTTTGCGGTAGCAAAACCGCTTCGTAGGCATCCGCTTCGTATTGCGGCAGTAAAACCGCATAGTAAGCTTAGCTTGCATTGTTCACTTTTATAATTGGCACAATAACGTTTAACATTATATCATAAACGCTCAGGAACACGAATTATTTTTTACAAATGCATAAAATACCCCTTAAACAGCTGCCTGCCCCCCTTTACAAAAAACGTCCTGATTACTCTTTATCCTCAGTCACAATTAAGCAGCGTATCAAGCGTAAACGGCAGTCACCGTCCTCTGGCGGCAAAGCTACCGTTTCGCGGGTGAAATATAAGCCGATTATTAGGGGGTAACTTATACTTGCTTAAATTTAAATAATAGCGGCAGCCCAGGTGATAAAAAAACCTGAACTCCGCTATTTTTTGATCAAATGGAAAATAAAGAAGGAAACTGCTGGATAATTCCGTTCGTCATTACGTCTGCCATTTCAGCCGCCTGCGGTTCAATTAAATCATTCAAGGCAACGTTCTGCTCATAGTTTTTAGCAAGCCGGGCTGCCACTTCGCCAGTAAGCAGCCTTAGATGCTCATCAAGCATCTTTTTCCATTCCACTTTGGACCAATAAGGATTTATCCGGCTTAGGAAATCGGCAATGTCTTCTGCGTTCATATACCAGCGTTTTTGGGCATCCGCTGCTGCCGAGCTATTTCCAGCCTGGAGCGCCTTGACGAGCTCGGCTGCGATAACAAGATGCTCCCGCAGCAATTCGGCAAACCTTGCCGCAATAGCCCTTCCATAAAAAGGTTCAAGCACCGCTGCAAAGTCGGTAGGGTTCCTCAGCAGTCTAGCGGTCGTTGCTTGCTCGTCGGCAAGACGGTCAACAATGCTGTTCACCGTCAATCTCGTCCAGTACACATGCTGCACCCATAATGCCCTGAGCTTGCGGTTCAATTCTATACTGGACGCTGTCCAGCATGCAGGATGAGCCGGTTTGACCATTTGATGGGGATGAGCGGGATAATAGCGATACATAGCGTATGGTTTGCTCCTTTATCCTTTTTTGCATTATATAGGCGAAACCCTATTACTGTGCATCATTGGACATGGGAAAAATCCCGAAAACGCCAGCATAGCTGACGTCCGGGATTTTATGCTCTTGCAAGGCCTCATTAAGGTACAAACTGCACGGATACCTGATCGGCATTGATTTCCATTTTTTTCATGACGAGATCAACAATATCGGCTGCTTGATTTTTCTCAAGCTTCTCGCTGGCTACGACGACTTTATAAACGTTGTTTTCTTCATCCACGATTGCGGATTCATAGTTTTGCATCAGCTGTTCTTCCAGCTCTGTCAGCTTTACATTTTTTTCTTCGAGCAAGGAAAGCTGTTTAGCCGCTTCAGTAGATTTTTCTTTATCTACTTGTGTATTTGCGATATCCGCCATCAGCTTATCCAGCTCCTCGTTATTATCCTGCGTCCGCTTCTGCTGAATATCTGCGAATACGCTCGTTGCCGCTCCCCCTTGCTCATACTGCTCCAGCACCTCTTTATCAGCCTCGCTCACCCCATTGTCTGCACCTTGCTGCACCTCATCCACGACGATGCCGCTGCCCGCAGCCTCCGTCGCTCCCTGTCCCACCGTCTGCTCCAGCTGCGTGTTGTCTGTCAGCAATTCTGGCGAGCTTGCGTCCTGCGTAAACAAGTAATAGGCGGACAGTACCACCATCAAGCTGAGCATCGATACGAGCCAAATCGTTTGTCTTTTCGTGTTCATGTGAACACCCTCCTCAAAATGGTATAAAAGCTGGATTATTGCTTCCTCGGTGCAACAGAAATGCGAGTTGCCGCGACATTTACGCCTTTTTCGACCGCATCTATAATTAAACGTCTGACGGTTACATTTTCCGCACCCTTGGCGACGATAAGGACGCCGCGAATGCGTGGGTTGATCGTCTTTTTGATAATCGGCTTCTGATCGCCGGACACCTCGACGAGTACAACCTCGCCATCCTTGTTAATCGCCGTAATATGCCGTTTGCCCCCGTTTTTGTCATTCTCGTCTGTCACCGACTGCGTCTCCTTCTCATTGCGTTCAACGACGATTTCCTCTGTTGAATCAATAGTGACCAGAACATCCACCTCGCCAACACCAACGATTTTCTCCAAAATTTCCTTAAGCCTCGCCTCCAGCGGCTGCTCCACCGTTTCGAATGAGGCTCCTTCCCGCGAGCCTGGGCTGGTCCAGGCCGTGTCATCTACTGACTGCAGATTTTGCCCCTGCCCCTGTAAGGAAGGCTCAACTTTGTTAAAGGTGAGGAAAGAATTAATCAGCATCAGCAGCGCTCCAACACAGCCGATAATGAGCAGGAGGCGCAGCATTTTCACTCGCTTCGGTCCCCCAGGGCCTCCGCCCGCCATCGCTTCCAGCTTCTCCAGCCACTTCGCCACCTGTCATTACCCTCTCCTTTCGCTTTACTTTTGTCCGCGAATGCTTGCCGGCTGGCGAATAATGATAGCCTCGGGCGATAAGCCCCAGCCCTCGGCGAGCACAGCTCTCGTCTGCTTATCAAGCTCTGCGTTCACGGGCTGCCATAACTGTTCACCAGCCGTACTCTGTTCACTTGATGTTTGATGCGGCCCAGTCTCGACTATCTCAGGCACCATGACCTCCACGCTTACTGGCTCCACTGCTTCGATCTGTCTATTATCCTGTTGCACATCCTGAGTCGAATTCGCACCCAAATTGGTAGGGGACCCTCTCGGCGGAGCAGCCTCTTCTTCAGGAAGTATCTGCGGAAACGTAACTGTCACCGTATCCATTTCGACCATCTCTACATCTCCTTCCTTGATCCATTTCAGTTTGACTTCAACCGAGCTTGCCGTCTGACCGGTATAGCGGATGATTGCGGATTCCATCGCTTTGGAGAGCGTACTGCCGGTAAGGTTAGCCGCCTGCTGCTGCTGCTTGCGTTTAAGCTCCTCCGACTGACGCTGAATGTCGGCAAGCGTTGGCATCTTCACTTGCTTCTGCGCCGTGCTCATCTCCCATTGCTGGATGCCTGCGCTCAGTCCTGCCGTTACGTCGCCTTGCACCAGGCGAAGCAGCGGAGACAGCAGCGTCAGCAGCACGAGAAGACCGATAACTAGTCTGGCATAGCGCAGCATCGCCTTGTTCGGCAGCAGCAGCTCGGTGCATACAGCGAGCATAATGACGGCGATAATGTCACGCAGCCAATCGCCCAGCCAAGCTACCATGCGATTCGCCCCCTTTTTTCAAACAGCCGATCTACCGGACCATCATTGCTGCGTTTCCTGCTGTCAGCACGATTGTGACGGCGAGGAAAAACATCAAGCTTACAGCGGCCAGTGCGGCAAACACATAAATCAGCGTCTTGCCAATCGTTTGCAGGCAGGCTACAATCGGCGAATCTCCAAGGGGCTGCATGACAGCAGCGCATACGTTGTAAATAAGCGCTAGCGTCAAAATTTTGATCGCGGGAAAAGCACTTATAAACAGCAGCATAATGACGCCTGCAAGCCCGATTGCATTTTTCGCCAGCATGGAAGCCGATATGACGGTATCCGCCGCATCCGAGAACATGCGACCGACGACAGGAACGAAGTTGCCCGTGACGAACTTCGCCGTTCGCATCGTCACACCATCGGTTACCGCTCCCGTCGCCCCCTGCACAGAAACGACACCAAGGAAAATCGTAACTAGCGCACCCAGAATTGTAATGCTGATGCTGCGCAGCAGATTAGCCAGCTGGGTCACCTTGAAGCGCTCGGTCATGGCGCTGACGATGTGTAAGATGGCCGAGAAGAACAAGAGCGGGAATACGAGCGTATAAACAAGCGTGCCTACAACATGAATCATAAAAATAATGAGCGGGTGCAGCACAGACACCGTCACGACATTGCCCATCGACGCCAGCAGCGCGAGCAGCAGCGGGAGCATGGCCAGCATGAATTGAATCATGCTTTCAATCGCGTCCTTGGCATAGCCGATCGCTACATTAAAGCTGTTGACCGTGATGATAAGGATGACCATAAAGGTAATGGAGTAAGCTACCTTGCTGACTGCATTGCGCTCGAAGGCGTTTTGCAGCGTTTCCAGCATCATGCTGAACACGGTCAGCGTGACGATTGTGACTAGCAGCTTGCCATTGTACAGCACCTCATGCAGAAAATAAGACAGCAGTCCTTTCAGCACCGTTTCCAGCTTGAGCCCTTCTCCGCCCGGCAGCAGCATTTGGGCAAAGCTAGGCAGCTTCTGCTCAGGGAAAAAACCGCCATATTCGTTTTTGAGCTGATTCCAGTATTTCTCCACCGCATCCGTATCCATATCGTTCAGCCCACTGCCGGTCAACTGCCCGAGTGCAGCTTGCGTCTGGGCCTGCTGAGTTTGCTGCTGCATAGACTGCGATTGCTGACTTTGCTGCGACTGCTGCGACTGAGGAGAAGACGCCACCTGTGAAGCTAGCTGCTGGTAGGAAGTCTGCTCCGACTGCCAGTCTGACGTTGACGCACCTTGCGCTGCTGCCTCGGAGCTTGGCACAAGCAGCAAAAAGTACAAAACTGCTGTAAGCACCGTGAGCCAAATGGCGTTCGTCGGATAGGAGCTGCCAGCAAGCTTTATTCTCAACTGGCTCCTCCCCCTGTCGGCAGCAGGTTGATAACTGTTTCGATAATGACGCTGATAATCGGCACCGCCATGACGAGAATTAATATTTTTCCAGCGAATTCGATTTTCGACGCAATGCTTTCCTGTCCGGCATCGCGGACAATTTGAGCGCCGAATTCAGCAATGTAGGCGATACCTATTATTTTCAGCACCGTCTTCAAATAAATAGAGGGTATGCCGGAGCGATTCGCCAAATCAGAAAGCACCGCAATAACGGAATCGATTTTGCCAAGCAGGAACAGAAAAATAAAGAGGCCGGTAAATGCCGCAAGCAGGAAAGCGAACAGCGGCTTTTGCTCTCGAACGACAAGGATGAGGACTGTTGCAATCAGCCCAAGACCGACGATTTGAATGATTTCCACTTCGCTTCACCTACTTGCGGCTTCTCTTCAAGCTAGCTATTGGAACAGAAAAATCGTTTTAATTTCCTGAAACAGCTCGTTCAGCATACGTACGACCATAAACAACACGACAACAAAGCCGATTAATGTCACCCAATGCGCCATATCTTCCTTCCCCATCTGCTTAAGCACCGTATGAATCATCGCAATGATAATTCCGATACCGGCTATTTGGAAAATGGCGCTCACATCCATATTCATTTCCGCGGCACCCCATTAAACCATCAAAATAACGAGCAGCACGGCGATTAAAACGCCGAGGCTTTTCCACATCGTCTCATACCTCGCCTGATCTTCCCGTGCCGAATCTTCCTCCGCCTTCAGTTGAATGAGCGCCAGCTTCAAATGCTTAAGCTGATCCTCACGATCGCTTATACCGAGCGTCGAGCCAAGACGGATCAACACCGCCTGCTCGCTTGCCCGCATGGCCGTTGCTCCCCAAATCTCTCGAACAGCCCGTTCCCAGCTTTCTCGAAAGGAAAGCCCTTCGTCACTCGCAAGCCCTTCGGAGGCAAGCATTAGCATCCGGTTAAGTGGATCTGGAACAAATGCTGCGGTTCGGGATAGCGCCTCCGGCAGCGGTGTATGCCCGTAGCCAATTTCGGTTTCGAGCCTCTGTAGCGCATGAGCGGTCTGGCGAAGCTGCCGGGGCCTTGCAGCAAAACGCGCCGCCTGCTGGAAGCCTAGCATCGTTCCGGCGAACAAAATCAGCAGCGCGCCAAGCAGCTTCAGCACATGGCATCGCCTCGCATCAGCCCGGAAAACAGCGGCGCAGCATCTTTGGCTAATCGCGGCACTGCTGTTGTTGGCTCGCGCGCCGCCCAGCCTCTTATGCAAGCCTCCGCCGTAAGCACCCGGTGCATAATGCCCGAAGGCGTTCGGCGCAGCTCAACAATAAGGGAGAACGCCCCTTCCTCTAGCAGCGAGCGCAATACAGGCCGTCCTCTAGCATCCTCAGCATCATACGCATGAGCTGTCGCTATGACGCTGACTCCGGCATGGCTGGCTTCCCGAATCGCCTCGCCATCCTCAGGCCTTCCAATTTCATCCGCAATAATGACATCCGGCGACATCGAGCGCAGCAGCATCATCATTCCTTCCGCCTTGGGACAAGCATCCATGACGTCGGAGCGCGGTCCAATATCAAAGGTGGGAATACCTCGCACACAAGCAGCTATTTCGGAGCGCTCGTCCACGATTGCAACCTTCTTGCCCGGCCAGCTTGCCGCCTCCCCGCCTCCCCATAAACCGTAGCTGACGGATCTTGCAATATCGCGAACGAGCGTCGTCTTGCCCTGCTGGGGCGGGGCGAGCACCAACGTGGAGCGAATCGTTTTGCGTGATCGGTCGAGCAGCTTCGGCATGAGCGGAGTTGCTGAGCCGGGAACCTCCCTGGCAATCCGAATATTAAAGGCACCTATTTCACGAATGCCGCGAACGCTGCCGTTATCGAGAACGGTACGCCCTGCAAGTCCAACCCGATGTCCGCCTGCAACTGTAATGAAGCCCCGCCTGAGCTCCTCCTCCATCGCATACAAGGAATAATTGGTCATCCGCTCCAGCAGCTTGCGGCAAAGGTCAGCAGTAGGCTTGTACGCTCCGCCAGCTTGGGTTAAGAGTGTGCCATCGTTTGCAGCGAAACGCGATTGGCCTGCCATGCCAATTTCCAGCGGGCGCCCTTCGCGAATCCGTATCTCTTCCAGCTGCTCCTGAACCTCCGCAGGCAGCCGTTCCAATATCGCTTTCAGCTCTAGCGGCAGCAAATGCGTAATGCGGCTAAGCATGCGTTCATCACTCCCGGATGTTTGTCCTTAGTCCTTTAATATGTATGCTTGGCCAGCTAAAATATGTCCAACTGGATCGAAATTGCTAGATTAGATTTATTTAACTAGGAGTACCGCGACTCCTATTACGAGGCCAGCAGCAAAATATAGAAATGGCCCTAGTACTCGGAACGGCGCCAATTCTCGTTATTTTTTCAAAATACCAATCATTAGACATAGAATGCCAGCCGCTACCCAGAGAAATTTGCTATAGGACAGCTTGTCTGCGAGCCCTACCAAACCAATCGTCGTAGTCGCAATCAAAATAAGCGGCCCTACAAGCGCCAAAGAGGAATTGACGACCAGCGCCTTGTCGATCTGATTGAGTTTAAGCATAATAATTGCCGCGCAAATTTCGATGGTTCCCGAGGCAAGGCGCAAGGAGGCCATTGCCAGCACGATTTTATTCATCATAAAAATCCACCTCCACCCTTGTCCAGCCGACCTGTTTCTAGCTTATGCAGCAGACCTCTGCGTTCATAACCACTGTAGCCCGGGACACATGCCCAGAAGGATGTGCATATATTGCAGGCATAAGGCTAGGAGAAGTTAAGGTAAAGAAAGGCGGATAATGACATGCAGGTTGAGGTCATATCAAGCGTGAATGAAGCCAGCCAGGCGCGCTTTCATCATAAAACAGCCATCGTTGTTGATGTATTGCGGGCAGGCAGCACGATTGTGACGGCGCTTGCGGCCGGGGCCGAAGCCATCGTTCCGGTGGAAACGGTCATGGAGGCCAAAGCAGCGCAGATGGCGGGGGATTTATTAGGGGGAGAACGATTTTGCCGAAAAATATCCGGCTTTGACCTTGGCAATTCGCCTGACGAATATGAAGCCCCTGCGGTACGCGCCCGCCGTATTATATTAACTACAACGAACGGAACACGCGCGCTGCAAAAGTCCGCCCGTGCCGATTACGTATTGGCAGCTGCGCTAATGAACGCCGCTGCCTGTGCCCGTGCGGCGCTAGCGCTGCGGCGCGATGTCGTCATTTTATGCGCGGGCTATAATGATGCGTTTGCTGCCGAGGATGGCTTTGGCGCCGGGCTGCTGCTTGAACGGATGACCCAGGCAGGCATGAACGCTTTGGAACTGGATGACTTCGCACTCGCTATGCTGGGCTTCTATCGCAGCCGCAGTGCTTTCGCACTCGAAACACTCGCCTCTGGCGCAACTGGCAAGCGGCTGCTTAAGCTTGGTCTCCAGCGGGACATTGAGGCATGCGCAGAAGTCGATATTTATAAAGACGTTCCCATACTGCAAGGGGAGAAGCTTGTGCTGCTGACGCGCTGATTGCACCATAAAAAAAAGGCAGACTACGGCGAGAAAATCACCCGCTAGTCTGCCCTATTCTCGCTGTATACTGCTACTCCAGCACAAGCGACTTATTGATATATTTATTTTCTATTATTTTGCAATTCATACGTTCGATCGTTGACTCGTCTTTAGGGATTGGCGCGAATCTATAGAGCAACAGCCATCTGAGGCACGCAATAGCTTCAAAGATTAGTAATTCTTCCTTATCAAATTCACTTTGTGCCAAATACGTATTTTGGAATACCGCGGCTAATTGCTCCCCATTGTATAAATAAATTAAAAAGCTCGTCCAGGCAAAATCATATCTGGTATCCCCTAGTTGTCCATTGGTCCAGTCAATTATCGTGTACTTCCCTTGATTTTCTACTACGTTGCCTAAGTTGAAGTCACCGTGGATAAATGTATTTTGCTGCAAATCCGAGCCATTAATTAGCTCTATTAAATCCGCTTGGATATCTGGATGCTCTTCAATTTGCGGGTAAAAATAACGGATAAAATCGTATTTTCTATGAAGCAGAGGATCTAATTCATGGTCGGATACTTTATGGATGTCCAACAATAAATGAGCCAAATTCTCTACATGCTGATTTTTTATTGGGGAAAGCGGGCTGCCATCGTAGCTGGTTAACAGCGCTTTATGCCCAGAAGCGGTATAACCCCATCCGTAAGCAGTGGAAACAGAAATACCTATATTTCGAAGCGTTTGCAGCAGAATATATTGAAAATGCACATCTGGATCGGAATCCTTGTTCCATATTTTTAGAACGAAGCTGTCCGCAACAGACGAAAATTTCCACACATTAGCCTCCAGTCCACCCGGCATGCTGCTGCAGGCTAGTTCTTGTTTCAGCAGCTCATTCATGAAGCTCGTGCTGTCAGCCCAAATCATCTCACTTAAGCACTCCAAACCAATCACCCCTTCCTTTAAATTAATCATATCTGATCCTAGCTGATCGTACTACTCTATATGTCCCCCGAGACACAAAAAAAGGCAAAGAGCGTTTGCTCCTTGCCTTTTCCCCTATGTCTCTTGCGTTTAATGCAAGTCGTCTAACGGCGATCCTGCGGCCCGCCAACGAAAGCTTGCTCAGCTGTATCCAAACCATATGCCGTATGCAGCGCACGAACCACTTCTTGCAGTGGTTCAGCATCGATAACGCAGGAAAGTCTGATTTCAGACGTGCTGACCATCTTAATGCTGATGCCCAGACCCGAAATCGCTGCGAACATCGTAGCAGCAACGCCTGGATTGCTAACCATGCCAGCACCGACGATTGAAACTTTAACCAAATTGTCTTCGGAAGTTACTTTGCTGTAAGGGAGCTCTCCGTGCAGATTTTCAATGACTGCAACCGCTTTGTCTTTATCATCGAGCGAAAGCGTGAAGGAGAAGTCGGCTGTGCCGTCCTGTACGCCGCTTTGCACAATAATATCTACATCCACGCCATTGTTTGCAAGCGCGCCAAATACTGTCGCGAGCACGCCTGGCAAATCTGGAACGCCCAGAATGCTGATTCTAGCTACATTTTTATCGAATGCAATACCGCGAACGACAGCGCCTTGTTCCATCGTTACTTCCTCCTTTACACTTGTACCTTCGTTGTAGGTAAAGCTTGAACGAACGACTAGCTTTACATTGTTATGCTTTGCGTATTCAACCGCGCGCGGATGAAGCACAGCAGCTCCCAGATGGGCAAGCTCCAGCATTTCATCATACGAAATTTCATCCAGCTTGCGAGCGCATTTCACAACGCGCGGATCGGTCGAATAAATGCCGTCCACATCGGTGTAAATCTCGCACACATCCGCTTTAACCGCAGCTGCCAGTGCAACCGCCGTCGTATCGGAGCCGCCGCGTCCCAGCGTCGTAATGTCGCCATCCTCGGACATGCCTTGAAAACCGGCTACGATAACAATATGACCAGCATCCAATTCCTTGAACATGCGATCCGTACGAATATCTGTAATTTTCGCCTTGCTGTGAACAGCATCTGTACGAATTCCCGCCTGCCAGCCTGTCAACGAAACGGCGTGGTGTCCCAGCTGGTGAATCGTCATCGACAAAAGCGCTACCGATATTTGCTCGCCAGTCGTAAGCAGCATATCCATCTCGCGCGCTGGCGGATTAGGATTAAGCAGCTTCGATTGGTCGATCAAATCATCCGTTGTATCCCCCATTGCTGATACGACAACAACAACACGGTTTCCCGCCTGCCTATTTTCAATAATTCGTTTTGCTACCCGTTGCATCCGCTCCGGCGTTCCCACCGAGCTTCCGCCAAACTTCATCACTATCAACGACAAAGCGGACTCACTCCCAACCTTGACATATACATACAAGTCAATATTATAGCACAACCACAACACATCTGGGTATATCCCATCACAAAAATACAAGTAACCTTCACAGCTTAAGCATGCTATTTGGAAACGTCGGTGTCGAAATATTTTGTTGAAATTTCCAAATAAGTACCGTCCTTTTTCATATCTGCAAGCGCACCGTTGACGGCTAGAACAAGCTCATCATGCCCTTTCGTAAACAGAGCGCCGCTTGCCGTTGCCTCCGACATTTCATCCACAATTTTGAGCGGCATCTCTGGCTGGCGATGCAATAAATCCAAATAAGTTAAACCATCATTTACCGTTGCATCCACTTCTCCTGTCAGCAGCAAAGATATCGCCTCATCAAAGCCTGTGGTAGGCACAATTTCCGCGCCGTACCGCTGTGCGATATCAAGCAAATTGCTTCGCAGCGCTTGCGCCGCCTTTTTCCCGTTTAAGTCCGAAAGCTTCTTAATATCCGTATTATCCTGCTTCACAATTAGCACAATATGGGAGTAAATATAAGGATCGGAAAACTGATATTGCTCCAATCGATCCTCCCGAATGCTGACTTGATTAAAAACGACATCATATTTCTTCGCATCCAGTCCCGTAAATATTTCATCCCATGGCGTTTCGATAAATTCAGGCTCCACGCCAATACGTTTGCTGATTTCCTCAGCTATCTCTACATCGAATCCGACAAGCTTGCCGTTTTCGTCATGATAAGTAAATGGGGCATACTTTCCTTCCGTTCCAATACGCAGCTTGCCCTTTGCTTGAACAGCCTCCAAGGAGTTTTGTCCACTAGGCGCGGCCGCCTCCGCACTTGCAACCGGCTTAATCATTTCTTGCCGCTCCGGCCCCGTGCCACATGCCACCAGCAAAAACCAACAAGCCAGCAGCAGAAAAACAAAGCTTTTTCTTGCCATTCACTCTACTCCTCTACGTCGTCGCTAGATGCATGAGCTTAACTATTATATTGAATGTTACAATAGCAAGCCTTTATCCATCAATGCTTTTTACGAGAAAAATGAGAAGTTCGTGTGAAGTTATGCCCAATCACAAGCGTAAACGGCTATCGCCGTCCTCTGGCGGCAAAGCACCGTTTCGCGTAGAAATATAGAGAAGGGATCGAAAAATCATATCCTTTCCTATATTTTGAAAAAAGCTGCTCCAAGGGGTGTTGCCCCTTGAAGCAGCTGCTTGCCATCTCCTATGCGCGGGAAATGTATTTTCCTTCGCGTGTATCGATCAACAGCACATCATCCTCATTGATGAACAATGGAACTTGTACGTTGTGTCCCGTTTGAAGCTTAGCATTTTTAGTTGCGCCGGTAGCCGTGTTGCCTTTAATGCCTGGCTCCGTCTCAATAACTTTCAGCTCAACGCTGTTCGGCATTTGAATACCGATGATTTCGCCTTGGTAGCTCGAGATGTTTACCGTCATATTCTCGATCAGGAAGTTGATTTCCCATTCCAGCTGCGATTCATTCAGTTCGAACTGATCATAAGTTTCGTTGTCCATGAACGTGTACTCGGAACCGGAGTTGTACAAGTATTGTACAGCACGGTTTTCGATGATCGCACGAGCAAGCGACTCGCCAGCACGAAATGTTTTTTCAACAACGTTGCCGTTGCGGAGGTTTTTCAGCTTGGAGCGTACGAATGCCGCGCCTTTGCCTGGCTTAACGTGCTGAAAATCGGTTACGGAGAAAATGTCTCCATCTACTACAATTGTCAATCCTGTTTTAAAATCATTCACTGAAATCACTGCTGATTACCTCCTGGGATTAGAAAAATAGCATGCTTGATCGTGCCCTTTTACCACTGTTACCACAAATCAGCCTAAAGTGAGAAACTCCTTAGTCGATGCGGTTAATATTTTAATACCGGTGTCCGTAATTACGATGTCATCCTCAATCCTTACTCCGCCGAAACCGGGGAGATAGATGCCAGGCTCAACCGTTACCGTCATACCGGGGGTTAAAATCGTTTCGCTAAGCTTGGACAAACGCGGAGCTTCATGAACTTCCATGCCGAGTCCGTGTCCGGTGCCGTGACCGAACTTGTCGCCATAGCCGTATTTTGTGATGACATCGCGCGTCAACGCATCCGCAGCACGTCCTGTCATACCCGGACGGATATGAGCAAGGGCATTCAACTGCGCTTCCAGCACAATGTCATAAATTTCGCGATGCTTGTCCGTTGGCGTGCCAACGACAACCGTACGCGTAATATCAGAGCAATATCCTTTCAGATAGGCACCGAAATCCAGCTTCACGAATTCATTGTTGCCAATGATTCGCTCGCTTGCCTTACCATGCGGCAATGCCGAGCGCTCTCCGGACGCTACGATCGTCTCAAACGAAGATGAATGAGCACCGTGGCTGCGCATAAAAATTTCCATCTCCAGCGCAATATCGCTTTCCTTCACGCCAGGCTGAAGCAGCTTCTGAATATGCGTAAACGTCGCGTCCGCCAGATCAGCAGCCTCTTGCATCACTTGCAGCTCCGCTTCATCCTTGATCATGCGCAAGCCTTCAACTAGACCCGATACCGGATGAAGGGCGATATCGCCAAGCACAGCCGTCCAATCGGCGAATTCGCCATAAACGACATGCTCCTGCTCAAAGCCCAGCTTGCTGATTTTTCTCGCTTTCAACAGCTCTTTCACCGTTTGCATCGCTTTAGGCGCATGTTCAACAATTTCATAGCCGATCGCCTGCTCAGGAGCCTGCGTCATATAGCGGAAATCGGTCAGCAAAATGCTGTCGCTTAACGTAATGAGGACCATACCAGAGGAGCCTGTAAATCCACTTATATAACGGCGATTATATTCGCTGTTAATAAGAATAGCATCCAGACCCAGCTCCGCAAGGGCGCTGCGCAAGCGATTCACTCTTTCCTTTGACATTTATGTTCATCCCCTTTCCGTTTATTTAAGAAATTTTCAGTTTGCGGACAAGCGCCGCAAGGCCAAGCTCGTAGCTCTGTGGACCGAAGCCGGCAATTTGCCCGACCGCTACAGGTGCAATAACCGAAACGTGACGGAATGCCTCGCGCGTATGTATGTTGGACAAATGCACCTCAACTACAGGAAGAGCTACCGTACTGAGCGCATCGCGCAGCGAATAGCTGTAATGCGTAAGCGCACCGGGATTAATAAGTATGCCATCCTCTGCGCCATAAGCGCTATGTATCCGATCAATAAGGGCGCCCTCATGGTTGGATTGGAAAAAATCCAGCTGTACATTCAGACCCTTAGCCTGCTCCAGCAAATTAGCCTCAATATCAGCAAGCGTAGCCGATCCATAAATTCCTGGCTCCCGTACGCCAAGCATATTCAGATTCGGGCCATTAAGCACCAGAATTTTGAGCATTTGCACACCTCCCTAACGGACAAATTCATGCTAAAGACAAAGATCAATTGCCATTTTACCACATATGCCCGCCCCTTGAGAAGGGACAACTATTCAGCTTGCTTGCAAAGGCTCTCGGGACGCCTCGTCCGTAAATTCAAAAGCAATGGTGTAGCCGATAAAAACACCCCATAGCAAAAAGACACAAAGCTCGGCACTGAGTGTATTCCAGCCTGATTTCCACACCGATCGGGTCACATGGAGAAGCGGCCCTAAAGCAAGAAAAATGATTGCCCACCAGACAAGCCCATAGAGCAGGCCAGGCCACGGGCCTTTTAGCTTGCGGAATAACAGTCCGTATAGCAAGGCAGCAACCATTGAAAAAATAATGTAACTGCCAATACCCACCACAAGGCCCCAGCCCGACTTCAAAAAGGAGGAGCGGAAAAACGGGTCCGCCAAAATGCCTGGCAGCTCCAGCGTAAATTTCATTTCATAAAAAAACCAGCGTAAAACGCCCCAAATCAGTCCGGCAAAAAAGCCCGTCGATAAGCAATACGTCCAAATATTCGTATGATGCTTGCCTTCATATGGATTGCCTTCATCTCCGGCGGTACGTTTATTTTTTTTATTTTCTGCCATCGTTTCCTTCGCCTCCAAACTTGAGATCATCCTTCGCTTCCTAGCTAAAAGAAGCCATGATTTAGTATGTGAAAAAAAGCATAGAAGTAACCGCCTCGCTTGGCAGCTGTTTATGGATGCCCCGTGCAGCTCAAACGTTGGCAATTGCCGCACTGATCAAGTACAATAGAACTATTCGTAAGAAAATGAAACAAATTGATTCGTCACCTGATCGGGACGATACACTTTTAAGGAAGGTGACCAACACTTGTCGCAAAAATCCAAAAGCATTTATGGAGGACAAGCTGTCATTGAAGGCGTCATGTTCGCAGGAAGCCATGTCAATGTTACAGCTGTTCGCCGCAAAAATGACGAAATTATCTTTTATGAGGTTCCGCGGACGACGAAGCGCTGGATACAGCAGCTGAAAAAAATTCCGATTGTGCGCGGGGTTGTCGGCATAATAGATTCCAGCGCCAAAGGCTCGCAGCATTTGAATTTTTCCATGGAAAATTACGCGGAGGATGAGGCGCAGGAAGAAGCCGCTAAAAATCCCGAAGCACAGCCGAAGCCTGAAAAGGAGCAAAAGTCTGGTTTCAGCCTTAGCATGATAGTCGGCGTTGCCGTGGCTGGCGTCCTGTCGTTTATTTTCGGCAAGCTGATTTTCACCGCAGCTCCCGCTGCGCTGGAAGAACTATTGTTCAGCAACGTATTTGAGAGCAAAATTGGTCATAACCTATTAGAAGGACTTATCAAAATCATTTTATTGCTTGCTTATTTGTACCTGATGTCGCTGACGCCGATTATCAAAAGACTGTTTCAATATCATGGCGCCGAGCATAAAGTAATTAGCGCCTATGAAGCTGGCGAGAAGCTGACGATCAGCAATGTGCAAAAATACAGCCGCCTGCACTATCGCTGCGGCAGCAGCTTTATTATTTTCACCGTCATTGTCGGCGTTATTATTTATTCGCTGCCCTTCTTCACTTGGGATTCCATATGGGAACGAATTTATATTCGTATTTTGCTGCTTCCTCTTGTTCTTGGTATTTCTTATGAGGTGCTGCGCATTACAAATGCACTGCGCAACATACCCGTGCTGCGCTACCTCGGTTACCCAGGCCTATGGCTGCAATTACTGACAACGAAAGAGCCAAAGGACGATCAGGTTGCCGTATCGATCGCTTCCTTCAACCGGATGCGCGAGCTCGATCAACAAATGTCCAATATTAAAGCGTAAGGGCGGAATGATTATGGCAAACAGGCCTAAAAAATGGAGCGTGCCGGCAATTATTATTATGTCTTTGCTTGGCATCGGAGTTATTTATGGCGTTTTGACAGATATGCGTTCATTCCTTATCCCCATTATCGTATTCGGCCTCATTTATGTGCTTTACAAGTTTCCGCCTGACCGATGGAGAGGCCGTTCCGGCTCTGCTTCGCCTCAGGCGCGCCCAGGCAACCGCTCACAGCCTGCCAAACGCCCGAAATCGCAGCGTACGCCGTTCCGCGTTATCGAAGGCGGCAAGGAAGATGATGATCTGCCGAAGTATCATTAGGCCGTTCTAGCGGGCACTAGCAACTAGCAGACAATTAAAAAGAGCGTGACCTCCTTTTTACGGGGGTCACGCTCTTTTTGCATGTACCTGCATCAGCTTGCGTTTCACAACATATTTGCATAATCACTCATTATCGAGCTCAGCGCGAACCGCTTTAAGAGCGTCTAATCGGGAGGGATCGCGTTCAAAGAAAGCGACGAGCGTCTCAATGCAGGTAATCGAATCCCAGCTTAAATGATGCTCAATGCCTTCGACATCTTGATAAATATTCTCATCTTGGACGCCGATAATGGCCAAAAATGATTCCAGCAGATGGTGGCGCTCCACAAGCCGCTTGCCCATCTTCTTGCCTTTTGTCGTTAATACAAGGCCACGATATTTCTCATAAATTAAATAGTTATCTTTATCGAGCTTTTGAATCATCTTCGTCACTGACGAAGGGTGAACCTCCAGCCCTTCCGCAATATCCGACACTCTCGCGTAACCTTTTTCGTCTATGAGCTTATAAATTCGTTCCAAGTAGTCTTCCATGCTCGGTGTCGGCATTGAAGAACCCCCTAACCCAACTTCTTTCACCTTGTTTCCTCGGCGTTACTTTAGTATCATACACTGTTTTGAAACCTGTCTGCAACCTTAAGGACAATCCGGGGTACACAATAATTAATGACATTAGCGATTGCGGCATTTCTTGAAATATAAGAATTTATAAGTTTCACATTTATCATTAGACTTATATTTCTCGGACTGAAACGCGCTGCGCCGCCAGAGGACGGCTTTCGGCCGTTTCACCTTGCAACTCCCAGTTTGAAGCCCTTTCCTTTGTCGCATATTATAGCGTAAGCTTCTTATTTTGAAGCATCAAAGCAAAGGAGGGGGCGGCCCATGGCTTCCACCGTAGAGGAGCGTCCGAAAGCAGCGCTGAAAAGCTTATCCTTCGTTCCCGAGCTCGTCTATTTTGAGCCGGATGCGCTCAACTATCCGAAAGGCAAGCGCATTTATGACTGGGTTCAAAAGGAAGGCATTCCTTTCCGCATGACCAGCTCGCATAACCGGATTACCAATTTGCCCGGTGAAACCGAGCTGGAAAAATACCGGATTGCCAAACGAACACTTGTCGTCGGCATTCGCAAAACGTTAACCTTCGAAACGTCCAAGCCTTCAGCGGAATATGCTATTCCCATTGCCACCGGCTGCATGGCGCATTGCCATTATTGCTATTTGCAGACGACGCTTGGCGCCAAGCCCTATATTCGCGTTTACGTCAACATCGATGATATTATAGACGCGGCCAAGGAATACATCGACGAGCGAGCACCGGAAATCACTCGCTTCGAGGCAGCCTGTACGTCCGATCCCGTCGGGCTGGAGCCGATTACAGGCAGTCTGCGCGAGCTCATTGAATTTATGGCGGAGCAGCCTCTTGGCAGACTGCGCTTCGTCACCAAATTTCATCATGTGGATTCCCTGTTGGATGTTAAGCATAATGGCCATACTCGCATTCGCTTCAGCGTCAACAGCAAATACGTGATTAAAAATTTCGAGCCGGCCACCTCGCGCTTCGAGCAGCGGATTGAAGCCGCAGCCAAGGTAGCTAAAGCCGGTTATCCGCTCGGCTTTATCATTGCGCCAATTATCTGGCATGACGGCTGGGAGGAAGGCTACGCCGAGCTGCTCGCATCGCTAGCAGAGGCTCTGCCTGAGGAGGCAAAGCAAGCCGATCTGACCTTTGAGCTCATCCAGCACCGCTTTACGAAAACAGCAAAAAATGTAATCGAGCGCCGTTATCCGCGCACGAAGCTGGAAATGGATATTGAGAAGCGCAAATACAAATGGGGCCGCTGGGGACAAGGAAAATACGTCTACCCTACAGAACAAGCAGATGCGCTCCGATTGTTTATATCAGAGCGCATCTTTGAGCATTTTCCACAAGCGAAAATTGAATATTTCACTTAACTCATAAAGCTTAAAACTTCAGCCAATCCGGCGTTATGAGGTTAAGCCACGACGTAATTTGCGTCATTTGATCCGTGAAGAGCATAATGCCGAGCACAATCATAATTGCTCCGCCCACCTTCATCACCGTATTCGTATATTTCAGCAGCCATCTCGCTGAGCCAAGGAAAAAGGCTAATACGAAAAAAGGAATGGCGAAACCTAGAGCATATGCCGTTGTCAGCTTAAACCAGGTATTCGGCTCGGATGCCGCCAATGCCAGAATGGCCGTTAAGGCAGGACCTGTGCATGGCGACCACCCGGCCGAAAATCCGATACCAAAAATAAACGAGCCCAAATAGCCCGTTTTTTTCGAAGGATCGAAAGGTAGCTTACGCGTCTTCATTAGCAATTGCGGCTGAAAAACGCCGAGCAGGAACAGCCCCATCAGCACAATCAAAATCGCCGATAATTTGCGAATGAGCGGCTCATACTCACTGAAGGTTTCAGCGAACACATTCGTGCCGTAGCCAAGCGTGTAATACACCGTACAGAAGCCGATAATGAAAAACAGCGTATGCAGCATCGTGCGGGAGCGCATATGCTTGCTCGTATGCTCATTATTTTTGAGATCGCTGACAGAAATACCGGTTATGTAAGACAAATAAGATGGATACAAGGGCAAGCAGCATGGAGAGATAAAGGAGGCAAAGCCAGCCCCAAGTGCGAGCCAAATATTAATATCGTTCACCGTACAGCACCTCGATTTTGATTAACTCCCTGTTCTAATTCCCCGCTTGAACAGCAAGAGGCCCAGCAAAATAACAATCAACAGAAGCACGATCGTGCCGCCAGGAGCCAAGTTCCAAATCCCTGCAATCATCAAGCCGCAAATAACGGCAATTTCACCAATAATGACGACGGTAATAATGCTCTGCCGAAAGCTGCGCGCAATAATAAGACTGCAAGCCGCTGGAATCGTCAGCAGCGCAGACACAAGCAGCGCTCCAACAATTTTGATGGAAGCACTAATGACAAGCGCGGTTAGCACGCTAATCATAACATTATAAAAACGGACCGGCAACCCGCTCACCGCTGCTGCATCCTCGTCAAATGTGAGCAAAAACAGCTCCTTCACCTGCAGCCTGATGGCTACAAGAACGACAACCGTTACAACGGCAATCGTAATTAAATCGATATTGCTCAGCGTATAAATGCTGCCAAATAAATAGCCGGTGACATTGACATTAAAGCCCTTGCCCATTGTAAACAATATTGAAGCCAGCGCAACGCCTCCCGACATAATAATCGCAATTGACAGCTCGGCATAGGATTTATAAGCTTTCCTCAGCTTTTCGATTGCGAATGAAGCCGCAACAGCGAACAGCAAGCCTACTGCAACCGGATATACCCCAATTAAGAAACCAAGCGCAACACCTGCAATGGATACATGCGACAGCGTATCGCCAATCATGGACAAACGGCGCAGCACGAGAAAAATGCCCATCAGCGGTGCTGTCACTCCGATAAGCAAGCCGCCAATCAGCGCCCTTTGAAAAAATTCGCTAGTAACGATCTCCAACCTGAACAACCTCTTCTCTGCTATCCATTTCCTTACGAAGCCCGCGCAGGCTGTGAGTCAGATCATCTTGCGCACAATTTTGCAAATCATGCGAATGCTTTTTATAAAATTTCAGCTTGCCGCTTTGCGCCGCCTGATGCAGCCCCAAATAAGTGCGGATCATCTCCATATCATGGGACACCATGAGAAAGGTGATGTTGTGATGCTGATGCATATGCTTGATCATATGGAAGAAGCTTTCCTGCGTCTCGGCGTCGATCCCCACTGTAGGCTCATCCAAAATGAGCAGCGACGGATTGTTAATGAGCGCCCGCGCCAAAAAAGCACGCTGCTGCTGGCCGCCGGATAGCTGGCCGATTCGCTTGTCCGCCAAATCCTCAATTTTCATCGCATGCAGCGCATCATCTGCCTTTAAGTGATCGCTCTTTGTTATGCGGCGAAACAGCTTATTGCGGCCGTATAGACCGGATATCACCACTTCACGAACCGTAGCTGGAAAAAGCGGATTAAATGCATTTTTTTGCGGCACATAACCGATTTTTTCCCATGCCTTAAACTGGCCTACAGGCTCACCGAATAAACGAATGACGCCGCTCTCAGGCCTCAGCAAGCCGACAATCATTTTGAGCAGTGTCGTTTTTCCCGCACCGTTCGAGCCAATCAGCCCGATAAAATCACGCTCGCGAACGCTCAGATTAAGCCCCGTAATGACGCGCTGCTGCTGGTACGAGAAGGTAACGCCCTCCAGCGAAATAATATCCTGATGGCAGTCTCCTGCTGGGCCAGGCAGCAAGTCCGTTTCCGGTCGCATCTCTGTCATTTGTTGCATCCTGTCAACCTCCCTTGCCTTTTACTATATTGCTATACTTCCCTGATTATATCATTTATACAGCACCGTATACCTAGAGACTGCGACGAAATAAAGTACCGTTAATTTCCTCGCAGCTCCTTATTGCAGTGCTTTCAGAAGATTTTGCAAATTCGCTTCCATGAGCGTAATGTAGGTATCGCCGTTTTTCTCCTGCTCTGGCGTCAGCCCTTCTACCGGATTCAGCATCAAGGTTTCTACCTTCGCTTCACTCGCGAGCGTATCAGCAAGCGCTGGAGATACAAGCTCCTCGAAGAAAATATAGCGAATGCCATTTTCCTTCACAAATTTGGCGATGTTAAGCAAATCCTGCGCTCTAGGCTCTGCATCAGCCGATAATCCCATTATAGCCGTTTGCGTCAAGCCGTAGTCGCGGGCCAAATAACCAAATGCCTGATGGGATACCACAATATCCTTCATCGATGTCTTGGACAGCTCCTGCTCGAACTTCGCATCGAGTGCTGCAAGCTTGCTTTGCAGCGCTTCATAGTTCGCCTCATATTCGGTTTTGTGGGCACTGTCCACTTGAATGAGGCTGTTTTTCACATTTTCAGCCATAATGATTGCCGATTTTGGGCTGACCCAAGTATGAGGATCAACATCCAAGGCGTGCTCATGATCATGCTCATCCGCAGCCGCTCCTTCTGCCCCATCGCTGTGCTCGTCATGCTCCGCATGTTCTTCATGCTCGGCATGCTCCTCTGCCGTTTCTCCGCTGTGGTCATGCTCTTCTTCTGGATTTCCTTGAATCAGCTCTACGCCCTTGCTCATTTCGGCGGTAATGATCGTTTGATCGTTAGGCAATCCCTTCAGAAAGCTGTCCGTCCAGCCTTCCAGCCCTGCGCCATTGTACAGAAACAGCTGCGCTTTGGAGGCGGTGCTCAGATCCTGGCTTTTCGGCGTCCAGTCATGCGGCTCCACACCTGCCGGAATTAGATTGACGACATTGACATATTCTCCGCCAATTTCTGAGGCAAAATAATAGAGGGGATAAAAACTAGTCACGACATTCGTCTTGCCTTCTACAATAGAAGACTTCGAATTGCTGCCGCAGGCGGACAGCACAAGTACAACAGATAACAATAAAGCGGCCATAGCCGTTATTTTCTTGCTTGAAAATAAATTTTTCATTTCGCAAATGCTCCATTTCTGTAAAAACCGTTTTCTTTTAAAATATAAGAATTTATAAGTTTTACACTTATCATTAGGCTTATATTTCTCGTAGTGAAACGCGCTGCGCCGCCAAAGGACGGCGACAGCCGTTTCACCTTGCTAATCGTTATGATTACGTTCAGATTATACGAGTGCTTGGCATCACTGTCAACTGCTATTCGTAGGTTCCCTGTCTCTTCTAAGCAGATCACCAAGCGAGTATGGCCGTTCTGTGTCTATTCCGCCCCCGCTTCCCTCATAGGATAAAAAGAGAACCGCAGCGGATTAGCTCCGTACGGTTCCCTCCTATACTGCCTGCTATACTGCATTCCCTTTTATTTCACAACGGCGCCGTTCGGCATATCGTCCGGCACTGTAGCCAGCGTTAGCTGGTCGCCGTGCGACGCAGCAAGAATCATCCCCTGCGACAGCTCTCCGCGCAGCTTCACCGGCTTCAAGTTCGTAACGCAAATCACTTTACGGCCGACAATCGACTCCGGCGTATAAAATTTCGCAATGCCCGATACGACTTGGCGCTGCTCATAACCGAGATCGAGCTGCAGCTTCAGCAGCTTGTCGGCTTTCTTCACGGGCTCGGCAGCGATGACCTGTGCCACTCGCAGCTCTACCTTGGCGAAATCGTCGATGCCGATTTCTTCCTTGCTCTCCACCGAAGCCGCGTCTGCTGCGGCTCCTTCCGCTCCAGCGCCAGCCGCTTGCTGCGCAGCTTCTGGCTGCGCTTCCGCCTTGGCTGCGCCGCCGCCCATCTCGGCTGCGATAAAAGCAACCTCATCCGCCGTCTCCAGGCGCGGGAACAGCGGGCTGTCCTTCTGCACTCGCGTCCCTGCCGGCAGCTGTCCAAACGTGCGCATGCTCTCCCATGACGTCAGCTCGCCCGGCTGAATGCCGAGCTGCTTCCATAGCTCTCGCGGCGCATGCGTCAGGAACGGCTGGAGCATGATCGACGTGATGCGCAGCGCCTCTGCCAAATGCTGCATAACCGCAGCCAGCTCTGCGCGCTTTCCTTCATCCTTCGCCAGCGTCCATGGCTGCGTCTCATCAATATATTTGTTCGTCCGGCTGACGAACTGCCAGATCGCTGCGAGCACAACGGAAAACTCCATGTTTTCCATGGCAGCTTCTACAGAAGCAATCGTATCCTGCGCCAGCGCTTCAAGCGAAGCGTCGAATGGCGTGATTTGTCCAGCGTAAACTGGAATCTCGCCGTCGAAATATTTATCAATCATCGCAACGGTACGATTAAGCAAATTGCCAAGGTCATTGGCGAGATCAAAGTTAATGCGCTCGACGAAGTTTTCCGGCGTAAAGGTGCCATCCGCGCCGAAAGGCACCTCGCGCAGCAAATAATAACGGACTGCATCGAGGCCATAACGGTCGATGAGCATGACAGGGTCTACGACATTGCCTTTGGATTTCGACATTTTGCCGTCCTTCATGAGCAGCCAGCCATGGGCAAATACCTTTTTCGGAATCGGCAGGTTGAGCGCCATGAGCATAATCGGCCAATAAATCGTATGGAAGCGAACGATTTCCTTGCCCACAAGATGGACATCCCCCGGCCAGAAGCGCTCATATTTAGCGACAGCCTCGGGATCATCGCTGCCATAGCCAAGCGCCGTAATATAGTTGGACAAAGCATCGATCCACACATAAATGACATGCTTCGGATCTCCTGGCACTTTAATTCCCCAATCGAAGGTCGTACGCGATACGGCAAGATCCTCCAAGCCCGGCTTGATGAAATTGTTGATCATTTCATTTTTACGTGATTCCGGCTGAATAAAATGCGGGTTGTCCTCATAAAGCTTAAGCAGGCGATCCGCATATTTGCTCATCCGGAAAAAATAGCTCTCTTCCTTAACCAGCTCGACCGGACGACCGCAATCCGGACAATTGCCATTTTCAAGCTGGCGCTCTAGGAAAAAGGATTCGCACGGTGTACAGTACCAGCCTTCATACGTGCCCTTATAAATATCATCCTGCTTCAGCAGCTGATCGAAAATTTTCTCAACGACCTTCTTATGGCGCTCCTCCGTCGTGCGAATAAAATCATCATTGGAGATTTCCAGCTTTGACCACAAGCTTTTAATGCCGACAACGATATCATCGACGAATTGCTGAGGCGTCTTGCCTTGCTCCTGTGCCTTGCGCTCGATTTTCTGTCCATGCTCATCGGTTCCAGTCAAAAACCAGACGTCGTAGCCGCGCAGCCGCTTGTATCTTGCCATCGCGTCGCCCGCCACCGTCGTATACGCATGCCCTATGTGCAGCTTGTCGCTCGGATAATAAATCGGCGTTGTCAAATAAAACGTTTTGTTGTCATTTGCCATTTCAGCAGCCTCCCAATTTTCGATTCCAAAAACACATAAAAACGCAAAAAACTCCCGTCCAACATGGGACGAGAGTATCAAACTCACGTGGTACCACCCAAATTCCCCTTGCATCCTCTCCTCATTTGCAGAAAAATGCAATGGCTTCGTGTGCCGCCGATTGAAGGCGGACAATACCGTTAACGCCGGTCAAACGCTGCCCTCTTACCCGCTGCCGACTGGTCAAGCCCAGCCACCCGCGCTGCTCAAAAACAGATCCTCCAGGACCATATTCCAACTTTGCCCGTACCGGCTCGCACCTTATTGCCCGGCTCTCTGCGACGCAGCTTCCATTGTACTTATCCATTCATCAGACTCATATATGACAAAATATACCGAACCGCCAGCCCTTCTGTCAAGTAGGCCGATCCCCGTTGCTCTGCTTTCCGCCTTTTACAGGGGGAACCGGATCATAGCCACCGGCGTGAAACGGGTGACAGCGGCTAATTCGCCGAGCTGCAAGCCATGAGCCTCTTAGCACGCCATGCATCTCGATGGCCTCCAATGCGTACGCGGAGCAGGTTGGAGCAAAGCGGCAGGAAGGCGGCAAATGCGGTGAAATCGCTTTGCGGTAAAAATGAATCGGCGCCTGAAATACGCTAATGGCAACAGGTTTTTTTTCCATTAGCTTTGAGCCGCTGCTGCTTCTTCCTGGTCACAGTCTTTACAATAACCGAATACTTCAAACTTGTGCTTGACGATTCGGAAGTCAGCGGGCGCCGTTGTCTGTTCCATTGGGCAGCACATAATCGGGTACGTTTTGCCGCAGTTCAGACAAATCATATGATGGTGATGATCATGCTCGCGGCAATGGAGCTTGAACTTCACACCCTCCTCGAACACCACCTGCTCCAGTACGCCCAGCTCCTCCATGACGCGCAGGTTGCGGTATACCGTATCAAAGCTAAGTCCGGAGTAGGACTTGCCCATGTATTCATATACGTCCTTAGGAGCCAAATAGCCTGGCGATTCTGCAAATAGCTTAGCAAGCGTCTTGCGCTGGTCGGTAATACGCAAACCTTGGCTCGACATGATTCTCACAATATCTTCAATCGTATTCGTATGTGAATGTGCATGTGTACTCATGCGACAAACCTCCTGCTTCTGAAATTCTCTCTCTCCCAATAATGCCGAAAAAAAAGACTCTCGTCAATGAGAGCCTTCCTGCCGCTGCTATTTTAACCGTTCAACCGCATATTAATAAGGAAGCTGGCGACCATCGCGACAAACAAAATCAGGCTGATAATTCCAAACGTCAGTCGTATTTTGTGCGCCTTGCGAAGCTTGTCGCCGCTACCCGCTTCCAGCTTAGCGAGCGTATAAGAGCGCTGCATAAATAGAAATAAAATTAATGAAGTGACAAAAAACATATTAACAATAAACCATACTGCTGTCCAAAACATATCGACGCCTCCTCTAACCGCAAAATCCCTGGGCTACAGGAACCATCGATTTAATATCAACATAAATACAACGAAGCTGACAACTGCCCCACCGATGCACATCCAACCGGAACGGAACCGCTGCCCGAACATACGCATAATGCCAAAGCTCAGCAATCCGAAAATGAGCAGCAAAAAAACAACGCCCAATATAAATAATGTTGCCGAGACATTGCTGACATCAACTAAACTCACGCGATACACTCCCCCATAACATTTCTATCTAGCATTATAAGGGATTTGCCCTGCATAAAGCCAGTGTTAACGATAGGCGTGCCGCCACTTTCCTACCATAAGTAACGAATTTGTCACGTTTGGCATGAAAGCGCCTTAATCTTTAACCGAATAAAGCAGCACGCCCTTGACGAAAAAGCGCTGGGTGATTGAATCGTTAACGATTATCTGAATCAGTCTTAATAATTGACAGCTAAAATGAGAGCACATACATACGGTTGACGGAGTTTGCCGCCTATATGCTAAGCGAAATAAATCAAGACAGGCGGATCAATCAAATAAATACGAATTAGGCGGGATTCAAAACGGTATTTCAGAAGCTTTTATCTGAAATGCCGTTTTTCTCAATTATGCGTTTATGTGAGCCATTATGCTGCATACCCTCGCCCTTCCCCTCGTCCGACATCCCCCTGACTCAATAACCATTTAAAATATGTGTCAGCATTAAGTGCAGCGTATAGTCATTCCCTAGCTCAGGCGGTATACTTTTTTCAGAGGTGACTGTATGTTAGACCGCCACATCGGAGGATTGCTTATGAATACGATTATGATTGTCGAAGACGAAGACGCCATCTCAAGGGTGCTCGCTGCTTATATACGCAAGGCGGGATTCAATTGCAACATATATCGAAATGGCTTGGAGGCTATTAAAGCTTTTGATGCGACAACGCCCACGCTCATTATTCTCGATGTCATGCTGCCGGGAATGAATGGCTGGGAGATTTTGAACCATATCCGCTACAAAAGCGCTTGTCCCGTCATTATGCTGACAGCCAGAGGCGATGTAAGCGACCGGATTCTTGGACTTAATGAAGGGGCGGACGATTATATGACAAAGCCTTTTGAGCCAGAAGAGGTTGTTGCCCGCATCCATGCGGTGCTCAGACGGCCGCCCCGCTCACTCGTCAGCTCGGAACAAGTCACTTTTGGCAGCATTCGCATTGATTTTAAATCACATACGGTTTATTTAAATGGCGCCAGTCTTTCGATCACGCCCCGTGATCTGTCGCTGCTCATGTTCCTCGCCGAGCATCCGAACCAGATTTTTTACCGCGAGCAGTTAATAGATAAAGTATGGGGCATGGATTATGAGGGCAGCGACCGCGCGGTAGATTTGGCCATTAAGCGTTTGCGCAAGCTGCTGCTGCATTGGCCGCCAGAAGAAGGAGAAATCCGCACCTTGCGGGGGACGGGGTATATGCTTTATGCCAACACCCAATAATCGCCGCCAAACGCTGCTCAGCCGCTGGACCTTTCGTTACGTGCTCACCTTATTCATTGGACTGCTTGCCATCGGATTGGTATCGATTTTCTGGATTCGCCAGGAAACGCTTCATGAGCGGAAGCAAAATCTCAAAACCTTTGCAATGGTCGCCTCGCAGTATGTGAGCAATGAGAACGGGTACATTCCGGGCAATTTCTATGAATGGATCGACCGCACCCAGCGCCGTTACTCGCTGCCAGGGCAATTTTCGCTGCGCATATTTGATCATAGCGGGAACATTATTTTTCTTAAACAGGGTCCCAGAGACAGTGAAGTTGCTCCGGCTGTGCCTCCACTTTCGGGCGAGTTGAACGTCACCATATCGAATGATCAATACACGCTGACAACTCCCATATGGGGCGAAAATAAAGAGGAGGCGATCGGATCGATTGTCATTTCCTACGCCTATAAGGAGTTAGTTCATGTTAATCAGAACTATCGCCTCATTGCTTCTCTGCTCCTTGGCTCAGGCTTGCTTGGCTGGCTCATCATTTTCTTTCTATCTCGAAATTTAAGAAGGCCGATCAAGCAGCTCGCCGAAGCACTTAATCAGATGGAGGCTGGCAATTATCAGGTCGTCGTCCCCAACCATGTGAAGGAAAAGGAAATACACGATCTGCTGGTGTCGTTCCAGACGATGGCTGCACGCCTCGGCACTTTGGAAGAGCTGCGGACGGAGCTGCTTGCTGGCGTGACCCATGAGCTGAAAACACCGATTTCCTCCATTCATGGCCTTATTCATGCCGTTCGCGATCAAGTGGTTGCGGAGGAGGAGGCTGAGGAATTTCTCGACATCTCCTTGCAGCAGACACGCCGGCTTCAGCATATGGTCACCGACCTGCTGGATTTCAATGCCTTTGCTTCCGGCAAAATCAGCGTTCGGCAGGACTCGCTTGATCTCGGCAAGCTGGTTGGAGAAATTGTGTACCAATGGGGATTGCTTGATCCTGTAGAGGGGCTCGAGCTAACAGCCGATATTCCGAGCGGAGCTTTCCTAGCTGTCGGGGACGCCAGCCGCATTCAGCAAATTATTGTGAATTTGCTAAACAATAGCAGACAAGCGCTGCAAGGCCGCGGCCTCATCCATGTATCCCTATCGCAATCATCAGCTGGCAGCTATGAAATGATTGTTCAGGATAACGGTCCCGGCATACCGGATGAGGAGCAGAAAAATATTTTTGAGCGATACTTTCGCGGTGAGCGTAACAAGCTTTCTGTCGGCGGCCTCGGCCTTGGTCTAACCTACAGCCGGATGCTTGCCATCGCCATGGGAGGCCAGCTGAATTTGAAGCACAGTTCGCCCCAGGGAACGACGTTCCAGCTACTGCTCCCTAAGCAGCCGTAATTGTTCGTGAGGCCGTTTCGGGTCTAGCTATCTAGGTGTCTAGGTGTCTAACCATCACAATGATCGACTTGTAGCGGACACAGCGGCAGCTATTTCAACAGAAGCATGGGTTTTGGTACAGGCTGCGGACTCAGGAGACGCTAATGGGCTGGCGAAAGCCATTTTGAGGTGATTATGTGGGCAATAGCGATTCCCCTGTCCGCATAAGACCAGAAATGGGGTTAAAATCCAGAATAGCGGACCCTCAGTCCTTCAAAAAGGAGCTGAGCGTCCCGGCTGCGTTTTCTAAGCAAAAGTGTTCGCTGTAACCATGTTTTCAGCCACCATGGAAGGCTGCGGTTTCGTAAGCCTTGAATCGTCCGATGAGCTTGGCCTTGAGTAAGCGCTAAGCAAGGCGGAGCAGGCAGACTCTCGCAGGCAGACACACCTCGTTTTTACGTCTATATATAATATATATTATATATTTTGATTTTTTTCTCCCCACTCACATAACTGTTCTAAGACAGGCAATAGCGTTTCCGCTTTATCTGTGAGACTGTATTCGACCTTAGGCGGAATCTGAGGATACTCTTTCCGATTCACCAAACCATCCGCTTCCAATTCTTTAAGGTGTGAACTCAATGTTTTATAAGTAATCGTTCCTATCTGTCTTTTCAGATCATTAAAGCGAATCGGCTGATTTTCTGCCAGGAGATAAATAATAACCATTTTCCATTTACCACCAATAACTGACACTGTGTAACCAAAAGGTGTATCTTGAATATTTTTAACTTTACCTTTATATTCAGCCATACTCATATTTACACTATCCTCTCGGGTAGTACCTATCAATAAAGTGCGTACTACGTTTTAATTTGCGTTCAGTTTATACTAGCCTTACTTTGATGTAAGGGAGAGCAAAACATGACTAATAAAACAATACGCCTGTTAATGCCACAATGGCAAGGGGGCTATAACCCTAACTACTCTTTTGGAGCTGAATTGCTTGCTTGGTTAGCTCCAGGCAATGATCAACCCCTTATCCATGTGCCAGTGCAAGCTTATGACGGCACTCCACTTAAACACGAGAACGGTATGAATGGGAGACAACAGCTGCTTGAACAATTAGAGGCTGCTCAGCATATTATTAAGGCGCATAAGCCAGACCGCATCATCATGTTTGGTGGCGACTGCTTAGTCGAGCAAGCCCCATTTGCCTATTTAAACGAACGCTACGGCGGGGAATTAGGCTTAATTTGGATTGATGCTCACAGTGATTTAGTTAGATATGCGGGCTACGATAACGGACATACCTTACCGCTCGGAAATCTGCTCGGAGAAGGTGATGCGGATTTTGCAAAACATGTGAAAATCCCTCTAAAGCCTGAAAATGTCTTTATTGCGGGACTTGCAGCTCCTACAGCACAAGAAATAGAAGTGATTTCAGAAGCATTTCAAAGACTAGGCATTGCTCCTACAGAACCAGATTCCGAAGTCATTCAAAGATTAGGAATTAGAACGGCAGGGACTGAAGAGTTAGCAAGCAGCACGGAATCTATAAAAAAGTGGATTAAAGAAAGCAAAATTAAGCACCTAGCTATTCATCTTGATTTAGATGTGCTCGATCCAAAAGCATTTCGTTCCCTATTGTTCGCGAACCCTGAAGCGCCTTATACTTATTCTCCTGCGGGAACCATGCAAATGCCTCAGCTACTTCATCTGATTAAAGAATTGTCAGAAGAAACAGAGGTAGTTGGATTAGGCATAACGGAGCATATGCCATGGGATGCAATTAACTTGAAGAAGCTGCTCGGCGAAATACCTATCTTTAATAAGTAAAGTCATCGTCCGAAATAGAATCGAACACTGTTCTGCTTAATCATAAAATACACGTTCGCGCTTTATGTTTGCGAGGGTGTATTTTTATGTGGAAGCTAATTCAAAAATCATGATTGGTTGGCTAGAAACGGCATACGTGTGACGCTGGCTTCTATCAGGATCTGGCTCACTCACGTTTGCATACATATCCTAGTTCCCCGCCATGCTCCCTCAACATCTTCCTGACACATAGCTATATTAATCTAGCTATAGAACAACATCCCCCCCATTTGAGAGGAGCTTCCCCCAATGAAAGCAAAAAAAACGATTGTCACCCTGCTGATTCTGCTTGCGGTGAGTGCAGGTGCCATTCAATTGACCACTGCCAACGAAACAGTCCCACCCCAAGTCCATAAGCAAAAAAAACCGGACAAAAATCCCCCCTCCTCTCCGGTTTCTGCAAATTCTAAGCCAGCTGCACATGCGGGGCCTCGATCAGGAGCTAGCACCAGCGTAACCGATCAGAACGGTTATACAATCTCGATCACAGGCGGTTTTGACACTGATTCCGTGGATCATGGCAGACCCGTCGTACTCATTGCAGCCGCGCTTGACGTATCTGCCGAAGTATTCAGGGAAGCCTTCAGCGGTGTAACACCAGCAGGCGCCGGAAGCGATGGACCTACCTCTGAGCAGGCACAATCTAATAAAGCAGCTCTGCTGAAGGTGCTTGCTCCCTATGGCATTACCAACGACCGTCTCGATGAGGTTTCAAACTACTATCGTTACAATGGCAGCAAGGGTGAGTTATGGACGCATACGGCGGCGACCGCTACAACCGTATTAGCGAACGGCAAAGTGACCGGAATTAAAATCATAAATGCAGGTGCAGGTTATTCCTCCGCTCCCACGATATCCATCACAGGACCCACTGGCACCTACTCCGCCACAGCTACCGTTTCCTATACAACGGATTTTAAAACAAATGGCAGTCTTACTGCGATTAAGTTGAATTAAAAAAGGAAGTCAAATTAAAAAAATGAAAAGCAGCTATCGGCATCATACCGATAGCTGCTTTTCTGCTGAAACTTATTATCGTATCCATAGCTTACATGCGGGTCTCTTAAACGATTGAATTTACAATCGTCTAGGGCGTGTCTGAAAACCCGTTCAGTGGCACCTTTCACCGCCTTTTCGACCCTGCTTCGTTCCGTTTGCTTGACGTACCCCCGGTACGCCTTCACAAGCGCGCCTTGCATGGAACGAAAATTCGGCAAAATTTGCTGTCCTCAGAGTTCTCAGACACGCCCTAGTCTCCCTCCCTTTTGTCAATGACAGCTAGAGAGGCTTCGGACAAGCTCTGCAATATTCGGAGGACATTTCGTAATAAAAGCAGCAGGTTTGCCGAATGGAAGCGATCATTTCCCCGGCAATGCCAGCGTGACTGGGTTTTATAAACCTCGCAAGCGGGTTGCGGCGTTCTCCAAACAGGTCCGCTGATGCAGTCTCTGTCATAAACTTGAAATCGTCATGAAGACGCTGTATAACAGATGGATCGCCCTCTGCCTCCTCCAAACCATCCTCATACAGCGGAGCTATGCGGACAAAGGCATTTTCCCACAAAATCGCCAGCGGAACTTTGCCAGCTGCGGATAATGAACGAAATAAGGGCGAAAGATGCTCCGCAAATAGCTGACGCAGCATTTGCTCCCGCCATTCCAGCCGTTTTCCCGCCTCCGGCTCGGTAACCTCCAGTCCATCAACGCTTAAATTAGGAAACTTGGAGCCGCTCACCTTACTTTCGCTTTCATCAGGCGAAGCCAGTCGGCAGTTATTTACCGTTAACGGTAAGCCCTTGTTGTACACGGTCATCGCATACAAGATAGGTGCAACGAATAAAAAAGCATATCGCTTTGCGAGCATGGACGCTGCTACCCTTCTTGATGGCGCCCCTATTTCATTTGCTAATTGATCCAGATAAGACTCGCATTTCTCTAGGTCTAGCAAATCTTGGGCTACAATGGAGAGAGCAGCAGGCAGATCCTTTTTTTCAGGCGTAAACTTGAACCTCACTTCAAGCTCTTTCCACTGTGCTGGTGAAAGATTGATCGGCATGTTATCGCGTTCCAAGGAAAATTTCTGCCGTTCTATCCACAATCATATTAATCGCAATCGGCCCATAATAAGCAATCCAGATGTTCGAATCTACTTCATAAACTTGATTGTTTTTCACGGCTTCAACACTTTTCCAAGTTTCAGTCTGCTGGAACTCCTCAACGACCTCCTTGAACATGTCGTCATGCACGAGGAAATAATGGTCTGCCCCTACTTCTGGAAAAGCCTCAAACGAAATTTGATAAGCCGTATCCTTCTCATCCAGCACCTGCTGTGGAGCAGACAAGCCTAGATCGTTATATAGAATGTCTCCTGTGCGGTGGCTTGGCGTATGAATGCGAATACCTTCATCACGTGGGCGAATAAGCGCAACGGTTTGATCTCCCAGCTTGGCCTTAAGCTCTTCCTTCAGCTTAGCTGTTTTCTCGTTATATGCTTCCAGAACAGCACTCGCTTCTTCTGATTTCCCTGTAATTTTGCCGAAGGTCGTTAATGTATCGCGCCAATTTTCATCAAAATCGAGCATGATGGTAGGCGCAATTTTAGACAAGCTATCATATACTTTTTCCTGAAACTCTGTACAAATGATTAAATCCGGTTCCATAGCAGCAATAGCTTCCAAATTCGGCTCATCTCTCGTACCGAGCAATTTAACATCCGTCAGCTTCTCGGATAAATACTCCGGAAAATCGGTTTTATCTGCCGCAGCTTTCACACTGCCCGCAGGCTGCTCGCTTAACGTCACCAGCTGATCCACAAACTTAGTATCAAGCACCGCAATTTTCGTAGGATGCTGCTCCAGCGTTATTTCACCCTTAGCATGTTTAATAACGACCGGATAAGCTTGTTGTGCCGTTTGCGCAGCGTTTGTATTGGATGAAACGGTGCTCGTTGGGCTTGCTCCCCCTGTATTGTTCCCTGAACTATTGCCGGGCGCAGTTGCACATGCACTCAATAACAAGATTAAACTCAACATCAAACTGACCGCTAAAATAGACCCCTTGCTCCTATTCATTCCTAAAACTCCCCCGCTAATATGTTGATAATGATTATCACCTTCATTATTATAGGAGAGATTAGAACGAGAGCCAATGGAATATCCCGACACATAGGATGAACTTATGCGACGGTTTTGCCTAAAATAAAGCGGGGAAACGCCGCAATGCTTCTTAAAAGCTCGGCTAAAATAATAACTATCCCCATAGCCTACCGATTCCGCGATTACCTTTAGCGGTAAATTCGTATTCAATAACATCGCTTGCGCATGATCCATACGAATTCGGATTAAATATTCCAGCGGTCCAATACTCAGCTTCGCCTTAAATAATCGCTGCAGCTGCCTTTCGCTGCAATGAAGGGTACTTGCTATATCCTGGAGGCTGATGGGCTCGGCATAACGCTCTTCCATAAACCGAATCGTCTGGCTTACATAGTTCGGCTGAGCCATTGGCGTTCCTTCATGCGCATGGAGCTGCAGCAGAAGGTCGTACACCAATTGGTGAAAAATAGCTCTCACATGGAATTTCTCCAATGGGGCATCCAGCAGCCAGTAGGTGTGCATTTGCTCTATTTTCGCAAGAACACCGAGGGGATAGTTAGGAGCGAAGCCATATTGCATTTGGAAGGGATTGTTGTCCCTATACACATTTAGCAGCTCCTTGCGGCTGGGCACAGCGAGAACGGCTTTATAAAAAATCATATAGTAATCGAATGGCTCAGCAACTTGTTTAATGTCAATCGTTGCTCCTTTTCCAGCGTGGCATACATAACAACGGTCGACGATATGCTCGGTACCGTCAATGAGGACTCTCGCCTCTCCAGCAACAGCTACCAAGAAGGCGCTCGCCGGCAAACGGAAGCCGTGCACCCCGTCACCCAATCGCAGCATAGACCGACGAACATCAAGCACCCGTATAGCCGCATGATTCCATAAGGGCAATTGTTCCTGCAACTTCATTATGTTCACCTTCCATGTCTGTTTACCGCTTCTTTTTATCGCTTCCAACTCTTTCATTATAGTAAGAATCATTCTCATTATCAAAAAAAATTTTCCGGAGCGCAAGCCAGAGATGTGAAATTCCTATCTATCTAAAATTTGCTATTTTTTGTTTTTTAATCCATTTGCTGATATAATAAAATTGTAAGCGCTTTATATTCCAAAGAAGAAGGAGGCTGTGGAACCCCGAGAGGATGATAGAGAGATGAGACGATACTGAAATCATTCATTGTGAAGGAGCTATCAGTTATGCTAAGGTCAAAACTCATTATTTGGTGTACCGTGTTTGCATTTGTCGTATCATTAATACCATCTGCCTGGAGCAATCAAGCTTCGGCTGGACTAGCCTCGGGTAACAAATTTTTGGGAAATATTATTGCGGGCAGTACTCCATCAAATTTTGGCACCTACTGGAACCAAGTGACGCCAGAAAACTCGACCAAGTGGGGAGCCGTGGAATCAACAAGAAACAGCATGAACTGGGGCGCGGCAGATACCGCCTATAATTACGCGAAAAATAACGGCTTCCCTTTCAAGTTCCATACGCTAGTATGGGGCAGCCAGGAACCTGGATGGATAGGAGGGCTTTCCGCAGCTGATCAGCGGGCAGAGGTTATTCAATGGATTCAGGCGGCTGCCCAGCGTTATCCAAATGCGGAGTATGTAGATGTGGTCAATGAGCCCTTGCATGCCAAACCATCCTTCCGCAATGCCATTGGAGGAGATGGCGCAACCGGATGGGATTGGGTAATCTGGTCGTTCGAGCAAGCACGTCTTGCTTTTCCAAATGCGAAGCTGCTGCTAAATGAATATGGCATCATTGGTGATCCTAGCAAAGCCGCAACATACGTTCAAATTATTAATCTTCTCAAAAACAGAGGGTTAATCGACGGAATCGGAATTCAATCCCACTACTTTAATATGGACACGGTGTCCGTAAGCACAATGAACTCGGTTCTGAATACATTGGCAGCAACCGGATTGCCTATTTATGTGTCAGAGCTTGACATGACAGGTGATGACGCCACGCAGCTGGCCAGATATCAGCAGAAGTTCCCGGTATTGTGGGAGCATCCAGCGGTCAAAGGCATTACGCTATGGGGATATATCCAGAACCAGACTTGGGTTACTGGAAGTCATCTCATTACAAGCTCTGGCGTTGAGCGTCCCGCCTTGCAATGGCTGCGGCAATATTTGAGCGGCAATGGTGGCAATGGCGGTGGCAGCGTACTCGCTACTTTTGAAGCCGGAACAGAGGGATGGAGCAGTACTTCATTAGTTGGAGGACCTTGGTCAACTACCGCGTGGAGCTCGCAGGGCTCTCGTTCGCTGCAAGGCGATATTACCATGTCCGGTGGCAGCGCGCATTATTTATTTAAAAGCGGCAATACCAATTTCACAGGATATACGAAGCTTAGGGCTACAGTAAAAGGTGCGAGCTGGGGCAGCTACGGCTCTGGGTTAGGTGTAAAGCTATTCGTCAAGCATGGCAGCAGCTACGCTTGGAAGGATAGCGGCTGGGTGACTATTAGTGCGGGTGGCCAGGCAAATTTGACACTGGATTTGGCAGGTGTAAATTTGGCCGATATTAAGGAATATGGCATTCAATTCATCGGTGCCAGCAACGCTTCCGGAACCACTGCCGTTTATGTGGACAATGTAGTACTTGGGAATTAAATCAATAGGGGTTAGCGGACAGTAAATGAAAGGCAGCCTATGCCTATAAGTTATCATATAAATGGCTTGTAGGCTTAGTCAGCCCTGTACTAGATATCACAGCGCTTGATCACTATTCTGTCTCTAGGTCAAGCTCACTGCCCGAACAACGGGGAGGCTAGCAGAATCGCTGCAATAAAGATAAGCTGCAGCAAGACACGGAAAGGCAGCTTTGGTACAGGCCTGCCGCCAATCGTCATTTTTTCGCGTGCCGCATAGATATTGGCCGGGAACATGGCGACGAGCATCAACGTTAAGCCTATAGCAGCAGCAAGTGAAAATGCAGGCAGGCATATACCGATTGCTCCGGCAATTTCCAGGCATCCGGTTACAGTCACGATCCATTCTTTTTTTGGAAAAGCAGGCGGAACCATACGTATGAGATCCTTTCTGCGTTTACCCCAATGAGCGGAAGCGGTCAGCAAAAACATAATGGCTATCGCTGCCTGCAAGGCTGTATGCCAATCATCGAAATAGGATAAGCCCAGCAAACCTATGATCCTGAATAACAAAAAAGATGCGACAAGGGCTATTAATGGTGCCATGATGATTCCTCCGTATCATTTAGAAGTTTTATTGCAAGCATGATATAAAAAATAATCGATAGTGATACCTTGTTTTTATCGAGGAACTACTGTTTCTTGAGGATGCCGGCCATGAAGTCCGTTAGCTCTTTCACAGCAAGTGAGGCTGATGATAAGGGGAAGGACGCCCGGACACGCAGCCCTAACGACAGCAGAACGAACAATTCAGCCGTTATATCTGGATTCACCGTCTCCTCAATCACCCCATGCTCCTGACCCGCTACAATCCATTGCTTAGATAAAAACACCGATCGCTCATAAAAATGCTGGAGCACTTCCGCGATAGCGGGTTCATCCTCCCTGCCCAGCAAATATAGAAGTACTTTGTTCGTCACTTCATCACTGTCTTCCAACCCTGCAAGGTTTTTGGAAATAATATGCATCGGTCCTTCGAATGATTTACCCGTGGTTTTGGCAACTTCGGCGTTAAAATGTTCATTGATGCTTTCGAGTCGATCCTGCAGCACCCAGGCAAAAATCTCATCCCTGCTGTTCACGTAATGAAAAATAGCTCCTTTGGATAATTGCGATTGCTCCATAATATCCTTCAAAGTAATTGCATGACAGCTTTTGTCCTGCAGCAGTTCCTTCGTTGCATCCAGCAATTGCCGGATGGTCTGCTTCCGGCGTTCTTCATTCTTCATCGTTTGCCTCCCGTTTAAATGTAGCGATTTATGTATATATTCTGATTATACAAACCGACCATTGGTTTGTAAATAGAGAAAAATGAGTCAGGCAGGCGGTTAGCTAGAGCCTCTTTACGGGCTCCAGCTTGTTTGTTGGATGAAGGATTCCTAAGCAGCTTACCAACCTAGCTGCTACAACGCCAGCCTAACGATTCGGCGATAATAACCTACGGTAAGCACAGCGAACACGAAATAAATGACCGTATACATCGCCATGGCCGCAGCTGCCGGAAATGTAATATCTGACAACGTCAGCGCTGAAGCTGCTTTTACGGCGACAATGGAATGGACAAGTCCAATCACCAGTGGAATCGCAAACACGAACAGCTGTTTACGGATAATACCGCCCATAATCTCTTGTTCTCCGAACCCAAGCTGGCGCAAAATAGTATAGCTCTTCCTCTCCTGCTCCGCCTCTGTCATCTGCTTAAAGTATAAAATGCTGCCAGTCGCCACCAGGAATATAAGTCCTAAAAAACCTGCTATAAAAATGATGAGTCCGAACTTTTGAAGCGACTGCTTATAATAGGTGTCAAAGTCCGGCCGGTTCTCATCTGCCTTGGCATATTTTGCATAGTAGCCCGCTGCCGCTGCGCGCTCGCTCTTAGCTGCAACTTGGTACGTATTTATCCGAATGGTTGCCGATTCAGAAGCAGCGGGCAGCTGCTCCCGAATAGCATGCAGGGTCGACTCGGATACGATGAGTTGACTACCTTTTACGTAGTAGTTCATCGCATAACGATCTAGGCCTTTGATCACCTTAATGGCTAGGGGAATTCCGCTTGCTTCAAAATCCACGGTTTGCGGAAAAAGTACGGTATCCGTCTCCTTGCTTAATGCATCCCTATGTCCTTTGTACCAGACGGCCTCGCCTTCCCCAGGCATGACAATATCGGCACCGCTCGCCTGCAGTTGTTCCGCTGCAAGCAGCAGGAGACTGCGCTCTCCTTCCCTGCCATTGCCCAATTGACCTGTCAGCCGAACAGCCTCAACCGCCTGATGCTTAAACGTTAGCTCTGCCTGCTCCAGCTCCGCACCAAATGAACTTGCAGCCTGCCCCTTATTTTCAAAAATAAAATCGTAAGGCAGCAGCCCGCGGGCCTCGCTCTCGGCTGAGTAATACAGCGAATATGCGATTGCCACCATGGTCAGAGTCATCGCCGACAAAACCGTTATGAGCGTAAGTGAGCTCGCATTGGCTTTCATTCGATGCATAACCGGAGCCAATGACAAGCTGTTTTTCAACCCAAGCTGTCCGTTCTTGCTCCTTCGTACAAAGTAAAGCAGCCAGCCGATTGTGACACGAAACAGCAGGTAGGTTCCGAGTATGGTTGAAGCCAGAATAACCAGCATTTGCAGAAACGGCTCCTGACTAAACGGTTTGCCAGCTAGCATATAGCCCGCCCCGATCAGCGCCAAGCTGAGCAGTCCCATCATGGCGGAGAGAACCGCTTTCGGCTGTCTCGGATGCTCCCCCTGCCGATCGTTCTTGAACAGCTCGAGGAGTGTAGTAAAATAAACTTTAAACACGATTTGTATCCATGTAAGACCGATTAGCATGGCAAATACAATAGCAGTTTGAACAGCCGCTGAGCTTGAGAATGAGAGGGTTATGACCTTTTCAATACCGATCAGCTTCATCAGAATAAGGATAAAAAGTCGCGAAGCGAGCGCACCAGACCCGATACCAAGAAGGAGCGCACCTATTCCAAGCAGCATATGCTCGGCAACGAGCAGCAGCAGCACCCCTCTGCGGGTCAGACCTACCAGCTGATATAGCCCGATTTCACGGCTGCGGCGTCCCAGAAAAATACGGTTTGCTTGCAAAATGAATAGGATGACAATGGCCAGCAGCAGCATCCCTGACACCTTAAACAACGAAGCGAATTGAACATCTCCGAATGTCGCTGCCATGATGGAAGTATCGTGCTGCAAGGTAGCAAATACAAAATAAAGGGCCGTGCTGGCAATAAGCGCAAAAAAATAGAGATAATAATGCTTCATATTGCTGCGCATGCTGCGGATGACCAGCTCAAACAGTGTCAACGTGGTCACCTCCGAGCACAGCCTGCACATTCATAATAGCTTTGTAAAAGGCTTGCCGGGTTTTGCTACCACGGTACACTTCCGAATACAGCTGGCCATCCTTCAAAAACACGACCCTGCTGCAATAGCTTGAGGCTACCGGATCATGCGTAACCATCATAATGGTTAGGCTGCGCGACCGATTAAGCGCCTCCAGCTTTCCCAATAGCGAGGAAGCTGCCTTCGAATCCAGCGCCCCTGTCGGCTCATCTGCAAATACAATGGAGGGCTCGTGGATCAATGCCCGTGCCGCAGAAGTCCGCTGCCGCTGGCCTCCGGAAATTTCATGCGGATATTTATCGGCAATTTCCAAAATGCCCAGGTCTGCGGCAATCGTCTGGAATGCTGCCTCGGCCGCTTTCTTATTCAACTTGCCAAGCGATACGGGCAGCAAAGTGTTCTCTTTTACACTCAACGTGTCCAGCAAATTATAATCCTGAAAAATAAAACCAAGCTTATTGCGCCGAAAAATAGACAGCTCGGCATTTTTCATATTTGAGATGTCCGCATCTTCGACGAATATTTTACCTTCCGTCACTTTATCGAGGGTCGACAGTACATGAATCAACGTGGACTTCCCTGAGCCGGACGGCCCCATAATGCCGACAAACTCCCCTTCTATGACACGTAGATCGATCCCCTTAAGCACCTGCTGAACGTTGCCTCTGACACCGAATGATTTACGAACCTGCTGTGCATGCAGCACGGTTTTTGGCAAATTGTTATGATTCATCTCCATAGCCTCCTGCTCTGACGGTCATGCCCGAATCGCTTCGAACGCATTGCTTATAGGGAAGGTCATCTCCATTGCTGTTCCTGCGTGCAGCCCAGATTGCACAGTCAGGTCAACCCCGATTTTGAGCGCAACCGTCCGTGCTAAATAAAGCCCCAGTCCGGTTGCCGCATTTTGCAGCCTGCCGTTTCCCCCAGTAAACCCTTTATCAAAAATACGTGGCAGGTCATGAGCGGCAATCCCTGGTCCCTCATCCTTGATCGTGATCCTCACCTGGCCCTCGGGCGCTACGGTCGTCAATAGAAGTATCGTACCACCCTTTGGGCTATATTTGACCGCATTCGTCAGCAATTGCCTCATCACAAAACGGCACCATTTACGGTCCGTCCTGACTATTGCTTCTTCGCCTTCAAACAGGACGGCTATATTTTTCTCTACACACCAAGAAGCCAGCTCCCTTACTTCCAGGGCAGCAAGCTGCTGAATCCCGGCCTGCTCCAGCACATAATCCGCCTCGAGCGAAGGGAGCCGTGAAATGTACAGCTGCTGGTCAATGAGCAGATGAATGCGCAGCCATTCCGATTCTATTTTTCGCAGCGCCTGGCTGCTCCTGTCGGCATCTATCGTCATTTTCATGGCGGTCAGCGGCGCTTTCACTTCGTGCACCCATGCCGCCGTATCCTCCTGCTCCACCGTATGGGCCGCATAGCTAGCTGAAAGCTTGTCCGAATACCAGTGGCCGGCCGCTCGCAAAAGTCGATTCGCAGCTTCTTCATGATAAAAATAAGCGGGCGGCAGCGTTTCGCTCCAGTCCTCCTCTATTTGTTCAGCTGTGCTTGCCAGTGCGCGCGCGTAAGCTGTTTCTTTTTGAAAGCGCCACCCTAAAAAAGCCACCAGCGCAAGCATGAGCAGCCCGTTCATATACAGCATCGAAACCGCCTGAATCGCAATGCCATTGTCAAGCCAGATTAGCAAATCCACGAACAGCAAAGAAAGCAGGTAGAACGCGATCCAGCTTTTTCTGTCATATAAATAACGGTGCAGCAAGTCTTTCCCCCCTCATAACGTGGCGGCCATATAGCCCAGCCCTTTCTTAGTTACAATGGCTTCTTCCAGCTGGAAAACCGCCAGCTTCTGGCGCAGCCGGGTTATATTCGCTGTCAGCGTATTGTCGTTGACAAATTGCTCATCATCCCACAGCCTGCGAATGAGATCATGGCGGGAGATAACCGTATCCTTCGCCTGGACGAGCACGACGAGGATAAAAAATTCATTTTTCGTCAAAAGCACATCCTGTCCGTGTTTGCGGATCAGCCCACGTTTCATATCAATAATAGAGCCGTTCCATTCGATCAGATCAGCCGCTGCCTCTCCGTAAGCATAGGTTCTGCGAAAAATCGCCTGAATTTGGGCCAGCAGCACGTCCATATGAAACGGCTTTTGAATATAATCATCCGCCCCCATGTTCATCGCCATGACCATATCTAAAGGATGATCACGCGAGGACAAAAAGAAAATCGGCACTTTCGACACCGCCCGAATTTCCCGGCACCAGTGAAAGCCATCATACATAGGAAGCTGAATATCAATAATAACAAGTTGCGGCTGCACTTTAATAAAAGTGTGCATCACATCGTCAAATCGCTCTGGGCCCGTTACTTGAAACGACCACTGCTCCAGCCTCTCCTTCAACGAATGGAAAATGGCATCGTCATCTTCTATCAGCAATATTTTCAAATCCACTAGAGCCAAATCCCTTCCCGCGGTTGTTCGCAGCCTTGAATAGCCCCGCCACCCAAGTGTCCGCTTCCTACATCATACCATTACAAGTTTCCACACAAAAAGGGGCGGCAAATTATTGCCCCCCAAGTAATAACCCTGCTTCGCAGCTTTATGCCGGAAGCAGCATTGTGAACAGCAGCGCTGCCAGCTCCTGCTTATTTAATGCCCGACGCGAGCCGTAGTCCATCTTCCCGCCGGCTTCGGTCACCTCTGGCCCATGCAGCTGCCATTTCACTATAGAGCTAACGGCATCAATCGCCCATTTCGATGTGCCGGGCGCAAGCGTTGCAGTCGTATCCTGCGTCCTGATGCCCGTCATCGTCAGCAAGCGAAAAACGATCGCCGCCGCTTCTTCCCGAAGAATAGGCCGGTCCGGCTCAAACAAGCCGGCCTCGCTCCCATTCAGCAGCCCCGCCTCAACGGCGGCTTGAATCGCTTTGCGATACGGTGAATGCTCGACGTCCTTAAACGAGGACGGGTTCGCGGATTCAGGAATGCTCCATATCGCATTAAAAGCTTGGATGAAGGCGCCGCGGGTGACCGCTTGCTCCGGTTGAAACGGCTTAGACAAATCATCTGTCAAAAGACCAAGCGACTTCAAGCCCAAAATGTAGCTGGCATAGGGATGACCAATCGATACGTCTGGGAAGCCTTCCTGATGCTCCGGTATTTTAGCGGCGTAGCTGAAGAGATTAGCATATTTCAGATAGCTGATTTTCCCGTCCGCATCCTCCTTGAATGCAAGGGGATTGCCCTGCTCATCCACAAACAGCAAATCATCGACCTGCTTCAATTGTTGACGGCTGGAAATATCGCTTACGGTAAGAATGCCGTTGCCCGTCGCTTCGACCTTCGTTAGCAGCTTAATTCGCAAATCCGAATACAAGCCTTCAAACTTGGCGAGCTCCTTCGCAGGCTGCGGCTTAAAGCCAGCAGCAGCTTCATATTTCGATGGGTGACCAGCGTAATAGTGATCCATAAATGCGGCAAACAGCTCATTGCGCAAATCCTGATTCGAATTATAGGATACGAAAACACCAGTTTTGCGATCTGGCAGCAGCCAGAGGAGCGAGCTGAAGCCAAGTATATCGCCTCCCTTGGAGATGACAGCTTCACCATTCGTATGAGATGGAGCCACAGACGATTCAAAGCCGTATGTCATATCCGGAAAGTCCGGATCGATGGCAATGTGATAGGTCGACATGGCCTTCACCGATTCGGGCGACAAAATAATCGTGCCGTCTTCCGCCCGGCCATCGTTCAAAAAGGCTTTCATAAACAGCGCCATATCGGCGGCTGTCGATAGCATACTGCCCTCCGGCCACTCGCTCGGTGAAAAATCGTACACCGGAATAGCCCCTCCCGCCGCATCGTAAGAGGTGACGAGCCGTTCGGCTTCATTTTTCGTAAGGCTAAAATGGCTGGAGGTCATGCCAAGCGGCTCGAACAGATGCCTCTGCACATAGCTCGCGAAAGGCTCTCCGCTTACCTGCTGGACGATGTAGCCTTGCAGCCGCGATGCGAAATTATCGTACATATAAGAGGTTCCCGGCTGACGAGTGACTGGCGGAAACACAGCAAAGATGCTTTCCTTGAGCGAAATCGGCTTTTGGGCGGGATCAAATAAATAACTGGCATCTGTAGGCTCGCGCACCTCAAAGCCCGTCGTATGCGTCAGCAGATTCTCGATGGTAACCGGCGTACCATAGGGATTGTTTAGTTGGTAACCATCCAAATATTTTTCAATATTATCTTGAAGCGATATTTTCCCTTGATCGACAAGCTGCATAATGGCAGCAGCCGTAAACACTTTGGAGATCGAGGCGATTCGGAAGGTGGACTCGCTTGCCTCAACAGGCGACTTGGACGTCAGGTCGTTTACACCGTAGCCTTTGGATACGAGTACTTTTCCTCCTTGCACGACGGATATGACAGCGGCCCCCGCTTTTTGCCGGATGGCATCCTGCTCAAAAAAAGCATCAAAAAAGGCCTCGACCTCCTTGGCATCACGCGGGCCGCTCGTGAAATGACTTGTAGCGGCACTGCTAAGTGAGGCTTGAGGTTTGATTGCGACAGAAGAAGGGGATTCCGGCCGCTGCGCGTTTGCGCTTGCTTCACCTGCAAAAGTCAGCGTCAGAAGTGCCGCCAAAATACCGGATGTGATGCGGGTTCGTTTCTTATTGTGGATCAATTAAAATCCTCTCCCTGCTTACCCTAATTTTGGAGCTGGCTAGCTCGAACAAATCAATACTGCCGCTCCAACCTCTTCATTTTAGGGTTTACAGCCAGTCCCGTCGTTCGATTTAGATGATAAACAAGAGAGGAATGGTTACATTTTTGTCATGTTCGCCTGCGTTGGAGACTGAGCAGCGGCAAGGTCACAGGCTGTCAACAAAATTCAAATAAGCCACTGCGTTTGCTTCTAGCTTGCTTGCAGACGTTGAGACGGCTGCACCGGGTTCATTTTCACCCGGCTCCGCTTCTGTACCATAAAAAGCAAAATAGGAGCGATAATCAGCACTGCAATACAGGAAGGAAATTTCAAAAGGAGCCAATAATTGGGCAAGTGTGTAGCGATATTTTCCCTCTTCCTGATAATTCTCTTCTGTTGCTCCCGCGGATACAGCTAACGCCACTTTGCGATTTTTCAATTTGTCCCCACCTTTGGAACCGAAGGCCCATCCATAGGCTAAAACCTCATCCAACCATTTTTTAAGGAGAGGGGGACAATTAAACCAATAAATAGGAAACTGCAAAATCAGATTTCCATGTGCTTCAACCAACTGCTGTTCTTTCTCCACGTCGATGTTTCCATCAGGGTAAGCTTTATGCAATTCGTGTATCGTATATTTTTCCGGATATTTCGCAAGCTCTTCTATCCATCGCTTATTGATGACCGATGTTTCTAAGCTGGGATGTGTGACAATAATGAGTGTTTTCAATGAAGGCTCCTCCTAAAGTGTGATTGGCCTCTTGAGTATAAAGCGCACGCTGCCATTATATAAGTACGCACTTTAAGTATAGCTACTTTCCTGTTGGTTAGTGTCACATCCATTATAAACCCACCGAAACGATCGCTCACTTTCCCTTTCTATAAAATAATGGTTTATGTCCCGTCGTTGACTTGAACACTCTGCCGAAATGCGTCACACTGCCGAAGCCTACCTTCCTCGCAATCAGATTGACCTTCATCGACGATTGCTCCAAAAGCTTTTTCGCCTCCTTGATCCTGACGCTGTTCAAATACTCCACGAACGTAAAGCCTGTTGCCTCTTTAAAAAAACGGCTTAAATAATAGGGGCTGACATAAAATCTCTCTGCTAGCGGATGAAGCGACAGCTCCTGCATATAATGGCTGTTGATATAGCGGACAACCTCCGAAATTCTTTCATGCATCGGACTTGGCGATTCTAGGGGCTCGATGCTGTTTTGTCTAATATGCCGGCAGCAAACCAGAAGCAGCTGCAAAACCAAAGTTTGCGCATACATCTCGAAGCCTGTTTTTTTATGCTGAATTTCCTCGATGATCCGCTTGGATAGCGCCTCGATGGAGAGCCTGTCCTGCAAGGAGCATTTAATAATGATGTACTCCTGCTCAAACAGCGGCTGCAGCGTGTCTATATAAGAGCCATTAGCCGAGGCCATGTTGCTCTCATGAATATTAATAATGAGCCGCTCATGCTGGGGCGTTTCTGTGTTGGTCGTCCGGTGCAAAATATTGGGAGAGATGATAATCACATCCCCTTCATTGATCACCATGGTCCTGTCCTTAATAAAAAACTCCCGTTTTCCCGACATTAAATAAAAAATTTCATAGGTGCTGTGAAAATGGCTGGCTGGCATATTGTGGCTTAGCGCCTTCCGGTGGGAAACCAATAAAGTCCCGTCCTTATTTTCATATTGAAAATCTCCCATCTTTAGGCTCCGCCCCTCATCTGTTATGTCATTTTATTATACGCCTCAGCTTATTTTCTGCAAGATATAAGAAGAATAAAGGTATTTTCGCAAAAAATGTACATGATCCTCTGCTAAACTAAACTTAATACAAGAAGGAGGAATGAATGCAATGAATGCTTCGAATGCTAATACTACGTCTGAAAATCGAGTGCAAGACACCCTTTCCCCCATCCAATGGGCCGAGAAGGCCTGCGAGGCGTTAATGGATAAATTTGAGCCGGAATTGCTTCCGCCAGACCGGTTTCACTATCATCAGGGCGTGTTTCTGTCGGGTATGGAGAAATGCTGGCAGGAAACGAAGAAGGACAAATACAATGATTATATTAAACGCTGGGTAGACAGCCAAATTCTCGTGGACGGAAGCATTAAGAAATACAATCCGGATGAACTGGATGATATACAGCCTGGTGTTCTTCTGTTTAGATTGTATGAGCAAACGGGCGACGAACGGTATAAAAAAGCGCTGCATACCCTTGTTCCGCTGTTAAAGTCATGGAAAACGAATCCTTCGGGCGGGTTCTGGCATAAGGAGCATTACCCGAATCAAATGTGGCTGGACGGCTTATACATGGCGGGCCCTATTGCCGTCCAGTTCGGCAAGACGTTTGGGGAAAGCGACTATTTTGACTTGATGACGTTCCAAGCGCTTATGATGGCAAAACACACCAAGGACCCGAAAACCGGCTTATTGTACCACGGGTGGGATGAAACGAAGGAAGCCGCTTGGGCTGACCCAGATACGGGGCTTGCTCCAGAGTTCTGGGGTAGAGCGATCGGCTGGTACCCTGTCGCCTTGCTGGAAATGTTCGAATACCTGCCTGAGGATCATAAGGATAAAGCAGCGCTAGTCCGTATTCTACAGGACCTGCTCCTTTCACTGACTAACTTCCAAGATGCTGCGACCGGTTTATGGTATCAGGTTGTCGACAAGCCAGAGCAGCCGGATAATTGGCTGGAAAATTCCTGTACCGCCCTGTTCGTTCATGCCATTGCCAAAGCGGTAAGATTCGGTTATCTGGATGCCAAGTATTTGCAATATGCTTGGAAGGGCTATCAGGGCGTTATTGATACGCTGAAGCTTGATGAGAATGGCCACGTCATCATTGGCCAAATCTGTATCGGCACAGGAATAGGTGATTACGCCCACTATATCGCCCGTCCTACCAGCGAAAATGATCTGCATGGCGCAGGCGCTTTTATTCTCATGTGCGTGGAAATGAGCTTGGCGGAAAAGATAGGCAACTAATACAAAAAAGCTGGAGCCTCTTTATGGGCTTCAGCTTTTTGCTGGCGACACGCTCCACTGCTCGTTATTAAGAGCTATCCGTAAGAAACAGCGTACGTCATTCATAATATAGATAGCCTTTGTAGAGGCAGTTGAGGATGCATTGCCTGGGAGCACAACTCCATCCTCGAAGACATGTCCGATGCTCCGCGCCATATTCATACCGTGCGAGGCATTGGATATCGATTTTCAGGAAATGGACGATGAAGATCCGTTCAAAAGTCAAAACGAGCATGGCCCGAAACCGTGTAATCAAAATAACCTTCTAATCGAAGCAGCTTTTCTTTTGCCTGCAAGCCTCCACTGTACCCCGTCAATGTGCCGTTCTTCCCGATAACACGGTGACATGGAATGACAATAGGAATCGGATTGGCCCCGTTGGCGCTTCCCACTGCGCGTGTGGCCTGGGGATTATTTATCATCTTCGCAATATCAAAATAACTGCGGCTTTGCCCATATGGAATTTTCATCAGCTCTGTCCAAACAGAAATCTGAAAATTAGTCCCCTGTAAATCAAGAGGGATCTCGAATGACGTGCTTTCCCCCTCACAATAGGACTGCAGCTGCTCCAGATATGGAGAAAGCCTGCTCTGATGTTTTATCAGCTTCGCATTAGGAAACTTCTTTCCGACCCATTGCTTCAGGTTCATATGGGTGTCATCCGGCAACGCGATTAGACATAACCCTCGCTCGGTCGCCGCTACTTGCAGCGGTATGCCACTAAACAGGGAATGGGTAAAGGTTGTCCAGTAAATTTCTGTTTGAGCCCCCTTCATCCTCTACCACCCAGTAAACAGCGGCTTCGGCCCAGCATGCGTAGGGAAAAGCGGCAATACTTCCTCTGCCAGCTCCTGAATGACTTCGGCAGGTGGCCGGCTTGAAAATTGGATGCCGAGCGCAGCATGATTGACCCCAACTGCCTGCCATTCCTCCAACAGCTGAATCAGGCCTGCACGCCCTGTACGCAATATGTATCCGCCGCGAAGCGGGGTTCGAGGATAATTGACATCTTCCACAAGATCAATCCATTCGTTGGTCATATGCGGCTTGAATATGCCGCCGGGGATTTTTTCCCGCCAAGCCTTGATCTTACGGCCGAGCATTCGGGGACCTGCCTCATTTGCCGTCGCTTCGGGATAAGTGAGCCAGCCGTCGCTGTGCTCCGCAATCCAATCAAGAGACTGCCTGCTTGAACCCGTCACGATAAGTGGAATACCGCCAGCTGCTGGCTTAGGCAGCAATTCAAGCCCTCCCATTCTACCAAGCGAAGATTGAATTTCAGGACTTCTCTGATGAATCAGCTCCCGAAAAAACTGTACCGTCTCCCGGAAACGTCCATCTCGATGATCCGCATCTAGTCCATAAGCTGGAAACTCAGCGGCACGGTCTCCGGAAGCAATCCCTAACACAAGCCGCCCGCCAGAAAGCACATCTATGGATGCAGCCGCCTTGGCCAAATCTATGGGATGGCGAAGCGTGAAGACCGCGCTTCCTGTTACTAAGGATATGTTTTTTGTCCTTGCAGCAAGATAGGCCAGATAAACGAATGGATCGAATACTTGCCCTGCATCCCGAAAGCCGGGGTCAAATAGCGGGACATCCCGTACCCAGACGGCAGCAAAATTGCTTTGATCCATCTTTTCAACTAGATCAGCTTGGCCCTGTAAAACATCCATCTGACCTGTATAAAATTTAAGCGGCAAAAATAATCCGATTGTCAATTTGTCTGGGGCAAACATCCGGCGGAAACCCGGGTGGTCATTAAAGGTCTTCATCGCCAAGTCTGACTGGTGGCCTGCATCTATTTTTTCATTGGAGCCTATTTGTTTATTCAATTCCTTCTCCTCCTAAAGCGATAGTGTTCCTGTCTTCTGGCATTCATCCAAATTCGACTGACTGGAAGTGTTATAATTGTATTAATCAATTGACCCCATAAGTAGTGACAAAACTAAACTAGTTTATAGGGTCAATTTTTATTACAAGGAGGATATGAATGATCGATTTGACGGTATTGTTGAACAGAGCGTCTGGAGAGGCGTTATACTCCCAGCTTTATCAATATATTAAGCAAGAAATTTTGAGAGGAAAGCTGGCCGCTGAGACACGGCTGCCTTCTATTCGGTCGCTGGCTGCCCACCTCCATATTAGCCGCAATACGGTGGATTTGGCCTATCAACAGCTGTTAGCCGAAGGTTATGTTCAAAGCAGGCCCAGGAGCGGCCTATACGTTATTGATCTGGAGCTGGAGTCGTTGCCTTTGTCGCATCAAATAAATAAGATGGAGTTGAAAAATAGGGCACAGGTTAGCTCGGCGATCCGCTACGATTTTCGCTATGGCGATGTTGATGCTGCGCATTTTCCATTTGCCACTTGGCGAAAGCTATCCAATCTAAGCTTGCACCAGGATCAACAGGACTTGTGTTCATATGGCGATCCGCTTGGAGAACCTGGGCTTCGAGAAGAAATCGCCACATATTTGCACGGCTCCAGAGGAGTCAATTGCACACCTGATCAAATTATGATTGGAGCTGGTGTGCAGTATTTACTTGGCGTGGTATCCCGCTTAATAGGTGGGGCAAGCAACGACAACAGCAACGGGATGGCAATGGAAGAGCCGGGATATGACGGAGTGAGGACGATTTTTGCGCATCATGGTTTTCACATCCACCCTATTCCGCTGGAAACGGATGGGCTGAATATACAGAAGCTTTATGAAAGCAAATCCCGCATCGTGTACATGACGCCGTCCCACCAGTTCCCCTATGGAATGGTCATGCCGCTCCCCAAAAGAATGCAATTGCTGAAATGGGCAGCCGACCAGAATGGGATTATTATCGAGGACGATTACGATAGCGAATTCAGATATGTCGGCAAACCCATACCGTCCCTGCAGAGCCTCGATACCCATCATCGCACGGTTTACCTGGGGACTTTTTCAAAATGCCTGCTCCCTTCCCTACGCATCGCCTACATGGTGCTGCCTCAGGAGCTAATAGAGCTGCACGGTGAGCAAAACTACCCGTTGTATGACCAAACGGTATCACGTTTTCACCAGAAAACGTTGGAGCTGTTTATGAAAAATGGACATTGGGAAGCCCACATTCGCCGGATGCGCCATGTATACCGAGAGAAGCAATTCACGCTGATATCAACGATTCAGCAAGTGATGGGCGCTCAAGCAACCATAATCGGCCAGGATGCCGGACTTCATATTTTGTTGCGTGTGCATAATGGCATGGATGAACATCAGTTGATTGCCGCTGCGGAGGAAGAAGGCGTCAGGGTCTACCCTGTATCTCCCTTTTGGGCAGAACGGGCTGAAGCTGAGAATTCCATGGTGCAGATCGGATTCGGCGGTTTGAGCAAGGAGGATATCATAGAGGGAGTACATGCGCTATACCGTGCTTGGTTTGGTTCAACATGAGCAAGTAAAATAAAATGGGAAATGCTATACTATCCTTAATCAGGATTTCACATGAGGATGGTGTTTTGTGCTTCGAACAATTGCTGTAACCAATGACTTGAAAGTGATAACGGATATTTCCATAACTGACCTTACTAATTCAAACATTAAATGGTTTTGGGTTGATTTTAATTCTCCAACAGAAGAAGAAACAAAGTTATTGGAGACTTATTTCCATTTCCACCCCTTAGCTATTGAAGATTGTCTGCACTTTTTACAGCGTCCAAAATTAGACCATTATGATGCTGACCACTTTTTTGTACTGCACTCCATTGACCAAAAAACTTTGCAAGCTGAAGAAATTGATTTGTTTATAGGCATAAACTTCGTGGTTTCATTCCATTTATCCAATTGCAGAGAGGTAGATGAGGCTTGGAGCCGCATAATTGAACATAAAAGTTTATCAGAGAAAGGTCATATTTTTGTTGCTTATTCAATCATGGACAAATTGGTTGACAATTACTTTCCAACTTTGTATCAAATAGAAGACCAATTAAATGAAATTGAAGACAATGTTAAAAATGAAAGCGTTGAAAAATTAATGGATACCATTTTCGATATCCGCTCTGATTTGCTCAAACTCAGAAAAACCGTTTTACCTATGAGGGAGCTTCTTTACCGAGTAATTAATTCTGAGAAAATTGATGGAATAAAAGAACAAGTCGTATACTTTACCGATATTTACGACCATTTGCTGAAGCTTTCCGAAATGATTGAATCTAATCGAGAAATGACCGCAGATATGAGGGACAGCTACATTTCAATAAATGCAAACAGAATGAATAAGATAATGAAGACACTAACCGTTATGACATCCATATTTATTCCCTTAACCTTCATTGCGAGCATTTATGGAATGAATTTTGAGTATATGCCAGAACTTACTTGGCGTTGGGGTTATTTTGGGGTCTTATGGGTTTTGTTGGGAGTTGGGTCTATCATGATTTTCTGGTTATGGCGCAAGGGCTGGTTTAAATAGATTAATGTATAAAAGCCGATATCCTGTTTCATTATAATGATCACCGTTGCGTAGGCTTTTTATAAAAGTGTTAAGGAGATTGCAGGTGAAGTCGAATATCCAGATCCTTTTTATGGGGATAGATCTTTAATATGCGGGAAAATCCGTTGGCAACTACCCCGATATTACTTCTGAGATGCTTGACGACTTTACCTTCACGGTGTACTTTGCGGTGATAACCAAAATCCATATGGGCTGCCTAAATTCCTATTTTCTTATATTCCTTAATCATAGAGCGGCAAATGGTAAAGACAAAATCAGGCGCTTGCCCATAATCTCATGAAACAAGCAACCATAGAGCAAAAGAGAAACATAGCCGTACAGGAATAGACACCCTGTACGGCTATGTTTTTATGTTTTTGGGTTGAAAGTGAGCTATCTCTCCAGCGAACTTCATGCTTTTGGGACAGCTCCTTCTGTTCATCGCTTGCTTGCAAATAAAATTGATGTCACCACTCAACTAAATAGTTAGTAGACTTCCCAATAACGAAATTACCAAAGACAGCTACGATTTCAATAATCCTCCAACCGTAATCCAGCGTGTTTGAAGTATAGACATACGAGCCTAGACTTGGACTCGAGGATGTCAATGTCAGGTTGACCGTTTGATAAATGTAATTACCCGGATATCCATTCAAAAGTTTTACTCTGACCTCGACCGGACCGTTAGACGCAGGCTGATAGTTGGCATCAAAAGAAGTGACATTCACCGTAATTTTCCGGTTTCCGAATGTTTCACTCAGATCCGTCCCATTGCCAGGAACAGCAGGACCTGCAAAAGCCGATACTGGAAGCGCTAACAAAAAAATCAAACAAATAGAGATAAACATCGCAAACTTCTTCTTCATCATACATCCACCTCCAAAATAGTCATAAGCCTTCTAACCTGGCACATCCCATAAATCTTTTATTTTGGTGCCTGTTTCTTACTAGAAACACCACCTCTTTCCTTCTGTTTAGCTACTAACTTGCATTTTAATTATAGGCAGAAAACCAAATTGGTTAATATGTGCATTAATTTACTTAAAGTACAATCGTTTACATTTAATGATTGCTGCCGCTAGGTATTCACTAAAACAAAGACTTCCTTGCTCTCCTACTATGAATTCAGGCAAGCTAAAGACATAGCCCGTGACTCATTCGGATTTTTGACCAGGACTTGTATTGCTGCTATGTATTGTTTTCGTCGCCTTTAACAAGCAAAGGGATTTAGCGTTGAATCCGTAGTTACGTTGAGGTGCTTGACCTATACTTGGCTACACGGTCACATTGACAACTCGCATAGCTGTCATTAGTATTTAAACCATATACTAATGGACCGCCGATACTCGGGATAAGGAATGATGAAATGGGCAAAGAAAAGGATCAAAAAACCACTAGAGCCGTTACTTTAAAGGATATCGCCGAGCAGACTGGATTTACGGTCAATACCGTTTCTCGTGCGCTTAAGAATAAAGAAGATATTTCCGCGACAACAATTGAACTCATCCAACTAAAAGCACAGGAGCTCGGCTATATCGGTAATGCATTGGCTAGCTCTCTTCGTTCGGGAATGACGAAGACCATTGCAGTGATCGTGGCTGATGTATCGAATCCCCATTTCTCTATAGCTGTGAAAGAAATTGAGAAGGCAGCAAGGAAGCAAGAATATACCACATTCATCTTAAACTCCTATGAGGATCAAGAAGTAGAGAAAAATGCGATATTTTCGGCTTTGTCCAAGAACGTCGATGGTATCATTATTTGTCCCGCTCAAGGCAGCGACAACAATATGGAAATACTTCAACGCTTAGGAATCCCGTTTGTGCTTCTCGGTCGCCACTTGGAAAATGACACGATGGATTATGTTGTTAGCAATGATGCAAAGGGTGGTTATTTAGCTACGCAGCACCTATTAGAGCTTGGACACAAGGAGATCTTATTCCTTAATGCCCATCATTCGATTTCCAGTGCTCGTGAGCGACTTATTGGTTACAAACGAGCTTTGGAGGAATATGGAATATCCGTAAGATCGGAACTGATTCGTGAAGTATCTACGATCTCGGGAGGCTCTAGAGATGAGCTCCAAGAAGTGATCAAATCGAAGCTGCAGTTTACGGCCATATTCGCCTTCAACGATATGATGGCGTGGGAATCCGTCTTTTTCTTAAACAAATGTAATATTAAGGTACCCGAAAACATTAGCATTGTGGGCTTTGATAACATTCAATCACGGATGTATATTCCCTTTCCGTTGACGAGTATAAGCAACTCCAAAGGTAAAACTTCTCGTAAAGCCTTTGAAATATTAATAAAACGAATGTATAAGCAAAATACAGAACTTCACTATCACGAAATCGCTGATGCAAAGCTAATTATCCGTGGTAGTACAAAATCGCTTCTGGAATAATACTCCACCTCCACCTGCCCTTCATCCTCTAGAGATGAAGGGTTTTATTTGTTGCCATTCCCTGTAATAAATCGTTGACAGCTCTTTCAATATGATCTATATTAATTAACATTAACGTTAACATTATCGTTAATGTAAATCGAACGTAAAGGGGATATCTTTTATATGACGCTTGATTTGAAGCTAGGAATTAATATGGGATTCGCGAATAACAAATACCCTGAACCAAAAGTATGGACACGAATCGTCGCCGAAGAAATGGGGCTTAAATATGTCCAATTTGTCGCCGACCTCCTTAACGTCTACCTCCCTGATGACATTATTGAAGAACAGACGGAGCAAATTATAGAGAACGCAGATAAATATGGGCTTTCGATAACGAGCAGCTTCCTCAGTTCTTTCACTAGAGTCAATCATTTCATGCATCCCGATGCCAAGCAGCGCAAGGCATGGCTGAATTGGTTCAAGAAATTTGCTGTTATTTCCTCAAGAATGGGGGCAAAGATGACTGGCGGCCACCCAGGTATTCTTACCTTCAATGACTACGATGATCCTGCATGCAGAGAAGAGAGAACAGCTGAAGGCATCAAATATTGGCAGGAGCTCAGCTGGTTCTGCCGAGACCTCGGCATGAACTGCATGATCTTCGAGCCGATGTCCATTCCTCGTGAGTTCGCCAATACCGTTGAGGAAACAAGGGAGCTGCTCGCAAGGTTGAATGATGGTGCGGGTCTTCCTTTTAAACTTTGTCTTGATCCCGGTCATGCCCCTCATCCGAACGATCGCGACCCGTATCGTTGGATTCGTGAGCTGGGAAGCGAATCTCCCATTATCCACCTCCAGCAAACAGAGGCTGGATACAGCCGACATTGGCCATTCACGAGTGCATACAACGAAATAGGCATTATTCACGCTAATAAAGTCATTGAAGCCCTTGAAGCATCTGGTGCTACTGAAGCGGAGCTGATCTTTGAAATTTATCATCGTGAAGCATGGTCATCCGAATTCGACATTATTCCTGATCATCAGGAATCTGTTGCTTACTGGCGGAAATATGTCACGCAATAAGGAGTCTACCGAAAAGGTAGACGTCATCGTGTGCGGACATATCTCGGTAGATATTATACCGAGGTTCATCTCTACTCAGCCCAGCAACCGCCATCTACTACCAGGCACTCTCGTAGAGGTAGGCGAGGCAGAATATTGTACAGGCGGGGCTGTGTCGAATACAGGCATTGCCTTACATCAGCTTGGGACGAACGTGAGTCTCATCGGAAAAGTCAGTGACGATTTTTTCGGAAGCTTGACCCTAAAACTGCTCGGAGACATTGATTCCTCTCTTGCGGAAGGCATTACTCAGGTAGCAGGAGAAACTAGCTCCTATACGATAGTCCTCAACCCTCCAGGGATAGATCGTATTTTCCTGCACTGCCCTGGTACAAACGACACGTTCTCCGAGCATGATATCGCTTGGGACCAAGTAAGTGGATCTCGCCATTTTCATTTCGGTTATCCCCCATTAATGAAAAGCATGTACGCCGATGGTGGCGATCAATTATCCAACATTCTACGAACGGCCAAGGCGAAAGGAATGAGCATTTCTCTAGATATGGCGATGCCAGGTAAAGGGACAGCCGCTTTCTCAGCAGATTGGATTGGCATATTAACTAAATGTCTTCCTTATGTCGACGTTTTCATGCCTAGTCTGGAAGAGATGTTAATGATGATTAATCGTGACCAGTATGAAAAATACTTTCAGCTAGGCGGAGATTTATGCGAGGTAGTGCCTGAGGAGACCATTCAGGAACTTGCAGATGAACTTCTCCAAATGGGCTGCGGCATGGTCATACTCAAGCTCGGCGCATCGGGATTATATATGCGCAGCTCCCAACAGCTCCTGCTGCATTCAACAAACCAATTGGCTCTGGACATTCGCGAGGAATGGAAAAACCGTGAGTTATGGGCACCTTGCTTTCGTACGAATGTCATAGGCACAACAGGTGCAGGAGACTGTACAATTGCCGGCTTCATACAAGGTCTTATCCTTCAGCTTGGGCCAGCAGCTACGATGACCGGAGCCGTAGCAGTCGGAGCCTTCAGTGTCGAACACCTTGGTGCGACAGGCGGTATCCAGCCATGGGAAACGGTTCAGAACCGAATTCATTCGGGCTGGGAGCGGCTTCCTATCGGTAGACCATTAAAAGGCTGGTATTGGAGAGAACAAGAAGGCATATGGGCAGGGCCTGCAGACAAACAATCAACGAATAACCATTAATATTGGGGCTACCCCTATAGGAGGATACAAACGATGGCACGGAAAGAATTAAAACGAACGAAGCTTGGCGTTATTGTAGGCAATCGCGGATTTTTCCCTAGTCACCTCTGTGACACAGGACGTGTGGAGATACTGCGTGTGCTTGAAGAAGAAGGCATCGATGTCGTCATTTTGGACATAAATGCAACTAAGAACGGTGCGGTTATGACCTTGGACGACGCCAAAGTTTGCGGGAATTTATTTAAAGCTAACCGCGACCATATCGATGGTATTCTCATCACATTGCCTAATTTTGGTGATGAGAAGGCTGTTGCGAACACGATCCGTTATTCGGGTCTGAACGTCCCTATCCTCGTCCACGCCTTCAGTGACAATATTACTTTGATGGGCATCCAAGATAGACGCGACAGCTTCTGTGGTAAAATGTCAGTCTGCAATAACCTGAAGCAGTACGGCATTCCGTTCACATTGACAACACTACATACCGTAGCTCCAGATAGCGATAGCTTTCGAATTGATTTACGACGCTTCGCAGCTACCTGCCGTGTTGTCCAATCGCTTTGCAATGCTCGCCTCGGTTCTATTGGTGCCCGGCCAGCCTCCTTCAATACCGTCCGTTACAGTGAAAAGCTGCTAGAGCGTTCAGGTATTACGATTGAGACATTGGATCTATCAGAAGTATTCGGACGAGCAGGCAAACGCAAAGAAGATGACCCCGCAGTGAAACGTAAACTAGAAGAAATCGCAGCTTATGTCGATGTAAAGGGATTTCCAAAGGCTAATTTGGTTCGTATGGCGTCTCTCGGGGTTGTCGTCGAGGAATGGATGAACGATAATGACCTATCGGGGACGGCGCTGCAATGCTGGACTTCCATGGAAGAATATTTTGGTGTCGTGCCTTGCACCATCATGAGTATGCTGAGCAGCAGCCTGATTCCAAGCGCTTGCGAAGTAGACATTACAGGTCTTGTCGGAATGTATGCGCTGCAGCAGGCATCAGGCAGACCAAGCGCATTGCTGGACTGGAACAACAATTATGGGGAAGATCCGAACAAAGGCGTAGTATTCCACTGCAGTAATTTGCCTAAGGAAGTCTTCGAAGAAATTCATATGGATTACCATGAGATCCTATCAGGTACGGTGGGCAGGGAAAATACGCTCGGTACGATCCAAGGACGAATTAAAGCAAGTACATTCACGTACTGCGGCATTGCAACCGATGATTTGAATGGCGGTATTGCAGTCTATACGGGTGAAGGACAGTTTACGCGTGATCCACTGCTGACGTTCGGAGGTTACGGTGTTGTCCAAGTACCGAAATTCCAAAAGCTGCTTCGTTATATTTGTGAAAATGGCTTTGAACACCATGTATCATCCAATATGTCAAGCGTTGCTGATTCTATGGAGGAAGCGTTTGGCAAGTATATGGGCTGGAAAACCTATCGTCATGAAGAAGCTCGTCACGATCGCTAGCCTACAATAGCTAAAAAGAAAAATGCAGCTCACCTGCCTGTTAGGTTAGCTGCATTTTGTTTCGCATATGGCAAAACCTTGTTTTCTATCTGTATCTAAAGAAATATCCGTCTCCGTTCGGGCTTCACCATCCCATAATAAAAATCCACATCTAATCTCGGCTGATACCAAGGTTTAATGTGGATCTTTCATAAGGCACTTCAATTTATGCTAGCGGTTATAGACAACAACAGGTTAATGAATTCTAATGAAGCTAATGTTAGGACTACCTTCGACCAGCTTTCGTCCATTTCGGCGTATCATTAATCCAGACTGCCATGCTTCCGGGCTCACGATTAGCCCATGCATAGTAAGGTATAGCCTGAATGTCCACCGCTTCCTCCTGCCATTCGCAGCTCTCAGTCTCTGCATACAACTGCGTATGCCAGAAATGCTCCCTATGCGCGGATTCTGCTTTTCTTATGACACTACCAGAACCTTTAATAACAGTCACCCCGCCGAGCAATTCGGAAACATGTTCAACTCTGAACTCAGAATTGCGCTTCAAAGCCAGATCTCTTACATCATGATCATGGTCAGCACCCTCTAGGCAATACACAAGCGGCCCTCGCACCAAAGCCGTTTTCTCGCGGTTGCTCTCGACATTAGGATGTGATTCCACCCGTTTGACCTTCATCTCAAGCAAAAGTTCGATGATGTCTCCTTCTTGCCATTGTCGATCAATTTTTGCATAGCCTTTATTCGTTATTAGAGGAATTGAATCGCCATTCACCCGAATTTCCGCTTGGTTGCACCAGCTCGGTATCCGTAGCTTTAAAGTAAACGACGTTGGGGCCTCAGGATTTATAGTAAGCTTGGTCATTCCATTCCAAGGATATTGTGTCTCCTGCTTTAGTTTTATAGTATTTCCTTCGATGTTTAGTTTTGTCTCACTGCCAATATACAAATTCACATAACATTCTTTATCCTTCAATCCATAAATGTACTCACCGATCTTAGGAATAAACCGGGTCAAATTAGGCGGACAGCATGCGCAGCTAAATGTAGGCTGGCGTAGATGACTTCCTTCGTTCTCAAGCGGATTCGTATAAAAAAATGCTTTTCCATCCAAAGAGATTCCGGCCAAAAGCGCATTATAAAGAACCCGCTCCAATACATCCGCATACTGCGCATCCGCAAAAAGGAGATTCATCCGACTGCTCCAAAATACCAAGCCAATGGAAGCGCAAGTTTCACAATATGCTTCGTCATTTGGCAGATTATAATCTGTGGAGAAGCCTTCCCACCGCCAGACGTTATCCCCAATCCCGCCTGTAATGTACATTCTCTTATTTACCATATTCGACCACAAGCGATGCATGGCTTCCGCATACTCCGCGTCATTGTTCATTCCAGCAATTTCCGTTACCGCAGCATACAAATAGGTTGCTCTCACTGCATGACCTTCTATAGTATCTTGTTCTTTAACAGGCAAATGTGCCTGCATGTACTTAGCTATGCCGTACTCTCTGAACGGAAGTGCTCCTCTTTCACGAGGAACGCCTTCAAGTGCCGACCAACCGTTATACATTTGCTCTTCAGCTTCGGGATTGCCTCTCATTTCGATAAAGAACTCCGCCAGCTGCTTATATCTTCGTTCGCCTGTGAGCTCGAATAATTTGATTAGGCCGAGCTCTATCTCTTCGTGCCCTTCATAAACAAGTCGTTTATCCACGCCAAAGGTCGCATCAATTAAATCCGCAAACCGACAAGCCGCTGTTAACAATTTTTCACTGCCGGTTGCTTCAAAGTGTGCAACGGACGCCTCGAAAAAAGTGCCAGCCGTATAGAGCTCATGTCCGAATAGCAGATCGCTCCATCGTTGTTCTGGAGCAACCGTTATGATATAAGAATTCAAATAACCATCCGGTTGCTGCATGGCGATAATTTTGTCAACAACTTCATCTATCAGAGCTAGGACGTCAGGAGACTGACACTCCTTATAAATCCAGCAAGCTCCTTCAAGCATCGTATAAAATATACCATCGTTGAAGATCGCTCCTTCATAAGCACTCTTCAAGCTTCCAGAAGCTCTGGCAAAGTTTCGGAAAAAACCGTCTTCCCTGAATTTGTCCCATAAATGCGGCAGTGTATGCTCACGCATACTGGCCAGTCTCTCAGACCAGAAAGCATCATTGATCGACACCTGATCGTAAGGAATTTTGTTCACTCTCTTAAACATACGAATTCATCTCCTGACTTTGGTAGCTATTATGATGATTAAGTTTTCTTTTGAGCTGATGGAATGAACTTCCTAATCTTCAACCACTCTACACACGAAGATTTCCATGCTCCTACATGGTCATTCCCAGTCGCTAATCCCATTCCGTGCGGGCCACTCTCGTAAATGTGCAAATCAAATGGAATCTTATGTTTACTGAGCGCAAGTGCAAACAACAAGCTGTTCTCAACGGGAACAGCCTGGTCATCAGCCGTATGCCATAGAAAGGCTGGCGGGGTCTGGCTTGTGACCCGCAGTTCGGAGGATAATTGCCGCTTGAACGCTTCCTCCGGGCAAGCACCGAGCAGATTGATCATCGAAGGATCATTACGGTATTCGCCAAAACTGATCACAGGATAACAAGCAATAATCAAATCCGGACGACAACTTGTCTGCGCTGTCTCATCATCGCCAGGTATTCGCAAATCAAACTGAGTAGCTGCCATTGAAGCTAGATGTCCCCCTGCTGAGAAACCGAGAACGCCTACACGATTAGGATCTATATTCCAGCTCCCGGCATGTTCGCGAACATGCCGGATTGCTTGCTGCACATCATATAATGCAGCCGGATGCTTATGTGGTGACACGCGATATTCCAGAACAAAAGCGGAAATGCCTACTGTATTCAGCCAAAGGGCGATTGGCTCACCCTCGTTTTCTGCTAAACCCCCATAAGCTCCGCCAGGGCAAATGATGATGGCTCCTGTTGGATGATTGCCGGCTGTTATATAGGGATGCAATTGAGCCTCCAAATTAAACACAGGCTGAGATAATGTCATCGAGACGCCCCTCTGCGAGGCCAATATTCGTATCCGCCGCGCCGTAGTAAATTTTGACCGTACCATCTGGCTCAACGATCGCATTGCAAGTAAATACGACGTTCGCCACTCTACCCTTCATTTCGTAGTCATGCTCCGGCCATAATATATAGTCCCTTGTATAACCAATAACGCGAGAAGGATCTTCAAGATCGAGCAAACAAGCTTTGAGCCGGTAAATAAATCCATTACAAGTCTGTGATACGGTATGGTAAATCTCAAGCCAGCCCTTGTCGGTCTTGATTGGCACAGCGCCTGCTCCCATCTTGTATCCGTCTCGGAATGGCTTGCCTTCATAGGAAAGAGGTTTGCTTTTTCCCCAAAATACAAGATCTGGAGAATAACTGACCCACATATAGGAGGGGTTCAATTCATTTCCGAATGGACGATCGAAACGCACATAAAGATTATCCCGTTTCTCAGGGAATAACACGCCATTCCGATTGCCAAGTTCGCTTCCCGTACAAACACGCTCGAAATGGACAAAATCGGAAGTACGCAATATGCCGATTCTCACATCGTTTTGGGATAAATCGCTGGCGTATAAAATAATAAATTCGTTCTCGCTTATTTGCGTAATCCTCGGATCATACGTGCAGGTCTCTGGATGGTCCGGATCCGGAGCAGGCCAATTGACTGGCTCAGGGTCTGGAGTAAACTTATACCCATCATGGCTTCTTGCAATCCAAATGCGATGAATGTCATCCAAAGTCGTGACGTCCATCATCATGATGTATTCATCGTTAAATTTAATTGCCCCCGGATTAAACGTGTACAACACCTCTTGCGGCATTTGTTCAGGTGACATGATTGGATTGTTTACATATTTGGTCAGCACTCTAGTTTTCATGATCATTTCCCCTTCTTATTTCACGGCTCCATTAACTACACCTGAAAATATATATTTCTGAAGAACCAAATAAAAGATAACCATCGGAATCGCTACGAGAATAATAGCAGCAGACTGCATCGTCCAGGACGAGCCATAACTGTTGGAGAACCTCATCAGCTCAGTCGTGACAACGCCTAGACTCTGAGAAGGCATATACAAATACGGTGAATACAAATCATTATAAATACTAATCGTGCGCAAGATTAGAATGGTCGCTGTTGCTGGCGTAAGGAGCGGAAATATAATAGATCGATAAATTCGAAACAATGACGCTCCTTCTAAATAAGCACTCTCATCCAGCTCATAAGGGATATTTTTAATAAATTGCAAATAAATATAAATTTGAACAACATCTGCGCCGAGTGATAGAAGCACCATGGAATAGTGAGTATTAAACAAACCCAAATTCTTGATGATTCCGAAGGTCGCTACCTGAGTTGTGATTCCAGGAATGACAAGCGCACCTGCATATGCCCCTAGAATCAATGACCTCAATTTGAACTGAAACCTGCCTAGTGCATAAGCCACCATCGTGCCTAACAAGATATTTCCAGCGAGAGAGAGAATAATAATGTACGAAATATTAAAGTAAGAACGCAGGAAGTTACCCTTTTGCAAAACATTTGCAAAATTATCAAAGTTAAAGAAGCTGCCTGGAAGTGCATACCCCGCCGATAACGCAAACTCTGTTGGAGTCTTGAACGCCGCTACTATCACAATGTAAGGCGGGAACAGGATGCAGACTGCAGCAATTAACAGACTGATATATTTAAGCGTGCGAATCATTTCTCATCCCTCCCGAAGAGCAGGCATCTTTGAGCTAGAACTAGAATGATGGTAATGATCATTAACAGAACACCCATTGCAGAAGCTAGACCGAAATCACTGTAGCGGAAAGAGGTCAGCAGTGTATTCGTTACGAAGGTATCACTCATGCCGAGGGGTGAACCCGATGGGAAAATGACAAACGGAAATTCAAAGGCAGATAAAGCTCCATTCAGGTTTAGGAAAAAGCATAATTCCAATATTCTTCTTAGGCTCGGCAGTGTAATGAAGCGGAACGCCTGAAACCCGTTTGCTCCGTCTATGCTTGCTGCCTCATAAATATCATTCGGTATCGATTGAAGGGCACCAATGATGATAACCATCATAAAGCCCATGTACTTCCACGTCGACATAAAAGCCAGCGTATAGTTGATAATCTTCGGATCACTCAACCAATTCATGGATAAAGACCCAAGACCGATCTCCTTCAGCACGACGTTTAGGGCACCGACTTCATTGTTTAACAGAAAGGTAAACATAAATGCAATGGCTACGCTATTAATGATATACGGCGAGAACAGAATCGCACGAAAGACATTTCTTCCGCGCAGCTTGCTGTTTAAGATGACCGCGAAATAAAGAGATAAGCCGATTTGCACAAAGCCTACAAAAAAGTAGATCAGATTATGACTAAAGATTTCGAAATACTTGGGATCACTAAACACCCGAATGTAATTATCCAAGCCTACTCCTGTTTTTACCGATGAAATTCCATTCCAATCCGTAAAGCTTATTGAAATCAAACTGATTGCAGGGTAATACGTGAATACACCTAGCAGCAGCAAAGGAATAATCAGAAACGACCACAGAATAATAATCTTCTGCATTCGCAACGATAGAATAGCCATATTCAGCAGCCTTTCCGGCTTATTTGGAGAACAGTTGATTGCGTATAGCAGCGCCCTGCTCTCCAATAATCCCCTTATTATTTTCTTGCATCTGCCCATTTTTTATTGTACTTATCCCATATAGGCTGAATGTTGCTGTCTTTGTTCAACATCACTTCCTGTAGGATCGTTGGATTCGTAATTTGTGATTTGTTCAAAATTTGGTTGTAACGATCCGGCGGAGGCAATACCGTAACAATGCGCGGCCCGTTAGCCAGGAACTCCGCAAGCGGACTATTATTAGATTTCATATCCTTAAGAGCTGGAATCATGCCGGTATAGTCCTGGTAACCGGACTCTTCTATCCAAAATTTGTAAAAGGCTTTGGCAGTCTCCATATTTTTGCTTTTCTTATTAATGACTACATTCCAGCCTGGTGTCATCATGGTGACGGGCTCTCCAGAATTATCGATAGGTAGCGGGAAAAATCCAATATCTTCTGCTGGTGTTCCCTCTAGAGCTGCCAAACCGTAGTTAGCCAGATAAAGCATTCCTACTTCACCAGAAGCCATCTGTTTTCTCAGAATATCCCAATCGCTGGAAAGCAGATCTTTCTCGAAATACCCTTTATCTACTAAACCCCTAACAAAACTAAATCCTTTTACTAAGGGATTCTCTTGATTGTACGGGGCATCCTCGTTAGCCATTTGCTCATACATCGCATTGGAATCCGCTGTATTCGCAAAGGCTACCGTCTCCCATGTGCCAAGCGGCCAATTGCTTTTCAGCATGCTTCCCATCGGTAGAATCCCCTTGGCCTTTAACTTCTCCAAGGCAGCAAGCAGCTCATCATAGGTTTTCGGAGCGGCATCAATACCCGCTGCGGCGAATGTTTTCTTATTGTATAAAACCCCTGTCACGTATACCCCTTCACTAACGGCATAAGCTTTTCCTTCAAATTTAGATAGCGGCAGGTACGTTTTCCCTTCGTATCCAAGGTCGTCTATAGGGGCATAAAACTCCGGCCATAAATCGGTCGTTGGCGTAATAATCGCATTCATGTACATGACATCAGGTGCCTCGTTGGAAGCTAACCTAATTTTTAGAGTGCCTTCATAATCCTTAATAGGCTCGATCACGACTTCTGCTTCTGGGTATTTCTCATGAAATTTCGCCGCATATTCTTTGAGCTTCTCATCTACATCCGTACGGTTGATTGCAAAGGTAATCTTCCCTTTAATCTCGCTGGTTGACGACGTTTCCGTTGCTGCTGCAGACTCGGCTGGAGGTGTGCTCGCCTCTGATTGCCCGTTATTATTGCTTGCATTGTTTCCACCACATGCGGAAATCAACGACATAGAAAGAACGGCTGCCAATAAACTGCTCATTGATGTTTTCCCCATACAAATCCCCCTATTTGTCTTATTGCAGCTGAATCATTCGGCCGATGATATCGCTTACATATAAAATTGTAACATAGCATTTCCGTGACCTTAATGGTCTGTAATTACATTTCCATAGTTACGATTACACTTTTCACCTCAGCATTTATTCCGATATTCCAACGGCGTGTAGCCGTTCATTTTCTTGAATAGCTTGGTGAAGTACGTAGAATCCTGATATCCAATTTGTTCGGCTACTTCATATACCTTTAGTTCAGTCTGCTCCATCAGAAGTTCTTTTGCCTTCTGCATTCGAACATCAATCAAATAACCAGTTAGGCTTTCTCCTGTCTCCAGCTTAAATAAGCGAGATAGATAATTCGGATTCAAGTGAACGCGTTCTGCAATAGCGATCATGTCCAAATCCAAATGATAATGATCCGATATCCAGCTTTTAACGACGCGAATCGCTTTCTTCTCGTCACCATTTACCGCTGCCGCTCTAATAGGCTGCTGCTTGGCTAGAAGAATAGCAGACAGCTTCTCATCAAGCTCATCAGGGTCTACCGGTTTAAGCAGATAATCTAATACACCGTAGCGCATGGCTGTCCTTGCATAATCAAAATCCGAGAAGCCGCTAATAATCAAGCAAGACAAATCCGGCTGATGGATTTTAATTTCCTTTATGAGCTCCAAGCCATCCATAAATGGCATTTTAATATCGGTAATAAGCAGATCGAGCTTCCCTGATTGCATGGCATTTAACGCGTTTATCGCTTCTTGTCCATTGTTATAGGCAGCTTGTACATGATAGTTTGCATTCATTTCACCTATAAGCTTGGTCATTCCTTTTAATATGGCTACCTCATCATCCACAATCGCAATGTTTAACATACGGCGCTCTCCTCTCTAGATGAAAACATAGGTGCAGTAGATTCAACTCTCCATCATGGGCAGCTTCAATTGAACAACGGCACCTTTCCCCAGCTCGCTGTAAACAAACAAACCATACTTGGTCCCGAAGTGAAGCTTAATACGTTCATTCACATTTCTAAGTCCGATCCCACTACCCGTAACCCTGTTTCCGCTGCTATTCTCATTCCCCAATTGAATTCGGCTGTTCAATTGACTTACCATTTCGGGTGTCATGCCAATGCCATCGTCTGCAAAGGTAAAGTAACAGATCTCACCTTCCACCCTGGATGAAATAGTGATGCTACCCTTGCCCGACCTACTCTCGAGGCCATGGAATATGGCATTCTCAACAATAGGCTGAAAGACAAGCTTGATCATCGTATAGTTTTCAAGCTTGACATCAATGTGATTCTGCAGGGAAAACCGATTCTCGAATCGGTAGTTTTGAAGCTTGATATAGTTCGTGAGATGCTCAATTTCCTGTTTTACCGTTACGATTTCTCTCCCTTGGATAATGCTGTACCTCAGCAGCTTCCCGAGAAATAAGGACATTTGGGATACCTCTCTATCTTCATTAAGCAGCGCCTTCATCCTTAAGCTCTCTAAGGTGTTATAAATAAAATGCGGGTTAATTTGAGCTTGCAGCGCTTCCATTTCCGCCTCCTGCTTCCGATAAGAGGCTGCTTGTACGTCTTTAATTAATTCATCGATCCGTTTGATCATCCGGTTAAAATTAAGTCCCAATATACCAACCTCGTCTGAGAATCGGACAGGGAAGCTAACGCTGAAATCCCCCTCCTGCACCTTTTTCATCAACCGAGTTAATGCCCGCAGCGGTTTGGTAAATGCCAAAGAAATGAATACGGAGCTGATCAAGGTAACGAGCAAAATCGCGAAAGTGATAATTAGCGTGGAATTACGAACCTTTGTTGCTTTGCTGAACAATTCCTTTGTTTTCACGTATACATATACTTTCCAGCCCAGCTTCTGAGAGGTTAAATAAATGGCATAATATTGCTCGCCTTTCTGATTAATATGGAAATTACCCGAATCCTGTTGTGATTTCTCAATGCTTTCCAAGTCTCCCCATGAACTCGATATATTCTCGTAAGCGCTATCAAAAATAACGTTGTTTTTATTATCTACAATTGTTGTTTTACCGCCCGTAATCTGATCCAGATGTTTGAAATAAGCTTCTACCGCACTTAAATCCGTCTCAACCGCTACAAAACCAACAGGCTTATACGTCGTTAAATCAATGATGTCACGAACCATCGTTAACACATATTTCGTTTTTCCAGAAGCTGTTGTGCCCGCTTGCGTATTAATTAATACGGCAGAGCCGCTCTGGTCCCTTGCAATTTGCTTTAAGCGGTCATAGTGCGTGGCAATCTCCTTGTTGTTTCCATTCAGACTGTTGCGGTAAAAGGTGTTGCCATAATTGTCGAAAATGTAGACTGCATTCGTCCCCTTCTTCATATCGGACATCAAGCGGATAAAAAAATCGATGCGGCTGTCCTTCTCTATTCCATTCTCAGGAGAGGCGATGTAGCTCTGAAGCTCGCTGGAGTACATCGGAATCTTCGTAATCATGCGCATATCTTCAATATAATCCTCTATTCGATTTAGAACCTCCAAGGACGTTTGTGAAACGTAATCAGCCGTATTTTGTTCAATTGATTTCCGGTAATAGTTATAAGAAACGAGCGCGGAGATGGTAATCGGAATAATCAGCATGAAAACAAAGATAATGACCAGCTTTTTAGACATGCCTAGACTAGAAAACTTGAATTTAATTTTGTGCATCCTGCACCTCATTTCTATCGGTTAGCCGTTAACCTCATTAAAACATATAAAGTGTCTGGAAACATGAAAAAAGCAAGCGAGAACGCTTACTTTTTTCAATATCATCTTATCATGAATCAATAGCCATTATTTATTAATACAATGGGGATTATCCCTTTGGTAGGACGGCCTACAGATGTCACCTCTATCAAGAGGTCATATCTCGGTTGTGAGAGCCCATGACCGGTTACAGTAAACTCAATTTCTGTCATGCCGATATTGCAATGATAGTGCTCTAGAGGAAAGCCCAGATGTGCCCCCGGTGTTACTTCCCAATCAGCTGGAACATGCCATTTCACCTGAATAAATTGCTGCATGTATAAATTATTTTCAATCATCAGCTTAAAGGTACGAGGCTTTCCTTCACTAACCACTGGTTCCTGTCCATAAAACAAGAATGCGTTGAAAATAGAAAAGTCATATTTTACCGTAAAAGGACTAAGGGATAGCGTGTCTTTGAAGCTACTGTCTTTCCATGCATTAATGTGAACCGGATGATCAAGCAGCTCGTCACCTTCATTCATGTCAATCAGATAACCTTCCCCTGCATGAAGCAGGTCGCAATACTCGGAGCCTAGAAATTCAGGAGCAAGCCGCATCACTCGTTCAGTCAGCTCTCCGACAGTGGAAGGAATACGTGTCCCTTGATCACATACATTGAGCGTTATGGTCTTGATGGAGTCGCCAATCGGATCGAGCCATTTCGCAGGAAGCCCCTCTTTGCCAAGAATAATACCCATAATGGACCCAATCGTGGCTGCTGTACAGTCTGCGTCTTCTCCACAATTCGTGGCGATGCAAATACTTTTCTCGAAATCACCTTCACCATATAACCAACCGATGATCATAATGCCAACATTGCTAGGAGCATCGTAACCGATAGGCCCTACTGGAATATCACCTTCAGCTTGAGGTTGTATCGCGGAAGTACTCAGCAGCCCAAAGCTTCCAGGTACCGCCGTTAATACATGTATTCTTGCTTCTTGCCAAGTAGCTCCAGATTGATAAGAATGAATGGCCGTATGTACGGCCTTTGCAATGCCGGAATCTTCTGGGATATAGGATAGCCCGATGTCTATTAATCGGTAAGTATCGCTTTCTACGAAAGCTGCACTTTCGATAGCTGCGCAAAATACCTCCGCATAGACTCCTTCATGGCTGTGATCGACGATTGCATCCTCATAGGCGTATTTAACGGCAATTTCCGGATGCCCGGGTGCAAGGCAGGCCCAAATTTCGGAGCGTATGAATGCACCGTTGCTATCACGATACAGGTTATGATTGTAGCCAGATAATGGAGGCACAATTCCTGCACGCAGGTTGTTTTTCCCTGCTCCATACTCTCCCATATTAGGAGAGATATAAGAAATCCAATACTCGCCTAATATATGTGCATTCAAAGCGCTTCCATATTTTTCAGCGGCATTCAACCAGATCAGCTGCAAATCCAAATCATCATTCGGCAAAGGCTCCCCATACAGCTCCTGTGTATAAAACGAAACATCGAATACGCCGCGTTTACATTCAAAAGGGGCTCCGAGCGTCCCTCCGATATTTTTCCCTAACCAACAGCCTTCCAATTTACTTTTATATTCCTGAAAAGTTAGCTTCACAGTATCTCCTCCTGATAGTAAAGATGAACAAGTTTATTATATCGAATCCGATTTTCGATCTTAATGGTCTGTCCTTACATTTATAGTCCTTCAAGTATGGATATTTGGTTCAAGAGATTCATCATGACCTGCGCCGCTTCAACACGAAGCGAATTCGCCTTTGGATCAAATAGCTCGCCTGGCTTACCTCTCATTAAACCCGCAGCAAGTGCCATTTCAACTTCTTTGGCTGCCCATCCGGAAACAGCGTTAGCGTCACGATACCTTACTGGCTCATCCAATGATTGCATAGCTTTCTTGGTTTTCCATTCGAATGCCCTTACGATAAGGGCAGCCATCTGCTCGCGTGTAATCTTAGCATTTGGGTCGAATCGCCCTTCAGAAATTCCGTTGATTAAACCTGCTTCGTAAGCCATTTCCACGTCGCCCGCATACCAGGCCCCAGCTGCAACGTCGGCAAATAATGAAGAAGTAACAGCTGCACCTTCTGATTTCATACCAAGTGCTCTGACTAATAATGATGTGAATTCGGCTCTAGTCGTGGATGAGTTTGGCTTAAACTCGTCATCCGTCACACCGTAAACAATATGCCGGGCTGCCATGATCTGTAACGTTCGGGATGCCCAGTGAGTTGCCGGAATATCCTTGAAGGTTTTGTTGTACTCTAGCAAAACATATTTGCTCAAATGATCAAGCGAAACAGCTACCCTACCTGTTAGAGCGTCGAGGGTACCACCCACATACTCCCAACTACTAGCTGCCTCGTTGAAATAATAGACACCTAGAAGCTCTCTATCCATTTCTTTGTCCAAGTAAGAGAAAACAAGCTCTACGCCAGACCCTACTTGCTCCGCTATGGCTTTCCGCCCATCAGGGGCAACAAGCACAAGGCTAATATCATATGGCTGTCCAATGATTTTCACCTTAGCATGCTGCTGCTTCAGAATCGTTTCCGCAATTCCGCTCTCATCGACTAGGGGAAGAAATTCAACCTTCAGTAAGGCATCCTTTACATTACCTAACTGGTTTCTCAATGCTTGTATCACTTCCGGCTTAACGTTTATCGTCAGAAGTGGCGTTTGAACTTTAAGCGGTAGGCTTCCAATTTCGCTATTAAGAATAGAAACGGATTTTTGAGTGGAATCCACTTTCGCAACAGCAATTTGATCGATTATTTTCACGGGAGTTGAAACGTTGCTATTCCCCTGTATGACTTCACTGCCGCTGACAGAAGAATCTGAGCTAATCTGAATGCTAGCTCTAGCTGTCGGATATTGTATGGTCGATAACAATTGACTATTAATCGCCTTGACAGACGTTAAAGAAATGGAAGAGGCACCAGTAGCGATCGCCTTAAATTTAAATTCACTTAATGTAAACGATCCATTGTCGCCCTGCACTGGACCGATCTTGGTGCTCGCATATTGAATTCGATTTTGAGTAACGATAGGATCAATAGCAAAACTGCCAATCTTATCTTTGGTTTCCTGAAGCTGTAGGCGAGTTGAATCGTACGTTAGGTTTACCTCATAGCCATAAAGATCGACGATGTTGCTGCCTTCGACTCTAACCGTGAACTCGCTGCCAGCCTGAATCGACAGTGTCGAAGCCATTAAGGAATAAGAAGGCACTGGCACTGGTACTGGTGCTGCTGCTGCTTGATTCGGTACAAAAACAGCAATAGCTAGAGAAATGACTAAGCTTAATTTCAACCATCTATTTTTCATTAATGGACCCCATCCTTTTATGAAAATCGAGAGAGACAGCATCATCGCTGTCCCTCCCATCATTTCAATTTAATATTAGCTGAGCGATCGCGGCCATATCCGCAATATCAATTACATTGTCTTGATTGTAATCAGCCTTCATATACGTACTGTTCCAGTTCGCATCGGCGGATGTTTTCCCATAATAGGAGCCAACTATAGCAAGGTCGCCTATACTGATCCTGCTATCCGCGTTTAGGTCTCCTCGTTTTTGAATCTGAACCGCATGAGAAATGCCTGCCACTTCAAACTCATCTCCTTGACTGTTTGCAACCACAATGTCACTTAAGGCGGTGACCGCTTCTGTGTTCTGAGTCGAAGGCTTAGCTTTGAACGTAAATTTCAACCAATCCCCGTTAGGTGCAAGCCCCGTCCCTTGTGCTGCTGCAATGACTCTTACTTTCCCGGGTTCAACTGCCTGATGGCTAAGCACAGCAAATCCTGACTTCAAAGAAATAGCATCGATAAATTCTAGCTTCGTTGAATCAAATGTAATTACCAGGTCCTGCGCGTAGATGTTTTCAAACCCATTCACATTAAAATCTTTCAGTCCGTACGTTAGCCCAAACTCTTCCCCATTGTATATTTGGTCGTCACCAACAAGCGTCGACTCATTGCTGGACTCCGTAACCTTGTTGATAAAGAAATCATCCAAATAGACATCATCTAGCGAACCGTCTGACTGAAAATACATCATTGCGCTGCTAACCGTGCCTGTCCATGTAATATTCTCAACACCTGTGATCTCAGTAAAATGCTCATGGCTTATCATCGTTATAGGTGCCGTAAACCATCGTGACCCCGCGCTATCCGTAATATTTATCGTTACAAATCCCCCGGCTGAGTTATTAGCGTACTTCGCCCATGTCCCAAAGGAATAATTACCTGGTCCTTTTACATTTAGTAAGCTTGTAATGTCTTGATTGGCTCCCGCCCAAGTATCCGTTCGATTAAAGGCCCAAAGCGAATAATTCCCCGAATGTGCATAGATATTGCTCACATCAATGGAAGCCCCTTGTGCAGCCCATGGCGCTATCCCCTCTTCAAATCCGGGATTAACGAGCTCAGTAATATCTGCTAAAGTTGAAGCGCTTGCTACGTTGGATAAGAGAGATTCATTAGGAATGCCATTTACTGTTTTCACAGCAAAATAATATAGGCTATCGGCCGTTAAAAAAGGCACGGTAACGGACTGTGAAGTGCCAGACGATTCAGGGAATGGTCTATTTCCTACTCTTGTAGCACTTGACCAATTCGCATCGGTAATCGGCGAAGTCGAGTAACGGATATCATAACGACTCGCTGTGCCTGTTGCCCCATCGCTTCCTGATGCCGTCCAAGTTAATACCGCCTTGTTATGATCGATGGAACTAATCGCAAGGTCCGTAATAGCACCAGGCAGCATGGAATCACTTGCAGAATCATGTCCGCCATTTGTAAAAGCTACTGTTGGTGCCCAACTGATCACATCATGGTCTGTGCTTGTCCCGCCATTATTAACCTCAAACCGTATAACATCATTCTGGTTAACAGAGATCGCATCCAAATTCGTCGCGTATCCTGCCAAATCGTCGGATGCGATTAATTGTGCAGCATTACCGGCTGGCCAAATGACTTGACCGTTTTTGGTTATGCGGGCTAGTGCACCGTCACCACCGATTTCATTCTTAAATACTTGCCCTCGAATACTAATCACGCCATTATATGGAGCTGTCCATGCGTTAGAGATCCAGTGGTCCGCTGAATCGGAAGCGCTTAGATTAAACTGTGAAATATGACCGCCCGCAGTCCCGTACCATTTCTCCGCCAGGTCATACGTCAAGCTCGCATAGCTAGTACCATCGAACAATTGGTACGACCAGTTTCCTGTAGTTCCTGTCGCTCCAAACTCATTCGCAGCATTGTTGATTTTGCTAGCGGCCGGAATGAAAACATTATTCGATATTTCCGACCATTCGATAAATTTACTTTCATCAATAATGAATTCATTCTCGAAGAACAGGCTGTCTTTAATGGTTCCAGTTGTTTGCCCCGTATCGCTCGTTGCCCAAATGGCCCCTCCCCCATTACGGACAAACGTGTTGCCTATCACCTCATTGTTGCTATTAAAATCAGTACCGAACCTGTCGGGAACGACACAATTACATAGCAGCCATTCCAAAGCTCCTCCATAATTATTAGCAAAATAATTGCCTCTGAAATTATTGGAGTCATTTTTCCCTTCGTTATCAATCGCGGATTGATCAGTCGAGCCCGTGTCTGGTGTATTTAAAAACAGATTATTGGCTATCGTCATATTCTGAGTCCCGAATAGAAAGCTTGCCGTCGTTCCACCACTCTGATTTGCGTTGGCCGCTTTGTCTATCCGATTGTCAATCCAATACGAATTTTTTGTACTCATAAATACGAGAGCTTTGGCGGAAATGTCCTGCAGTTCGTTATTTTTAATTAGTACGTTTTGGAATGTGCTCGTCGGTGCAGCAGAGTTATTATGCATGACAACAATCCCATAAGAGGTTGTTGGCCCGATCTCGTTATGCGAAATCTCTACATCCTTCACCAGCCACTGTCCTGAAGATGGAGTAACCGCGTTATCAGCACTTCTGACTTGCACCGCGATTGCATTAGGCCCTCCCACCATGCTATGGATATAATTATTTCGAAAAACAATGCCTTGATGGCCGGTTGTCGAGTACAGAAACTGCGGTCCTATGCCTGCATGACTGAACTCCAAATTGCGGACTTCCCAGAAATCAGCATTCAGTAACGTAAGCGTCTTATCCGTCGCGTTGTTGCTGCCACGAATAACAGGACGATCACCTGTGCCATAAGCATCGACAACAATCCAACTGCTTGGCGTGCCTGTCCCTCCGCTAGGCTTGAACTCTTGCGTCCAACTGCCTCCCCGCTCAAGATAAATCGTGTCTCCTGCTGCAAATGTCTTGGCATTTACATTCGTGAAATCACACCATGGACCTTCGTTTCCAGCCGTGAGCGTTCCGGAGTTCCCCGTGTTCTCATTGCTGCAGGCATTATTACTTATGTAATAATTGGCCGCATATGCTGACGTAGGTGTGTAGAACAACACAACTAGCATGACAATGAAACTAAAACCCATTACATAATAAAAAAATGATGCTGTAAGCTTACTTCTCATCCTGTTCTCGCCCCTTCAAATTATGTTATAGGGTATCGTGGATTCGCACTTCAAAATGATACCGCTTACAATAAAAATGTTATCATATTCATTTGCTCCGGATAATGGATCACCCTTACATTTATAGTCTTGTGATGACTATAACGATCTATATTGGGTCATCGCAGAGGAACCTGATCGAATTTAAATAGGAAACACGAATAAAGATCGTCACCTATTCGACACAACGGCCCAATAAGCATGACGATTTGTAATCTTCCAAAAAGGGCTGTAGTCATTTCGCATAATGAATACGAGCATGATCCAGTATCATGACTATCTTTCCTTGTGGGTGCGCTTCAACCACCATTTGTAGGAAAGACTGAAATGTCTCTGCGTTATGTTGCTCATCTTCTTTCCATAGAATTTGACCCGTCATATCATCCAGTACAGCTAACAATTTGACGCCACGATGTTTGCCTGTGGTCTGGATGATGCGTTGTTTGCTTTTAAGAACCCATGTATGCTGAAGCGCTTGGTAATCCCGGATCATGGACTCATCTTCGAAAAGCAAATGAGCAATATCTTCGTCCATTACTCTTTTTGCAAAGCAGGAAACGCCACTTCAGTAAAGACTTGCTGCTTGGCTTCATCCGCAGCAGCTAGGGTATACGTAGGTTTCGTAGCCCCTGACCTCATCGCAGCTAGCGATGTGCTCTGCCACCATCCGGCATTTATCAGCCCCCACTCCCCCCTCTACTACTTTTTTGCACACCCATTTTCACGACTGGTTAACCAACAAATGTATACCTAGGTATGGGGCATAGTGTTGGCGCCGCGACGACGAGAGGGTTTATTGAAACCGTGGCTGGAGTGGGTACACAGGGATATTCAGGAGATGGAGGGCCCGCTTTAAATGCAAAACTGTCCCAGCCAACTGGAATAGCAATCGATAGCGTAGGGAGCATATATATATCAGACTCGATGAATCATGTTATCAGGAAAATGGACTTAGCAGGGAATATTACCACCGTTGCGGGTACAGGTTCCCATGGATACTCGGGGGACGGAGGGTTAGCCATATCTGCTGAGCTTAATCTTCCTAGAGGATTAGCGTTCGACAATAACGACAATCTATATATTGCGGACAGAGATAACCATCGTATCCGAGAGGTTGATTCAGCTGGAAAAATCAGTACCGTAGAAGGTACGGGTACAGCCGGATATTCAGGAGACGGCGGTTTGGCCATGTCTGCTTCATTAAATACACCCGTGGCAGTCACGTTCGACGGCAAGGGGAATTTATTATTCACGGATAGATTAAATAGTTGTATCCGTATGGTTCATTCAGCGACGGGTATAATCAGTACAATTGCAGGTACGGGTGTTGCCGGATTTTCGGGGGACGGCGGATTAGCCGCTTCAGCACAATTGAAATATCCAGTAGGAATAGCAGTAGATAGAGACGGATATCTGTATATATCGGATACTACGAATCTACGTATCCGAAAAGTTAACCCATTGACAGGAATAATCAGTACCGTGAAATCAAATTTGAGATATCCTAGTGAAATAGCGGTTGATAGCGCAGGAAATGTGTATTAGGTTTACGCAAATGTATACAGCCTATCGAATAGCACCTATGCTGTAATTCAGCATTCGATCACCTTCAGGGACGTAACAGCGCAATGGGCCAAGAATGCTGTGAACGACCTAGGCTCGCGCATGGTGGTGAGCGGCGACAGCAATGCTCTGTTCCACCCTAACCATGACATAACCCGCGCGGAGTTCGCGGCGATACTCGTTCGGGGCTTGGGACTGAAGGCGGATAACGGCGCAGCATCCTCTTTCTCGGACGTGAAGTCGGAGGCATCGTACAGCGGAGCTGTTAAAACCGCTCATGCCTATTATCTGGTCAATGGCTTCGGGGACGGAACCTTCCATCCTGCGGCCAGCATTACGCGGGAGCAGGCGATGAAGCTGACTGGGCTGGATAACAAGCTTGCTGCGTCTCAAGCGGAGGATGAACTGCTCAAGTCTTTCGCGGATGAGGGCAGCATAAGTGCATGGGCAAGAAGCGGTATTGCAGCTGGCATACAGTCCGGAATCATCTCCGGCCGCTGCGGCAAAGAGCTCGCTCCAAAGGCGTTCATTACGAGAGCGGAAGCTGCCGTGATCGTACAGAAACTGCTTCGGAAATCCGAGCTAATTGAATAATAGACGCAGTTGATTGGAGGCTGCTTCAGAGGGGATTACGCAACCTTTTGGAGCAGCCTCAAATTTTAAGCGGAAGAGTCTGGTCGCATTCAGCGTTTCTTTCAATTATTAATCCAATATCTCCAGCTCAAATCATGGATGTTGCTCCTAAAGGAAAATTTAGATGCCAGGCTCCTCCATTTGAAGCATTCCTTTGAAGCTCTTTTCATCCCCTCCGCATGGACTGAACCCCTGACCTCATCGCTGCCAGCGACGCGCTCTACCAGATTAGTCGCTTTCACAACCATTTACTAATTTAAACATACGAGATATTTTGGGTTCTAGTACGTTATTTAAAAGAATATGTGGGGCAGCATTTGTAACTCCTAGTTCATTGGCTATGTTAGTTTCAGTGTACCACCATCAACAAAAAGGAGGTAGCAGATGCAAATCGTATTGATTCACTAGTAACAGCTTTTTCGAAAATTAGGACTTTAGAAACAGCTCACAAGGATAAATTACATTAAAAGGGAATTATTCGACATTATCTCCTACTGAACCTATGGGAAATAGAGTAAATGGAAGTTTTAACCTGATATCTGTACATTACTGTCGTTGTTTACGCTTACCTCAGATTTGATCCAATATTTCCCTTAACTTATACTGTGAATCATTATACTAATCATCCAGATAGAAGCAAAAAATTAAATATATTGGATAAGAGGAGATGATAGACTTGTATTCGCATTTAATCAGAACGTAACCTATCGCACTCGTCTACTCTTTATTACTAGCGTTCAGCTTTTTGATTACTTTTGACTTTTAGACGGTAGTGCTCGGAACTAAAAAAGAAACGATTACAAAGGAGAGATTACGATTATACATACTTATTCCAAATTTAAAAAAACGTTGTCCGTCGCTCTAGCCTCGACCTTGCTTTTATCATTAGGTACTTTGTCAAATGGAGCATACGCTTCAGAGAGTGGACAGTCCTTTCCGACGAGTACATCATTCTCAAACACTGCAACTTCAATATTCGAAGAAAAAATTGTTGTCAAACTTAAACAACAAGCCTTCCTTCCAAGTAAAGAAGGAAAACTTCAATTGCAACAAGAAGTATCGCCGCTATCAACTGTCCCAGAATTATCGTTTGACCCGCTAATCTCGCAGCAATTCTTACCGTCAGCTAACAAAGGCATTACTGCTAGTCCGTTTGCATCCGTGTTTGATCGCTATTATTATTCCAAAATCCCTACTGGCGCTGACGTCGAACAGTTGTTACTAAGGTTGCGAAGCTTGTCGCTCGTTGAGGAAGCATATTTAAGCAAAAAACCAGAATTAGCCAATACACCTTTTCCGAACACAACAACTGTCCTTCCAGATAACGATCCACGCTTCTCATTACAACGTTATGCGCAAGCAGATCCTCTAGGTATTAACGCTCCGTATGCTTGGCAATTTGAAGGTGGCGATGGCAAAGGCACCCAGTGGGCCGATGTCGAGTGGAGTTGGGCATTAAATCATGAAGATCTAGCCGCTCATAACATACAGCTTTTGCCAGGCGGCATTAATGATGGAGATGGTAGTCACGGTACGGCTGTACTCGGGGTTGTATCCGCGGTTGACAATGCTATCGGCAATATCGGGCTAGCTAACAAAGCAACGCCCTATGTATCCTCTTTAGTTCGTTCAGGTGGCGCAGCAGAAGCCATTTTAGCGGCCACACAAGTATTATCTCCGGGTGACGTTATTCTGCTCGAATTACAGATCGGTTTTGGCGGTCCTTGGTTACCTATCGAAACACAGCCAGCAGAGTTTGATGCAATCCAATATGCAACAAGCTTAGGTATTGTCGTTGTAGAAGCGGGAGCCAACGGTGGTGCTGATCTCGATCAGTACCAGCATTGGGATAATAAATACATCTACAATCGGGATCTCCCAGATTTTAAAGATTCTGGTGCAATACTTGTAGGAGCGGGATCATCAACTGCACCTCACTACAGACTCGACTTTAGTAGCCATGGTAATCGAATCGACGTTTTCGGTATTGGTGAGAACGTTGCTACCTTAAGTTCAACAAGTACTGCTTCGACAACTGGTTATACCGACTATTTCAATGGAACATCTTCCGCTTCACCTGTCGTTGTAGGTGCGATTCTACAACTGCAAGGGATCGCTAAGGCTACATTCGGCGAGCCGTATTCGCCAGCTGAAATTCGTAGAATACTGAGATGGTTACCATTCAATACCCCGACTTCCGATATAGCAAATGATAGAATTGGCACCCTACCGAATTTGCAACAAATTATATCAAATTTACCTAAGCCAGGTGCTGTACCTAACGATACAGTAGCACCACTAGCACCAACCAATTTAGTTGTTAGTACTATCACTGACACAGTTACCTTGAATTGGACAGCTTCTACGGACAATGTTGGATTGATCGGTTATGACATTTATATGAATAACGATCCATTTGCTAAAGCAAGATCGACTAGCAACTCCGCTACGATCAGTGGATTAACAAGTGGTTCATATACGTTTACTGTAAAGGCTCGGGATGGCTTTAGTAATTTGTCTACGGAAAGTGACTCGGTGACGGTTCAAGTTGACGCTTCCCTTACTCCATGGAGCGATTCCTCCATTTATGTTCAAGATGACATTGTTTCTTATAACGGAGTGAAGTATAAAGCCAAATGGTGGACGCAAAATCAACCTCCAGATCTGAATAGTAATCTCTACGATGTTTGGACTGTGCTCGGTCCTTACTAAAAAGATTTCAAGCCGACTTGGGCATGTAGATATCCGTACTACAATGAATATTTACGGTCACGCTCTACAATCGATAGATCAGGCCGCTGCCAATACATTCAACCCTATAATGTCTCCGAAAGCAGAAATTATCTCAAAAGAAACGCTACGTAATGGCATGCCGTTTTTTCGTCCCCTATTCGTCCCCAAGATATATATTTTGATGATATTGCTTTAATGGTATACCTCTAAAAAATGTAAAAACCCTTGATTCCTCAAGGGTTTTTACATTTATATTATGGTGGAACCTAGGGGGGCCCTCACCCCTGACCTCATCGCTGCAAGTAATGCGCTCTCCCGTATGGGGATATTACACTACCCTAATTTATCTAGCATTCGACGGGAGGGGCGTTCCATTCATTCACGATATACACGCATCAACTCATTAAGGCTCCAATGATTCGGCTACCTTCATGGCCTCATCGCCCGAAATCGGACCGGACACGCCATACTGAATGCCGTCAACCACCCAGAACAGCTCCGTGAACTCGGCTTGCTCGAAAATAAAGCCGTCCGCTCCGCCCACTTTGGTCTGTGTGAACAGCTCCGTCGGGAACGCCGCCGGCATGCGGCTCGCGCTGAACGTCACCGTCTTATCACCCGAGCCGTATGTGAAGTTTAAATCTCTGAGCGGTTGGTCCTTCATTCCCACGCCGACGATCTCAGCCAGCTTGAAGCCTTCCGGGGCGACTTGAGGAACAAGCACACCGGAACCGAAAGCTGCTTTCGCTGCCTCCGCCGTTCCTAACGGAGTTGTGATCAATTGGGACAGCTCCGAACCTGTGGCTCCTCCGTTACCGGGCAGCACGATTCCGGGCGAATTATCCGTTGGCGTCGGGACTGCGTCGGGCTCTTGCAGCATCGGCAATCCCGTCACTATGACGACTGCCGCGACCAGCGCTGCCGCTCCTGCAGTCCAGGCTTTCGGAAGAACGAATCGGCGGCGGCGGCTCTGCTCCGCAGTGGCTTGTTTCCTGATCTTCTGTTTAACGCTATCGCTCATTTCCATTCTAGAAAACAACATCTCATCCAACTCCTTTTGCAAATCTTGACGTAAATTACGCTCCATGTCCGTCATCGGTTGTCTCCTCCTTGCGCATTTCCCGAGCCAACGCCTCGCGAGCCCGGTGCAGCCTGTTTCTCACGGTACCCTCAGGCGACGATGTCGCTTTCGCAATTTCCCGTGTGTCCAAGTCCAGATAATAATATAAATACAAAGCCTCCTGATACGGCAGAGGCAGACGCAGCATATGCCGCAAAATCTCGCTTTTCTGCAATCTTTTAAGCGCTTCTTCTTCCACGTTGAATATCCGTCCCCGTTCCATCAGGCTCGGATCGGTCGGCTGTTCCGTAAACATCCGCACGCCCATCTTGTCCCGGCAAACGTTGATAGCGATCGTCGTCAACCAGGTTTTAACCGCGCTATCTCCACGAAACGAGTTCCAGTTGCGATAAGCGCGAAGAAATACCTCCTGACTGATATCCTCGGCAAGATGCTGATCGCCGGTATAAAAATAAGCGGTGCGCATGATCGTCGAGCCAAAGCTTTCCATCAGTTGCTCTAGAGCTTGAGAGGGATCTTTCGGGAAATTCCCCTTGTTATTCGAGCCGGCCAGCTTCACTGAATTATCACCTCCACCTATTAGACGGCCTGAGCGCATTTTTCGCTGCACTGCGTTTTAAATCTGACAGTCCAATTAGGATTTCGCGAATTTGAGCTTAATTCCCTATACTCCTTCTAGCTTGAATTTCATACGATAAAAGCCACATGAACAGTATGCCTGTTGATGCGGCTTTTCGACTTCATCTTTAGTTTAAAAAATCCCCAATATCCGTTTATACTAACACTATTTTATCTAGATGACCTCTTAGCTGCCAGTGATGCGCTCTGCCGCCATAGTTGGTTTCACTACCCAGAACAACCATTAAAGCTCTAGCTGAGATCCGTTACGATCTCCTCATGTAATTTCTTTATTTCTTCAGAATCCTTAAATTGGATTGTCCACAGTAAATCAGACAGCTTTTTTAAGGGCTTCTTGGCGATACTGAACAGGCGTCATATAGCCTAAGGTTCCATGGATACGATGCTTGTTAAACCAGTTGACGTAATCATATAGTTCGAGTTCCAAGTGACGAAGGCTCTGGAGGTTCATCTGGTTCACAAACTCTGTTTTCATGATCTTGTAGGTGGCTTCAGCCACCGCGTTGTCGTACGGACAGCCTTTCATACTTAGCGATCGACCGATTTCAAACGTCTCCAGAAGCTCGTCCATCTTTTGATTTTTGAACTCACTGCCACGGTCGGTATGAAACCATTGAATCTGATGTAGATCACCCTTATCGGTCGCGAAGGCACGGGTAATCAGAGCAGTGTCCTCACTCGGGCCTGAACTATGACCAATGATTTCTCGATTAAACAGATCCACCAGCACACAACTGTAATGCCATCGGTTCTGGACTTTCACATACGTCAAATCACTGACGACGAAGCGTTTGGCTTCCGTTTGCTCAAACACCCGCTTTAAAACATTCGCCGTCGTTGCTTCGTTACATGCCTTTTATGAGGCTTAGATTGTGCCACCGTGTAGGTGGAAACGAGCCCTTGCTCTTTCATGATGTCTCCAATGCGAGTTCTGGAGACGATCAACCCACGCTCATGGAGCTTCACTTTGATCTTGCGTGTGCCGTAGGCTTTTCGATTCTTGTGAAAGATATCCACAATAGCTTCGGTGACATCGTCTTCAGTGGCTCGTTCTTGGGCGTCATAATAATAGGTACTTCTTGCGATTTGTAGGACGTCACACATGGCTGATACCGAGTATTTATCCCGATTATTCTGGATGATAGCTACTTTCGTCCCATGATCAGCGCAGCTTGCTTTAAAATATCTACTTCCATTTTCAGACGCTGGTTCTCTTTTTGCAAAGCGATCAGCTCATTTTCTTCTGATGAGCGATTGTCCTTCTCTTTGAAGGAACCCGTCGCCTGAGCTTGTTTGATCCAGCGGTCTAAAGCTGAGGCTATGAGGCCATATTCCTCCACAAGGGCTGCTCTGGATTTTCCATTTTCATAGAGTCCCACCATTTGTTTTTTGAATTCTGCTGTAAAGGTACGTCGTTGTTTTTTTGGCATTGTAGAGATTCGCTCCTTAACATGATAGGTTTATTCTACAAGCCCTTATTTTTTCTGTCCAACTTAGTGTAGCCGATCCAACGATTCTGCACTAAAGTGCAGGGGATCGTTGTTCTCTCGTTAAGCTCAGTATCGCTACCCAAACATATCTATGTTGTTCGTGCTTTACGCATTTTGCTGATGATTGTTACTGCTACGGTAATAGTAAGAATCAGTAGAGCTGCAGCTCCGCTCAGTAAAGGCAATAGATCGCCGATGATCTTGTATACGGTATGTTTCTGATCTGATAGAGGAAGCTCTGCGGTGAAGACAATGCCGTGATCGCTATCCAAATCGTTCATTTCTGAGACCTCCCGGCCCTTCGCATCATATACCGCACTCATTCCGGCATGTGTGACGCGCAGAACCGGCATCTGATTTTCAATCGCTCGAAAAGCGCTGATTTCCGTGTGATAAGGTGTAATCGACTCCCAATCGCTGGATGGAATAATGAATATATCAGGATTGTGTAATCCGGCTTCGCGAATTCGGTGCGGGAAATCCGCATCGAAGCAGATCGCTACCGCAATTTTCCCAATGGCAGTCTCGACAACTGGCACTGCCTCTTCGCCTTTATGGAAGTAGCGCTCCTCCCCGGGTACTAAAGAAAATTTAGAGTATTCCGCTTTTATCATGCCATCTGCATCAATAATAACCACTTGGTTATCCATCTTCGCTCCATCCGGTGCGTTTATTCTCACATATCCTACAACCAAAACCGCTCCGTGCGCTGCCGAAAGTGACTGCAAACGTCTCAGAAATGCCTGTTCCTCTTGTTCCAACACAATCGAAGCTCCCTCCGACCAACTGATCAAGCTGCTACCACGGTCGAGCTCCTGCTCAGTACGTAGGAATAAGCCTTCATTTATACGGTTTATCTGTTCGACTAATACGGACTGTTCCGCTAGTTGATCATAAAAACCTGTCTTTTCCCATTGGTCGAATAAATGTTGTATTGTGTCATCCCATATGATCCGATCCGGTGTAATACCTGTCACCTTGATCGTTTCTGCCTGATTCTGTCCCGATTCCAGCACAACGCCTCCTCCGACAAATAGTAATAATACTGTTACTGTACTGATCAATAGCCGTTTATGTTGTCGAACACCCTCGCGAAATCCGGATTGAAACGTATATGCCAGCAGCGAGGCGAACAAATACTGGATAAATACGATCCCCCATATACCAAACACAGATGCCAACATCGCAAGGGGTCTTATCGCCAATTGACTATATGCGGTAGAATTGAATGTCCCGAACGCGTTCCCATAGCTTACAAAATACTCAAATGATGTCATCAACAACGGAAAAAATAACAAAGCTGCTGCATGTCTGGTTTGGGTGACCACCCATTTATTTAACAACAGCAACACAATCAACATAACGGTAGAAATCAACACCGTGATTGAATCAACTACGAGACCGCCAGGAATGACGCTTCGATTGGAAATGATCATCACGACACTAACGAACGCAAGCGCGATCGGGACTGAATGCTTCACCCTCTCTCTATACATATAGTTCAGCAGTAAAGCTGGCGCTAACCAAGCCGTCAACACATAGAGATTCGAAGTAATTGGCACCAAATAGAATAAACAGACAGCAGCTATTAACCAGATATTCGAATTAAACCGCACATCATTCACTTCCTTTCATTCTTGCCCTTACTGTAGCAAAGAATCGCAGGTCACGTTTGACGTTTATTGCTCTCATTTACAACATATATCGAAAGGGCTACTGAACCGAAAGGTAAATTTCCACCTCCGCATCGTCTGAGTAAGGAGATTGAAATGTGGGTGCATACTTCTCAAGCAGAAGCTCGCCTGTCAGTTTCGCATTTGAAGCAGGAATGCGGTATTGGTATAAAAAATGGTAGGTTGAGAGAATGTTGTCCTTATTCGTTTGAAACAACTTGCCCCGATGTACAAACTTCATCATGTTCAGCCCGTTTAATTCGATTCGCTTCATTCCGGCCGGGATACTCCCCCACTCCTTCACTTCGACCGCAACCATCTCCTTAAAATAAGCTGTTTCGCCGATGTAAGTAATATCGTAGCACAGACGGAATACGGTATCCGATTTCCGGTTAGGAATTCCTTCAGTTTGCTGAATGAACGATTCGATAGACGGAAAGATTGTGCTCACATTCTCGTCGCACGACAGTCGTTCAATGCCGACGAGCTGTAAATTCTCAATCTTTTCACGATGGTCTGTTACGACCACATGACCATGTTTAGCTTTAATATCCAACCAGATCGATTCTAAATCGATTCTCGAAGACAGCTTCTCCAACCGGTGATTCTTGCCTGCATACTTTGAACGATATTTTGCGGGAGGAATCTGATACATTTTTTTGAAATTGCGGCTAAAAACCTCCTGTGAGCCAAAACCGTACTTAACCGCAATATCCAAAATACTGCCGCGATCTTTTCTTAATTCAGCAGCAGCCCAAATCAACTTCCTCTTGCGTATGTAATCGTATACCGTTATACCGACCACTGCTGTAAAGAGACGATAGAAATGAAACTTCGAGATATAGGTCATTCCAATCAGCCGATCAATGTCGACTTGTTCCTCGATTTGGTCTTCCACTGAATCAACAAAACGCTGAATCGCCTGTAGATAATCCATCGCTATCCCCCTCTTCAACGAAAATACCCGCTTCAAAATCACTTATATTGATCATAGAATACTGAGCAGAAATCGGCAATATAACAACCAAACTCATCTTTATTATCGATATACTATTCCAAGGATGAAGTAGAAAAGTACCCTATACACAGAAAACCTTGATTATAGGCTGATGAGCCGTACTCGTCGAGAACTTTTGGCAGAAGATTCAGACGCCTTAGATTTCATCTCCTAGGCATTCCACTATGTAAAAGTAGGGTAAGACGGGGAATTAATTCCCCCGGACTCCCCCTCAAACCGTGCATGCGTATTTCCCGCACACAGCTTTCCTACGTCAGTTCCCCATCTTCATGAGTGAGTCGTCTTCACCCGTCACCGGGCTGCATAGCATTGGATGTCCAAATTCTGATTATATGGCTGACGAAGCCGACTCGATGAGGACTTTTAGCGGTAGATTCAGACGACGTGCTCATGCGTTTGATGTTGTTCCTCGTAGCGTCTCAACCACTTCCTCCGCGCGGAATGAACCCCGGGGTATTAAAATTCCGAATGAATGGTCAACGATGTGTTTCAATGAAGCAATTCGCAGCGGTAAATTTCGATGCCGTGCTCCTCCGCATTCGCTTCGTGCGCGCGGTCTGCCCCCTTGGCAATCCATAAAAAAACGCCATCACGTAATGTGATAGCGTTCCTTTTTGTACGGAGCCTAGGGGGACCCTCACCCCTGACCTCATCGCTGCCAGCGATGCGCTCTACCACGGATGGTCATTTACACACCCATAAAGAACCTAATTGCTTGATAATTGCTCCCTATTTCTATTCCAATGTTCTTTAATGCTTTGAATATCACTTAATCTATTTTTTTTCTCAATTGCCTTTTTACGAATATGCTCAGAAGGAATCCCAATTTCCTTTAAAATATAATACTCAACCATTATCTTTAAATAGAAGGTCACAAAATTAAGGTCCTCGCCTGTTACTGCCTTTTTAGCTAAAGATGTATCGTAGTGTGTGTGATAGTTCCTTGTATTTCTAACTTTATTCACAAACTCTTCTGTTTTATCTGTTCCACCAATAAATCGCAGATGATTTGATTGGTCATAGCTTAGATCAAGTAGTCGATCTTTTAATGTGGGTTCATTACTAAAGCTAAGCCTCTGCTGAAGCCATTCTCTATGCTCATGTGGTACTGACTCTAGAATAGCATTTGTTCTCATCTTGTGCTCATCTTTTGGTAAAAGAGCGTTTTTTCTTGTCCTTCTATGGTACGACTCAAGCGCTTGAACTAAACTTAAAAAATGTCGTTCAAGTGACATTTCACTATAATTTAGTGTATTCAGGTATAGTTCTATAATAGGTTCGAGTATCTCCCATTTTTCGAACCAATTATGCATTATCTGAGAAAAATCATCTTTTATGTCCTTCAAACTTAAAAGAGTATCTCTTGGGTCAATCGTGTTGTAGGAAGATCCATCCACAAAATTACAATTATACACTGATATTTTTTTGTAGATCTTTCGAGAACTATCTCCAAGAAGTTCATACTGATTTGGATTATGTCCAAAAATCTCTGTATAGTTCACTGCTGTTCCAATTCCTAAACTAACAAATCCTATAAACGCATTTATAATTTCTAAATTTTTCTCAAGTGTTTGTGGTACTTTGTGATTTATTGAAACGTAGACCTTCTGAGTTACTGTCACGTCTTTTTCCACAACTAAAGCAAAAGGATGTGTTAAACCAGTTTCTATAGAAATAACTGTATTCTCATCATAATTAAATTTCATTACTTCTGGTTTTTTATAGGTTAATGAGAAATCACAATTATCAACTGAATATAACTCAAATCCTTGAAGAAATGCCCATTCATCTAAGTTACTAAACCTGCAAAAAAAATCATGGAATACAATTTCATTCTTAGATTTTATGTGAATACCATCCAATGCATATTTTGCAGTGATAACTGTTTTGTGTTGCCAAGAAGACCCGACATTAATATTTTCACTCCGTACTGAACAACTAACAAGTGTAACCTTAGAGCCAGATGTAGTTACTCCGGTAATAGTTTCTATCTCTCTCATCAATCCAATTGATTTTTCTGAGTAAACGATTAGATTAATGAACCCATCAGTAGGGTTTAAACGAAGGATACCCTCAACATTATCCTTATGATATCCTGAGATATTCCAAACACCCGACACTTCAATAGTCTTGATTGAAGCCACCTCCTAATACAAGAAATTACTCTATCTCGATTCGATAATAATCGTAACTCAACATCACAAAAATAGCCAGATACTATAATAAATTTGATGAAAAAGACCCCTGTCATCAGGAGCCTCATCAATCTAGTTATAGCTTTTACTCAAGTACCCTATCCAAATCTACCAGACCGTTAACCTGGCTGGACGCCCATCGTACCAATGAACTGGCTGATCCATAGCTTGACGTTTTACAACTTGAATTTTATTTAATGTCACCTGACTTCCATGTTCCCTTATATTTAGTCGTTCCATCTTTGTTATATAGCGTGCCTTTGCCGTCATACTCCCCATGTTTTAATTCCCCCTCATACTCAGGTTTTCCATCGGAAAAGTATAAGACACCCTTGCCATGATAGGAATTATTTTTATAGCTCCCCTTATAAACAAGACTTCCATCCAATCTGAATGATTCACCTTTACCATTTTTATTATTATCATCAAATTCCCCATAGAAAAGCAACTTAGTTTCTAATGCAGGAATATCAGGTATAATGATTGGCGTTTCCATTGATTGCAATTCAGTTTCGACTTTTTCAATCTTACTCTTGTTATCTTCAAGAAACTTCAATATATACTTTGACTCATATCGCTCAACTTTTTCATCTAAATAAGCTTCAATATCAATTGGTTCATTGACTATTCGTTCTATACCCTTTCCACTATATTTACCTTTTTTGAAGTACCCTTCATACGCAAGATAGACAATCCCATAATTATCAAGAGAACCATAATATTTTCCATCAAATTCTGAAAATACATCATTATATAAACTTGAAGCTAATTCAAATTCCATTCCAAACCCGTTATAGTAGCCATCCTCAAATTCCCCCATATATAGCGGTGCATAAACTCCTACCCAAAGACTAGAATACGATTTCCGAAAAAGTGTTCCATTTCCATGTGGCTTACTATCTTTTGTTTCACCGATGTAGACATACTTTAAGGGGGAGGTTTGTAAAGTCCTTTTGAAATAATCTGTACCTAACCATTTATTTTCAAGTTCGAGGTAGATCGGTTCGTATTCTTTTAAAAGCGATTTTTCCAATGACTTTCTTTGCTTCTCAAACTCGAATTCCCTTTTTTGAGACGGTTGTTTAATATCCTCAATCATCTCGGGTTCAACGGAGGGAGTAGTCTGTTCAATTTTAGCTGATGGCTCTGGAGAAACTGTAGTAGTAGGCTCAATTTCAGTTGTGGGCTCTGGAGAGACTGTTGTAGGCTCGATAACTACAGGTTCAGGCGAACTATCTACATCCTGAATAAGATTAGAAGTTTGTTGTTCATTAGTTACATCACTAGCAGCCTTGGTTGAAGTGTTATTTGAAATTCCACTACTTTCATCCATACCAAAACGTACCACTGAAATAATAAATAGGATACAAAAACCGAACGTAAACAAACTGTAGTACCCAAATACGCGAAGTCTAGATTTTTTTCCCCAGAACATTGCCCATTTAGGATTGATAAGTCCGATAATCAGTAAACATACAGAAGCAAATATTAAAAGCATAGTTAATAAAACAAATAGTATACTCATGAATGTCTATGTTCCTCCCAAATAATTTCTAGTTAAATTGTACCACAAAAGGAAGTCGTAGTATCTATAAATCACCATATTTATAGAGAAAAAGCCCCTTAATCACAATAGGGAGCTCTCCTCAATCTAGTTCTATATACCTTACTCAAGCACCTTATCCGAATCCACCAGACCACCAACCTCAACACCCATCGTACCAATGAACTGGCTAATCCGAAGTTTGAAATGCACCTTGATTTCGTCTCTACAAATCTCGATACCGCCAATAATCGTTTTAAGCATCATTTTCTTTTGTTGAGCAGATGCCTGATTAAACACCGTGCGCCAGTTGGGAATGTGTTGCTGCAACGTCTCCAGTTCCTTGCGTTCGATTCGTTTTGCTTCAACCTTACGTCTGGCTTGCTCTACTTGTTCTTCCAGTTCAGCGATCTTTTGACCTGTTTCTTCAATTAACTCACCAAGCAACTCACTAGTAAATTTACCTGTTCCTTTGAGGGAAAGCTTGACCTCAGCCTTGTACATCTTCATTTCTTCTTGGGCATCATCAAGCTCTTTGCTTAAGCGTTGAAGCTGGATTACATCTTGATCCCCATTTCGTTTTTTCACCTCGTTCAGTTTCTTAGTCAAGTCAACTCGCTCCAAGTGATCCAGATACCGCAGTACTTCGTCAAGCACTACGCCTTCTACTTTATTCTGAGAATAAGTCGTTTGTCCTTCACAATAAACTGCTTTTTTTGATGCTATACCGTAACAACGGTATTTCAAATATTTATACTTCACTTCCGTTCCGTCTTTTAGCTTGCCTTTCTTTGTGTTTGGTGTGGAAGAAATCGTATGCCCGCAATGTCCACAACGCACGAGTCCAATCAAGAGCATATCACCTTTTGTATTCTTAACCACAACCTCAACGCCCAGCTTCTTGCGTTGTTCTGAGTTACGTCCTGCTCGGATCTCCTGTACCCGATTCCACTTTTCTTCGGAGATAATAATGAGATCAGGATTTGCCACATTTGAACGAACTTCCTTTTCCTTTCCTCGTGCATAACTCATGTAACCTGTATAAGTCGGATTTTTCAGAATCGAACTAATTGTATTGGATGCCCACGGCTTTCCCTTTTTAGTCGTTATGCCTTTCTCGTTCAACATCTTTGGAATTACATATTGTCCATACCCCTCCAAATCAACCCAATCAAATATTTGCCTGATTACAGTGGCTTCTTCTTCGTCAATTTCCATTTTAAGCAACTCTTTACCTTTCTTGTTGTACTTACCCGAGGGAATCAACTTATACCCGAAAGGCACTGAACCGCCGCGATATACCCCTTGTTCGACCATTTGTCGATGCGACTCCGTTACTCTCATAGAAGTCTTTAAACTTTCACCGTGAGACTGCCAGAAGCGTAAAAAGTTCGTAAAGCGATCCATATGCTCATCGAATTTTTGTTGCCCTTCTTTTACCGACCATACCTCAACCCCAGCGAGTTCAACCAAGTCTTCCAAGTAGGATGCCGAATCTGTATCCAAACGCCCCACTCGGTCAAACATAAATACAAGCAGGATATCGAATTGTTTATCCATGGCATCTTTCATAATTTGCTGTAGTTCATCACGATCTGCTGACTTCTTCTTAAAGCCCGACACCCCTTTTTCCGCATACTCCTTAACCAAAAACCAATCCGTTTGTTGATCAATATAGTTTAAACAGGCATTCCGCTGAGTGGGAATATCCTCACCATGATCGGAACGATTAAGTTGCTTTTTGGTAGATACGCGATATAACACCGCTACACGCTTAAACGATTTTCCTACCGCCGTTAATTGCTTGATCAAACCTATATTTTTCTTAATCAAATCCGAGCTCGCAACATTCCAAGGTTGTACCAAATGTTCTTCTAAAATAGCCATTAGGCTGCCACCTCCGTGAGGGTATTTTCAATCATTTACAGAACGTATGTTTGTATTACCATGTTTTTAAGTCGCTGGCTAGTCCATCTGCATCCATCTGCATCCATATGCGCAATAAATTGCACACAATATATCTACAATCGCAAACCACACCTAATTCATATTAATTTCATGTTTTTACTTTGAATTAGGTGTGGAAAGCGCTCATCCGAGCAAGTCTTCTACATTATTTCCGATGGTGCATCGAAAGCATCATCAGGACATCGTCCCAAGTACCTTCATCCATAAAAGCTAATTCCGCAAGATATCCAGACGAGAACTCCTCCAACTTACGGAGATTAATCATTAGAAGCAACCTCTCCACGGATATATGCGGAAGTGAGCAATTCTATTAAATGCTCAGCAGCACCCAACTCCTCGCGAAAATCTAATTGCACCCACATCTTATGTTCCAGATTAAAACGACGAAGACCCACAATTCCTCCATTCACGCTAATAACCAAGTATTCCGTACCATCTACAATTACCTTCTCTTCAGTGGACATGAGAGCCACCCTTTCGGATTAGGCTAGGAGCGACTAACCCCTGCCCACCTATGAATAAGGTCAACTAATTTGTGCCCAATTAAAGCCAACTCACAATTTACAACATATCAGAAGCGTGAATATTTTTTTATATAATCCACAAGTGCCTCAAAAGCAAACGGAGAAGCATTATTCACCAGAGGAAATTGTCCATCGAGTGTTACTAAGCTAACCGTACCAGAGAATAAAGAACTCCAAAGCTGAACCCCGATCCTACTATCCCTACATAATCTTGCTGCATCTATTGTCAAAACCGCATCAAAATGGTTACGCTGGGCATCCTCAATTAAACGAGTGAGACCAAGACGTGTATGCACCATAGCACTAGAATTATCGGTATAAATCCCCGCAACCTCCCAGCCCTTAGCACTCGCATACTCCAACAGAGAAGACACTTGATCAACTAAGCCATGTCCCTTGTTAACACGTACATAGATGCCCACATTTTTTACGTCCTTAACTGAAATATTTTCCAATGTACTTTCCTCCTAAGAATGAGTGAAAAAACAATTAAGATAAAGAGTCCATAAAACGTTGACAAAGCACTAATTATACAAAGAAGTCTCTAGTCCCCAATAACCATCCGTCACTACCTCACATACATAAGCATCACCCCAAGCCGCTTTATTTTTTGAACATTTTTATAAATTAAAGTCGACCAAATTATCCCTAAGTAGAAAAACAGTCGAGCAGCTAAGAAAAAATAAAAAAAGACAGCCAAACGGTCGGAACGACGAGGAATCGCTCTATCCGCTTGACTGCCTTCTAAAGTGCTTTAAAACACAAGTAAATGAAATCGCCACCTAACCGAAACGCCGACCACTAAGCATCCATCACCTCGTCCTTAACTCTAATTTATTTGAATGTTTTTGTAGGTGTTTTTAGAGCATCTACTGTACTATATACCATTTCGGGCAGTATAGAGGGCGGTAAACCAACAAGCTAAGCTGCAAAACCTACCAATATATGAGTATTTACAGCCCAGAGTCAGGTAGCAGATAAAGACATCCGGCAGACCGTCCCAAACACCAGAAAATGAGCTACACAGTCTGATCCAAGAAAGCTACAAAATATCGGATGCTAACAAAGACTCTGTTTCACCCCTAGCCTTCAAGGCACGAAACAAAACAGACCGCGACACTCCCGTCACCACTTTTATTTCAGAGATTGAGTGAGTCTTCGAGTCATATAGCTTTAACGCTCTAGCAATCGCTTTATTGTCGGTTTTTGGACGACCACCAATGCGACCACGCTCTCGGGCAGCTTGAATGCCTTCATTTACGCGATCACGTAAATTATCTCGCTCGAACTGAGCTAAAGCGGCAAGTACCGCCAAAATTAGCTTGCCCGTTGTTGTAGAAAAGTCGAGATTTTCTTTTAAGGACACAAATTTGATGTCCCGAGCATCCCAATCGGACAGCAACTTCAACAAATCCTGAGATGAACGAGAAACACGGCTAAGCGATTCAACCACTACCGTATCTCCCGAGCGAAGCACCTGCTGGAGTAAATCAAGGCTGGGTCGTGAGAACTTTGTACCGCTAATTTTGTCAATAAAGATATCCTGCTCGGATACCCCATAATCTGAGAGAAGATCCACTTGGCGGTCTACAACCTGACCGAGTGCCTTGCTGATACGAACATAACCAAAAATTTTACCAGTCATCCTCTACCACGTCCCATCCTTTTTCAGGCTGACCGAACGGTCATAAAGAACCTAAAAAAAGATCCGCATGGAAGACGGAGCCATCGAGTCGCAGCCCCTCACTCACGAGACCAGAAGGGAGGTTTTCGGCACTCTAATTTCGGGAATAGTATAGGGAGCGAGGAACACGCCAAAAACCACCGCAAGAATAAACTTAAGGAAAATCCATAAACCAATAGTTTTTGAGACGGCTTAAAAGAAAATACCCCTATACGGTGCGAGACCATAGAGGGGCTGCTGCTGATTTCCAGAAACAAGGCTAACGATAAAAGGGATTTCCGAATGACTCAATCGAACGAATAGAGAACAATGGCACTGTCAGAAACTGCTGCTCATTCGCCAAATCAGGAAAAGTTACCTGCCCAAAGCTAAGTGGATTCATCCACACATCTTGCATACGCGCTGCTGCGTCCTGCTCGTCCGTCCCAAGCCAGCGACTCGAAATGGAAGGATGAACCGATGTGTAAACTACCTGATCTACCCCTTCAACGGAGTAAACAAGTTTCCCGCGATGACGATGCAAAAACTCAGCAATGAAATCAGCATAGTTCGAAACCGCATAAACAGGGAGGATGATCGCCTTGCCAGTGCTAGTAGAAATACGATGCTTAGACAGGCGGAAGCCGTCAACGTCAGGCAATACCTTAACAACCCTAAACTGCCCACTCTCTAGCTCAGCATAGCTATTTGAACATTGCTCCTTAAACGTATCCAAATGCTTCTTCTGGTCACCAAGAGCCATACGGGAACGCATCGCAAGAAGCACCGCTGCATTTTTTGTGGCAAAGAACCGTTCAACCCCATCCTTCGTCTGCACCTCTACATAGCACAAGCTACTGCTAAGCATGTACGACGATATCAGCCGCGACTTGAACTGCTTAGCTACCCCAGGCGGCATTGAAAGCCCTTGGGAAGCAAGCTCCGTATAACTGGAAAGGGCGACCTGCTCATCCATGGTTCCTTTTTCATTACTAAGTTCACTAAGGTCTTCCGAACGAAAACAACGAGGAGTCAAATTATTTGTAACGAGAACACCGCCATAGCTCCCGCGAGCAGACATCTTACGATGAAAGATGTTATTTACATGCAGCGATTCAGGGTGTACGCCTCTATCCAGATAAACAAAATGATTTAGAGTTTTCATATCCCGTTTCCCCCTTGAGAGCGTGTAACAAAACACGAATAGTTGAGAATCAAATGCATGAAGTGTCGATAAACGAACGTCTGTCTAATGCGAAAAAACGCATAATATTTTTTAAGATAAACTGCTAAGTCGGATAGCCATAAATAAAGTCGTCATTTTTCGCCAGAACTACCCCTGCGCTGTCAAGTTCACCGAGTAACAATCTCTGCAAGAGAACACGATCAGACAGATGACTTCCCCTAGGGCTAGACGAAGTAATAAGATACATAAGATGTCCAAGCTTTTTCCCGTCCACCATGCCTACCAGCTGTTCCAAACGAGAAACGCTGTACTGTTGGAGCAGCTCGAGCTCCAACTTACAATCGACAAGATCAATACTTACATCCTCCACAGCTTCGATACGACTAGGTAACCCCATTAGCATCGATGAAAGGGAGAGATTGCCGCTGCAAAGAGAGAACTGACTCTTAGCTTCAATAAGACGACCCGCGCGAATAAGTTCAAGAGTATTTAGCCCGATACGTGTCCGCAGCTTCTTACCCGCATAACTAATGGAAACATGCAAGGACTGCACTGAAACTCCGAACTGTCGTGCCGTCGAAGAATAGTTATAACGGTTACGAAGGAACGCTTTAACCTTTTCTATCGTTCTCGCATGACTCAGCCACTTAAAGCTGTTGACATAGCTGACGATAGAAAGAAGCAATTTTAACCGCGCTACGTCAAGTGGGTCAGCATCCTGACCTAAACCCAACAAACGATCCTTGACCGCCTGTACGTCCATTTCCAACGATTCAAACGCATTCATAACAGACAAACCCCTTCCAACAACCAAGAGCCTACAAGAGCAACTGTAACGCCAAAACCGATAAAAAGAGCACTTAATAAAACTTTTACCACCGATGCCGTTAAACTTAAAAAGACTTAAAGAAATACAAGACAGATACTTAAAGAAATCACCCCCACTGTTTGACGAGCCAGCTTTGTTTTTTTGAATTCCCTAGAGCCACAAGCGAAAATCCCAGCGGCATTAACCGCTCAGCAAATTTTGCACTGTCAGTGGCATAGAGCGTTGCCATAGCGAGCTCGTGATTATAGTAAATCTACCTTCTAAAAAAATTGTAATATTACCAACAAATCATGATTCTTATCCAGCATAGAAAGCCTCAAAAGAGCATACCCACCAAACAGAAAAGGCGATTTTGAACGAAATATCTATCACGACAAACGCCGCCTTCAAACTACGAGAAAAGGAAGACAAGTACCCCTAAATGAGCAGAATACAAAACAACAACTTTTAAAGACGAGTCCAGAGAAGCGGAAGCAATAATGCACAACGAGATTATTCTCTCGAAACAAGCGTATCCTCAAACTGCGATAGTAGTAAGCGAAGTGGCGTATAATAAGCAAAAGACATAAAAGCATCTAATAAGAATAGATCCACGAGGACAGGCTCCACGGGTCTGTACTGTAACAGAATGAAATCCATAGGTTTAAGGGGAAGAAGGGCTTTATTTACTCTTGGCGAGAAATGTCTAAAAAGACCAAAATGAGCAGTTCATTGAATACCCCTCAATTAGAAAAAAACAAAGCTGAGCTTACAGTATGCAAGATCGGGTGTTATCAACACTACCACTTCCCAATAGATAAACCGATGAAGGCGGGGAACAAGGCATGAAAAATAGAACGATGCTTCCCGAAACGACTTAGAGTACAGCAACGAGCAGTTAACTCCAAGTTTCGCCATGATTTTAACGGCTACTGACAAAAGAAGTCTCGCGCTTGGCTTAGCACGAGACTTAAGACTACCACTGTTGAATCAACTCTCTTGTGCCATATCTAAATAAGAAGAATCATGGTAGCTTCTCCACTTATCCTCAAACCGCTGGAATTCCTTCGCACTCCCCTTACAAAACCGCTTTTGAAACCAAGGAACAAACTTAGACTGATTCTGTAAAAATAAAGTGCCAGGGTCACAGCAACCCTTCCCCATTTCTTTCATCCCCCTAATGAAGGATTTCGGACCTTTCCCAAGTGTCCGTACTACGTTAATACCTACACCGAATAATCCCAGAGTTATCAAACGATTAGACAGAGATACACGTACCCCTTCAAACATAAACGACAAACTACGATAACGACCATAAGGCTTCGTGTTTACTAGACGCAGTCCTCCTAACATCTGAGGATTGCCTACAACAGAACCATTCACAAATAACTCGATCCAAGCCGTTGTCCCAACAAGCCGAACAAACAAGCAACCATCTTTAATCAAATACTCGTACTCTAGCGGTAAAGTGACCATTTCAATCGATCTATTCCAATGAATAACCACACGCTTGTTACCAACAGCAAATACATAAGAATAGTCATCGATCTTCTCAGTAGAAGCAAACATGCTGCATACTGCACGAACTTTCGGTGTGTCCACGACATGCGGAAAGGAATCGGGGAATTGCGATATTTGATTTTTAAAATGCATACTTATTCCTCCAAATAGGTTTTTTAAGAACACCTATTATGAAGTTTCTCAAGTAAACAGTCTGGAAATGGATTTGTTTAGCAGACTAACTGAGAACTTAAGGAGCCGAGGGCATCTTGCAAAACGGCTAGAGAGGTGGGGGAGTGGCAGGAAGAAACAGAACAAAACAAAATGGGAAAATTCCCGAAGTAGTCGAGTCAGCTTCGACTAACCGATAACTCCTGTTTACTAATCGGCTTGTTTAATTATCAGCATCATCAGAATGCTCCTTAACGATTACTTTTTAGGTCAAATGAATTTTCCAGAATAAATGATTTTATCCGACGTTGAAATAAAAAATGTGCCTCGCGTACATTGCTGCAGGAAAGGCACATAACCATAATTTCAGACTGATTTCGGTGGTTTTGACTGGTTTCAGTGGTATTAGAGCCAGCAGCACTGGTTTTACAGACCATTCTGAAGGTTTTAAAACCACTTCACCAAGCAGTATAATCATAACGGCTAACCTGATCTACAAGGGACGCTGGCAACTCGAAATTCAGCCATAAGAATTCATCATGACGTCTGCCGTTAGAAGCAGAACTCACATGGACGTTCTTTAAGTACACTTTTTTCCAGCCATTTGCAACAAGCCGCTCATAACTTGCATTATCATAACCGCTGAGAAGCACCTTAGCTTTCGTCTTAAGCAATTTAGCAACCAACACTCCATGATCCTCTACAGACCACGAACGTGTCCCATAGTGATCGTCACGAATCATCCCAGAGTCGGGCGAATAGGGAGGATCAATATACAAAACCACATCGTTCTTCCCCTCAAGTAGACCAAGCCATTCAAGACAGCTACCGTGCGTGACCTCAACCCCAGACAAAGTCGGATAAAAGGTATAAAGCTCACCAATACGTTTTAGATATGATTTTTGCCTAGCAGGATTCACAACACGAGTCGGATCAAATTTAATCATATCGGCTGCTCTGCTTAAACAAGCACAAATGAAGAGTGCAGCTGCTGACGTTACCCTATCCACACTAGATGTTTCAGAATACCCCTGAGAAAGGAGACCAGCCTCATACTGTCGTATTTCCCGCGCCCACTGGAATGTCTCTTCGCTACAACCGAGCTCCTCAAGACGAGATATAAGAGCATACGCATCTTCACGTACGCCAAGACAAGCGAAAAAATGGCATACACCAATGTCCATATCGTTATAACAGCGATAAGCGAAAAGGGTAGGTGGTAGATTTAAAAGCATTCTACCACCGCCGCCACAAAGCTCATAAAAGGAATGTATATTATAAGCACCAGTCACATACTCAATTATTGGCACGATATTTTCGACAAGTTGATGTTTTCCACCGATATATGGGATGACACTTCTGGCATGCTTCTCACCAGACGTACTTAGCACCTTACTCATTTTGACTGTGCTGCTGATGAGCGAGTGCGTCTATACGGAAGATATAGAAGCGCTTTGTCGCTTTCGAGTTCATATTAGGCTTAACTGCTTCCTGCAACCGACTTTGCCGAGAATTGTAGAGAAGCTTGCCCATTTCCTTGAGACCCCTGACTATATCCAACAATCGCTGCTGGCGCATAGTGCCCTCCAAACCAAAAATGTCAAGTAACGCTTCAGTCGTTACCCCAACCGCACCTTCACCAAACTTAGCAACATACTGCTCCGAATCGAGAACAACCCCAGCACTCTCACCATGCACATACTGATTGGAAGAAACAGTCGGATACGCATCAAGCTCGTTTGAAATACTTTCAACAATGATTTCGTAATATTGGCTCCCCTCATCAGAATCGACTTTCCCCTCCATAGCTGAAAGGAGATTAGGAACACGAGTGAAGTCACCTTTAATTTTAAGCTTTGTCACATAATCAATGACCCGATGAAGCTGTGCCTTCTCCATAACTCCAAAAATATTAAGTTCTCTCAGTATAGCGTCAAAGTTATCCCGCATATCCACGACCAAATAACTCGCAGATGCGCCACCCTCCAAACGAGTCGTAAACCTCACTGCGTACGTAGCATATGTAAATTCGGGATGGTTACCAAAAAGCAAAATAATTTGCCACAGGTCTTCAACTGGATTTATAAGTTTTCCCTGATCTTCAACAACCTCACGCTGCTTAACAACAGATAGCATGTATTGTCCCCCTGTTCTTGATGTAGTGAAGCTTTACTCCGATAATTTACGCCAATCCAACAAATCTATTCTATCAAAAAGAACATCACCCTGAAACCCCTTACCTTCATAAAAAGCAGCCGACAGAAATAAGCAACTACCCCATACTAGTAAAGCAGGCAGAACAACGCCTGCCTTTATTGCGGATGTGCTTATGATTATTCTCGGATGAAATGGGTGAAACCTCCTTACAATTCCATTCACAATTAAAAAGCCCTTCTCATAAAGAGAAAGGCTTTTAGATGGAGACCCCTTAAAATGAAACTCCACTCGTTGGTTGGGACATGACGTACGATGTTCCTTTGGTTACGATTGTTTGGATCTTGGCGTCCGCTCCAGCACGCTCGAAGGAGGAACCTACTACTCTGTACCAATTTTTTCCTAGCTTGACGTAAGGGTCAGCGTGGTTGTTGCCTGCGATGATCATGGTGTTGAAACCAAAAGAATCTAATGCAGCAGAAATGATTTGAGCTTGCGAATCGCAGTCATTTATCCTACCGATATTACCACCTCTGCCAACTAAAGCATCGTAAGCGGATCTTGGGCTTCTGTCCAAAGGATCACGAACTCCGGCATATAAATCACTTGTTGCTCCTACAATGTTTATCACCTTGATCATGTCCGCTGTTGAGACATTGTCTTTTACCATGTGGTACAGATTATTGTCAGCCGAGAGTAAACCCCGATACTCTTCCGACCCCCTGACGTAGTCTGTGTGCCGTGCTCCGTCGATATACTGCAAATACTGGTCGTTATAAGCGTCAAACTTGGTTGTGCTTACATCCTTTAAGGCGTCCTTGATGATTTCCATTACCTTATTGTATTGAGTCTGGTTCTCGGATGCGTAGGTGTGATAACCGTGGCGCACCGTCATATAACTCATGCGCAGACCTTTAGCCATGTAATCCTCTGATGATCGGATTTTGAGAGTGTTGCTTACTTGATCCCAATCAACTAGACCACCGAATGCTTTATTCACAACATAAGCAGGTACCATCAAAGTGCCTTTATACGTTATAACCGGAGCGTATATTTCTACTGTCGCACCGTTCAATATAACCTTGTTACTGCCGCTCGTTAGCTTAATTTCTCTGTAGTCTTTAGTTAAGGTTGCCGTTTTCGTAGCTTGGTTCCAAGAAAATTTTGCATTGATTTTCTCAAAAACACTCCGTACTGGTATATAACGATTACCGTCCACTTCTACCGCCGACTGCGGGAACGTCTGCTTAATTCCGTCGATAGTGACGATGACGTTTTTATAGTTCTGATTGACCGAGAGCTTCGAAACCTCAGAACCTGCGGCAGCTGCTACCCCAGAGGATAGAAGCAAACTCCCAGCGACTACTGCGCTGACCAATAGAGTCGTAGAACGTAAAGCATACCTCAACCCCTCATTGCGGTTCTTCTTGTTGTCCTCATGCTGTATCTTCCGACTAAGAATATCTTTCATAATCATCATCCCATTCCTTAAGAGTTATACCTAAGCTCACTAACCATGTCGCTAATTGCTTTTATATCTGACAAGCACAAAAACATTCCCCACATAAATTCCCTTCAAAATCAATTCATTTAATTGTTAATATTTTACTTTTTGTTGAATACTCGATCTGTCGTTTTTATTATAACACATTGACAATGGTTGTAAAAGGAGTTTCCTCTTGGACGAATATTCTCTCACCCTCAAACAAATTATTGGGAAAACTATTAAATCTATCCGCATCAACAAAGGGCTTAGTCAAGAAGATCTCGCGGAGCTCACTAACGTCGACCGATCATATATCTCCTTAATTGAAGTGGGTAAGAATGAGCCATCAGTTAGCAAAATTTTTGGGATATGTGAAGGTCTGGGCATAAAACCTTCTAGTTTTTTCAAGCTCATAGAAATAGAATATGATGAATACTCTGCTTCGCGCAAATCAGAGAATGACTAGACGATCAGTTTACAACTGGTCGTCTTTTATATTAAATGAACACAATCATTTTGACTGTTTCATCCGTGTAACATTAATTAAAAAATGGTGCAACAGGCATATGAGTTGCTCAATATTAACAACAATTCGCTCGTCAAAGAAAGAAACCGCCAGCATAACCTACTGGCGGCTTTCTTCTAATCCTGATAGGAGATCATGACACCGCTTGCCCCATACTAAACCATCAAGCAAACCAATTTCGTACATAAGGTCTTTCTCCAACGTATGACGCTGATTGATGATCTCCTCATAGTTCAATAGCCAAAGATAGAGCGGTTCCGATAGTTCTGAACGCAATCGATTCATGACCCCGATTTGCTGCTGCCTTAAATCAAACAGTTCGAGTTGATCCATCGGCTGCTGTGCCAGTTCCAATAGTCTTGCTTCTATTGATGGACGCATCCATTGGGGCAGCACCGCCCTCATGATACATCCTCCTGACCTAGATGCACATCATTCAACTTATGATTAGACACAGTGATTATTTGCTCTCGATGTTTACGTAAGCTCTGAATTTCATCCCTTATTTCCTGCCGCCGTTCCTGGGTTGTGCTTACTTGGCTATGCTCAAGAGCCAGCTTAGAATGCTGTCTGGCGATGGATAGAAGCGCTTGTGTCTGCGTGTCATCTAACTTTATTCCGAGCAAGAGACGACCGTTTGTGAGCTTGGTATTAGCTACATGTTCAGACCCTTTATCCGTTGAATGATTGACCACCAACAAAACCTCCTAAAGAAATGTTTTGTTGATGGTACCTTGAATTCAAGAATATTTCAATAGGATAAAGCGTTAAATTAATAAAGTATAACAACGTAAAAAAACGGCATCTCTGCCGTTTTTCGCCTTACTCTTATGGAGAATAACGGGATCGAACCGATGACCTCATCGCTGCCAGCGATGCGCTCTCCCAGCTGAGCTAATTCCCCGAATCAATAAATCTTACTTCCAAGCCTTTTTCCACTGGTTGGTTTATGCTACATGGTGTGCTCCCAGCTGAGCTAAGGCTCTTTAATAAATCTTTATGCTGGTAATCCGTATATTCACGCACTCGCCTCTCCCTCACTCTTCCCCCCGTAATAACCACCTGCACCCCAATCATCACCACAATAACAGCAAGCAGCGCAACAAGCGCAGCCATAAAGCTCCCACTACTATCATAAATCGCCCCAATTAATAATGGCCCCATTGCGCCTATAATGTAGCCACCACACTGAGACATCGCCGACCATGCCCCTGCTTCCTCTGGTGTATCTGTCTCGACAATCGGCAGCATAAGCGCGAGTGGAAACAATCCTCCCGCCCCAATGCCTAGCAATATTACAGCTGGCAGCATCGGCAGATGGAAAAGCAGCATAACAATCCCGATTAGCTCAGACACACTGCAAAGGATCAGATAAAATCTCCGTTTCCCTGACCTAGCAACAAGGAAGGGAATCGTCAACGATACAGGAATTTGAATAATCGTAAAGACGGTAAGGAGCATAGCCGCGCTTGCTGCGCTGTACCCGAAGTTCAGAGCAATAGGTGAAATCCACGCCGTAACCGAATAAAACACACTGGCCATTAATCCGAAAAACAAGGTCAACAGAACCGCTTTTTTATTGCGAATTGGCAGTCTTGAAGGAAGTTTGGAACTAGATCGTACCAAGCTTTCCTTGTCCCCCTTAATCCCATTGTTTCCAAGAAAAGCCGACCAAACGATTAAAGCAATCACTCCGAAAATAGCCCAGATTGACAAAGTCAGCGTTAAGCTATGATTGCTGCGATTGTATAAAGGTATAGCAAAGGCAGAGGCAATGGCTGCCCCTACGGTCATCGAGGCGGAATAAACACTCACAATTCCGGGCTTTGTGGGGAAATATTTTTTAATAAACCCAGACAGCAGCGGTCCTGCCAAGCTAATCCCGATACCCCCAACTAACGCAGTTACAATCAGTATAAAAACGGAGCTAACGATCCCCCGCAAAGCGGTAGCCCCTGTAATGAGAAATAATGCAAAGAAAATAGTTCGCTCAAGCCCTGTTCGATCACGCAATACGGTTGCCGCTGGAGCAAAAATCCCCATGCATAATACAGGCAAGGTCGTCAGCAGACTTGCGGTTAGCCCACTCATTGCTAGATCATTTTGCATCGTACGAAGCAATGGAGCAACTGATGTTATAATCGGTCTTAAATTTAAAGCTGCAATAAATATAGCTAACAATAAAAAATATTTTTTCATAGCTGCTGCCTCTCTCTTTTTAGCTTTGTAACTCTTCATCAAGTATATGGCGTCACAATCCATTGATCAATTCTATAGTTTATATTATTATGATAGTAAAATACTATCATTCAAAGGAGCCGCTGCATGGACAATCGAAATATACAATACTTTATGGCCGTATTTGAGCTGCTTCATTTTACGAAGGCTGCCGAAAGACTTGGCATCTCACAGCCTACTTTAAGCCAGCAAATTCGCATCCTTGAAGCAGAGCTCGGCACGCCGCTTTTTGACCGCATCGGTAAAAAGGTTGTGGCAACGGAAGCCGGCAAGCTTCTGTGGCATTACGGAGTGAAGATGCTGCAAGCAGAACGGGATGCCAAAAATGCGATAAAGGAGCTTCTATCTGGAGAAGGCGGCAACGTTCGTCTGGCCGTGCTGCCCTCGGATTTGGATTTTCAGCTCGTCCCACTGTTCGTTGCATTTAAGTCGAAATATCCTCAGATCCAGCTGCAGGTTTTCTCAACTATACATGTGCAAAAAGAAGTGCTTAACCATAAAGTCGATATCGGCATTGGCTTGCAAGGTGCACCAGATAAAAGACTAGTCCAAGTTCCGCTTGGGTCGGAGCCCTATCATCTCTTCGTTCATGCAGCAAGCGAGCTCGCTAAACGAAAGGAAATTACCCTGCGGGAACTGGAGCAGCATGCATTAGTTATGTATCCGAAAGGCTTTCTCGGCCGTGATTTGGTTGATGAGGTTTGCATCAAAGAGGGCTTCGAATTAGCTACTGTTATGGAAACGAGTTCAGCCCATTCGCTGCTGCAATTAGTTTCTGCTGGGATAGGCGCTACTATACAGCCCAAAGGCTTGCTTCGTCAATTTCCAGAACGGCTGGACATTGTAGCTGTACCTTTCACAGGGCCTACGCCTGTGCGCCATATGGAGCTGATGTACTGTACGGATCGCTTTATTAGCCGCTCGCATCAACAATTAACGGATGGGCTAATTGATTTTTTTCATGGGAAAAATAGCTAGAGCGACTATGCCTTCAGGCAGCGGCAATGATGTAAAAAAAGGCAGCTAGAACAAGGGTTGTCCCTTGTTCTAGCTGCCTTAAATGAATCGGTTACGGTGCGGCACATCACGATTATTCCATATACAGCATCTAGCTTAAGAAAGGCAATTGGCCATGCAAATAGGACGATAGCATATGCTTAATAACCGGATCTTCGCCCCCGTCCTGCTTTAAAGCCATACAGAGCAAACGAATATCATCACTTATATACCCGGCCAAATCATGGTTCTCTGTCAAGCGGAATGCTTGCTTAAATGCTTGTTCTCGCCCCCCACGTATTTGTTCACTCTCTTCCACATCAGAACCATCAGCGTTGAGCTCCCATCGCTTTGAAGCCGTAATCCATTCGTCATCATTCGCATCACGCCTATCTAAATATTGGTCAGCATCCAGTTCAGAAAATGTTTGTGCCGTAAGCAGGCTCCCTGCCTCCAAGCCCTCTAGCAATTTGAGCAATTGTGATTGACTCACCAAAATCCGCCTCCTAATTAAAGTTCTTTCAAACGCTCATGTGAGATTGCGATAGCATAAAATAACGGCAAAACGAGTATCAGCTTAACTATAGTAACGCAATTAAAAATCGATTTAGAATAAACCTATTCGCAATACACTTTACTTACTTTATATATATTAACCTAATTACTATATTCAATTGAACACGCCTAAGGTCGTGCTCAATACCTTTGGCAGGTAACGTTCACAATTTCGAAAAACTTGCCCATTGTGCATCTTTGCATTTTGGGCAATAATATTCATGAGAGTTGTATAAGATAAGCTTTTCCCATTTATACGAATTTACGAAGGAGGTGTACTCATTGATTGTTAAACAAACCTTGCGTGACAGAAAAAAAGAAGCCACCGCCGCTGCCCTGGCCGAAGCCGCATTCGAGCTCGCACTTGAAAAAGGTTTGGATGGCTTCGTAGTCGACGACGTTGTGCAGCAGGCCGGATATTCCAGACGAACGTTCGCCAACTATTTTTCCTGCAAAGAAGAAGCCGTTGCTGCCGTTGCCGTTGCCGTCCCAACAACAAGTGTAGAGGAATATAAGAAGTTACTTGCGGGCTTGCCACAAGCAGCAACACCACTTGATGTTTTGTACAGCCTGATGCAGATGCAGTTTACCGCTGAGTTTTTGCTTAAAATACGCAAATTTGTCTCCCTTTCGAAGCAGTACCCCACACTTGAACCGTACATCCTAGGTGTGTTCCGTCGTTTGCAAATGGGAGCTCAGGAAGCACTGGAGCCCTTTACCCACGGGCGTTATAAAGACGGGTATACCCATCTTCTAGTCGGCGCTGTTTATGGAGCGTTTGTGCCGATACTTGACGGCAGTCTGAACGTCCTGCTTCCGGGTGAGACAGAAGCTGAACCGACAGCTGCGATCCCATTCGATCAATATTTAAATGCGATGTTCGAGTATTTGCGAAAGGGCTTCTAGCCACTTTTGACGACCAATCATCATGATATAAAGGAGATTAACATCACATGTCAACATTTTTATACAAATTAGGGAAATCCGCTTACGACAAGCCCTGGCAATTCCTCATCAGCTGGATCGCTATTCTTGGAGTCGTAATTGCTATGCTCGCAGTCAATGGCATCCATTCCAGCTCTGAAATGAAAATTGCCGGCACAGAATCGCAGAAGGTACTCGATCAACTAACGAAAGAGCTTCCCGAAGCTTCTGGCGGACAAGCCAGCATTGCCTTTACGGTTCCAGAAGGAGAACGTTTAGACACGCCGGAACGGTTAGCTTTAATCCAGAAGGCTGTTAATGACGTTTATAATGTAGACTTTGTCATTAATCCTGCCAAATTGGCGGCGGAAGCTGGCCTTTCGGCTGCTGACAGCAGCCAAATGGGCGCCGCGGCTGGACAAGCAGATCAAGGGACGCAAACGAGCCAGCCAAGCACCGCTGAAATACCTCCTTATGGCCCTTTGATGGTAGATGGCGTTCCGGTAATCGGAGTCATGCTCTCATCTGACGGTGGTCTCGCCCTGTTCCAGTTCCAATTCACCGAGCAGCAGGCGTCACTGCCCAAATCCGTACCAGATGCTGTAATCAACGCCGTCGCTGCTGTCGAGCAGAATAATTCCGGCATTACAGCTATACCTAGTGATTCGCTTAAGAGCACGCCGGCCATCGGTTCGACAGAAGCAATCGGTCTTCTCGTTGCAGCCGTTGTACTCATTATTACACTTGGCTCTGTTGTTGCTGCGGGTCTGCCGCTGCTTACCGCTATTTTTGGCGTAGCGATCAGTATTGGAGGCGCATTTGCCCTCTCGAAGTTTATCCCGATCAATGACATTACGCCTATTTTGGCGATCATGATTGGACTTGCTGTCGGCATCGACTATTCCCTATTTATTGTAAATCGTCAGCGCCGCATGATTTTAGATCAGGGACTAAGTGCGCGTGAAGCTGCGAGCAGAGCGGTTGGTACAGCTGGCAGCGCCGTATTTTTTGCAGGCTTAACCGTTATTATTGCTTTGTTCGGCATGCTCGTCATTGGCATTGAGTTCTTGTCTACGATGGCAATGGTCGCTGGAGTGACGGTTTTCGTCACTGTACTGCTGGCCCTGACTCTGCTGCCTGCCCTGCTTGGTTTCGTAGGTGAACGTATCTGCTCGCCTAAAGTCCGCATGAAAAACAGCAGCACAGGCCATAAAGCTCAGCATGGCTTCTCCATTCGCTGGGTTAAGGGAACGGTGAAATATCGCTGGCTGATTATTATCGGAGTGATTATCGTTCTAGGCACGGCAGCGATTCCGGTTACGAAAATGGAGCTCGGGATTCCCTCTGGCGCTTCGGCAAACCTGGATACGTCTGCTAGGCAAAGTTATGACGCGATTTCCAAAGGGTTCGGAGAAGGCTTCAATGGTCCCCTGCTTCTGGTGGGCGAGCCGCAAAATTCCTCCGATACATTCACTCCTGAAAAACTCGGCAATCTCGTTCAGGAGCTTCAAAAGCATGACAATGTTTCACTCGTCACACTGATGGGTGTGAACAAAACGGGCGATATGGCGATTATTAGCCTGATTCCTAAAACAGGACCAACGGACTTAGCAACAAAGGATCTAGTAAACGATCTGCGTGCCCCAGAATCAAGCATTGCGCAAAATACGGATGTGAAGCTTGGCGTTACTGGGTTCACCGCTATTAATATTGATATGTCGTCTAAGCTGTCGGAGGCGTTCCCTCTGTATGTCGGCATTATCGTCATCCTGTCCATTATTATTTTACTCTTGGTGTTTCGCTCGATCATCGTTCCAATTAAAGCGACGGTCGGTTTTATTCTCAGCATACTTGCAACGTTCGGCCTTACCACGGCGGTTTACCAGTGGGGTTGGATGCATTCGCTCTTCGGCTTTGACACAGGCGGCCCGCTGCTCAGCTTTATGCCAATCCTTGTCACCGGAATTCTTTACGGACTGGCGATGGATTATCAGGTCTTCCTAGTCAGCTCTATGCGTGAGTCTTACGTGCATGGCCATAGAGGAACCGACAGTGTCGTACACGGCTATGATCTGGCAAGCCGCATTGTTCTTGCTGCTGCTGTCATTATGGTATCCGTCTTTGCCGGATTCATTTTCGCACCTGATGCCATGATCAAACAGATCGGCTTCGCGCTGGCTATTGGCATACTTATCGATGCATTCATTGTCCGTATGACGCTGGTTCCAGCCGTCATGGCTGTCTTCGGAGATAAAGCTTGGTGGCTGCCAAAATGGCTAGACCGTTTGCTGCCGAACCTCGATGTCGAGGGTGATAAGCTGATTACCGCGCTGAATGCACAGAGCAGCAGCGACAGCAAAAAGAAGGCGAACAAGCCCGCATAACGATCAACTTTTTCATGCCAGCTATGTCGCAAACGGCGAAGGTTGCAACCAAACAAAGGATATGTTAAAATTCACTAAACTTAACGATAGGAGCTGAAGAGGATAATGTAGACTTTCTTGCTGAACGTTTGAAGAATAAAACATCGTGTTTTGTTCTTTGCGTGCAAGAAAGTTACTTATTCTTTTCACTCAAATATATAGGCTTATTTGGCCCATGCTGGGCTGAATTTGCTGTATTTTTTGAGCTACAAGAAGGGTAACTTTCTTGTAGCTCTTTTTATTTTTTCAAAAGGGGGAATTTGTCATGTCCTTAATTAAAGTGACGAACCTTACATTTGCCTATGAAGGCAGCTACGACAATATCTTTGATCAGGTCAGCTTTCAAATCGATACCGACTGGAAACTGGGCTTTACGGGAAGAAATGGCCGGGGGAAAACGACGTTTCTTAATCTGCTGCTCGGCAACTATGAATACAATGGCACCATTTCTGCCGATGTCAGCTTTGAATATTTTCCATTCCCAATCGAAAATAAGGAAAACAATACGCTGGATATCATCGACCACATATGCCCGGACTATCAGCATTGGGAGCTTCTGCGCGAGCTTTCCCTGCTGAAGGTGTCGGAGGATGTTTTATACAGGCCCTTCGATACTTTATCGAACGGAGAGCAAACGAAAGTACAGCTTGCTGCCTTGTTTCTGAAGGAAAACAGCTTTCTGCTCATCGATGAGCCGACGAACCATCTGGACATCCATGCCAGAAAGCTGGTCAGCGATTATTTGAAAGCCAAGAGAGGGTTTATTCTCATATCCCATGATCGGGCATTTCTTGACAACTGCGTCGATCATATTCTGACGATCAACAAAGCTGGCATCGAAATTCAGAAAGGCAGCTTTTCCGATTGGTGGGAAAATAAACAACGGCAGGACCACTTCGAAATGGCCGAGAACGAAAAACTGCGCAAGGACGTCAAGCGGCTGAACGAAGCCGCAAAACGAACGAGCAGCTGGTCACATGAAGTAGAGAAAACGAAAAATGGCACCCGAAATTCTGGCTCCAAGGTGGATAAAGGGTACATCGGTCACAAGGCCGCGAAAATGATGAAGCGATCCAAGTCGCTTGAACATAGACAGCAGTCGGCTATCGACGAAAGATCCCAGCTTCTGAAAAATGTCGAAAGCTCCGATAGCCTCAAAATTTCGCAATTGGCTTATCACAAGTCCCAGCTGATTGAGCTGGATCACGTCTCGATTCAGTATGGCGAGAAGCCGGTTTGCCGCGACGTCAGCTTCACGATCGAGCAAGGGGATCGCATTGCTCTTTCCGGCCCGAATGGCTCTGGAAAATCAAGTCTCCTCAAGCTGATTTATGGTGAGGAAATCCCCTTCTCTGGAACGTACCGCAAAGGAAGCCAGCTGAAGATTTCCTATGTAGCGCAGGACACCGCGCATTTGCGAGGCCATTTGTCAGCTTATGCCGAAAGCCATGGAATCGACGAAAGCTTGTTCAAAGCGATTTTAAGGAAGCTGGATTTTTCTCGTATTCAATTCGAAAAGGACTTAGCCTCCTTCAGCGGCGGCCAGAAAAAGAAGGTGCTGATCGCTAAAAGCCTTTGCGAGCCCGCCCATCTGCATATTTGGGATGAGCCGCTCAATTTTATCGATGTCATCTCCCGGATGCAAATCGAAGAGCTGCTGCTGGAGCATGCGCCAACGATACTTTTTGTAGAGCATGACAGCGAGTTTTGCAAGCAGGTGGCGACCAAGGTCGTGGAATTGAAAGGCTAGCATTGTTCATTTTTTTCTATAAAAAAGGAATTTCCCTTCAAGCCATTTTACAGCCTGAGGGGAAATTCCATTTAAATAGGGGATGAGTAACTCAACTGTCACAGGAAGTAGCGAATTTACTCATTTATTTCATCCATTACTGCATCCATTTTTATTAGCTTGCGCGGCACTTGTTCTTTTTCACCATACCATAGCAGCACATCAGCAAATAAATCTAAAATACGAATGAAGTTATCCTTGTCCGCCTCTGATACTTTGTCAGCATACTGAAAAATATCATCAAAGCAAATTTGGCGGACAAATTCTGTGTATTTTGCATACACCTCGCGCCCTTCGGCAGAAGGCTTTACATATATATCTTTGCGATTGCCGCTTAAATGATATTTCTCCAATAGGCCTTTTTCCTCTAAATTTTTAACGTTTTTGGAAAAGGTGCTGCGACTAACCCCAAGACGTGCTGCCATTTCCGACATTTTCTCATCCTTGTCCTCAGCTTCCAGAATATATTCCAGCGTCTGAATTTGCGAGGCAGAAAACATCACATCTGTTCCATAGCTTCGCTGCAGCTTATAGGTGTTTGAGTAAGCATTCCCGTACTTAATGATCTTCTCAATAAGTGCTCGATGGTTGCCCATCCATTCTAATTTCATTGGCGATCCCTTTCATCTTACATGTACAAAAATTAGATTCGTTGTTCCATCCAAGAAACGGCTTCTTCAATGACCTCGTCGCGACTTGGTTCGTTAAATATTTCATGCATGAGATGAGCATAAATTTTCAACGTTTTATCAGTAGAAGCAATATCTCCGTAAAAATCACGAGAATCCTGTTCGCTTACTAGCCCGTCATTAGCTCCGTGCAGCACTAAAACCGGATCAACAAATGTTTTCGCATGTTGTTTCAGCCACTCTACTCCATACCCTAGGCTATTGAATAGATCTACAGAAATTTGCTTTTCTACTAGCGGATCATTCGCGTAAGCGGATACAACCTCTGGATCACTGCATACTCCGCTGCCAAGCTCATTTGGAAAATACGTGCCCAAAGGAAGCGCTAGCGGCAGTTCTCCGGCAACCTTCGTATGATAACGCGTAAGCGCTCCAGATAAAACAATCCCTTTTACTTTGCCTGGGTATTTAGTTCCAAAAGAAGAGGAAGCAAAGCCTCCCATACTATGTCCGATTACAAAAAGAGGGGTATCGCCGTTCTCTTGCAATGCCGCCTCAACAATGACATTTACATCGTCAATCATTTGATGAAAATCGTTGTAGAAGGTGCGCGGACCTTCTGACCTGGCATGGCCACGATGGTCAAAACGATATACATTAAAACCACGCTTGTTTAATTTTTCCGTCAAATAATCGTAGCGTCCAGCATGCTCGCATAAACCATGGACGATTACAACTGCGGCCTTTGCATCACTGACCATATTTTTACTGAAATAAAGCTTTGTACCGTCAAAGGAGGCGATCGTTGTTTCAATAATGCTCATAATAACTCCCATTCCTTTCGCTACGCTCAAGCACAAAACAGATTGAATTCCACCAGCCCTGAGCGTTTGTTAGTGTGCTTAATGTTTGATTGCCCAGAAAATTATATTCTTTTAAAATAATATTGTTTCTTGTAGAAACAATATTATCACCATCACAACTTTTTGTCCACGCAAAATTTAAGCGCTTTCAAAAAAATCGGCTTACTTTGCCATGGACCAGCTCTAGGCAATTGAGTTGTCCTCCAAAGGAACAACCACCGTCAATTCCTATTTTGTCTCCGCCAAGCCAGATCTCACAGGAACCGTGAATATCCTTTGTAATCGTATGACCAAAGACAACAACCTTTTCCATACGAGTTTTGTTCCTGTAAAACTCCTCCTTGATATACAGCAAGTCATGAACATTCTGCTCAGATAATTGGGATACTAAAGGATTTAAACCTGCATGCACATAGATGTAATCGTTATCTTCGTAAAAGAAAGGAAGGTTTTTCAAAAAGTCCATGTGAGAAGAAAGCTCCCCCATAATCACATCTCGCACTTCCTTCAAATGATCTAAACCATTACTCTTGGTAGTCTTACAGTAACTATGTAAAGTTTCGCTGCCGCCATGCTCAAAAAATTTAATTATTTCTTGTTCACTCGCCCGATTCTCTATCACCCTAACAAAACGATGGTCATGGTTGCCTTGGATTGCAATTGCCCCCTGCTCTTGGACTAAATGCATGACTAAGTCAACGACCTCTTTGCTTTCCGGCCCTCTACTTACATAATCCCCCAGAAGAATCAGTCTATCTTGTACTGAACGATATTCGACTTTTTCCAAGAGTTCTATAAACTCGCGGTAACAGCCGTGAATATCGCTAATTACCAATGTGCGTTCCACATTCATAAGTTTTCTCCCTTTATATTTGGATATATTATCCTTGTATAGGATAACACGCAAAACCTTCCTTAAAAACATCACTAACTATAGTATTTACTTTGAAAATTCTATGTACCACATATATTGGGTCTCCTTCGTTACATGCATGCCTACATGCCTACAACGAAGGAGTTTTTAATCTTAGCAAAATCACAAAGCTAGTTACCTGGAAAAATGGTTACTTTACTTTCTCGTTGCTCTGCAAGCCGGAGTAATACTTTGGGGATTTCTAAACACATTTTGAGGGTCATATTTAGCTTTTATTCTCCGAAGCCTAGGATAGTTCGCTCCATAGTATACCGGCCCGGAATTTTTAATTCCTTGGTCTGGAACGTTTATATAGGACCCTACGATAAAGGGCTGCAGCTTCCGGCGTGTTTTGCGAACGATGGCGATATTTTTAGCAGCTTCGGATTTCTTAAGCCATGAGCTGTTCCACTCCACATAAAATTTCGCTTTACGCCAGTAAAATGCCGTTGATCGAGGAGCTTTACGGCTTACGGCCCCACCCCAGTTGAGGAAAAAGAATCCCGCGAACTCTCCTTCTACATTTTCTAAAAATTTGCGCATGGACTTTATCGCCTGATTGGGGAACGGCTTCCTTCCGAAACCGGAGGAGAACTGATTGCTGTATCTTTGAGTAAGCACCGGATCTGGAGGCAATAAAAATTTCACCGCTTCCGTGTACGGCAGCAACCGGATTATTGTGCTCGTTGGCGTTCCGACGCTCGTAACGGGCCTTAATAGGCGGATCGCCTCCGTTTTTGATCCGAGGAACAGCCCTTCCATGGTTACATTGCCGCCCTTTTTCGGACCAATGGATAATTCACTGCCTAGCCTGTTATTGACGAAAGGGGCCCAATTTTGCCAGGCTTTGAGTACCGCTTCGAATTGATTCCAGGGCCAAGTGATGCGATATACGGTAGCCTTGGCTGGAGCGCGATGTACTTTAAATTTGTATTTGGTATATACGCCAAAGTTGCCGCCGCCACCCCCACGGGAGGCCCATAGCAGATCAGAGTTGCACTTTTTGTTGGCACGAATCACCCTTCCCTTCGCATCAACCATTTCGACTTCAAGAAGATTATCGCTGATGAGGCCAATCGACCGTTGGAGCGGCCCGATTCCTCCACCGAGTGTGATACCGCCGATCCCTACAGTAGGACTGTCACCAAAAGGAGCTATAAAACCTTGCCGTGCAAGCGTGTTTGCAATTCTTCCCACTCTATTGCCCGTCTCGACAACAGCCGTTCCGCATCTTTTATTTAATTTGATTTTTTTCATATTACTTACATCGATGACAATTCCGCCATTGACCTGTGAAAGATTGACTTCGAGAGAATGTCTTCCACTTCGCGGTCGAATCGGCACCTTATGCTCACGGGCCCATTTTATAGCGTTGGCTACATCTCGTGTTCTTTGGGCAAAAACAAACACTTTAGGGAATTTGTCCGTATGGGGGTCCCAATTTTTACGTGCTGCTTCATAACCTGGATCGCCTTTGAAAATAACTCGCCCAGTAAGCTTCGTTTTTGATTTCAATAATCGCAACTCCCTTTGAGCAGATGATGACTCGGCAACTCAACATAAGGCACCGTATATCGTATGAAGGACATTCGTTTAGGGAATGGGCTAATGTATTGAAATAAATTTTATCGAAGCTATGATCTATTTCTTCGGCATGTCTGATTGGATGGCTCGGCGAATTGCAGGCGGGAGGACACTTTTTCATTTCAAAAATTCCAAATTCATAATATGCTAGATATATCCATTTTAAACAGAGACAAGGAACATATTAAACATTCCTATACTAAAGCGAGGGAGTGATTGTTATAAACCCGTTTATTTCTGACGCAAGACCGCTCGCGCTACTATTCATAATGTTAGTCTGGCTAGCCGCTTGCAGCAACAGTTCCAACGATATTCTGCCTTTGGATGAGGATAATGCGGCAAGCATGGACAGCAATATCCAGACAATGGAGGACTGGACGAGTGCTGCCGATCACATTGTTATAGCTGCTAGAGTAGGAGAAAAGAGGCATGAAAATGGAGCACCCCACTATTCCTTGGAGGTGGAGCAAGAGCTTAAAGGGGTGCTCCCCAATAACATAATTGACGTGTATGCTTTACAGGGACTATCCGAGGACTATAAGCGCTACGTTTTGTTTCTCTATGCGAATGATTCGGAATATTACGATGAGGTTACGTACAGCGTGATTCATTCGGTTCATGCATTGGAGGGCGAAAGACTCCAAACCGGTCCTTATAAAGGAATGGAGTTGAATAAGCTCCTGAAAGATATTATTAACTCTCCCGGCTTGCAAAAGATAGACAACGACAAACATAGGGTCATTCAGCAGCCTGAAAGCATGGAAAAGCTTATTGAAGAGTCGGACTATATCATTCATATTGTTCCTCATGAGCTGCGGTTCGAGAACAGCGTCATTCGCGAGTATACGGTTGATTTCGTTCACGTCTATAAAGGCGATGAGCGGATTCAGAGAAAAGAAAGCTTAACGCTGCCAAGCGAGGTGGAAGCCGCGGAAGAGTATCTCGTATTTTATCAACTCCGAGACAAGGATGAGGAGAGCGAAAGTCCATCCATTACGCTAACAACTCGTAAAGGCAGCGTCATTCCGAAGAGCGATGAACAAGCGTGGAAAACGGCGATTGCCTTACTCAAGGGGATAAAATAGCGACCATTATTTCACAGGCAAAGCGAAGCTATCCTAGTGCCCCCCTTCTTCTCTGCAAACAGTTGGCACTATTTCACAAAAAAAGCACCTAGCGGGCTATCCAGCAATTCGCTGCTCCCACTAGATGCTTGCCTGTCATTTGGAAGTATCTCTTATCCAACAAGTCCTGTCCGCTCGATACTTTCGACAAAGTAGCGCTGCACAAACAAATAAAGAATAATTAGCGGCAAAATCGCGAGCAGTATTCCCGTATCCTGTACCATGCTCAAGTAAAACGGGTCTGCTTTGGAGGACGCGCCGTCTTGGAGAAAGATAGATAAATTATAGGGCAAGGAAGCCAATTGGGTAGACATCACTTTGCTCGACGTCAAGTAGGTTGTCGTAAAGAAGCTGTCGTTCCACTGCCATACGAACGAGAACAGCAACACGGTTACGATTGCCGGCATCGCATTTGGCAGCATAATGCGTAAAAACGTCTGCCCGACACCCGCACCGTCCATATATGCGGCCTCCTCAACCTCCTTGGGCACACCTCTAAAAAATTGGCGAAAAATAAAAATATACAGCCCTGCTCGCAAGGAATTGGCTGTTATGGAGGTTAAAATAAACGGCCAATATGTGTTCAGCAAATTGACAGATTTCCCCGTCAATAAAGGAATCAAGCCCATCAGGGTAAAGTCCTTCAGGTTTAAATAAACGGGAATAAGTATAGTCGTAGGCGGAACCATGATCGTTAGAATGACGCCACCAAAAAGCAGCTTGCTCCCTTTAAACTTAAGTCTTGCAAAAGCATAGCCCGCGAGCGCACAGGAGGCAGCTGTCAGCAGGGTCGTTGTCGACGACAGCGCAAACGTGTTCAGCAGCGTCTGCCAATAATCCATAATGGCTATCGCCTGCTTAATATTATCCAGCGAATAATTTTGTGGAATCCATATTACAATCGGTGAGTATAGATCTGTCTTGGACTTTATCGCTGTAGAAATCTTTTGCAGAATGGGATAAAGGATAACGAAGGATAATCCTGCGATTAAAGTTAAACGGACGAATGACCACAGCCACCGCTTCCAGCTTTCTAGCGATAATAATCGGTCCATTATCAAGGCATTCACGCTCCTTTTAGTCTTGGTAGAACACCCTTTTAGATACAAAATACGAGCTGATCAGCAAAATAATCATGATTGCCAGAAAATAAAGCCATGCCATCGCTGAGCTGAGTCCAAAGTTAAAGGTGGTAAAGCCCGTCTCCCGAATCAATTCCGTCATATTATTCCTTGAGAACGAATCGATAATCGTATAGATCATATTGACGAGAATGAGCGGACTGACCATCGGGAACGTAATTTTCCAAAATGCTTCATAGCCGGTAGCTCCCTCCATCTTGGACGCCTCATACAGTTGAGGAGATATCGTCTGGATGCCCGCTAGGAAGATCAAGAGCTGCACGCCCGACTGGCTTACAATCTGATAAATACAGTCGACTGCCCCCGTAAGATACAAGACAATGTCTTCATTAACTCCCGCATCAAGCATTAATCCGGCCAGCTCATAAGCGCCAAAAGCATTGATGATGCTGGAGCCCGCATTTTGGTCATTGACAGCTTGGATCAAGCTTGTGCTCTCAAGCGTCATAATAACCCCCGAGGCCAAAATGACAGGCAGAAAAAAGATTGACCTTGCAATAGCTCTGCCGAAAAATTTCTGATTCAGCAATACAGCTAAAAACAAACTGAATATAACGATCAACGGTACGTTTACGACCATGTCCACAATCGCTTCTGTCAATATGCGATTAAAGCTCGTATTGATCGTCAAAGCCTCCACAAAGTTTGAAAATCCGATAAATTGGATGCTCAGGCCCTCCGAGTTAGCCGAAATAGAACTAAAGCTGTAGCGTAAGGAGGAGACCATCGGAATAAAAAAGAAAAAAACAAATCCAAGCAGCCAGGGCAGTACAAAAATAAAACCTAAAAAAGCCTTCTGCTGCGCATATGTCCGCTGCTTCAACCCGAGCTTCGTTATAAGCTTCAAGAGCGTTCACCACCCGTAATATAGCTCTCGGCTTCTACCGTCCTGCCTTCAACCGTCACTTGAGTCTGGTTATAATTCACAATCACATATATTCCATTCTCGTAAACCGTCTTAAATACGCCTTCATCCAGCTTGTCATGCGCGGTAATCCGCTCGTTTCGAACGCTCCTCAGAACGGCGTTCACTTCTTGATAGATCTCGGAGGCTTTATCGAGCCAGAGCTTGTAATTGACAGCGTAGAGATGATTGTATTCACTATCCTTTACCTTATAGTTCGGCTCGTAAATCCATTCGAAGTAAACACCCGCTCCATATTCCAAATTTTTCAGCACATATTGCTTTTCATTCGTATAAGTAGAAAGATTATACGGTGCCCCCGCGTATTCAATAAACCCACGAATGACCATCTGATAGAAAGGAATTTCTTCATCCTCAAGCTTAAATCCGCTGCCAGACAACGGCGCATTCGTAATATGGGACAAATAAGGCAGCGCATAGGCATTTCCGCCGTTAGCCATCACCTTCAACTTTTCATCCCGAATTTTGTCTAATGCTTCGCCCGATATAGCTTCAGACATCGTTCGATCAATTTGCTTGTTTTTACGGAAATCGCTATTCAATTGATCAGCCAAATCCTGCAGCGATAGGCCTCCAGGCTGAAAATCACGAATGCCTTTGAGCATGGAATCCGTATAGCCCACTACGAGCCGTGGGGATATGACATAGGACGGCGATTTGGTTATATCACGTCGATTCAATGCCAGATCAAGCGGATAAAGCATAGCAGGAACCTCTCTTAGCGTTCTTGAAGCTTCATCGGACTCATCGAACCCTCCTCCTGTAAGCGCAGTCAAAACGGCAACCTCCGGGAACAGAGAAATCCCTTTGCTCTGGGCAAACGCAATAAAATCCTGCATGCCCTTGCCCCCCCCGATTTCCTTATCGACCCTAACGTGGTTCGGGACTTTATGATCGAGACCTTCATTGAACCAGCCAGAATACTTGAGCTTAATATCGCTTATCTCACGCTGCTGCAGCTGCTCGACAATGGTCTGCGCTTGCTCGAATGTCGTAAGCGGTTCAAGTGCCTGATAGGGAATGCCCACGAAGTGCTTCTGCTTGGATATGCTTCCAACTAGCTGCAAATAGAAGGGCGTATCCACTGTCGTATCGTCTTCTTCGTGCTTAAGCAATCCATTATTTTTCTCCAAATATTGCTGATAATAACGAGCCATTCCTTGGTAAGAAGCTTGCTTGCCACTTAGAAAAGCATAACGGATCGTATAATCGCTTTTCATCGGATTTTCTTGAAATCTTGGGAGTGAACGCTGCTGCCCATTCCCATCTAGGTATACTGTTCCCTTATTGATCACATAAAAATTCGGATAAACATAGTTGTAGCTGTTCAACCTGCCTCCAATGTCCGCGTGGATGGTAGCAACAGATGCGCCCTCCTCAATGATCCCGAGAAAAGCTCCGCCCTCCCGAATAATTCCAAACACGGGGAGTCTCACCTTCTGTTCTCTAGCTGCATTCTCGGTCCTGTCTATCGTTTGATCCGCCCCGTAGACAAGCTGCTGATAGGCTGGATATTTGGTTTTTCCGTTGTTAAAGTGGATAAGAGCACCTGAACCGTCCGGAACGAACATTGAACCGTCCTCATCCTTCCCTCCTGCGCCAAAAAAGCTGAGGAGTGAAATCGTGTTAACGGGATATTCATCGGGATAGCGGATGCTGGAAACGGGAATTTTGGCAACTAGGCTATCCGCATCCAGCGTATATTCAATCGATGCTTGAAAAATGCGCGCGGCGGGCTTCTCCTGCGTAAATTGAAGCTCGGCCATGTCCTCCTGCAGCTCCGCTTCTGTATAACCCGATTGTTCCATTGCAGCGAGCGCCCGCTCTAATTGAAGCCCATTCAATGCGCTGTCATTTCTTGTATATACCGCTTTTTCCGCATCCTCTGTATAAGCGATGAGCAAGGCTCTTTTTCCTGCTTTCTCCAGCTTGCCCGACAATTCTTTGAAACGGGCCTTGCTTAGCATTTGGGGTAAATCTTCTGCTGTTTTTGTACTCGTACCAAATTGATAAGACACGCTGATCCCACTCGGAATCTCTGTGACATTAATCTGTTTATGGACAACACTGTCTGTGTATGAATTAATAGAGTTGAGCTGGCCAAAGCTGTTATAAAAATCAATCTTTATTTGAGAGGACAATAAATCCTTGTTTACTCCCGTAGCTAGCGAATCCGAGTCTCGATCAAGCGGGTTGCTGTTCCATACTTCACCCGTTTGTTTGATAAGAACCGCTATCGCCCCATTTTGATCATCTACGAATAGCCGCAGTTGGTCATTTTCAGCTACTCCCTTCATACCGGCGACACGAGAATCCGTGAAAGCAGCGCTCAAGGCCTTCCCCTGCGACAATACCGGCAAAGCCTGATCATCTTCCTCCCTATGATTGCCAGATGACGTATCGGAGCAACCTGCAAGGATAATCCCGACTAGGAAGCATGCGACCAACAGGGCATTTTTGGCTATATTCATCTCTATGCCTCCTCCCTTAGCTTCTCAAAACCAATTCTTGATAAATAACCGATATAAAAGCCAGCATCTGCTGGATTAAACTAAAGAACAATAAGCTTAAGAAGGCCATGAACCCCATAGCTGCAATCGTCAAAATGATGGTCCCGATCGTCTTGGACGGCGTATATTGATGAACCGTCATATTGCCGACAAAGAGCAGAAACACGCACCATATCATGGCGATACTGCTGGAAAAATGATAAAACGCCGTCTCCTGCAGCGAAATGAAATTGCTCAACACAATCCAAGGTAGATGAATAATAACGAACGGTATTAATGCAAAGCATGTTGAAGTAAAGATGTCGACAAACTTCCCTTCCCCATCCATTAAGGTCGTCAGCGACCAATTGGCCACACACCAAAACAATACGGGAACAACGACATACAAAATCTCCATAAAGCTGTTCATTCCATTTGGATTTACGAGATTGACCACAAACCCGCTGTACTGGCTCTTCATAATATTGGTCACGGCCAGCAAAATCAGAATCACAAAAGAAATGACGATGCTCGCCTTTTGATTGCGGTCATATTTCAGCTCCCAATAGCCATTAAAGGGATGCATAATGAGATAGAAAGGGTATTTATACAGCTCACTGTTCAATGGAGGCAACCTGACGTCCCCCTTTCTTTTTCCGATACTTTTTAATAAGCAAGGCAACGATCACAAGACCAAGCATGCCCGTCATAATCGCAGTAAAATGTTCCCGCAGCACTTGCTTGCGATAAAGCAGGAACGCCTTCGAATAGCCTTTCTGATCCATGCTTTGTTTAAAATATTTCATCGCCTCGCCATAATCTCCTTGCCGGATCAGTGCTTTGCCAATGCCCGCATAGGCGAATTCTAGATTTGCATTCATGTTAATCGTCTGTTGAAACAACGTGTGGGCCTGCTCTTCATCGCCTTTATAATAACTCCTGACCGCTTCATTCAAGGTGCGGCCATATTCCGTCGATTGAAATACCGTGATTTCACCAAGCGCCTTATCCAATATGAGGTAATCATCACCAACGCGCTCAAGCGCCACCGGTGTATGGAATTCACCCAATTGATTGCCTACCCCGCCGAAAACATACATGAAATGTCCGTCACCATTGTAAGTGAAAATTCGGCCTCTATTGGCATCTAAAATGGCGTATATCTCACTGTCCGTGACATCGATATCAACCAATCGGGTTGGACCATCAGCCGTCATGAAACGAATATCTCCTTCCGGAGGAAAATAACCTTCCTCCCTTAAAATATCGCCCCCCCGTGCATTCAATTTTCTGACGTTGTTTTGCATTTGACTATTTGTCGCGTAAAGGAAGCCTTCATCATTAATATCCAAATTAGAAAATTCCGTCGGCGTGAACATTACCATCTGGCTGCGCTGCGCTTGAGTGGACAGCATTTTCCAAAAATACTCGACTGGGCTGAAAAACACACGGTTTGCGCCGATAAACGATGTGAATTCGCCATTCGAATTAAATTCCATAAATCCGTCAAAAACCCCGGCTGCCATCACATAGAGTCGCTGCGCCTTATCCACGACAACTCTTACCGGCTCAAATTTAAATGGGGCCTGCAGCAGCTCGGACTCGGGCGACTCGATAACCTTCACCAGCTTGTCGTCCTGATCGAGATGAACCACTCTTTGATTTCCTGTATCAGCTACGAACAACTGCTTCTCATCCGTTACGAATAAACCTTGAGGGTTCTGGAACGTTTCCTCTTTGCCCTCATGGACGTATGAAGTAATCATTCGCACCAGCTCAAATTGCTGATTCAGAATGACGACACGATTATTGCCTGTGTCGAGCAAATAAATCTGCTTATCAGCCGTAACGTACAAATCGCTCGGTTCCTTTAACGGCCCAATTCCCATGCTCTCGCCGTTCCATAAGCTTGTTGCTTTGTAAGCTGCAGGAGCGGCTACCGTGTTCCCCCAAAATGAATAATTGTAAGAACCCGCATCCTCCTCCGCCTTGGCAATCGTTCCTCCCATGCCCATGCTTATCAGGCAACAAAGCGCAATGAAAAGGTATACCCTTGTCTGTAATCTGCCTTTCAACATCCTGCACGACTCCCTTCTACTCTTTCATTCCGGAAGTTGCCATCGTCTGAATGACGCTGCTCTGGGAAATGATAAAGAGTGTGATCGGAACCACCATCAAGATTAGCGCAACTGCCGCACCGACTCCTGCTCTGGCAATTCCCCCTTGCGTAATTTGACCCAAAGCATAATGCAGCGTCTTTAAATTCTCACTGTAGATAAAGCTGCCCCCATCGGTCCCCCATAACATAGGAAACTGTAAAATCATGAGCGTTAACCATGCTGGCTTCACATTCGGCATGACAATGCTCCAAAAAATCCGGTATTCATTAGCACCATCAATTTTTGCCGCCTCCAGCAAGGCATCCGGTATTTGCTCCATGAATTGCTTCATGAGGAACAGGCCTAACGGAAAGGCAAGTGACGGCACAATAATCGACGCATGCGTGTTAATCCATCCAAGCCAGGACATCACCATATAGTTGGGAATTGCCGTCACATGCCCAGAAAACATCAAGGACAGCACTACGATGGAGAAAAGCGTTTTAGATCCCAAAAATCGGTATTTCGCTAGTGGATATGCTGCGGCCGAGGCAAGCAAAATATGGCCGGCCGTACCGATAATGGTAATGATCACCGTATTTGCAATATATCGCGTGAGCGGAACCCACGAATTGCCCATTATCGCCACTAGGTCAAAAAAGTTATCCAGCGTCGGGTTGTGCACAAATATGCGTGGCGGGAAAATAAACAGCTCATCAAGCGGCTTAAATGCATTGTTCACTGCATAAATCAAGGGCATTGCCATAAAAGCGCCGAATAAGGCCAGAAGCGCGAATAGCAAAAAGCTGACTAGAAAGGAACGATTGAGCCTTTTGGGCGTCCGAAGGACCGCGAGCATTTTCATGGCCAACGTCACTCACCGACCTTTCGCAGCATTTTCTGTGTCAGCATATTCGTTCCAATCATAATGACAAAAAGAACCGTCGCAATGGCTGACGCGTAGCCCATTTCAAAGCGAATCGAGCCATAGTCCATCAGGTGCGTAACCACCGTATGCGCAGCATAGTTGACACTTGGAAAGCCAGCCAGCGCAATGGAGATGTCCGCAACCGCGAATGCTCCAGTAATCTGCAGGACGGCCCCGAATAACAGCTGCGGCCTCATGGAAGGCAGCGTAATGAACCACAATTCCTGCCAACGATTGTTAATGCCATCAACGGCGCCCGCTTCAATCAACGTCTGATCAATCGTTTGCAGGCCCGCGATAAAGGCGAGAAAGCTCGTGCCCAGGCTAAGCCATAGCTGGACGAGAATCACGATCGGCAAAATATATTTCTCATTGGTCAGCCATAAAATCGGTTCCAGCATAAATCCATATTTGATCAGAAACCCATTTAAATAGCCGTAGCTATCTCCGGAAAATACGATCAGCCAGATAAAGAACACATTTCCAGAAATCGATGGCGCATAGAAAATCAAGGTCATGACCGCACGAATCTTCGGTGACAGCTCATTGATGATCCATGCAAATAGAAAACAAGCGATATAGCTGACCGGGCCAGTAATGACCGCGAACATAAAGGTGTTTTTTAAGGCAATCATGAATACATCGTCGTTAAGAAACAGCCTTGAATAGTTTTGCCAGCCAACAAAACGCGGAAATTCGAGCATATTAAAATAAAAGAAGCTTAGACATAAAGAGAATACGACTGGAATGACCGTAAATAAGAAGAAAATAAGCATATACGGACTCATCAAAATATAGTGATGCTTGTTTCTTTTCAACTCCTTTATCGTATGTGCCCATTTGGACGTCTTCTTTGGCTGGACGAGTTTAGGAACGGTTTTACCTGTTGCTGTTTCAGCTTGCATCGGCTTTCACCCCAATCTAGTACGGTAAATTGAATTCCTTTCGTTTGATCGCAATTTCATCGTTAATGTACAAAATATAATCGGATAATGCCTCGCGAGGATTCTCATTTCCATTGACGACTTTTCGGAAAGCATTATCCAGATGCCTGCCCGTGAAATAGCCGCCTGGAACCTGCGGGATTCCTCGCACCCACTGCCACTGGCTCTCTAAATTTTGATAGTCCTTGATCGGCCAAGGCAATTGCCCAAGCGCCTCCATATTAGCTGTCGGATAACGTGCGGCTTCACCCATCAGCCCTTCCATCTCGCGTCCGTATGCCACTTGGGTTTCCTTGTCTGTCCACCATTTCATAAATTCCCATGCCGAGTCCTTGTCATTCGCATTCTCAAGCATCATCACTGCGGTTGTATGGCTGGCAACTTCATGATTGATCGAGCCGTTCTGCTGCTCCATGCCGGGCACGATTGTAAAGTCCCATAGGCCTTTAATTTCCGGTGCCATGACCGTCAGTGCATTGTAGGTCGTATAGTCCGCAATGCCGACTGGCATTTCTCCCGTCCGAAAGCGATTAGGAAAGTCCGCCTGCAGCGGAAACTTGTAGTTCGTATAGAACTGCGACCATCTCTTGAAGGCTTCCATCGATATCTCGGAATCCAAAGCGCTTTTTTTGTCCTCATCCCGATAGAACGCTCCGCCATTTTGGTACAGCAGCATCGCGAATGTCGCATTCGGAACGAGGTTCGCGTTATTGGTTGCCGCCTCAATAGGCAAATAAAACTCCATATTATGCTTTTGAAGAACGGAAATCATGTTGTATACTTCCTGCCAGGTTTTAGGCGGCGTCAATTCCAGCTCCTCCAAAATATCCTTGCGATAAAACAGCATCGGGAACGTCTGCTGCTCCGGAAGGGCATACACCCCGTTGCTGTACACATACGGTTCCAGTGCGCTGTCGCGGAAACGGGAAGCCACCTCCTTGAAATCAGCAAAGCTCGATAAGTCCGCAGAGGCGTTCCGCATCGCATAGTTGACGGGTACATCTTCGCCAATCTGCATAGCAACGTCAGGCCCTTCCTCAGCTAAAGTAGCCGGTAGAAGGATGTTGCCCGGGACGAGCCTAAGCTTCACCGAAATATTCGATGCCGATGTAAACGAATCGTCAATCAAGCTTTTCAGCACTTGCGCCTGATCCCGTCCTGTCGTAATCCAGACGGTTATGGAACGCTGATTTTCTCCAGTATTGCCAATGCTGTCATAGTCTTCGGTATAAGAGGCTATATAGCCGCCAAGCTCGTGCTTTATTCGCCCCAATGCCGTTGCCTCCGCCTGAGGAAGCTCCCGATCTGGTGAGGAGACAACCAAATAATCAAGTGTAAGCGGTTGTTCACGTACGGTCAGAATCCATGTTCCAAGACCGCCGACATTGATTTTGAATGCATTCAAGCGCCTTGCAACGGTTTCCGGTTTGTCCACCATTTCTTCCAATTGACGAACCATCGTATGCAGAACAGCTACTTTGTCGCTGCGCTCCCCCGTTGCTTGCTCCAAGTAATCGGCCACACGTTGAATCGTTGCCGCTTGCTCCTGGAACACCTTCGTCATCTCCGGTATACGCTTCTCCAATTGATAATCGCGGTAGGGGTCCGGCGTATTCGAGGTAATCATCAATATTTTCCTAAACATTTCATTAAGCTGCAAAACGCTGGACTCAACCGTTCGCAGCAGCGGCGCAATTTCGCCGAGAGAAACCTCCATCCGAATTCGATGCGTGCCTTTCGTCAGATGGAATAAATACGGCTCCGCTCCTCCGAGTACATTCATCTGCCAGTTCATATCGAATTTAAACGGGATTCGCTTCATTTCCGTAAACGGGTACTGGCCGTCAATCATCAGGCTGCGTGTGCTGTAAACGCCCCGGAGCTGATCCTGCTTGCGCTTCAAGGCAATTTGATACAGGCCGTCCTCCTTCACCTCTACTTCCCACTCTATCCACTGCCCGGGCAGCTTCCAATTCAGTCCGCCAATCGTATTGATTCTGAGCTTGGAAACATCGTACGGAACAACCGACGAACTTGATCTGTCGATAAGCGGGCTTAAGGTTGGAGATGACTTCAGCACAGCCTCTTCCGCCTGAATCGTCACGTATTGATCTTTAACAGGTGCTAAACCTGCGGCTTCATATTCTTTTTTGATTTCCGCATAAGATTTTGCGACTTTCTCCTGATACAGCTCGATATAATCGATAGCCATTGGCTCCCGTGATGACGTCAGCGACAAGGTTTGCTGCCCTTGGTCAAAATAGAATAAATACGGCTCGTCATAATAACCGCCGCTATCCGTTAAAGTCTTGAGCTGCCATGACGGCTTCTCGACCTGTCTCGGGCGCAGATCGTTTCCTCTATCGTCCCTTCTTATAGCATCCTCCAGATTACCCCACAGTCGGTTGAACAACAGCATTTCCGCACCCTTGAATGGCACTTTCTCATTAATAGCAAGCTGCCTTTCGATCGCAGAGCTTTTTCCCTCTATTGGGTAATAATGAATTCTGATGTTGTAAAGTCCCGGCTCTGCCATCTCCAGATTCCAGCTAATGGTTCCAGCCTCCGGCGTAATCACCGCTTTTCCATCCAAGCCTTCAAACCGATCTGCCATTTCAAAGCCGTCTCCAACCGTTTTTGAAAAGCTTTCCCCTTCGATTCGGATAACCTCAGCCGGACGCTCGGCATTCGAATAGCTGTTCAAATAGTCGTCATAGCCGCCCTTAGCATAGGAATGCTCTCCCATCTCAAAAGCACTCTTGGCTTGAACTCTCCCCATGTCAGATTGATTCTGAGGGTTATAGCTCCAAATGGACAAAAAAAATAAAACTAGAGCTAGTATGGCGATTGCGTATTTCTTCGCTTTGCTGTTCAATTCTTCTCCCCTCCTGCTGCTAGAGATAAAATATTCCAAACAGCCCCTATTAATAGAATGGCTCAATAGGGACTGTTTGACATTCGTAAGGAATCGCTATTTTTTATACACTTCGTCAATGGCAGCTTGAACATTCGCTTTAAATTTGCTTATAACGGTAGATACCGAGTTTCCAGAAGTAAGGTCGCCTATAATATCGTAATAAGGCAATTTCGGGAATGTATTGTGATCGAGAACAAGCATGCCTTTTCCGGAAATGATAGCGTTCTCAATATCATCCTCATTCGTAAAGTTGCTCTCCAGCGTAGCTTGGTCTGGATAATCATAAATCGAATCGACATCGTTCATTTTTTCCCAAATGTACATGAGCTGCTCTGGATTCTCGACTTTTTTTGGAATCGCCAGAGACTGGAAGAGAGCTTCGCCAGCATGATATTCGGAAGCACTCGGGCCTTTAGGGAAGGGAACGAAGCCGATGTCAAAATCCTTCATATCCGTCTTGAGTCCTCCGATCTCCCAAATGGCGCCTGCATACATCAGCGTATTGCCTTGACGGAAAAACTGGCCAGGCTCTGTCCAATCTCCACCTTCCGTAGCTCTTGCAACCTTCTCAGTTGCCACACGGGAAATGAAATTAAAGGCTTCAACCGTTTTGGGATCTTCTAAATTTTGCTTATTTCCAAGGGTAAGGCTTGCTTCATTGGAGTACAGCGACTGATCCATTAGCGAGCCTTGTGAAAGTCCCCATCTATCCAGCTTCCCGTCATTATTCGTATCCTTATTGGCCTCTTTGGCAACTTGAATGAACGTGTCCCAATTCCAATTATCTTCATTTACATATTCCTGAAGCGGCTTAAGTCCTAGCTGATTCAGAAGCGTGCGATTATAGAAAACGCCACTCATGAAATCAGACTGATTATCCGTAAAACCATAGCCTCTGCCCTCATACTGCATAAACTCATTTGTAACCTTCTGATTGAATACCTTCGTATTTTTCGTATACTCATCAATCGGCCAAATTAAATCTTGTTGGACCAATGACGGAATCATATAGGCTTTACCCAGTCTGACGATATCGCCGAGTGGCTCGCCTGCCACCAAAGATGCGACAACTTTCTGCTGATACTCACCGTAGTCAACAGCGACGTATTCCACTTTAAAATTATGCTTCATCATTAGATCATCCAGATTTTTCTTGCGCTGAATGTTGTCTGGATTGTCCTCGGGTATCGTCATATCCCACCATGATACGATTTTGATCACCCGTCCGCCCATGTCAAAATCCATATCTGGCGTCGATTGTTCATCTCCAGTTGCCTCACCGGCATTATTAGCCTCAGCAGGCTCAGTCGTTTCCGAGCCTTCGTTAACGCTTGCCTCTGCCGGTTCCTTATTGCTGTTACCATTACTGCTTCCACTTGCATTACTGCCTGCGTTACCGCTGCATGCTGCTAGTGTAAATATCAACATTAAACTTAATAAAAAGACTGACAGTTTTCTCACTTGCATATGGATCCCCCCTGAAAATGGATTACATAAAAAGTGTAGCGCTTACATTTCTGGGTAACAACCTGCCTGTATTTAGATGAATCACCCTATAAGTTATAGATTTCAATGAAATCGCTTACTTGCTGTGCTACTCCCGTTTACAAATGGTAAACAAATGGTTGAGGGATAAAGAAATGCACGTTGTGGAGAAGCCGTACGTTGAACATAATGGAAACATAATTACTTCATTCGTACGGAAATTTATCCGAAGCCTATTATTGAAAATGAAAGTGAGGTTCTAACCGTGTATAAGGTATTGCTTGTTGATCCAATGATTCATTCGAGGGAAAAGACGCAGAACATGCTTGACTGGAGACATTTAGGTTTTATCATACAAGCGTATGCGGGCAATTCCTCGGACGCCCTGGCTTTAATGGATAGGGAGCCCTTTTCCCTTGTTCTAATTAATATTAAAAACGCTCAAGCAGATGGCATGCTGCTTTGCGAGCATATCCGCCAGCAAAGCCGCGTTTCGATCATCCTCTTGGAAGGCGGCGATGATTTCCAGTTGGCTAGGAAAGCTTTGTCCTTTCAAGTAAGCGATTACATTGCGCAGCCTGTTCAAGCAAGCGATTTAACGGCAAGCTTACTTGCTGTAAAAAAAGAACTAGAATCCATCGCTGATGATCAACAGCCGTTGCATGCATCGCCTGTTCCCTTTAAGAGGAGCAAGCAGGGCAAGTCGATTATCGATATCGTAAAAAAATACGTGGAGGAAGAATTGCACCTTAACATTACGCTGAAAAAAATATCCGCCCTATTGCACTTCAACTGCGCTTATCTGGGTCAAAAGTTCAAGGATCACGAAAACATGTCGTTTAATGAATACCTCCTTCAGCAACGGATGGAAAAAGCAAAGCTGCTGCTCGAAAAAACGGATATGCGCATCTATGAAATTGCTAATGAGGTTGGTTACACTGAAATCGATTGGTTCTACAAAAAATTTAAAGCGTATACAGGAGCCAGTGCGAACGAATATAGAAAGCAAATCTCTTAAATTCATAGCTGTAATTGCGAGCACAAACGTACAGGCCAGCTTCCCTTGGATGAGGAAGCTGGCCTGCTGCATGTCTATCAACCTTATAAATCCATTCCCTGTAAAATTTACTGATGCCGCTCTACTGCTCTGTTGCTCTACTGGCAGACAAATTGACAACCTCGTAATAGGCACCTTTTGGCTGCTGCTCCGTATCAAACAATAGCGGCCAATTTTTGCGGCCTCTTACCGGGAAATAATCCAGCCAAGTATAGTCGTCTGCCGCTCCCCAAAACGTCACACCTGTCAGCACATCCTTATATTCTCGAAACAGCTCAAAAAACTGCCGGTAACGTTGTTCCTGCTGACGCAGCATTTCAGCTGTCGGTACCGCTATATCTGTACGTCGGTCTTCAAAGGCGAAGACTGACACATCCATCTCAGTAATTTGCAGCTTCAAGCCAAGTGATGCATAACGCTCGATTGCCGCGCGGATGTCATCCAGAGATGGATCTGTTAAATTCCAGTGTGCCTGCAGCCCAATACCGTGTACCGGAGCTCCCTGTTCAAGAAGCGACTTGACCAGCCGATAAATTTTCTCGCGCTTCGCCGGATTGCACTCATTGTAGTCGTTGTAGAACAACAGCGCCGCTGGATCGGCTTCATGGGCCAATCGGAAGGCTTGCACCATATAATCTTCGCCAATGCCCTCCAGCCACCTCGAGGGCCGCAGCCATTCATCCCCTTCGTCGCTGATCGCTTCGTTGACGACATCCCAGCAGTAGGTGGTTTCTTGGTAACGCTGCATAACCGCCATGATGTGCGCCTTCATCCGGGCAAGCAGCGTTTCCCGAGCTGCTGTACCGCCGTTTCCATCGTCGAATACCCAATCTGGTGTCTGATTATGCCACACCAACGTATGCCCGCGCAGCTTCATGCCATGCTCTCTGGCAAACTGGGCAATCCGATCAGCCGCCTCGAATGTATACGTATCCTCTGCAGGGTGAAGGCTCTCAAATTTCATTTCGTTTTCCGCCGTCAAGCTGTTGTAGTGCTTGACCAGCAATTCACGTTGGCTTACGATTGTGTGACTATTAACCGCAGCACCGATCAGAAAATCATTTTTGAAGCTTCCCGCCAGACTATCCGCTGAATTCATATGCTTCTTCTCTGTCATTCTTCTGCCGCCTCTCGCTTTTTTCTATGACGATGCTACTTTCCCTTCACGTCCGTCAGCTTCAAAACCCCAAAGCCGAATGTGTTCTGGTACGACTGTCCCGACCGATCATTCCAGACGGACACACTGTCGCGGTCTCCGTCGCCATCCTCATCATTATTGATTTGTACGTCAAAGCCGATCAGATCTCCAGCCTTTGGCGCCTTTCCGATCCACGCGATAGATGCTTCCACCACATAACCATTCGCCGTCCGCTTCGCAGCTGAGATTAGATTCTCGCCTAGTGAAACCGGACTGACACTCTGCTCATTATCAAAGTTAATCCGGTACTGGCCGTCATCGGAATCATAGCTGCTGCTCGCTGCATTATTCTGGTCGATGAAAATTTCCACCGAATCCTGCTCCCACGCATTAGCACTCTTTTTCGATAGCAGCGAGTCAGTCACCTCGGCCAGCACATACAAACGGCGGCCGTCCCATAACGTCCTGACCTTGGCCTTCGATCCGCTTGTTCCATTGACCCAGCGGTCGGTCACGATTGATTTTGCATTTGCCCATACCGCATCAATACTGCCATCAATGACTGGCGTACCTTTTACAGCTTTAGCGTATTGAGGTCCTTCAACCAGCTTCAAAACACCGAATTTGGACGTATCGGTATCCTGTGAATTCGTCTCGTCATTCCAGGATGTCTTCGTCACTGTGCTGCCAGACTTATCGACCATTCGCACATCGAACCCAAGCTCTTTTCCTAGCAGCCCTTTAATTGGAACCGCAGCTTCAATGCGGTAGCCGCCTTCCGTCTTGACCGCTTTATAATTCACGGCTTTATCCTTATTCGCTCCGCTGCGCTGGAATGTATATTTTTTATCGTCCGCCTCGTAAGACGTTGTCTTGCCATTGTTGCCGTCCAAATAAAGCTCAACCGCATCGCTGCTATTCGCCGTTTTATCCAACACATCTACCGTTATATAAAGATGTTTCTTATCCCAAAGCGTCTTCACCTTGGCAATTGCACTGCCATCCTTCGAGATGGATACGAGCGGTGCTCTATTCCAAGCCTCCTCCAGCTTGCCATCGATCTTCGCACTTCCCTCAGCTGCCGTTGCTTGCATCGTTTCGACTGGCACTTTGCTCGGATCGACGAGCGCCCAGTACGCGAATTTCGCCTGCAGCCGTTCATCGAACAATAGCGGCCAATTATTGCGCGTGACAGGGAAAGTACGGAGCCATGTATTAAGATCGTCCTTGCCCCAAAAGATTACTGCATTGAGCTGGTCCTTATGCTTTTTAAACACATCGAAAACTTCCTTGTACCGATTTGCCTGCTTAATTTGCAATTCAAGCGGAAACGCATCATAGGAATCGGCGTCATTCGTATAGACACTCATATCAAGCTCCGTGATCTGCTGCTCAATGCCAAGACCCCGGAACGCCTGAAGCATATCATCAAGTGACTGAACGGACGGGGCCGCAATGCCAATATGTGTTTGATGGCCGACGCCGTCCACAGGGATACCCTTGCCTTGTAGGCGCTTGATTAAATCATGCAAATCTTGTCGTTTTTCAGGAATATCCGTGTTGTAGTCGTTAATAAACAGCTTGGCCTGTGGATCTGCAGCATGTGCATATTCAAACGCCTTCTCAATAAATTCCTCGCCTGCTATTTGGTACCATAGGCTGTTGCGCAAACCATTCGGCTTCTGGTCACCGGAATCAAGAACCTCATTCACAACGTCCCAAGCGTAGATTTTGCCTTTGTATCGGCCGACAACCGTCTCAATATGCCGCTTCATCCTTGCATACAGCAATTCCTTGCTGGCAAGATTGCCGTTCTCATCGTAGAACACCCAATTTGGCGTTTGGGAATGCCAGACGAGCGTATGGCCGCGTACAGCCATGTCATTGTCTACAGCAAAATCAACGATTTTATCCGCGCGTGTAAAATCAAATTGGCCTTCCTTCGGCTCGGTAGCATCCCACTTCAGCTCATTACCTGCGGTCAGACTGTTGAAATGCTTCTGAAGCAGCTGTGCATCTGGGCCGGTGGCATCTTCAATTTCACTTACGAGCAAGGAAGTGCCCAGTAAAAAATCATCGGCATATACATCTTTTAGAGATGGAATATCCTTTTGAATTTCAATAGGTACCGAATCTGGAATGCGCGCAATAACAACATCGTCCACATTAAATTCCAGTTTCGCATTATCTATGGATTCAAAGTAAACACCTAGGGTCTCAATCGGATGGAGCAAGCTATACGCGCCAGTTAGCTTCACCCAGCCGCTTTCCGTTACTGTTTTGGCAGCAACTGACTCATAAAACATATCCCCATTCGTTTTCCGCTCGATCAGCATGGAGACGGACGAATCAGGCGTTCCCGCAGGCAGGCGAACCCAAGCTGAGAGCTCATAGGATTTGCCAACCTCCATAAACGAGGCTAGATTGAGCATTGGGCCGTTCCAGCCTTCCGTTCTTCCTGTAACCTGAAGACCAAATTTACCCGAATGGGCAGCCGAAGCAGCAGCCGTCAGGCTTTCGTTGCCGCCGCGTCCATACCAGCCTTGTGTAGTGCCGTCTTCGAAATCCGTCGTGATTTGTTCAGCTTCGCTTGGCGGCGCTGTGCTAGCTTCCGCATTCGTCTGCTTTGGCAGCACGCTTAGCGATAAGGACGTTACCATCAAAATAGCAACCAGTAACAACGAAATAGAGCGTTTCAGTCGATTCTTCTTCATTTAAAACACCTTGCCTTTCAACTTATATTCCATAAAGCTCCCTTTTGGGGCGTGTCATGGCATCATTTGCTTTCTAGCAAAATGAACCCGGCGAATACCGCTACGTCTTTGTTCATTTATACCTAATCTTGCATTCCTTGCAAGTATAGCGTTTTCATTTTGAGCCAACTACCCGTTGATCTTTGTGAATTCACCCGATAAATCATAGATCCTTTTGCGAAATCGGGCCAAACGTTGAGAAATTCGATCCAGCTCCTTCAGGCTGCCAGGCTGAATTCCTCGTCCATGAACCGCAGATCGTTACTACACTTAAAAGTGTAGCGCTTACATTTTTGGACAACAACCTGTCTAGCTTGTGTTCAATTACCCGTCATATTATAGGTTTATGCTTGTCCATCTGCTTTCAAAGCAGCTGTCTAAATAACAAAAAGACCGCAATTCCCAACCAAGTGGCAGGGGTTGCGATCTTTGTGCTTTATTATCCATATTTACTATTTGTTATTTGTTATTTAATCATTGCGGTCTAGCTAGCTTTCCATCGCATAAGGATCGATTATTTGAATCGTTCCATCATCATTGTAATGCAATTCCGTGAATTTAACACAGCGCTTATGATTGACGCCTTCGGAGAGGGAGCTGTCGTGATAGAACAAATACCATTTGTCTTCAAACTGAACGATAGAATGATGGGTCGTCCAGCCGATTACCGGTGTAAGAATGGTCCCTTTGAACGTATAGGGACCCATCGGGTTACGGCTAATCGCGTAAACCAGCTTATGCGTAGTCCCTGTTGAGTACGACAAATAGTACCAGCCGTTATATTTATGCACCCAAGGTCCCTCGAAATATCTTCGATCCTCATCACCAGCTAGAATCGGGCTTCCGTTTTCGTCGAGAATCGAAATCTCCTGTAGCTCACCTTGAAAAGACAGCATATCCTCGCTCAGCAATGCGACCCGCGGACCCAGCGCTGCCTCCCCCGCGTTCGGACCTTCTGCGCCCGGCTCAAAGACGCCGTTCTGCCATTTTTCCAGTTGTCCTCCCCAAAGACCTCCGAAGTAAATGTAGGACTTATCGTCTTCATCCACGAATACAGCCGGATCAATACTGAAGCTGCCCGCAATGTATTCAGGCTCTGGGGTAAAGGTACCCGCTGGTGTCGTGCTTGTGGCTACGCCAATCCGAAATATTCCTTCATGATCCCGAGCGGGGAAAAACAAATAATACGTATTGTTCTTATAGGCAGCATCCGGCGCCCATAGCTGCTTAGAAGCCCAACGGACATCCTTTAGATGCAATACCTCGCCATGGTCTACAACAGCAGCTTCAAAACTGTCTATAGACAGCACATGATAATCCTCCATCGCGTATTGATCCCCATTATCGTTGTCAGGACCATCGTGGTCAAGGTCATGAGACGGGTAAATATAAATTTTGCCTTCAAATACATGTGCAGAAGGATCTGCCGTAAAAAGATGGGTAACAAGCGGTTGATTAGGTACTGGTACATTAGACATATGAAATCTCCTCCAATTCAGGGTCATTTCTAACTTACGTATCGCTTATTCGCTAAACTGCCACTCGTGAAATTTAATCCCTTTCGTGCCATCCGGGCGGGCAGTTGGTCATTCATTTCATATCTTCCTTGTACGTTCGTTTTCGTTTATAACGGTAGGAAAGGTATCCCGATATTCTTGCGGCGTTATTCCCGTCGCCTTCTTAAAAAAGCGCGTAAATGAATGTGCCGCTTCGTAGCCGACGGCGGATGATACTTCTCGAATTTTAAGCTCCCCGTTTCTTAGCAGCTCTCTAGCTTTTTTCAAGCGGCAGCTATCTATATATTCGGATAAATTCACCCCTCGCTCCTGCTTAAAAAACCGGGATAAGTAGGATGGATTAAAATAATTAATTTCCGCCAGCCGCACTAAGGATAAGTCCTCGCTTAAATGTTCTTCAATATATCGGCATATACGGTCGATTACACTGGTTGTCCGCTCTAGCTCGCCGTTATGCTTAACTTTGAATAGGCGGTCGGCAATGACATGCAAATAGGCAATCCCCTCCTTCATGGATGAATGCTCATCAAGACGCATCAGTTTTCCATAATCACCAATCTGGTGGTAAAGCCCCCAGCGATTAATGGAAGCAAGCAGCACAAGCGCGATAGAATAATAGCTCTCTATCGTTCGGTGAACATTGCCCGTTGGATGCAGCATGCCAGTCGTCATTTCCTCCACTACCTCATAAAACTTCTCTCTTTTCCCAGCTTCAAGATAGGCTTCCATTAACTCCGTTCTTTGAGCAATCATACTGTCTTCTTTCCTGTTTGAAGGCTCAAGCTGCTCCGTGCGATCCGTTAAAATAATGGATAACCCGTCAGCAATGGTCATTTGATGCAGCTGACGCAGTCTTTCATATTGCTGCGATACCGCTTCCCATTCACAAGAAGCACCACTTATAGTGAAGGCAATCGTTAAGCCTAGCGATTCCAAACATGTCTCCTGAATGAGCTCGAGCGTTCCTTCCAAATAGCGAATTAAATGACTATAAAACCTTTCCTCGACATGTTCAGAGGGCTGAAGCAGCCATAACAAATTGTCGTGCTTATCAACAATTCCAATATGCCGCGTCTGCTCTGACAAATAGGAATGCCCGATCATTCTGGCGGAATTAACAATCTCGCTTCTATCGGAGTAAGGGGTCTCAGCTGGATATGACAAATGACCAACTACCATCACAACCGGAATCAACGGACTCAGATCAATGTTCAGTTTGCCAAATTCCTTAACCAACACCTCTTGATCATGGCAAAGAAGATGGCTTTTTTGCAAAAGATGTCTGATATACTCTCCTTGTGCCATAAATTCAAGCGCATACATCTGTTCACGGGATCGCTCGACTAATGCGCTCAATTGATTGTTTTGATGGATCTCTTGCATCACTTCTTGTACAACTTCCGTAACTTTCGTATAACCTTCCGTCTTCAATAAATACCGGACATTCGACATTTGAATCGCCTTATAGGCATACTGAAACTCGCTATAGCCCGTTAGGAAGATGATTTTGCACCGCGGCCAATACATCTGGATTTCATCAGACAATTCCAAGCCGCTCATGCCTGGCATGCTAATGTCAGTGATAACGATGTCAATTCGGGTACGTTGCAGCCAATTGAGCGCTTCTTTACCAGAGTATGCTTTACAGACATCCAGCTTATCTGGCATCCATCGCTGAAATACTTCATATAACCCATCCGTAATGATGTCTTCATCATCCACGACTAACAGTCTAAGCAATCTCATTCTCCTCCTTCAGCTTGATGCGAATGACGACCTTGAGACTATTCAGCTCGCCTCTAGACAGAAGCAAACCGCTATTTCTTCCATAGGTTAAAATAATGCGCCTATGAATGTTCATCATGCCCGTCATTTCATAAGACTCTGTCGTACTGTCTAGGCGATTCTGTAAGGACTCGATCTCGGTATCGCTCAATCGATTCCCGTTATTTTCCACTATAATCCGGGCCTCAGTCTGATCCAGCTCAAAAGCAACGCGAAGCAGTCCATCCTCCGTCATTTTCTCCAGACTATGCTCATATGCGTTTTCGATAATAGGCTGAATGATGAGCCTGGGCACACGGATATTCTCCATTTCCTTTGGCAAGTCATCAAACTCCACGCGAATCCGTCTTGAAAACCGGAGCTTCTGAATTTCGGTGTACATGCGAGAGTGCCTCGTTTCCTCAGCCAGCAGCACATTATCCTCCCCATTACGGGTAATGAATCTAAAATATTCCCCTAGCATATTCGTAAATTCTTCAATGCGCTCCGTATCTCCCGTTCTGGCCAATGAATTGAGGATGAAAAAGCTGTTATAAAGAAAATGGGGATTGATTTGAGATTGAAGCTGCTTGAGCTCCGCCCGCTGCATCATCAGCTTTTGCTTAAAATCCTGATCAATAAGTGCCTGCAATTTATTCAGCATTTGGTTGAACCTATTATACAAATAGCCGAACTCATCCTTCTCCTCGTGCTCAATATGAATATCCAATGCACCTCCTTCCATTCTCCTAAAGCTCTGAACGAGAAGCAGCAATGGTTTATGAACGAATTTATAAGTTGAATAAGAATAGAGAGCGATGGCAATGAAGGTCATGATCGCGAATAGCCATGCCCAGATTACGAATTTGCCCAGCGGTTTGCGTACCGTTTCCTCGGGCAAATACGAAGCAACGGTAACACCCAATTTATCGGAATGCGCTTTATCCATATGATACCTTTTTCCATCAATAACCAGCTTGGTCGTGCTGGCCTCTTCTACTTCTCTTATATCGCCTTGAAGCCTTCCACTTAATTCCTCGTCGCTCATCAATACAAATCCCGTCGTATCCGAAATAAGAAAAGATCCGCTTTCTGGATAAATATTGACTTGGTCCAACGCGTATCTCAGCTTTTCCCTATCCAATTCAATTTGTATGACGAATAGCGGCTCTTCTCCCTTCTTACCGCTATACTTGGAGGTGCTAAGATGAAGGGTGTTCTCCCACTTTACAAGTCGCTGCTCGCTCCTTCCAATACTGAAGCGAAAGAAATTGTACTTATTAACGTCAAGATCAGAGATCGCATTGCTAAACGAGATGGTTTTGTTAACAGGACGGATATGCACATAAACATCCTTAATATATACACTGCTATTTTTAAAGGAAGTTAAGCGACGGATCAAGTAATTTAAGCTCGCTCTTTTTTCAACATTGTCCATCATCTCCCAAGTGACAACGAGCCTATTTAATTCAGTATCTTCCAACAAGTCGAACTCCTGCAGCTCCATCCATTCGATTTCCCGATTAAGGGCTTCCAAATAATTGGTCAATTGCGCTTCAGAAGTTCTCGACAGGCCTTCGCTGGCATTTTTATAGCTCCAATTATACAAATATACGCCTAGCAGGATAATAGGAAGAATGACGATGAGATAAATAATGACCTGTCGCATGAATATCGTATTACGCCAAGAATGAGCGGGAAATTTAAGCAAACAAAATCCTCCGATGCTGCTTTTATAAGTCGTGAGCAAGTATTATGTCTTCCAGCAGACAAAAGTCGAAGAAACCTCTCCCTACTTCAGATTACTGCCTCTTTCCGCATACCACTGGTTTACCTCCGCTGTTGTGCTGCTCCCGCCCAGCTTATTCCAATCGTCTACAAACCGGTCGAATTCGTCGATGGAACTGCCAAGTATAATATTAACGAAGGTGTCGATTTGAAGATTATACAAAATCGCTTGCTTAACAAGCATCGTTTCCGTTGGTGGTCCTACAAAGCTTTCGTATAATAGCTGGTCTTTTTTCATATATTGGTCAAGGACGGAAAAAGCACCAGATGGCCCATAGGTCCGCTCCCAGCCCCAGCCTGACTCTTTATTGGCATTTCCGGAACGGGAGATTTCGATATTTTTATAGATGAAACTGGCTTCATCCTTTAAGACCGAATGATCGCCGTTTCCGCCAGCCTCAGCTATTTGGCGATACGCCTCCAGATTCTTCATTGCCGGGAACGGCGTCACTGGAGAAAGCTTCCAGACCGGAAACGGGGAGCTGTAATAGGTTTCATATTCCGCTGTCCCACCCCAGTTCTTCTCCAGATGCAAATTAAAAAGCTTAACGATTGCTTCAGGATGCGGATACCCTTTTCTGACGGCAAAAAAATGGCTGGTGTTGAACCGCAGCGGAACCTTGGGCGCTTCTCCTAATACAGAAACGATCGGAAAGGCCTGCCACTCCGCATTTGGTTCATTAGCACGGCTTGATTGAACCGTAAAAGACCCCCATTGCTCTCCATAAAGCATGCCAACTTTCCCCTCAGCAATTAGCTTTTCTTCTTTCAAGCCATCCTTAAGAGCAAATTCGCTATCAATTTGACCATCCCGATACATATTTTGAAGAACCTTTAACGCCTCTTTCACTTCTGGTTGAATCCCGCCATATAAGAGTTTTCCCGACCCGTCCTTCATCCATATATTAGGATAAGCCTTATAGCCAGCCATAAAGCCCGTCAATCCCATAACGGGATCAAATAAATACTGAGTCACCGCTAGGCCAAACGTATCATTAATGCCATTTTGGTCAGGGTCATTTTCTGTAAACGCTTTCGAAATAGCTAACACGTCGTCCATGGTTTTCGGCGGTTCCAATCCCACATTGTTTAACCAATCTGTACGCAGCCATATAAACATCGCCCCTTCAATAGAAGAGCTGGTCTCTGGTATTCCCATCAGCTTCCCTTCAACCGTTGCTGCTTCAAAAGGCCCCGTTCCCTCTTGGCTTAAAATGTTCTTAGTAAACGATGAGCCATATTGCTCATAAGCTTCAGACAGATCCTGAATCAGTCCAGCATTGCTGAGCATCCTCAGCTGCTGCGCATTGACTTTGACGACATCGGGAATATTTCCTGAAGCAAAGGCCCCGCTTAGCTTCTGATGATAAAGGTCACCCTTGGCGATCCATTCATAATTGATTTTAATGCCAAGCACCTGTTCATATAGACGAATCCACCTATTATTCTCGAATGTTTCTCCCGGCAATTGGCTGATTAAATCCTCTAAGCTATCGTCGCTTTCTCTTGCAAAGGTTAGTTCAATAGCTGGATTATATGGGCTTAGCGCGGGCTCTTCATAGATAGTCCCTCCTTCAAGCCTGTTCGAGCTTTCTTTATTAGTGCCGCTGCTATAATCGCATGACGTTAGGAGTTGAACAGACAATAATGCAGCAAGCAAAAGCTTGACCTTGTTCATTATTGGTATCCTCAACAGGTGTGCCCCATTTCACATTAGAAAATATCGACCCAGTCTATGACTCTAATTATCCAAATTACGAGAAGAAACACAATACACATCTCTTTATATTGTTACCCATCCTTTACTTTAAAAGCAAATAAAAAATCCGCCCATCCCCTGCTTTGGATGATGGACGGATATATTTGTTAGATTAAATCTGACTTTTGCAGCAGCAGCTGAATCATCTTGGCCACCTCGGCCCTTGTCACCTGTGCTTTCGGAGCTAGCGTGCCTACGCCTCTCCCGCTTACGATGCCTCCTTGAATCGTGTCTACTATTCCGTCTTTCGCCCAGCCAGCCGCCTCCGATGCATCGGTGTAAGGCTGTAACAGCTCGCTTGCGGATTGGTTCGGAAGCTTCGCCTTCTGACCAGTAACAACCATCGCCTTGGCTAAAATCGTCATTGCCTGTTCGCGATTAATCTTTTCTTTCGGCCGGAATGTACCATCCTCGAACCCTTGGATAAGTCCGTAGGCCTCGGCCGTCTTGACCGCGCTGTTGTACCAATCCCCCGCCAGCACATCCGAGTATGCCGGTGTCCCGCTTTCCAGCTTCAAGCCTAGTCCCCGCACCAAGATCGCCGCAAATTCGGCACGTGTAATGGCTGCACTCGGGTTAAATAAATTTTTGCCGATACCATTGATGACCATTCTTGCCCCCATGTCGTTCACGGCATCCTTTGCCCAATGATTTTCGACATCCTTGAACGCTGTCGGATGGTAGATAATCGAGTAGGTGCTGTTAGACAAGCTGTTCAGCAACGCAAAATACTTGCCGTCCAACTGAACGATTTTAGTTGGCACATGACGAACCTCTCCATCCGGCTCAACGACAACACCTGTTGTTATTTTGCTAGGAACAACACCTTCTGGAAGAGCAATTGTCCGTTCTACATAAGCGTTGAACTTCGTTAGCTGAATGACTGAATCTTTATTCATAACCCTAATTGCAAAATCGATTGGCGGTACTACCAAGGTGAATGCCTCTAATTCAGCCGCACGCTCTACCACCTTTTTCATTTCCTCAGACGTTGCAGCGATCTCAAATTGAATCGTAATATCTTGTAAATGGACCGAGTCTCCTAGCTGGCTGATCACCGCGTTCATATCGATTTTCTGCACAGGCACCGTATAGGCTGCCCGATCCGTTTGGAGCTCGATTACAGCTTTCTTCTCTCCTAAGACTTTAAGCATTTGGGCATTCAACTGTCCGATGACAATGTCGGAGCCGTTAAGAACGGGAATGGTAACGACGGCACTCTCCCTTTGCACGGCAAGCAGTTGACCCAGCTTCTGCTCGTCAAACACAACCGTTGTAACGGTTTTTCCATTTTTTTCAATCGTTATTGCCTCTCCCGTACTTACCGCCTTGCCGTTGATTAGGATGTCGATGCGGCTGCTGCCTGTCCCTGGTGCAGTTGTCGATGTACCCCCACCAATGCTTCCGCCATTGTCGCCAGGATTGCTGCCTCCATTGTTTTCGCCAGCTACCGTAATTTGCGTTACAGCCTTCTTCTCTGTGCCTCCGGCAGCGACTGTCAATGTCAGCGTGCCTGCTCCAGCGGATAAGCCTTTAACTGTAACGGCAGCTTTGTTGCTGTCTCCTACGATGCTGATATGACCGCCTGCCTCCCATTGATAAGCAGGGTTGGTTGCATCAATTGGATTGAGCGCCGAGCTGAAAGTTAATTGCTCATTTACCTTAAGCAGCTGTGCCCCATCTGAAATGCTAACGGATTGCAAGGGAATGTTTTCCTCCGCTTCAAGAGCGGTGAATTTCCAATAATCCATATTGAATAGATTGCTCTCGCCTTCTCCATTAAATATAAAGAAAACATTGTGAACCCCTTTAACAGGGCTTACATCGGTTTTCATCAGCTTCCAAGCTTGCTCCCCGCCTGTTGAAGCCGCATCAAGCGTACCTATAACCTCACCAATAGGGCTATCTACACGAATCTCGATTCTTCCGCCTACAACTGAGGCAATATTGGCTTCGAATGACCCGGCCCCATCATTGCCGAAATCCACATTCGCAACCGCCAGCCAATCTCCGTTATGAATATTCGTGACATTCAGATTAAACGCTGATTTTGTACTACCTGGAGCAACAGATATTTCTGTCAAAATACCTGCATTCCACGCAATGGTTTCCGCTTCAGTCCTTTGATAGGGATTGAGCGTTTTCAGTTGAGCGATACCCTCCATATCAGCTTGAATCTCTTTCATTAATCCATTCTCATAAAATTCAACCTTGTTAATATGAGTGGAACGATAGCCTTTTCCATCGCCAATAGCCGCTTTGCTGACGGTCTGCGCATGGTAGGTAACATACCACTCTCCATTAAACTCGAAAATAGCATGATGGTTATTGCCGCCAACTCCGAAAAACGTATACGGATTTTTCAAAATGGGTGCAACATAAGTAAACGGCCCCATTGGACTGTCACTCATCATGTAGGCAATTTCACCTGGAGGCGGTGTGCCTTCCGGATGGGTACCCGAGAAATTTGAACAATAGGTGTAATAATATTTTCCGTTATATTTATGAATGCCGGAATCCTCGAAAATGTAAGGCGCATCGATCATAACCGCCGCCCCTACTGTACTGATCAAATCCTCGCCAAGCTCAATCACTCTGGCGGTTTTGGGGTTAGCGATTTGTTCAGCAGTCGAGTTAGGTTCCCCAGGAATGCCTCCGCCAAAGTACAAATAACCTTTGCCATCGTCATCAACCAATACCGCCGGGTCAAATAGCCAGATTACGCCGGGAACGCCGGGCGTATTTCCGGTAATTAAAGCTTTTCCGAGCGGATCGACCCACGGTCCGAGCGGGCTGTCCGCAGTTAGCACGCCAATTCCTCCTGCACCGTTAGCAAAATAAAGAAAGAACTTGTCCTCGCCATTAATTTGCTTATGTGCAGCTGCCGGCGCCCACGAGAATGTCGCCCAGCCAGCGATGCCACCCGAGCCCGCCACTGGAATTGCGCCATGGTCCGTCCAGTTCACCATATCTGCTGAGGAGATTACATGTACTTGATTTAAATTAGCGAATGAATTGTCTTTAATATTCCCGTTGCTGTCATATTCGAAGGAATCACTCGACATATAGATGTAGACTCTTCCATCGTAAGCTAACGCATACGGATCAGCCCCCAGCTTGTGGCTCATCAAGGGATTGGAGTAGCCTGGGATTTTCGCAAGCGCTTTCGTATCCAGCAGCTTTAATCCAATGCTCGCTAAGGCATCATGCACGTTGTAAACGACATCGCCGCCTTCAACATCAATGTAATCCGTTCGAATGGTAACGGTGCGATCAGATGGCACAAATCCATCGACCTTCAGTTTTATCGTCGCTAAGAGGTCGGAGGATGCATGCGTAAACTTCACATTTTCCCCAGATACATGCAGCTGAAGACGATGGTTCTCATACGTATAAGTCCCCTTTCCAACTAGATTGTCAGCATTAAACTCTACACCGGTTACTGTTAAATATTCGGGTATGCTGTAGGACGCTGAAATCGACGTATAATTTCCACTCGGGAGCGCTTCCATCTTTACGGGTACGGTAAGCTCCATATTCTGAACGCCAATCACATCGGGCACATCTCCCAGATCTGCTTGCAGGACGGTTGCGGATGAATCGGTTCCCGTCATCTTGTCAGCTATTCTAAAGTAATCAAAATCTACATATCCGCCTGTAGTCTTGGTAGCAAAATTAAACAATGCAAATCGATAGCCCATAAAATGATCCAGCTTATAGCTCATTTGAAGGGTATTGCCTATCGCATGCCATTCAACTCCATTAAGACTATAATAGAAATAGGCTTTATCGGTTAAATTCCGATAATCGAATTCGACTTTTAAATAGACTCTGTCCTGAGTTAGCGGAACGCTTGCAAGCTCTTCCGCTGTCCCTGTGCTTGCATTTACCATAATGAGGGATTTCGTATTCCCCTCCATTTTCACACCTACGAATCCATAGTCCTTCTGGAAAGCAGCGAGACCCGCAACATCTCCATTTTTCATTTGGCTGATATCCACGGCCACTTTTCCTGAGCTTTCTGGTCCAAACGTTCGTTGGGTAAGCGTATTTCTAGCATTTTCAATACTTGTGCTCTTTCTTCCGTTCGTAAGTCGCAAATAACCAGGACGCTGCGTCAAAGACCAATTATTATGGTCCGGGTTATGATTCCACTGCCAAGCCAAGGCAAGGTTAGAGCCATTGTAGTCATATTCCCCGTTGTTTGTTTTGTCCAACCCTCCGGGCGGTGTAACGTCAATAAGAGAAAGGTCATCCACATAGAAATCCATCAAATCCTTAACCGGGTCCTGCTCAGCTGTCCAGGAAGTCTCGATGAAAATAATCGGTTCATGGAGCGCGGCATCTGCCGGGATGGTATAAGTCCCTTCAATCGTTACCCATTCCCCTTTATTTGCCACAGCCGATCCAATTACCTTGATCGTTGTCCAATCTCCATCCTGCATTGCAAAGTTAAATTGCCTTCTAGCAGGCAGTGTGTCGTCACCTTCATACTTTACTTTTGCAGAAAATTTATAAATGCCGCCAGCCTTTACTTTACCGGCAATCCGTTGCTGAACACCTGCCCCTGTAGCCTGTCTGTCCGTAATCTGTAGGCTATGTGTTCCTCTGAATGCTTCATCCGTTGTTACTGTAACCGTTGCCTGATCATGGGCCGTCCATGGGGCTTGTCCTTTTTCGAACCCGCCGTTGATGAGAAGATTAGGATCCAGCGAAACATCAAGAAGAGAAACGTCATCTACATAAAAATCCATCAAATCCTTAATCGGATCCTGCTCAGCTGTCCAGGAAGTCTCAATGAAAATAATCGGTTCATGGAGCACAGCGTCTGCTGGGATGGTGTAGGTTCCTTCAATGGTTCCCCATTCCCCTTTATTGACCGCAGCCGTTCCAATTACCTTGATTGTTGTCCAATCTCCATCCTGAATCGCGAAATTAAATGGCCTTGCGGCAGGCAGTGTATCGTCGCCTTCATATTTTACTTTTGCAGAAAATTTATAAGTGCCGCCTGCTTTTACTTTACCGGCAAGCCGTTGCTGAACACCTGCCCCTGTAGCCTGTCTGCTGCTGACGTGAATGCTGCTTTCGCCGCTGTTATATACGCTGTCTGTAACTGCAACAATGGCTTGATCATGAGCTATCCATGGGTCTTGACCTTCTTCAAAGCTGCCGTTGACCAGAAGCTCTTGTCCTTCCTCCGCAAGCTCCGTTTGCCCAACATTAGCAGCCGTGTATAGCGTTTCGGTAGAAGCTTCGTAAAGCTCTGCATCTGGGCCTGAAATTTGCTGCCTAGCAGCCGCATTCGCTGATGAATGACCTAATGCGTTGAATGATGAGGCCCCCACTCTCTCTGTGTTCTGATAGAACTCGTCAGAAGCTGCAAAATAGCTGTTGGCGCCTACTCCACTTACGGGAATTTTGATGTTTTCCGGAATTGTACCGTTGACGCCGAACACCGGCCAATTATTTTCCCAAGCAACGGGTACAAGAAACGGTATGCGGCCAACCGCTCCATGATCTTTGAACAGCAAGCCATACCACTCGCCGTCTTGTGTATCAATAATGCCACCTTGTGCGGCACCTTCACTTAAAACGAGTTTTCCCTCGTAGGTACCATCGATAGTAGACGCGCGATGCACAATCTGAACACGAGGTGAATTTTTAGGCCATGCGATATTGAATATATAATAGTAGCCGTTTATTTTTTGAATGTGAGAGCCCTCAGCAGGCAAGCCAACATTCTCTATTGTGCTTGCTGCTAAACTTGCGTCGGGGATAACTATTTTGTCAAGGCCGCCTGCTTTAATCGCAGTCGCATCTGCGGTAAGCTCAATGATTTTTATATCACCTCCGCCGTACACCATGTATACCCGTCCATCTTCATCAAACAGCAAGGACATGTCGTGATAAACCCCATCAAGCTCGGAACGCGTCCAAGGCCCTTTTTCAATATTAGCTGTTTGATAGATATAGGTTTTACCGGTACTGTATGAAGCAAAGGCCACGTAATATTTGCCATCATGATACCTTAAGCTGCTGGCCCACGAGCCTTTGCTATAATCGTTTTTTTCGTTTCGAAACGTCTGCTCGTCATTGTCAGCCAAAATATCATACACATAATTGACGATTTCCCAGTGTACAAGATCATATGATTTCATAATCGGCACACCTGGATTCATATGCATCGTCGTGCTGGTCATATAGTAAACGTCGTTTACCCGAATCACATCGGGGTCCGGAACGTCTGCCCATATGATTGGATTCTGAAACTCAGCCTCCTCCTGTTTAGCGAATATGAAGGTGCTGGGTACAAGGCTCATTAAAAATGTAAACGCTATCAACAATACAAATGACTTTCTATACATTTTTTCTTCTCCTCCTTAAAATGATTATTTCTTTGTATATCTTAAAATAATTACGATCATTAATCGATGTATTTTTTTATTCGAAAGGTTAAAATTATTATTATAAAATTATTTATTTACCATTATTTAATAAAAATAAACACGAAATAAAGAGCAGCTCATTAGCTAATCCGCTCTCCAATCTTTTAACCTATCTAATAGAAAAATGTATGACGCATATGTAATCGCTTTCATTTACTCCTCTTATTATGGGATATCCATAAAACAAAAAACAACGTTCATATTTTTACATCACCTGCATTCCTTCTCTTCTTGAGCTTCAGGACGCCCACAAGGAAGCCTCGGCAAGAAGTAAACAGGCTCTACTTATTTCTTTTTTAAGTTTGTTGTTCTCTAAGGTCGCATCGTCTTATACCCTGCTTCTACACTATTCCCGCCACCGAATATCCGCCTCATAATACTTCCGGCTCACCGGCCGCTTGCGCAGCTTCACACGCAGCTCGCCATCCTTCACAATTGCTCTGCACACACGGGCGCGCACTCCAACAGGTAGCTTTATGATTTCTTTCCGATTGCCGGGCAGCCCTTCCACACGCAGGCGGTCTTCCTTTACCCATAAACGAAGCTCTTCCGAGCGCACATGTGCGGGAAGCGGGTATTTGACGATGATAAATTGCTCACTCTGGGAAAAAGAGTACGGCGAAGCCTGCTCCGCAATTGCTCCGGCAGCTTCAGGCAGCGCTTTGGTCATCATTTTGCGCACAAATTGCTCTACCCAATCTGGCTCACGCAGCACATCAAACCCTTTAGGCAGCTTCTGCCCCTCTACCCAGCGTTCGAGCTCATCCCATTTAGAATCCATCGTTTACCTCCCGCCTCCCAGCCTCTCTCCACTATATGCGTCACCCAGCTAGGCGGATACTTCTTAGCTGCTGCTGCCGCAAAACAAAAGTAAGAAGACATGGCTTTTCCGTTTGCGCAAGGCTTCAACACCATATCTAGCAGGGAACCTCTGGGCGAATGCCGCATACGATATTATAACCATACGCTTAGCAGCAAGGAGGTCTTTGCTATGCCCGCTATAGTCGGCTTTGTGAAAATCGTTAGCGTCGGCTCCAGCTCCATCGTCCAGTTTGGCGACGCCGTGCAAATGTCGCCCTCCAGCACTTCCAAAACCTATGCTGGCTCGGGCTCCTTCCTTACCGGAAGCCTGACGAATTCCAACAACGCCGTAAGCGCCACAAATACGCTTGATCCAGACGTACAGGACGGCACGCAAAATGAAGTAGCAAACGGGGTCAATATCGTATGAATTGGACCGTTCATCAGACGATTACGATTCATCAGCTCCGCGTGGACAGCGTCTCGAACAGCTCTGTCCTGCAAATTGGCAGCGCAGGCTCCATTCGCTCCTTGTCCCAGCTGTATAATACTGGCGGCTTCACCGGTCCAGCCGCCCAGCTGGGTGGAGAAAATCCGCTCTCCTTCGTTCCGCTGCCTAATCCGACCTAAGACAGGAGGTTTCAACGATGCAGCAGCAGCCGAATCAGCTGTCTCCATGGCAAGCCTGGTCGCTTGACGTCGCAAGGCAGCTCCAATCCCAGCAGGAAAGCATCACTTCGCTCGAGCAACAGCTTGCGGCCATCTGCGAGCAGCTCAAAAAGCTTGAAGCGAAGCCTACTTATAATGTGGAAAATTTGCAGTACCATTTTGACCAGTTGAAGGTAGAAAAGCTTGAAGGCACGCTCAATATCGGCATGACGCCACAGGGATCGCCGGATATGAATGGCGATATTGAGCAGATGGCCGTATCCAAGCCGCTCGTCTATCCTGTTCCGCCTAATGGCGCAGCTCAGCCATCGGATCCCTATGCCCCGATACAAAATGATTTGAACCAGTATATTGATAACGAAGGCGCGCAGAAGCTGATGCAGATGGAGAAGCAATTTTGCATGCCGCTCGATCCCCATCACCGCAGACTCATTCTGTCCGATATCCGCAGCCAAATGCCTGCTCGCATCCAATATTATGCAAGGTCGCTGCCGCGCCAGGATGGCGTTAGCGAGGAAACCGCTGCCCAGCAGAACAGAGCCGAGGTATTCGCCAAAACAGCTCGCGATGCTGACGCAGCCATGCTTCAATATATGCAGCAATTACAGAAGGGAGGCGTAAGAGAAACCCATGATTAAATTTATTGTTCACAATGATTGCCTAAGCGTTGGTAAAGTTGACATACTCGGCGTATCCAGCGCATCGCATTTCCAGATCGGCGATAGCGATTATGTTACGTTGTATTCCATTTTTGATACGCCGCCCGAATCCGTAATCGTTGGCCCACTCGCGCCTTTTCCCGAGCCGGGCGGCGCCAGCAGCGCTGAGGGAGAAGGCGCGGAATGACCTTTCCACTCGATTATCCTATTCGCACAGCTGAGGTCGGCGTTTTGACGATTGTAAGTGCCTCAGGAGCCGCCATCGTCCAGCTTGGAGATCGCGGGCAATCGACGCCAAAGCTTCGCGCGCTTGCCCTGCAGCGGGAAATAGGCCATGACCAGGCAGGCGATGTTTATTTTGAATCGTATGATCTATACACCCAGTCGTTTCCGAGCTTTGATGATTTCGACGGCCCGGCTAAAGACATCATCCATACAAAGCGCACCAATCATTGCCCGCGCATTGTGGTTGGCTGCGTATATATTATTGCCATTGGCTCATCAGCGAGCGTGCAAGCGGGGAATGCGATGGAAACGATCGCCGAATCGCGGATTAAACATATTCGCCAGTTTAAGCGTCCCCTTCCAGTTCCAGGCATCGGCTGCCCGCTTCCTCCGGTCAAGCCTGCGCTTTATAGGTGAATGGCAGCATAGACAACAGCTGTGCGGTACGAATTACCCGCAAGGCAAAATGCCCTTGCCAAGCTTATGTTCTCTCAACTAGGCATTAGCTGAAAAGCAGATGTGACGGTACAAACGTCCAATTTCCCCACACACCTCCGGCATATATTAACCTTGTGAACGAAAGCTTCACACTAACAAAAACATTCAGGAGGTTGTTAATAGTGGGATACCCTGTAGCAGGCGCTAACGTAGGTTGCGGTCCAATCGCGGGTGCCAACAGCTGTTGGACAAATACGGGCACAATTCTCGTTCTCTTCATTTTGCTTGTTATCATCTTGCGTACCTTCTGCTTCTAAGCCTAGTCACACCATTGCACGTTAGCGCATAATGAAACGGCTTGCTTTTAATCCAGCTTCATCTCAGCAGCATTCGCTAGTAAAAGGGTAGGCGGATACAGACACGGCAATAACCGGCGGGGGGCATGGGGCCCTGCCGGTTATTGCTGTGCGTGCCTAATTATTGCTCGGAAGCAAGCTCTGCTATTTCCTTCGTAATCTCATCCCCGCCCTGCATGCGCCACTGCTTGACGAATTCATCAAAGCTGTCCAAGCTTTGGTCGCCAACAATTATTTTCAAATAGGTCTCATTCTCCAGCTGCTCAAGTGTCGCCCATTTCGCGCCCATTGCTGGGGTGGAGCCATAGAAAACACTGTTCACTTTAATCATGGGCGTTTTTCGAATGACACCGACACCATATTCATAAGCCGCTGCGGGCTTCCATGCATCCAAATTTTTCTTCGGGTTTTGATGCTCAGTCTCCGTCATTTCATACAGCTGGTAAGTGTCAGGATCAAGCGTCGCGGGGTCACGCCGGCCTTCCAGCACGCTCTGCAGATTGTCATACCGCTTGTCTACCGCATCCGAATAATCAAGCAGCAGATCGAACGGATAATAATGGCGCAGCTGCACACCGGACTGGGACGCATATTCATCCAGCCACTGGGTTTCCTGAATGTTCGGGTCCAGCCGCCGCTCCAGTCGGGTAAATACATTGAGCAGCTTTACGACCGCCTCAGGATATTCGTAGCCTTTACGCACCACGAGATAACGATCCGTTACCGGTGCGGTATGTGTTACATACTCCCCATTCGCATCCAGCGGAGCCGCATAAGCGCGCCACTCTGCTTTCGTATCCTGTGCTACTGCTTCTGAGAGCGGCCAATAAGGCATCCACCACGGTCCAAAAAACATCCCTGCCCTGCCGTTCACAATGGGCTCCTCCGACTGTTTGTACAGCACAAACTGATTATCTATCAGTCCCTGCTTGTACCAATCTGCCAGCTGGCCGAGCGCAGCTTTGCTCTCGGGCGTAATTGAACCGTATACGACATTGCCGCCTGAATCCCGCGTCCAATTTTTCGGGAAAGCATGGAACGCATGAAAAATAGAATCAAAACCGCTTGGGTTCGGCTTCTGTCCAAATACGACAATTTTGTCACCGGCTATACCAACGGTATTCGCCTTGCCGTCGCCATCAGGATCACGCTCTACGAAGGCACGGGCGATCTCCTCAATATCACGCAGCGTCTTCGGCGGCTCCAGTCCCAGACGATCGAGCCAATCCTGGCGGACCCAGAGAAGGGTAACTGCGTCCATCTCAATCGCCACATTAGGCAGACCGTAAAGCTTGCCATCACGCGAAGCTTCCTCCAGCGCCTTGCCGCCCGAAGAGGCGTAAATATCGCGTACCAGCTTGGAGCTGTAGGCCGCGTACGTACCCGTTAAATCCTGAATCATATCATTGTCGATAAGCTTCCGCAGCTGGGCGCGGTCAACGACCATCGCATCAGGCATATCATTGCTCCCAATAGCAAAGCTGATTTTTTGCTCAAAAGCCTCTTCGCCCTTCGCTTCCCAAGCATGAACCACCTTTATATTCGTCAATTGATCCAAGTAGCGGGAAATGGGGTTGTTGTCATTGGTGTCGCTGCCGGACAAGCGGGATTCGGGAATTTTAAACCCTACCCGAACGCTGACCCGCTCTGGCATGCTCCCATAAGCGAGCGGCTCTGCGCTGCTATCCGCCAGTGCTTCTCCCTGCAAGCCAGCCGTCTGTGCTGGGCTATTATTGCCTGTACAAGCTCCCGTCAGCAGCAGCACAGCCATTATAAGCAAAGCTACTCTCGCTCTCATTAATCACCCTCCATTCCCCTTGGATTGCCGCTTGCTCAACCGCCCGTACGCACTCGCTCGGCTCGAAACTCGCTAGGCAAGCTGCCTACCAGCTCCCGAAACAGCTTGCTAAAATATTTATCATCTTCAAAGCCTACCGCGCAAGCAATTTCGTAGACTGGCATTTCTGTCGTGAGCAGCAGTTCCTTCGCGCGCTCCATTCTTATGCCGCGAAGCATGACGCCAAAGGGCATCCCAGCAAACCGGGCAAAGCAGCCGCTAAAGTAGCTCCGGCTCATTTTCACATAATCCGCCACATCCACCTGATTAAGCTTGCCGGCCGCTTCACGGCGAATGTAGACCGTTGCCCGCAGCATGCACTGAAACACCTCTTTGGAAAGCGACAGTTCCAGCATTCTGCGCTGGGCATAATCCGAGAAGCGGCGCAGCCAGCTTTTAAAGTCCTGCCAGCAGCGCGAACGAATGAGCTCTGCGCGAAGCCCTTCCGCCTCACTTGGCTGCATCAGCAGCGCGGACCAGGTCTGGCATAGGTTTTGGCCAAATTGCATGAGCTGCTCCTTGCTCGCCCGCAGCTGCTCCAAGCGGCATATGAGCGTTTCCCAAGCAGTGGGGTAAAGCGCCCAGCGCAGATCAGCCATGTCAGCATCAAGCAGTTGAAGCTGCACCTCTTGATCACTTGCTGCCGTAATCCGCTGCAGCTCGGCAAAACTCAATTGAATTCTGTCATGCTGGCCGGTCGCCATATAAAACATCACGGCAGCAAAGCGCTCCTCCAGCAAACGCTTCACATCTGCCAGCTCCTTCTCTTGAAGCCCCGTAACGATAGCATAATGAAACCTGCCCTTTAACAGCTGAGCCAGCTCCCGCTGCCAGTCCGGCTCTGGGGTCAGATGCAGCAGCGGGATGAGCCATAGTCCATTCAGCTCAACCAGCGAAAAATTCTTCAAGGCTGGATGCCGACACAGCTCGTCTTTCCCTGCACCTTCCGTTAAGGGATAGCACACCAGCGCAGCATCCGCCTTCAACCGTTCCGATGCGCCGCTCAGCTCCGCTCCTGCTCGAAAGCTGCTTTCCCACCGAAAGCGCTGGGCAATTCTGTGCATCACTTCATCCGCTTTATCGGGCTCCAGCAGCGTCTTCACAATATAATCAATCGCTCCAAGCCGCAGCGCCTCCTGGACATAATCAAACTCATGATGGCAGGTCAGCACGACGCTGCGAATAGCGGGAAAACGCTGCTTGATTTGCTCAATAAGCTCAAAGCCGGATAGCTGCGGCATCGTTATATCGGTGAATACAAGATCGACCTCCGTGTGCGTGAGTAGCTCCAGCGCTGCTTTTCCATCCGCCGCCTCGCCAACGATTGAAATGCCAAACATCGACCAGTCAAATAACGATATAAAGCCTTTGCGCACCAGCCGCTCATCATCGACTACAATCGCTTTAATCATCGAACTCCTCCTTCGCTTTACGTGGAATCACGATGGTTACTACCGTTCCTTGACCCAGCTCGCTCTCAATGCAAAACTGCATCTGCCCATTATAAAATTGCCGCAGCATCCGGTTCACATAGGACAGTCCGATGCCAAGACCTCGCTTCTCCTTGCTGTCATCACCGGACAGTAGCTTTGCAATCGTCTCCGGCTTAATACCCGAGCCATTGTCCTCTACCCGCAGCAGCATCTCCGCAATGCCGACAGGCTCTATCGTAATAACGATGCGCCCTGTACGGTCGCTCATCCCATGGTAAATAGCATTTTCGACGAGCGGCTGCAGCAGAAAACGCGGAACCGCAACCTGCAGCACCTCATCAGCAACGTTAAGCTGAAATTCGAATTCATAATCATAACGAATGCGCTGCAGCTCCATATAATTCGTCATCGCTTCTATCTCTTCATTAACGGTTACGATCAGGCTTTGCTTGCCCAAATTATAATGCAGCACCTTGACGAGCAGCGTGACCAGCTTATCAATTTCCTTCTGCCCATTCATCCGGGCCAGCCACTGCACGGTATTGAGCGTATTATGCAAAAAATGCGGATTGATTTGGCTCAGCAGCTTTTCAATTTCAAATTGCCCTTTTTGCTTTTCCTTGTAGGCGACCTCGGCAATCAAATCATTAACCGTCGTTTTCATATTTTGAAAATTGTTAAGCACGAAGTCAAACTCCTCGACATTGGTAAAAGAAACCGGGCTTGTGCGGTTTTCCGCCATGCGCACAATTTCTACATTGACCTTGCGCAGCGGGCGATAAATTTGCTTCCAAATGAACAGCGCCAGCAGCAGCGCGAAGACGAGCGTGGAACAACCCAGCACAAGCATTTTGCTAAGCCAGGCATACATTTCGCTATTGAAAGCTGATTTGCTGACAACGGCGATAAGCTGCCAGCCTTGGGCGCTCGGATAACGGAACAAATGATAATCCGCTACCTCCTTATGCAGCTCGGGAAACCCGGCATCTACCGCCTCCCGCACCTGCACCGGCATGCTTTCATCCTCCATATACGTCATGCTGCCCTGCTCATTGACAAGCACATGCGTAACCTTCATGCCGTAGGTCTGCTGCTGCAAAATGCTGCGAAATAAATTGTAATTTGTTTCCAAGTAAATATACAGCTTCTGCCCACCGTCTACACGAACGATCCGCTGCTCAGAAAACACCATATTGCTGCTGGAGCTGTACTGCGTTTGATGCGGCCCATAATAATCCGCGCCATTATAATGAATAAACAAGGGCAGCACATTGCTGTCAAAGTTCGGGTTCATGGCCAAATTGGAAAAAAGCACCGGATTTTCTTCACCTGGCATAATGTAAGCAGTCAAGCCCAAATAGGGATTCGTAAAATTAAAGAGGTTGATTTTCTGATCGATAGCGGTCATCATTTGTGATTTTCGAGAAATTTGCCGCTCCTGCAAAAAATCGGAAACCTCGTCTACAATTTGACCGTCGAGCGCAAATTGCTTGGAAGCAAAATCAAGATTGTTGATAGCGTTTTCAAGATTAACCGCCTCTTGGCCCAGGCTGGCGCTAATTCCGCTTTGAATTTTGTTGGAGAAAATCGCATAGATGGAGGAATACGTCAGAAAGCCGACCAGAACGAGCGGCAGCAGGCAGCCCAGCATCACATAAAATATTAATGTGCGCCGCAAGGAACGGGCCGCAAAGCGGTTGTGGAGCACAGGATGTTGTGCTGACATCGCGGGCTGATCCCTCTCTTTCAGGCCTATCACTGACAGACTTGTATGATTGACGATCTTTTACTAGAGTTAGAAAATCTTGTTATTATCTTACGATTGGCTTGCCATTAATGCAAGGGGGGAATGGACGCTTTTCGCGATTTCCCTTGCCTCAGGACGTAATTAGCCCCGCCAGTTGGCGGGGCTATAAACGATGCAACGATTAGATTCTAAAACCTTTAGATCCTATGCCGCCATTACCTACTGCCTACTACCTGCTGACTACTGCTTGCGGTAGCCGAATACTTTCTTATTTTGCTCGACGTTCCACGCCAGCACCTCATCATAGCCAAGGCCCTTCGCCTTGTCGAGCATTTCCTGCCGCAGCTTATTGAACTCGGCTTCATTTTTCGCATAAACCATTTTCCACGAAAACTGCTTGATTACCTGTGCCACTTGGCCGCGCTTCTGCTCCAGCTCATCGCTGATGACAGAAGGTGGCGTGCCAGTGAACAGCGGACGCATAATGGCCAGCTGATTATTTTTCTCCAAATAATCCTTAGCCGTCAGAGCGCCGCCCATCGCAGCTCTCCAGTCTTGATCAAGCTTCGATGGCGATTTTTCAAGCGTCGACTGCCATAGATTATAATCGTACGGCTCGCCGTTGTCGGGGTTAATATTCGTGTTTTTGAAGGTAGAATTGTTCAGCTGGCTCATGCCGTCCTTCCACGTGCCGCCGCCAAACTCCTCCGGTACCTCTGTATCATTTGCTGGAAGCGCCTGCTCGCCGAATGCTGTCAGAACCGGCTTGCCATCCTTCAGCTCCCAGTTAAGACCTTCTGGTCCATTGGAGGAAATCATATTGCCTTCTGGGCTGTACAGCCAGTCAATGAGCTCCAGCACGCGATCAGGGTGCTTTGTTTTTGAACCAATCGCCCAAACGCGGTTGCCTCCGTAAGGGTCATAGCCATAAGAGAACGTCCGCTCTTCCTTGAACGGAACGAGCGCAAAACCTTTTCCTTCTGCCATATGCTCAGCCGTATTGTACGTATCATCGAGCCACGGGAAGAACGTGAACAGCAGCTGGCCGTCCTTCATTTTATTTACTACATCCTCAAACTTCTGCGTCATGGAATCTGGATCGACAAGCCCCATTTGATTCGCGTCAAAATAAAGCTTGAGTCCGCGCATGTAATAGCCGTCTTCATCCAGCACGCCTTGATATTCGTCCTTGTCGGCCGAAACGAGCGAGAAGCCGCCTGGGTTAAAGCCGTCGCCTTCGTCAAAGCCGTGAATGCCTGCCCAAGCTTTCGTCAGCACCATCATATTGCCATCCCAATCTGCCCACATTGAGAACGCATAGGTCGGACGGCCAGATTCGCTCTTCGGCTCCAGCTCCTGCATTTGCTTGAGCACCGGCAAATAATCCTCCATCGTATTGATTTCCGGTCTGCCCAGCTTCTCATACAAGTCCCAGCGCAAATTCGGGTTGTAGGTCAAATCCTTCGCTTCGGACGGGCCAGTCTTGTCATCGCCAACATCGAAGCCGATGCCGTAGACGCTTGAACCGCCGCCAAAGTTCGCTTTATTTTTCTCAATCGCCTTCGGTGCATATTTCAAAATATTTTGGCCTTTGCTGTCCAGCAGGCCGTCCTTCGTCCAGTCCACAAGCATGCCTGCTTTAATCGAATCCAAATACTTCTGGCCGTCATCGCCGAAAATAACTAAATCGCCGAGGTTGCCTGCTGCCATCATCGTAGCAAATTTGACGTCGCCGCCGCCTTCGAGGTTCGAAGCAATAATATTCAAATTAATATTGAATTTATCTTTAATGACTTTGGCAAACCAGCCTGTCTGCTCGCCCGAGAAATTGGACAGCATCGAGAACACATCTAGTGTAATTTCTTCTCGCTGGCTGCTGCCTGCCGTCTCGGTTGCTCCACCCGCAGCTGGAGCTGTGCTAGCCGTGCTAGCCGGCCCATTGTTTGTGTTCGATGTACAGGCTGCTGTCGATACGATCAGCATCGTAGTCGCTAACAGCAAGGAAAATGTTTTACGAAATGATTTCAATGCAGTTGCCTCCCTTTTTTATTCATGCTTATGCTCGACCTCCGACTTCGGCAGGCCACCCCCTTTCAATGCATGCACATAACGGATGACTGATAGCTCAAAGCCATCTCGCTTTTACCCTTTAACAGCGCCAATCATAATGCCTTTGACAAAATACCGCTGGAAAAACGGATATACGAACAAAATCGGAAGGATGACAATCATCGAAACCGTCGTTCGTATGGAGGTCGCGGTCTGCTTGTTCGTCAGGTCGATATTGCCTACCGCGCCTTGGGAATTGCGAATAATCGCAGCAAGCGATGTCGACTCGTTCAAATACTTGTAGAGCACAAATTGCAGCGTAAACAGCTTGCTGTTTGTCATTAGGAACACGGTGTCAATAAAGGAGTTCCACTGGCTGACTGCCGAAAAAATCGCAATTGTCGCCGCAATCGGCGTAATGAGCGGCATAATGATTTTGCTGAAAATAACGATGTAGCCCGCCCCGTCCATTTCCGCCGACTCCTCTAGCACATCCGGTATGGATTCCACGAACGTTTTGACGAGAATGACATAAAACGGCGAGACGACTGCTGGCAAAATATACGCCCAAAAGTTGTTCGTCATATTCAGCTTCATCATAATGATGTACCACGGAATGATGCCCGCATTAAAATACATCGTAATAATGACAAAACGGTACCAGAAGCTTCTGGCCCACATTTTGCGCTTCGTAAATAAATAACCGAGAAAAGCCGAAGCCGCGACGGTGAGCAGCGTGCCAATAATCGTTCTGCCGCCCGAGACAAGCGCCGCTTGCGCCAATCCCTTTAATTGCAGCACCTGAATGTAGTTGTCAAAATGAATCATTTTCGGGTACAAGGTAACGAGGCCCCTGGCGCTGAGATCATTGCTGCTGATCGTATTAATAAACAGATAATAAAAGGGAAACAGGCAAAGCAGCGTAAACAAGGTGAAAAATCCGTAGTTGCAAATATGGAACAGCCAGTCTCCAAGCCGGCGTTGCGTGTGCATGCGCCTCCTCCTTTCCTCTCGCTTAAGTTAGATGATCGATTCCCCGCGGACGATTTTGGACAGCTGATTAGCAAAGAACAGCAAGACGATGCTTATAATCGATTTGAGCATGCTGATCGCCGTTGCAAACGAGAAATTGAAGCCGAGCATTCCCGTGTTGTACACATACAGGTCAAGCACCTCGATATGATCTTTGTTAATCGCATTTTGGAAGACGAAAAATTGCTCCATGCCGTTGTTAATGAAATTAGCGATGGAAAGCAGCAGCAGGACAAAATACGTCGGCATCAGCCCCGGAACGGTAATATGCCAGATCATTCGGAAACGGCCCGCGCCATCTACCTTTGCCGCATCGTATTGCTCCTGGTCAATGGAGGAAATGGCCGCGATATACATAATGGCGCCCCAGCCCAGCCCTTTCCACAAGCCCCACAGCGTCATCGCCAGCCAAGTATGGTCGTCCTGAGCCAAATAGTTAACGCCCATCTCCTGAAATCCGAGGGCAATCATCCATTTATTGACGACGCCGCTATCTACCGAAAACATCATGAAGGCTATCGAATAAACAAGCACCCAGCTGATGAAATTGGGCAGCGTCGTGAGCACCTGTACCGTTTTCTTATACCAGGTCGTGCGAATTTCAGTGAGCATGATGGCAAAAATAACGGGGAACACCGATGTTAAAATGCCGAGTGTACTCATCGCAAGCGTATTGCGCATCACCCGCATGACCTCTTGCGTCTGAGTCGGATTGGAGAAAATCGCCTTAAACCACTGCAGGCCGACGAATGGCGTCTCCGATAGCGGGAACCCTGGCCGATAATTGTAGAAGGAATATAACCAGCCGTACAGCGGAAAGTAGCTAAACAATAAAATCAGCACGAGGAACGGAGAAGCAAATAAAAACAAACGGAATTTGTCCGGTATTAAGCTGCCGCTGCGCCGAGACATCGAGCTTTGCGGACGGATAGCCGCCTTCATGTAATCCCTCCTGTAAAGATGTCGCAACCGCCTGCCAGGCTTTTCGTTTTCAGTAAGCGCTTACTAAAAATGAGTTCACCAGCACCCAGCGGTTGATCTTGCCTTTAGTTTAGCCTGAATAGCCCTTCAGCAGAGAGTGACAGCTGTTTCAGCTCGAAAGAATGTCGTTTGGTATATTTGAACGAAATTCTCCCATTAGCGAACCAAATTCCTACCTTCTCCTTCTTGCCTATTGACAAAATAAAAGCCACATGGCGTTTACACCCCATGCGGCTTGGAAATTTTAAAAACAATATTTTTGCAAGGCGTGGTACACACCATCCTCATTATTTGACAATGTAATATCGTCTGCCAAACGCTTTAACTCCTCCGGAGAATTATCCATCGCGATGCCAAGCCCAGCAGACTCCAGCATCGTTATATCATTATAGTAGTTTCCAATCGCTAAAATTTCCGCTTTCTTTACGCCTCTCTGCTCGGCAAGGTTTTTCAAGGCATTTCCCTTATCAGCTTGAATATTCAATACATCAATAAAGGTATCCGCCGACCTTGTAATATTCAGCTCCTGGCTCAAGAGGCTTAAATCGATTTGCAATTGATTTAATTGTTCACTTGTACCAATACAGGTGAATTTTATTAAAGGATCTGCCAGACTATCAAATTGCGGGAGCGATCTAGGATGAATATAAAAACTGGCGTATATATCACCTATTTCTTTACTCATCTGCTCCACCTTATCCACATAAAGATCAAACGGCGTGTTAATATCAAAATGAATCTGGTGTTTTCGACAATAGCTCATAAAGCTTTCAAGTTGAGGAGCGTTTATCGCATATTGATTCATAATCTGGTTATTTTCAAAATCGATCGTAATCGCTCCATTGAACGTTATGCCCACACCATTTATGCCAATGATATCCGTATAAAATTTTGTGCTTGTCGGCCCTCTGCCGGTACATAATACGACTTCAGAGCCTAATGAGGAAAGTTCCTTAATAATTTCTATACTTTTATCAGAAATAATATGATTATCATTTAATAAGGTACCGTCCATATCAATTGCGATCAACTTATACATTGCTGAAAAATTCCCTCCAGTTAGTCCTTATTTCTAGTAGGTGCATATTCGGCTTCCAAAAGTGGCTGCAAATTTCCATTTATGCTTGAACCATTATATATAAAAGTTGCATAAATTTCCACCCCTATTAAATCAACCTGCATATTTCTTCTTTACCTCTACTTCTGAGGTTATGACAGCCGAATCCGCTTGTTTTCTTAAAGCGAAAAACCCAATCAAAGCGATAAACACGGACAATGAAGCAAATACATACATATAACTTCCGCCATAATTTTGCTGAACCGCACCGCCTATGGACCCTCCCAAAATGCCCGATACGCCTAAAAATATCATAGCCAGCAGCGATTGGGACGTTGTCCTAAACTGCTTTGGCACCACTAATACCATATAATTTACGGCTGATGCCCAAAACAGACTGTAGGTTATCGCTTGAAACAGCTGTAAAACTAAAATGATAGAAGGCTCGCTCGTATACACATAACAAACCCATCGAATGATATAAAACAAAGACGCTGCGATAATCAGCTTTAAGGGATGGAACCATTTCAATAATTTAGCCGACATATAAAAACCAATAATTTCACTCAAACCAATAATGGCCCATGCCCATGAAATCATAGAATCGTTTGCGCCCATTTCTTTAAAATATATGGAGAATAAAGCATCATTCATGCGATGGGGAACCGCTAAAAATAATAAAAAAATCAAAAATATAAATATTCTTTTATTCCCTATTAACTGTACAAGGTCTCTCCAATTAAAGCGGCTATTCTCCTGTCCATCCACTTCATTTAAATTAAATAAGATAAGGATGGCGGCAAGCCAAATCGGAAAATAGATTTTTATGAGGGCATCTAACCCTCCAATACGCTCAAAATAGGCGCCAAGAAAGACAGCTACTATACAAAAGCCAATAGAGCCCCACAATCGGATCGTACTGTATGTACTTTTAAAATTTTCGGCCATTTTTACAGTCAGCGTGTCTACCAATGGTATGGCGGAAAGGAAAAACATAAACAAAGAAACGACAAAAACAACCGAAAACAGCTTGCTGCTTATATAAAACAAGCCAACTGCACTAATTCCTGTCAAGCACCATAGAAGCAATAAAATCCTCTTTACTGCATGCCATTTATCGCTTATAAAACCTACAATTGGCTGAAGAAAAATCGCAAAGAAGGGGCCTACCATAAGCAGCAGCCCAATTTGAGCTATGCTGAAGCCTCTCTCTGAAAGCAGTAATGGAAGGTAGGGAAGCAGAATGGCAAATGTCGAAAACACTAAAAAATTTAAAGTTTTAATTTGAATCATTACTTTACCCATAGTCATCCTCTATCCTATGCTAGTTTGTCGTACTGCACAAGCGTAAACAGCTTTGCCGTCCTCTGGCGGCAAAGCTTTCGTTTCGAAGGTGGAATATAGAGAAAGGATAGCGAAATGATATACTTTCCTATATTAAAAAAAGAAGCCAATCTTATGCTGAAAGGACTTCTTTTCATTTGATTCCTTATTTCCCATACACCTTTAGGTATTCCTTGATTTTTTCCACATTTTGCTTTTTATCCTCAGGATCGGACATGTAGGCTACAACATCGGTTATACGAGCTACGACGTATATTTTTACACTGTAGGCTTTGCTCGCCTCCTCCAATGCGGATAATGCCGTTTCAGAGCCTTTTTCTTCTCTATCTAATGCCACTAGAAATGCAGTTAATATCCCGCCCTCATTTTCAACTAACTGCTTCGTCTCTTTAATGGTTCTGCCTGATGTAAGCACATCATCTACCGCAAGTATCTTTTTGCCCGCAAGCGTTGCGCCGATTATATTTCCGCCCTCTCCGTATTGCTTCTGCAGCTTGCGGTTGAAGGCAAAACCTACATTGCCCGCATCATTGTTATGCAAGGCCAGTGCCGTAGTTAACGCTATCGGTATCCCTTTATAGGCAGGCCCAAAAATGATATCGAATTCAATCTTTTCCTTCACAATCGTGTCTGCATAAAAGCTTCCCAGACGCGCTAACATCGCAGAGTCATTGAAGGAGCCAAAATTAAAAAAATAGGGACTAACTCTTCCTGATTTCAATGTGAACTCACCAAATTTAATGATGCCATCATCGACTATAAACTTTGCAAAGTCTTCACTAATATTTCGAATTTCATTCACCTTCCATTCGTATAAACGTTTAGGATAAAACATTCGATTTCATTTGCAAGGAGTCAAACGCTTTATTTTGAATCGTTTTTTGCAGCTCGGAACGGTCAAGCAGGGTTATATTTTTTTCAATAAGCCATTTGTCATCGTAAAACTGATCCAAATAATTGATTCCTGTATCCGGTATAATCGCAACAGCCGATTTTGAATCACTTTGATTCAGCCAAGCTAGAGCCGCTACTACCGTCAAGCCACCAGACCCCCCCATTAAAATGCCATGATGTCGGGCTAATAAACGACACATCGAAATCGCTTCCTGGTCACTGGCAATGCACACCTGATCCAGCACTGAAATATCTGTATTATCGCTCCTCCAGCTTAGCCCTACACCATTAATCAAATAAGGAGAAAATTTTTCTCGAAACACAGCCGAACCCGCTACATCGCAAGCCACGATTTTCACATTCGGTCTCTGCTCCTTCACGTATTTCCCAATTCCACAAAGATGCCCGCCTGTGCTGACTGCGCCAATAATAGCATCTACCGGCAAGTCTACGATTTCCAAGGCTGTTGTTTGCGAATGGTATTGCGGATTTTGTGGATTATCATATTGATTTGTCCAGTACGCATTGGGAAACTTTTGGAGCAGCTCCTGAACGCGGTTTAGCCTGGCCCGTTGAAAACCTCCGTCCGCTGCCGGTGAAGTCACCATGCTGATTTCTGCCCCATAAGCCTGATACCACTTCAGCAAGCTTTCGCTTACTTTAGGATCAACCACAATAATGACGCGAAATCCATAAACGGCTCCTAGCATAGCGAGGGATTTCCCAAGATTGCCTGAGGTTGATTCTACCAATATACTGTCATGATTTAATTGCCCTGAAGCAAGCGCCGCTTTTACTAAACCAAGAGCCGTTCGATCCTTGATGCTAAAGTTAGGATTAAAGTAATCCAGCTTTAAATATAGGCTTTTGCCCTTAGGAACTAAATCGTCATTTAGAGCTAAAACCGGCGTATTTCCAATACATTCCGTAATATTGTTGTATATCATTGCCTCACCCCACAATTTTAATTAAGCTATCGCCCGTGGTCAGTACTTTATTGCCGCTCTGCAAAACGACGATAGGATCTTCTACATGCAATGCTCCAAGACCAAATTCATAATAAGGGGTCTCTATGGAAAGGACCATTCCTTCTTCAATCACATCTTCGCTCGCTGGAGATAAAATAGGCAATTCATAAGGCTCTAAACCAATTCCATGTCCAACATGATGCCTTCTATAATTTTCAAAGCCTGCTTCATGAACAGCATTCATCGTCAGATGGAATACATCCTTGCCCTTCATGCCCGGCTTAACCCTTTTTATCGCCTCTTGTTGGCCTTTATGCAGCGCATTATATTTCAAGTATTCGGCTTTAAGCTCCTTATAGGCGAAAACTCTGGCAATATCCGCCCAATAACCATCACATACAATGTCGCAATCAAACCAGAGAATATCCCCTGCCATTAAGCGGTTATCCGCACTTGGCCTTCTTTGGCCGCCAACCGCATGTCTGCCCACTTTAATCATCGGCAACGTAGCTATAGCGCCTTGCTCGGCAATGGAACAAGCGAAAATTTTGACAATTTCCTGTTCGTTTATGCCCTCATATAGCTGATCTATCACGGTTTTTATCGCTTTCTCGATACAAATGGAAGAATGAGCAAGCGCATCGATTTCAAAGCTTGTTTTGACCGCCCTAACACTGCGGATAACCGCCGAGCCTTCAACAAACTCAACATGCGGGAGTCTGCTTTTAATCATCGATAAGCGGCTCCCTCTCATGCCATCCTCATCCATTCCCACTCGTTCATTAGCGAGATTAAGCTTATTTAATAACGCCACAAGACCTTCCTCGGCATTTGAATTTCCATTATCATTATTAGATAAATCGTTCAAACGCTGCTCTTCTTCCGTTAAGGGGGTGCTCGCTGCATATTCCCGATAAAAGGTTCCATAGGTTACGACATGTCCAATTGGCGAGCGGGCATCCAAAATCTGATCAATTTCTCCTACGGAATGCACAACATGAACCTTATCGGGAGAACAGCTTGTAATGACTGCAAAGCATTGTCCAAAATAAGGATTCAACGTTTTGACTACAGGCTCAAATCCGGTAAAATATTTTATATTTTCTTTCGTAGCCGCAACAATGGCCGACAGATTATGTTCTTTCATTTTTGATATTAAGCGCTTCGTATTAAACAGCATCATTCACCTCGTGTTTTATTCGAACTCCAATTGCTCAACTAGCTTGATAACAGCAGGGGCGAGCAAGCTGTAATTACTTGAATCCACCCAATCAACTTCGCTAATTTCGGAACATGGCACTATATCTCCGGCCCAGGCTGCCGTATAACAGATTAATTCAACGCTGGCATTCTCTTTATAGGCTGGCCCTATTACCGTTCTCAAATGTTGAATGCTATCCCTCTGAACGTCTATGTTCAGCTCTTCCTTCAATTCCCTTACTAAAGCTTCTTTCGGGTCCTCGCCTGGCTCTATCTTCCCCCCTGGCAAATACCAAAGCTCATTATCCCTAACCCTTACCAGAAGCAGCTTATTGTTATCCTGTTTTACAAGGCAGGCACAGCTAATCATTGTCATGTAACAACACCCTATCTACCATATTTATCATATTGCGCTTGTCATAATTCAAAAAATGTCCAGCGGCAATTCTCATCGGGTCTCCGGCATGAAAAAATTCATACACTAACTGTCTTTGGCCAAAGCCATCGCCCGATGCATCCCAAGCGAGATTTAATAATTTTGTACGGGATAAAGCGTCCGTTTCACCTGTAGAAAGAGAACTCGCCAAGTCGCTTAAATCCGAATTAAGAAAATCCTGATAATGCGGGGTAGACAGCATGGAACCCGCGGCAAGCGATTGTAACGTTTTAACCATCGCTTCATACATTTTCGGAAAATTATATCGAATCGCTTGAATAGCGCTAATGCTTGGGGTCATAACCCCTTCCTCGCTTATCGTTGCATCTGCCTCACTCCATGCAATACTCGCTTTTACAAGCTCGACATAGGAGGTTAGCTCTCCTAATTTTTCCTGGACATTTATAAACCCATCGAGCTTCAGCATTTTCGCCAGTTGAATGGAAATGCCTGTGAGGAGCTCCGCTTTAGATAATCCTCTTACAATACCCTGATGCCCCGTGTGATTTCGAGCAAAGGTTTTATCGTAGAACAAATTCGATTTATCAACATCTCTGAATACGAATACCTTTTCCCAAGGAATAAAAACTTCATTTAAAATCAAATAAGCATCGATTTCATCAAAAGCATTAGCCAGGGGATGATCAAATGAATGATACACTGGCTTCACCATCGGTTTTCTGCAAATCATTTTCACGCCTGGATAATCGACAGGCAAAGCAAAAGAAACCGCGTAGTCCTCGTCACCCGGTTTTAACCCAGGCATATTAAAAATGAGCAATTCATCTGCAATTGGCGCCAATGTTACAATCATTTTGGCCCCTGTAACAACTATTCCTTTTTGATCATGGCTTACGATTCTCACTGCTGCATATTCATTAACTTGGGAGCCTAGAGGCAAAGATCGATCAATTTGCGGATTAATCGCTCCGTGGCCTACAAATAAGTTCTTCTCTTTCACATATTGATAGTAAGCTCTCATATTTTCAGAGAAATTAGCATATGGATTGCTGCCTAGCTGCTTGGAATGAGCATATAACGTAGCTAAAGCGGCATTGATAAAATCTGGCGTTCTGCCCAGCATTCCGAAAGAAATATCCGCTACAGCCTTATAGGATTCCCTTTTCCGCTGCAAATCCTCCACTGTTAAAGGGACTAGCAGACTCATTGCGGCATTATGATTGCCATCTTTAAAACAATGAATATCTGGTTGTTCTTCCTGCAAATCATAGTATTTTTCAATACATTCAATGGCTCCTGAAAATGCCGGGCTAGTCGCTACGTCAACTTGAACTCCGTTTAAATAAACAGAATTTCTGCCTTTCATTCTTTTCAAATAGGCACTTTTAGCTGAAAATTCATAGGTTTGCACGTTGTTCAACACCTCTTACATTATTTTTTACCATAAAATCCTTGATAATCAAATTACAAATAATTTAAATTAAAGAAAATAAAATATAGATAAATTTTATCAAATTACATATGTAATGGTAAAATACTTTTACGAAGAAGTCTGTCGAAATTAGCTGTCGAATACATACTTTTTTTGTCGGAAATAGTTTTAAAATCGTTTCAATATCATAAAATCAGCCGTTCCCTCAATGGAAACTGCTGCTTTTTAGCTAATTATCGCGAAAACGAAAGCAACACAATTTTATGTAAGCGTTTTATTAATTGTAAATATACGACATTTATACTTATGATACAGACAAACTTTCTTGTATATAACAGCAGCGTATCCCGTCCGCTTTTTTCGTAATCACATTCCCCTTTTGGAAGCTATTTTTGGCAGAGCATGCTGCGATTACCGCAAAAAAAATAGCAGGGAAAAGAACGCTTGCCGCGTTCTTTTCCCTGCTGGACCTTCTTTATGGATGATACTTAATACTGCCTTTTTCATTCAAATAAATGATAGATTTAGCCCTTGAGCTGCTTATACTTCTCTGCGTATTTGCTTACGCTCTGAATGAATGTCGCATGCGACCAAGTGAGCGGTGCGACCGAGAGCGGGCTGCCATCGAACGGATTGAGCTGCTCCGCCAGCAGTCCGCTGGATAAAGCATGGTCTACGACCCATTGCAGTGTCTGCTTCGGCCCTTCCAGATCCTCGAGCTTCTGAGCAGAAGCAATTTGGTAATTGGCGACCCATAGCGTACAAATAATCCATGGATTTCCCGGAATTTTGTCAATGTCGCCGGTTTGCTGGAAATAATAATCGTTTGTATACCGCGCATGTCCGCCAACATCGGTCTGGATTCTTAACCCGTCCCTAATCGCATTCATCGTCCGAACGACTTTATCATCATCGACCGGCAGCACGCCAAACTCCCAAATGCCGAATACGCTGCTCTCCAGCGTCATATCCTTCACCCAGCCATTGTCCTTCTGAATGAGACCGCGCGCAAACCGTCCGCTTTCTTCATCCCACAGCTGTGTCAGCATGCCATGCTTGATCGTCTGGGCTGTATTGCGATAATGGTCGCTGCGCTCGTAATCGCCGAACAGCTCGGTGAAGAAGGCTGCTGCCATTAAGCCGCCATACACAGAAGCGACGGTATAGGTCCAGATGCCGTAGCGCTCTTCCCATAGGTCATAGCTTGGCTTAGGCAGAGATAGCTCAGGCTCTATATAGCTGCTGAGGAACGTAGCTGCCTTGCGGATTAAGTTGCTGTATAAGGACTGAGGCAGCTCAATGACTTGATTCCGCAAATAATCCTGCCATAATGCGAACAGGACGAGCGCTGTCTCGTCTTCCTGAATCGGAAGCCTTTGGCTGCCCTGCACGATGTACGGATGCCAGCTGGAGCCGACCGTTCCGTCCGGATTGTATTTGTGGTACAAATAGCCGTCTGGTGCAAGCGCTGCTGCGCAAAAATTGAAAAATGGGGCGATTACGCTCTGGTAACCGGCAAGCGACATCGATTCGGCAATCAATGCGCCGTCACGCGGCCACATGTAGCTGTAATGGTCACGATTGTATTGCAAAATATCGGTGTCATTGGCCGCCAAAATCGCGCCGCGCTCATCCACCTGTGTGCGGACAATGAGCAGGCTGTGACGGAACATCCGGCTGATGCTCTCATTTAAATCGCCCAGATCGCTCTCCGCTCTTCTCAGCCAATGATTCCAATAAATAACGACACGGCTAAGCAGCTTTTCTGGACTATTATCGAGGACGTATTGATTAAGCTCCTTGACCTCCTCCAGGTTTTTCCCAATTGACATCCAATAATAAAAGGTTTTTTCGCCGCCTCCCGGCACATTGGCGCTAAGGCCAATCGTGCTGTCCACGGAGCCTTGGGCAATCGTATTGCCCATTAGCACGCCATCCTCTGCATCACGCCAGGTGCCTTCCGCAGAGTGGAACCGCTTGATGCCCGTCGAATATTGCATTAAGCCGCCTTCATCGCTCGAGCCGCTGAACATAAAATAATTCGAGCGCTTGTAATGAAACAGCGTATTATTTTCCGGGTAATAAGCAGCTGTATCGCCAACCTCCGAGCCGTCGATCATCAAATCCTGATGAAAAAACAGCCTTGCCTCGCGGGCATCATTCCGTAAATTACGTACGACGACTCGTTTAATATAAATGCATTCGCGTTGATGAATGCCGTCATTCATTTGCAGCTCAACGCCAAGCCCCTCATGCCTTGCTATAATATTCGTAACGAGCGAATCGTCAATGTAGCCAAGCTCAATGTTCCATTCTGGTTCATCCAGCCAGGAGAAGACGCCCCCAATCCAAATGCCGAAGCGGCAATAGTGGCCGCCCACATGATTGAGCTGTCCCACATAAGGATAATAAATATCGCGGATGTAACAGGTTTGATCCAAATTCACTAGCAGCTTGCCATTGCCAATTACAAGGTGACGGGGCATTGTTTGTTCTCCTCTCGCTGTAACAAAAGTTGATGATATACGGCTACATAGGCTTTGGCGGAGCGATTCCAGCTATAGTTCTCCTTGGAGACATTGTCTATAATTTGTTTCCAGGCCTCTGGATTCCGGTATAGGCGAAGCGCTCTGCTAACCGTACTCCAATATTCATCGGCATTATAGCCCACAAAGCTGAATCCATTTCCTTCTCCAGTATATTCATCATAAGACTGGACGGTATCCTTTAACCCCCCGGTCTCCCTAACGATCGGGACAGCACGGTAGCGCAGCGCAAGGAGCTGGCTGATTCCGCAAGGCTCGAAGCGTGAAGGCAGCAAATATAAATCAGCTCCTGCGTAGATGCGGCGAGCAAGCCTCTCATTATAGCCAAGCCTTACCGCAATTTTGTCAGGGTGACGCTGCGCATACTGCTGCAGCAGCTGCTCATAATGCCACTCGCCCGAACCAAGAATGACGAGCTGGACATCTTGTTGCAGCAGTTCCTCAAGCCTGGCCGTGATGAGATCCAGCCCTTTCTGCTCAACAAGCCGGTTAACCATGCCAATGAGCGGAATTTCCTCCGATTCCGGCAGTCCAAGCTCCTGCTGCAAATCGAGCTTATTTTTCCTTTTTCGGCTAATCGAATTACGGAATGGCGTATGCAGCGAGGAATCCTTCATCGGATCATAGGACTCATCATCAATGCCGTTTACAATGCCCAGAAGATCGCCTTCGCGATGCCGCAGCAGCTCCTCCAGACGCTCGCCATATTCACTGTCCTTGATTTCTTCCGCATAAGTATGGCTGACTGTCGTCAGCTTGTCTGCGTACACGAGGCCGCCCTTCAAACAGCTGGCTGCGCCATGAAACTCCAGCCCCTCCGGGCCAAAAGCCTCATCACCCGCACCCGTTAAATCCTGCAGCTGCTTGATGTCTAGTACGCCCTGATATTTCAGGTTATGGATAGTGAAAACGGTGCGGATATCCGCCCATTCTGCCGCATATTTCGTCTTGAGCAGAAACGGAATGAGCGCGGTTTGCCAATCATGGCAATGGATGACATCAGGAAGCACATCAACAAAGCTTAGCGCCGCCAGCACAGCAAAGCTAAAAAACACAAAGCGCTCAGGATCGTCTCCATACCCATATAACCCTTTGCGCTTAAAGTAAAACTCATTATCAATCAAATAATAGCAAACGCCATCGATTTCTCCACGAAATAGCCCGCAATATTGGTTGCGCCAGCTAAAGGAAACGTTGAAGGATGCGATTTGTTCGAAATATTCCAAATATTCTGCTGGAATATCCTCATATTTTGGCAAAATAACGCTTGTGCCGATTTGACGTTTAACCAGTGCTTTGGGAAGAGCGCCTGCAACGTCGCCCAAGCCGCCGGTTTTTGCGAGTGGCGCGGCCTCCGAAGTTGCAAACAAAATATTCATTTTTTCTCCTCCTGTTTCGCTTAAAAATGTAGCCAGCAGAGGCTGCGACACGCTGTAGACAAGTCCCAGCTTTACCCCCAGCCTCATGCCTGCTATTCATTTAGTTAGTTAGATCGTCTTGCGCTTGCCCGCCAGAAAGGGAAGCTTCTCTGCTCCTCTTATATCCCGGTTGCAATCGACTCGTACATCCTTATCCAAAATACTATGCTGAATCAGGCTATTTTCGCCAATGATGCCATTTTGCATGATGATGCTATTGCGTATGACTGCCCCTTTGCCAATATGGACACCCCGAAACAAAATGCTATTCTCCACGGTTCCTTCAATGCGGCAGCCATTGGCGATTAATGAATTATTAACCTTAGAGGATTCCAAATATCGCGCAGGCGGTTCATCCTTGACCTTCGTGAATATCGTGCCCGGCTGGAAAAACAGCTCCTTCCACACTTCAGGACAAAGTAGATTCATGCTATTGGTAAAATAGCTTTCAAGCGTATTGACTACGCCCAAATAGCCATCGTATAAATGTCCATAAACCCGCAGCTTGTTCAAGCGGGAGAAAATCGCATGGCGTACGAGATGATCCTGCCCCTGAGCGAGCGAGGTTTCTACGAGTTCCATGAGCAAATCTTTTTTCATCACATACATTTCCATTGAGGAAACATCGCTCAGCATTCGCCCATAGTTTTCCTGAATCGATGTAACTCGGCCATCGCTGCTCATCTTGACCTTGCGCGCCTTGCCAGGCAGATCATGCTGCTTCTTGCACACGATTGTAATATCCGCCCCGCGTGCCTCATGTTCATCAATAATCGGATTGAAATCAATATTGCAAACCATATGGCTGCGCGTAATGACAACATACTCCGCCGTTGAACGGTTGAAATAATCGCGATTTTGATAAAAATGGTATAAATCGCCACGGCTGATTTCCTGCAAATCATCCGTAGCCGGCGGCAAAATAAACAAGCCGCTCTGGCGATTATTCAAATCCCAATATTTACCTGATCCAAGATGATCCATCAGCGAGCGATATTTCGTATGCGCAAACACCGCTACCTTGCTAATGCCAGAGTTCACCATGCTGGACAAAATAAAATCAATGAGCCTGTAGCGTGCTCCAAACGGCACGGTCGCAAGGCAGCGGCTTTGCGTTAAATGCTCCAACTCGTCCGTCTCGTGGATTAAATTGATAACGCCCATTATCCGGTTGCTCATGATGGCTCCACCTCCAGCAATACGTGATCATTCGCAACAAACTGTCCGACAGCTACGACGGTAATCGCATCATCCTCCGGATCGCCAATCTGCACGCCGTCTTCGATTACAGCGCCTTCGCCGATAATGGCCCGGTAAACGCGCGCCCCTTCGCCAATCCGCACATTCGGCATAATGACGGACTCGCTAACCTCACTGTCCTTCTCCATCTGGACGCCATAGAAGAGAACCGAGCGATCTACCCGTCCTTCCACAACGCAGCCCTCCGTCACCATAGATGATATCACCTCGGCGCCCGCCGCTACGTATTGTGCCGGCCGATTAGGATTGACAGAGTAGATGCGCCAGTCTTTATCCGATAAATCCAGCGAAGGCTCCTCTGCGAGCAAATCCATATTCGCCTCCCACAGGCTTTCAATCGTGCCGACATCTTTCCAGTAGCCGCGGAACGAATAAGCGCTGACGATGAGGCCATCCCGCATCATAGCCGGAATAATGTCCTTGCCAAAATCATTGCTGGACTGGCGGTTCGCCTCGTCATAAATTAAATATTTTTGCAATACCGACCATGTAAAAATGTAGACGCCCATCGAAGCGATATTGCTGGTAGGCTTTGCAGGCTTTTCCTCAAATGCAGTTATGCGGTCTTCATCATCGACATGCATGACACCGAATCGGCTGGCTTCCTTCCAATCTACTTCTATACCTGCTATCGTTACATCCGCCCCGCACCGCTTATGATGCTGAAGCATCAGATCGTAGTCCATCGTATAAATATGATCGCCGGAAATGACCAAGACATAGCTTGGATTATATCGCTCAATAAACTCCATATTCTGATAGATCGCGTTGGCCGTGCCCTTGTACCAGACGCCGCCCTTCTGTTTCACATGCGGAGGAAGAATAGCCATGCCTCCATCGCTGCGATCCAGACCCCAAGGCGTTCCAATGCCCAAATAACGATTGAGCTCAAACGGCTGGTATTGCGTCAATACACCTACTGTATCGATACCTGAATGTGTGCAATTGCTTAATGTAAAATCAATAATCCGATATTTCCCGCCAAAATAAACGGCAGGCTTGGCCAAATCCTTCGTCAGTACTCCAAGACGTTTTCCTTCACCCCCTGCAAGCAGCATTGCCAACATTTCTTTACGAGCCATGGACACCAACTCCTTATTCATGAGTGTCCCCCATAACCTGGTTGAGAGAGCAAGGCGATAGCGGGGGAAAATGTGATGAGATGCAACATTTGCAGCCGTGCCCAGCAATCGTATCGCTGACGAAATAAGGCTTCTGCCTTATCCCCGAGTCCCGGGTCAAATGATTTGTCGTCTATGAAAGAGCGGCAACAACCCGGCTCTGGCACCCCAATTTGATAGTTGGAGCAGCATTTTGGAGTAGTTGGCTTTAACAACAAACCCTTGCCACATCATAATCATGATATGACAGATTGTCCGGCAATATGATTATATGCCAGAATAGAACTGGAAAAGAGCTTCCGTCCGTAAGCAGAGAACTATGGAGCTAAAATGAAAGTGAAGCACAGAGCAGCTTAGTTGTGATAAATTCGTATGCGAGAGTTCTAAATCAGCGGTGTTCTTGCCATTGAGTGAAATACAGCTGTAGTGGGGATAATCATCCTGCAAGCTTGGAAAGCTACGATTGACAAGGTCTGCTCCTTCCTTCTAAATTGGACAAAAGCGACGGTTGCCTGATTATTTTTGAGGTAAATGGGGCCAAGGGCCCCATCTTGCAGCTAGTTATATTATACATCTTTCATAGCCAAATGAAACCTTAAATTGCTGATTTACTGACTGATAGAAGATGAATATGTATTTATTTTATACTGTACGGGTTACCCGATGAATGTAATAATGTTTAGAGCAGTATCCCTTCGTGCTGGCGCTTTTTGTACAATTAATCCATTTACAGTTCGTTACAATTTTTGTTCTACGGGGCCGGATAGTAAGAGGGTCTCCATGACGCATAAGACGTTGATGGTGCATGGAGCATAATTCTCTGGCTTTGACGGGTTTGGTGCAGTTCTCAATGTTGCATTCATTATTCATGGTGTATCTCCTCCGGAATCAAGCCTTTTAAAATATATCCCTATTTATTGATTATTTTAACAAGGATAGTGACCAGTTAGAAAGCGCGCTGAGCGCCCAATAAGCTGTAAAAATCGGACAGATATCCATACATCCGCTAGCTATATGCCCGCTAAGCTTTCAAGTTTAATTAATTAAACCTTAATATACTTTACATAAATGCCGCACAGCTGGCTCAAAGGAGCGAAAACGATTGACGGTTTTTGAAAGAGTGTTTCAAATGATGGACAGTCCTGCTGCTATTCTCCGATCTGTAAAGCATTATGGCTTCATCATGGATGTCAATGAATCTTTTATCCGCCTAACCGGTCTGGAATATGAATATTTGATAGACAAGCCGATAGGCGAGCTGCTTGAGAACTGGTCGCTCAAGCACTACAAGACCAGCACAAAGCGGGAAGGACTGCTCCACACCTGCAAGCCCGGAGGAACGCCTGTCATGGTGGAGCATAATACCCTGAGCATGCTAAACGAAGAGCGTCAGGCATTATCGCTCATTATACTGAGTGATTTGAGCTCCCATCATTGGATTGAAAAGCAATTCGAGACGAATACGGTGCTGTTTAGCGGTATTCTCGATGCCAACTACCAGGTGCAATTTTTGAAGGACCCCTTCCCCGCCTATTTGATAGCCGACGGCCATTTGAATGGAGAGTCTTTTCTGGAAATTGTGGCCGAAAGCGAGCATCTTCGCCTGCTTCATATTTTGGAGGAAACGCGAAAATTCAAGAAAACAAACCATATTACTGTAAAAACAACCAAAGTGAACGGCGTAGAGCTTGAAGTAAAGATAACGTTCACTCCCATCTTTGACGGGTTTGGACGAATTAAGGAATACGCCTTTATCGTGCTTGATTTGCAGCCTATTAATACGCATGAGTATATCGATTCCAGCATGCGGCTGAAAATTTGGATGGCAAAACGCGACATAAGCGCAGGCCAACTCGCGGCTGCCACAGGAATTTCCATCCAGACGATTTCTAAGCTGCGCAATGGAAAAATAAAAATGCCCCAGCGGCTTACGGCTGAACTGATTGCCTCGGAGCTTAAGGTTGACTGTTTAGAGATTTGGCAAAAAATACGCAAATAAGGGATGGTCCCCTTCAGGACCATCCCTTATTTGCATTCTATATGTTATTAAGCGGCTCGGCTAACTGCGCTTTGTCCAGAAAGCAGGTTGGCTCACCCATGTAATAAAGGTGCAGCTCATGCATTGCTCTCGTACAGGCCGTATAAAACAGCTTGCGCTCGTCTTCCCGTCCATAGACTAGGCTCGAAGCATTATACAAAATAACAGCGTCAAACTCCACGCCTTTTGCCAAATAGGAAGGAATGACGACAACCCCCTGCTCGAACGTCGACGTTTCTTTGGCAATCAAATGAATATCCGGCACGATGGCGGACAAGGCTTCAAAAGCAAGCCTGCTCTCCTCCGCTGTCTTGCCTATAACGGCGATCGAGCTATTGCCCTGCTGCTTGAGCGCTTCGATCCGCTGGGCAATTTGCTGCTTCAGCTCTTCCTCGCCAGCAATAGCTGTAATCGTTGGCCATGGGCCGCTGCGATTGAATGGAATAATCCGCTCTCCGCCCGCGATAAAGCTGCTTGTAAACTCGGAAATTTGGCGCGTGGAGCGATAGCTTCGCTCCAATATGACGCGCTCGGTTTCCTGCTCCTCATACATGCCCGCTAATGCATGAAAGCTGTCACCGACTACGGCATGGGCGAAAATCGATTGGTTCAAATCGCCAAGCGCCGTAATTTTGCAGCTCGGGAAAATTTTCTTTAAATAATGGAATTGGAACGGCGAATAATCCTGCGCTTCATCGACGAACAAATGCTTAACCGACGTATTCGTCTGGAAGCCCTCAAGCAGCTCCTTCAAATATAAATAAGGCGTGGCATCCTCATAAAATAATTCCTTCCGCGCCAGCTTCTCAGCCGTGCCTTCGCAGATCGCAGCCCAAAGCTGCGGATATTCGCCCTCCTGCTCGTTTGCTTCATGAAACAGCTGGCGATACACCTCCGGCATATCCAGAAACTTGAGCCGCTTAACCCGGCTGCGCAGGCGCTTAAAGCGCTCCTGTACAATAATCGCCGCCAGACGGTCGCTCTCCCGCTTATGATCATCGAAGGAATTTTGCGTAAACCCTTCCTTATCCAGCAGCTCGCTGTAAACCGTATTATACGTTTCGTTATCGAGCAGCTCCATCTCTTCTTCTACCCAGCGCTTGCCCCGCTCCTCCCGCCCAAGGCGGGTCAGCTCCTTGAGCAGCCACTCGGCAGTCATGCGCAGACGGTTTGGAATCGGATGAGAACGATTTTGGCTGTAAAAATGCTCATGTATCGCCTCGGCAGTAATTAAGGTGCGGCCGCGGAATTTCAACGCCCGGAAGCGCAGTCCCTTCTCGCCGAGCGAAGCGGCATACCGGTCAATAAGCCCAATAAAGGAAAGGCTTGATTTATAGCGGATTCCTTCAATGCGAGCATCATATTCGCTGCCATGGGCGGCAGAGAGCGTATACTCCAATTGGGAGAAAGGGTCCTCCAGATCAAAGGTTTGAACAAGGCGATGCTCCAAATACTGCTGATACGTCGTCTGCTGCATATTTTGCTCGCCAAGCTCTGGCAGTACGGTTGCGACGTAGCTGTTAAACATCGGATTTGGTGAAAAGAGGACGATTTGATCGGCATTCAATGTACCGCGATAGCGATAAAGCAAATACGCCACCCGCTGCAAGGCGGCTGAAGTTTTGCCGCTTCCCGCCGCTCCCTGTACGAGCAGCAGGCGAGCCCGCTCATTGCGGATAATTTGATTTTGCTCGCGTTGAATCGTCGCCACAATGCTTTTCATTTGCGAATCCGACTGCTTGCCCAGCACCGCTTGCAGAATTTCATCGCCAATCGTTACTCCCGTGTCGAACATCCCTTCAATTTCGCCCTGGCGAATAATATATTGACGCTTCAGCGTCATTTCTCCAGAAATTTGTCCACTAGGCGTCTCATACTTGGCAGGTCCCGGAGAATAGTCGTAATACAGGCCGGATATAGGCGCACGCCAGTCATAAATTAAATAGTTGGCCCCGCTTTCGTCGAGCAGCGAGCCTACCCCCAAATAAATCGGTTCAATTGCCTCGCGGCTCTCGCCATCCTCTACAAAATCAATGCGACCGAAATAGGGCGATTGCGCCAGCTTCTTCAGCAGTCCCAGCTGCTCCATCGCTACGCGGCGCGTCCGCTCCCGCTCCGACAGCAGTTCCGCCTGCTGCTTCAAGCTTGCATGCGTCTCCGCAGATTCGGCGGAATCCTCAAAATTGACGGTTACGTCATCCCAGAAGTTTTTACGAATGTCTACAATGTCCTCGCGCAGCTCTCCAGCCTGATCCTGCAAGCCTTCGATTTGCTCCTTGACCCACTTCGTTACCCGATTAACTCGCAGCTGTTCTCGTTCAAGCTCAGAATTCGGCATCATAGGTCACGCTCCTTATATATAAAAGTAGTACTTCCCCAAAGTTTCAAATCACAAGGTGAAACGACCGCGCGCCGTCCTCTGGTGGCGCGCTGCGTTTCAGTCCGAGAAATATAGAGAAAGGATGGCGATATCAAATACTTTCCTATATTTCAAATAAACATTGCTCGCCCTAAAACAAGCGATTATAATGGCAAAGGCAGAAATATAATCATACATGCTGCATCGCAGCAAAGCAAGCCGCGGTTCGTAAACTCCCGCGTTATCAAAACTAGGAGGTTTTTTTCACATGTTCAACTTGTGGTTCGGCGTTCTTTTTATGCTCGCCCACTTCACACTGTTTCTCATTTCCTACCGTTTATTCGGCAAGGTCGGCGTCTATGCCTGGATCGGCATGGCAACCGTTATCGCCAATATTCAAGTCGTCAAAACCGTTGATTTGCAAATCGGAACACTAGCCATCGTCATTACGCTCGGCAATACGATGTATGGCACCATTTATTTGGCTTCCGACCTGCTTAACGAGAAATATGGCGAAGCCGATGCCAAAAAAGCAGTGTGGTTCGGGTTTTTCACCTTAATTGCCTCAACCATTATTATGCAGATGGCGCTTCTATTTAATCCAGCCGAGCCCGGTCTGGAGGCGCAAGCAGCGCTTCAAAGCATATTCGGCATGCTGCCGCAAATTGCACTTGGCAGCCTATGCGCCTATTTTGTAAGCCAGTTTCTTGATGTGAAAATTTATACGCTGCTCAAGCGGCTGTTTCCAGCCCGCAATCAGCTGTGGATTCGCAATAACGGCAGTACGATTGTCAGCCAATTCGTCGATACGCTCATTTTTTGTACGATCGCCTTTGCGACCGAATATGAGTTCGATGTATGGATGTCGATCTTCCTGTCTACCTATGTCATTAAGTTTCTGGTGTCCGTCTGCTCGACGCCGTTTCTATATGCAGCGCGAAGCTTCACGTTCAAAAAAGAATCAATCTAAATTCATACATTCAAGGTGAAACGGCTGTCGCCGTCCTGTGGCGGCGCGGCGCGTTTCATTCCGAGAAATATAGAGACAGGATAACGAAATGATATCCTTGCCTATATTTGTACAAATAACCTCCCTTCTGCCGGGAGGTTATTTGTTTACAGCCGCATTTTATTGATAAAAGCCGATGTCATCCAGCATCACCCGACCAGCCGCTCCGGAAAAATAAAACGTTATCCGCGTAATTTTCGCCCCGGATGGCCAGCCGCCTGCTTCCGCAAACCGCGCTAGCGGCAAGCTGTAGGTCTGAAACACCGATTCAATGCTCTCTTTATATTTTCCCTTCTTAATCCGCTTCTCCAGCCAAGGGGTAATAGTAAACTGCGTTTCGAAGGGCAGCGGAATATCGTTAAAGCTGGATAATGGCAAGCGCACCGCCTGCCCCTGTGAAGGCACAAGCTCCAGCTCGATTTGCGGCGCAGCTGCCGCATCATCATCCCTATTTTCCACTCCCATATTTTCCATTGAAAAGCTGAACGTATTAAGTCCTTTGGAAACGATGGCCTCGCTATACGTCCCTGCAAGCTCCAACGTATAGGACGCAGCAGCGTCCCATTCCAGCACAGCACCGCGCGAGCCCTTATTGCGATTGTCCCGGTCCTTCGCCTCCGACTCCTCCCATACCTTGAAGCCTTCGGCGCTCAGCTTGCCTCCGCTCGGCAGCGTCAGCTTGTTCACGTCTTCTTCATAACGCGCTGCCGCGAGGAAGGAAGCATCCTCGTATCTGCTTACATAATTGCTGGTGGAGGGGAGCCAATCCGGCGCCGTTTTGTTATTTTCGAACAAAGGCTTATAAGCATCGTTGCCGTGCAGAGTAGCTTCCAGAAAAGCCGAGACATACACTTTGGCCGCCTGCTGCTGCTCCGCCTGCGTCATCATGTTCTGCTGATTAAGAAACAGGCCGCCGGGAACCCGTTCATCCATCATGCCCCAATCCGAATTAAAGCGGCTGTGGTTCGCCTCGGACATATAGAGCGACGCTTTAAAATATGGCGAGCCTAGCGTAAAGCTGGTGCGAATGTACTGCCTGTCCCCGTAAAAGCTGTTGACGTCGCCATCCCTTGCGCCTTGCAGCGTCAAATAGCTCACATCTTTAATCCGCGCCGATGCATTGTCCACCTGCTTATCCGTCGGAGCCAAAGCCACTACTGAAGCAAAATTGACCTGGGCGATGCTGGAAAGCCCTTCATCCTCGGCAAACCATCGTTTGTAATCCACGGCCATCGCTACCGCTTGACCACCACGTGAATGTCCAATTAAAGATACCTTGGAAAAATCTACTTTGCTGTAAAAGGGATTATCCGTCAGCGTACTGAACAACTGGATTTGCTGAATGTGCTTGAGCATGATCCATGCCCGCATTTTCATATCCTGCTCGGGGATGCTCGACCAAACCGAATAATTAAGAAAGTTTTCATCTACCGATATCGCAATAAAGCCCCGGCTCGCAAGCAGCTCGCCCAAGTAGGCATAGCCTGCGTCCGAAAACTCCTCCATTAAATGATTGCCATGCACCATGAGCACAAGCGGAAACGCTCCATCGCCTTCCGGCATCCACACTCTCGCGTTTAACGGAAGCTCGCGTTGATCAAAGCCCCAAAATTGCTGCTTGAGCCACGCCCACTTTTTAATGTAAACCGATGCGTCTACGGAGGTCGAGAGCAGCTCCGTCTGCTCGCCGTATTCGCTGCGCTGCTTGTCGCTCCCGCTGCCGTAGGTAAAGGCCTTATAGCTGTAATCGCCCGGCAATGCCGGATTGTCAGCTTCAATGGAAGCAACCGGCATGCCGTCCCCTAGACTCATATCCGAGGTCCCATCTGCAGATGAATAGTTGGAATCCATATCGGCGGCAGGTGCTGCATCATCAGAAGCTCCGCGAAATTGATTCGCTGCAACGTTTACAAATAGTGCTCCTGCCACAATAATGCCTGCTATGGCGAGCCCTCTGCCGGGCAGCTTCACTATTTGACCGAGCAGCATGCCTGCCATCGCGCCACAAATCGCATACGCCGCTGCAAACAGCGCCGCCATGAGCATACCAAATTCCGAATAATACAAAATAAAATAAGCTTCAAATGCTACGTATAAGAAAAACCCGGCAAACAAGCGAGGAACGGGCACAAAAACAAGCGTTAGCAGCACTGAGCACAGCTGCGCGGCTGCATACAAGGCCACGGTATTTAACGACACAAAACCGCCGATATCCACAAGCGTCCCAAATCCCGTCGGCATGCCCAGCGCAACCAGCACCATCGCCAGCGTTCCCGCGATCAGCAGCCCTGCGGAGCCATGGTAGAACAGCGTCCTGTCATAGGCGAGCCGCTGCTGCATCCGCGCCTTTAACCACTGGGCCAACCGCTGCCGCTTAGGAAGCTTCGGTGGCGGAACAAAGCCTAATGGCCCTAATACTGTATTCACTTGCTCTCAGCTGCCTTTATAAAGAGCCAATTGCGGTTCTCACGCTGTTCGATCTCTACAGGCACGCCAAAAAAATCGCTCATGCGCGCTGATGAGAGCACCTTGCTTGTATCACCGGCTTCAAAAACCCGGCCATCCTTAATCAGCAGTGTTTGATTAAAGCAAGGCAAAATTTCCTCCACATGATGGGTTACATAAATAATAGTCGGCGCATCTGGCTGCTGTGCCACCTGATTAATCATCTCCAGCAGCTGTTCTCTCGCAAACACATCGAGCCCGGTACAAGGCTCGTCCAAAATGAGCAGCTTAGGCGCAGCCATCAGCGCTCTTGCAATGAGCACCCGCTGGCGCTCGCCCTGCGAGAGCGTGCTGTACGTCCGGTTCAGCAATACTTCACAGCCGAGGCTGCGCATCAGCAAGATTGCCTGCTCTTCATCCTCCTGCAGCGCTTGATCATACAGCCCAATCGTAGCGAATTTTCCGCTTAAGACAATTTTGAAGGCGGTATCCTGACCGTGCAGCTTCTGCTGGAGCGATGTGCTGACCCAGCCTATGCTTTTGCGCAGCTCACGCAAATCGTATTCGCCAAATTTATGTCCCAGCACCGATACAGACCCAGTCGTTGGCCAAATATAGCCGTTAATCATATTTAAAAGCGTCGTCTTCCCGGAGCCGTTAAGCCCTAACAAGCACCAGTGCTGACCCGCTTCAACCTGCCAATCAATCCCTTGAAGGACGATCTTTTCTTCCCGTTCCCAAGTTACGTTATGAATGTCTATAACCATTGCTCTCATCCTCCCATGTAGTCTAAATTATATGTAAATTGACCGTAACATTCAATCCTTCCACAGCACCCGCCTACTGGGGCGACGTTGTGCCTCCACCCCCGAAATGAGCAATGTGGACGGGAACATGGTACAATAATAGCAGCAATAATGATATTAGGAGTGATGGATCGCATGCAGCGAGATATGATGAAGCAATGGGCGCACTTTTTTTTAACGTATAAATTTGCCTTGGATGAAGTGGAGACGAAGCTGAATATTTTAAACGAGGAATTTCAATTTATTCATGACTACAACCCGATTGAGCATGTCAAAACGCGGATTAAAAATCCCGAAAGCGTCATGGACAAGCTCCGCCGCAAAAATATGGATATTAATTTGGAAAATGCAAAAGAACATATTCGCGATATTGCTGGCGTCCGGGTCATCTGTTCTTTCTCCACTGATATTTATCAAATACTGGAAATGATCAGCCAGCAAACCGACGTTAAAGTGATTGAAGTGAAGGATTATGTCCTCAATCCGAAGCCAAATGGCTATAAGAGCTTGCATCTTATTGTAGAAATTCCTGTCTTCCTGACGAACCGCATTGAAAATGTGCTTGTTGAAATTCAAATCCGCACGAGCGCGATGGATTTCTGGGCCAGTCTGGAGCATAAAATTTATTACAAATATAATGAAGGCATTCCACCGGAAATTCAACAGCAGCTTAAGGAATCCGCCGACATGATCAATTTGCTCGATAAACGTATGCTCGCTCTGAATCAAGAGGTACTTAAGCACCGCGAATTCGCGATAGAATAATAGCAAAAAGCCTCCGGCACCGCTGTATAAGCGGATGGCCGGAGGCTTTTTTTTTCAAGGTCAGGTTATCGCGCGGTACAATGGAATAATGACTACAGCGAGCACAAAGGCAATGAGGCCAATTGTGACTGCCCATGATCCAAGTCCCTTCGCCCCTTGTCGGTACGCGACAAAGCCAAGCACTGCTGCGGCTGCCCCCATTAGCGCGGGCCATAAAAACCATGAGACGATCGCAAACACCAAACCGACCCAGCCCAGCGCGGTGCCTCCGGTGCTTTCCCTCACCGTATCCTCGCCTTCGCTTTTGCTTTCGCTGCGCGGTACATAAGATACGGGAACGGGTACACCAGCGGCAAATTCCCCCGCCATTTCTTCATTGATATTACGGCTTGCACCGTTTATTTCTTCATCGGATAACAATGCTCTATGATGACGCTCTTCCAACGCTGCTTCGTCGTTTTGCTCCTTCTCCCCATGACTGCTGCCCTCTGTTTCATCCCAGCGTTCCATTTGGGCTCACCTCCACTTCATAAGCTTTGCCTTTCGATTCAAACCATCCTAGCCCGTCCTTCTCCACCTGACAGCCATCCCCAGCTGCTTAGCGCGCTTTAAAGGTATGGCAGCATGTTGCAGACGACTTCGCCGCCTGGTCCTGATGCTGCAAGCCAAGCTCTTCAGCGGCAAATTCTGATCCAAAATCGGCACTTGCATGCTGATCAATATCAATGGCAATGGAATCGGCGCCACAGTTATTACCTTCTGACCAAAACGTGCAATTTGATACGCTGCATGATACGCCCTTTGGCATAAAAAAATCACCTCCGCTATCAAGTTTCCCTGAACGGAGGTGATTCATTCTGCCTTATTTTTGCCCCTGCATCCGACGCTGGGTCATGTAGTCTGTTTCGTAGTAGGCAAGCTCATCGCGCAGCTCTTCGTAAATTTTGGATAAAGACAATACGATATCGCGGGCTTCACGAACAGGCTTGAACAAGAAGCGAATCGCGTCTTGACCCGTGTATGCGTAGCGGCCATCTTCGGAATAACATTCATTTTTAGGATAGAAGAAGGCATTTACACATTGATGGTACACTTCGTACAAGGCACGTTCTGCAAAATCGTTATCAAAATTGGGGCGTCTGAGCAATACTCCCAGCTTTTCAACCGAGACTTCAGAAAACACCAACAAATGTCTCAAATCGGATAGCAGGCCTTTGTAAAAATTTTGCGCCTCATCACTGCTTTGCTCCCCATTCAATTGTACGAGCGAATAGTGATTCAAAAATGGCTCCAATTGATTCACGGCTTCTTTTAGTTTAATACGGGTTGTCTCACTAAGTGGTTTAACATTAGTCGCTGGCATAGGTAGTTCCCCTTTCTTCAATCCAAACAAGCTTAAACGTTGCAAGATCATAAAACTCTAGGCATCAACATAGTACCACAAATTACTTGCAGATGGTACTGGAGAAACGCTGATTGTGCCGCATATTTTCTGGATTTTAAAGCGAACCTATACATCAAACAGGCTCATGCTGTTATTCCAGCTGTCATTTAATGGAGGTTTGCGCAAATGAAAAAGAAATGGATCGGCGTCTTTACCGTGCTTGTTGCGGCGACGCTGCTGATTCCGACTGCACCTTTGTTTCTTCCTCAAGGCAAAAAACCCGCTGCACCTGTCAAAAGCTTGTCTGCCAACCAGGAGAAGCAGCATAAGCTGCGCACGCTCAATCGTGATATGGAGGCCACTTCTTTTCTGTGCGTCTCCGAATGCACCAAAGAATTTTATAAGCTGATGGACACGAGCCAGGCCGGGAAAACCCGGAAAACAGGAAAAACAGTGTCGACCAAGCACGTTACCAGCATGATGAGCATGCATAAGCATATGTCCTACATCCGCTTGATGAACGGAGAGCGAAGCGTACAGCGCGGTGCCATTCCTTCTAACTCCGGCAAAAGCGAAGTAGAAGCAGCTGCGGCAGCCGTCAAACAGGGCAAAACCTATGAATCCAAGCCATTTGTAAATGAGAGTGGCAGCCGTTTCATCGTGCTCGGGGTTCCCCATCAGAAATACCGCGGCATGGGCGTCGTCGGCGTCATTAAGCAGGATATTGTCACTCAGGTGGAGCGCCATCAAAAGCGCAATTTGCGGCTTGTCCCCTACCCGAACGAAGGCAACTACCGAATTGAGTCGGTTATTCCGAATACGAACCGTGATACAACGGTACAGACCGGGGAAGACAATGGCAATGCCAGCCATTACCATGTGAAGGATGTTGTGGTTCATTTTGCCGAGAAGGTAACCGATGAGCAGCTTGAAAAAATGAAGCAATCCGTTAACGCAGTTTCCGTCAACCAAATTAATCAGATCGACAATACCTATGTGTTCCGATCCAAAAATATGGAAGCGAAGCAAATGAAGGAATATTTTAGTCGCTCCTGGAAAACGGAATATGTCGAGCCTCACTATTTATATATGACGAATGAAACAAATAATGACGGCGACAGCGGAGACGTCATTCCCAATGACGCGCTGTATGCCAAATATCAATGGAATCTACCCTCCATCGAAACGGAGAAAGGCTGGAAGCTGTCGAGGGGCAGTGATCAGGTCATTGTAGCGGTACTGGACACCGGCGTACAATTGGATCATCCCGATTTGCAGGGCAAGCTGCTGGATGGCACCAACATTGTCGACAGCGAGGCTGAGCCGGATGATGATGTCGGTCACGGTACGCATGTAGCTGGCATCATTAGTGCGTCCGTCAACAATGGCGAGGGTGTCGCCGGCTTATCCTGGTACAACAAGGTGATGCCGGTCAAGGTGCTCGACAGCAGCGGTGCAGGCTCAACCTACTCGGTTGCTCAAGGGCTGATCTGGGCAACTGACCATGGCGCCAAGGTTATTAATATGAGCCTCGGCAATTATGCACAGGCTGATTTCCTGCATGATGCCATTAAATATGCGTATGATCATGACGTAGTCCTCATTGCCGCCAGCGGCAATGACAATACGGATCGCCCGGGCTATCCAGCCGCTTATCCGGAAGTATTCGCTGTTGCGGCAACAGATTCCGCGCAGAAAAAAGCCTCTTTCTCCAACTACGGCGACTATATTGATGTGGCTGCACCGGGAGACAGCATTGCCAGCACGTACCCTGGAGGCCAATATGCGGCGCTCTCCGGCACCTCAATGGCAAGTCCGCATGTAGCGGCGTTAGCCGGTCTCATTCGGTCCGTCAATCCGGATTTGACGAATGAGGAAGTGATGGAAATCATGCGCAAATCAGCCGTTGATCTGGGCGATCCTGGTAAGGATGTTTATTTTGGCTATGGAGAAATAGACATTGATCGTGCTCTCAAAGCCGCAATGAACTTTAATACGGCACTCCAGACGTACCCGGACAAGACGAAAAACCGTCTCAATTCCATCACGCGCAAATACGAGAAATAAGCTGCTGGGACGCTGAGCGGGCATGGCAAAAACGTTTGAGCCGCTTGGCAGCCGGTCTGCATAAGACATGAAAAGCATGGCATTGAAGCAGCTCATCCGCTTCCTGCCATGCTTTTTTTAAAACAGCTTTATCTGCTCGATTAAAATCGGATTAAGCTCCTCCGCCTTCACCCCGTATAGCGCAAAAAACTCGCCGACCAGGCGGCGATGACAATAACGATGGTCATGGCAAAAACAGACCAGCACCACATGGCTGCCCTCCTGCAGCATGCGGTAAACTTGGCGAAGCGCCTCAAGCTTGCGATCAAATTGCAGCTCCGCAACAAAGCGCTTTTCATATTTCGGCCACCATGCGAAATCAGCATCTTCTTTTCGCCCATCAAGCGAAAACTGGAATAAATCCTGCGAAGGCGCTAAGGCTTGACACATGGACACATCTGCAATATCCATCTCCGCTCGCGTAATCATCAGCTTTTTCGCTGCGAAATTTATTTTTTTCAAGCCATTTAAATTACTCGTATACAGCTTGCCTGAAGGCAGCATATGATTCAACCTCCTACGAAAATGCAAAAAAGAGATGCAGGGCCGTTAGCTCCCGAAGGAACGTCCACTAACATCTCTATAATCGCAAATGACGAATGGTTCAAAATATAAGAATTTATAAGTTTCACACTTATCATTAGGCTTATATTTCTCGGATTGAAACGTGCCTTGCCGCCAAAGGACGGCGATAGCCGTTTCACCTTGAAATATAAGAATTTATAAGTTTTTCACGTATAAATAGGCTTATATTTCTCCGACAAAGCTCTTCGCGTCCCAGAAGGACGAAGAAGTCGTTTTTGCTTGTTTAAGTTCGTTACGGAAAGTTTGCCGTAAGCCGGGTTCTGTACTTTCAGTGGTCCAAACGGTGACGACCCTCCCACTAAGAAAGCGACAATCATCTATCTACGCCGCCTATTGCTAAGCGGCTCCAGCAACCAACCCGGACGTGCCTCAGGCTAAGGCCGCAGCTCGAAGCTGCAACGTCCTCTCGGTCTTGCTCCAGATGGGGTTTACCAGGAATACAGTCACCTGTACTCCTCGTGGTCTCTTACACCACGGTTCCACCCTTGCCTGTGCTGGCACGAAGCCAGCCATCGGCGGTCCATTTCTGTGGCACTATCCTTCAGCTCGCGCTGACTGGACGTTATCCAGCATCCTGCCTTGCGGAGCCCGGACTTTCCTCTCGCGGCAACAAGGCCGCCAGCGATTGTCTGTCAAACTTTCCGGTGCATCAACCAGTATACAAGGTATTGGCGTAAAGCTCAAGCTTTAATCATTTTCCAAGCTGCCGCTTGGCTTTATACAAATGTAAAAGGCTCCGTATGGATCGCAGAGGCGAGCGCCTTCGTGTCCGATTTGCGCGACTGCAGCTGCTCATTAAGCCAATCGGCTGTGCGCTGCTTCATTATTTTTTCCACATTATGGCCGGGGTCAATAATCGCAATGCCCGCAGCAAGTGCATCATGAGCGGTATGATAGTCAATATCGCCCGTAATGAGCACATCGGCTCCGGCAAAAATCGCATGGCGAACGTAGCGAGCCCCTGAGCCGCCGAGTACAGCGACCTTACGCACTTCACGACCTGCTTCACCAACTACCCGAACAACGGGTACCTCGAATGCCTGCTTCACGCGCTCTGTAAGCTCAGCAAGCGTTACAGGCTCGCTCAGCTTACCCGCTCTGCCTAGTCCAACTGAACGGCCGGTTAAGTCGATTTCGTACAAGTCATAAGCAACCTCATCGTAAGGATGGGCTTTCAGCATCGCTTGTAAGGCTTTGCGCTTTAAGCTGTCAGGGACAACGACCTCAAGACGGACCTCTGCTGTTTTTTCCAGCTTGCCAGGAGCGCCAATGTACGGCGTCGTTCCTTCCCCAGGCAAAAACGTTCCCGTTCCTTCGGTTATAAAGCTGCAGCGGCTGTAATCGCCGATCTGGCCGCCTCCTGCGCTCCAGATCGCCTCCAGCACCTTTTCCTCATGTCCTTTAGGCACGAACACGACAAGCTTGTTCCACTGGTCCGTGTGCACTTCCTCCAGGCAAATACGCCCTTCCGGCTTAATACCGACCAAATCCGCCATCCAATCGTTAATGCCGCCATCTGTTACGTCCAGATTGGTGTGGGAGATGTACACGGCAATATCATTTTTGATCAGCTTCTCATACAGCTTGCCTGCTGGCGTAGACGTATCAAGCTTTGAGAGCGGGCGGAAAATAATCGCATGGTGGGCAATAATCAGTTCTGCCCCAGCAGCAATCGCTTCATCCACAACCTCATCCGTCACGTCGAGAGCCACGAGAATATGGCTAATGGGCTTACCCAGCGTTCCTAGCTGCAGCCCGATTTTATCATTTTCTACCGCATAATGCTTTGGAGCCAGCTGCTCCATTATTTGGACGACGGTGTGTCCATTGGCAAGCATCCGAGCACCTCCTTCATAATCGTCATTTCATGACGCAGCTGTGCCAGCTTCCCAGCTGCTTCCGGCTGCTCTGAAAGGGACAAGCTTTGGCATACGCGTTCCAGCTTTTCAAGCTCCGCCTGCCATTTTTGATGAAATACGGGAATCGGCTTACGCAGCAAAAAAGGCCCCATCCGCACGAGCAGAGCTAAGCGAATTTCCTCAGGCAAGGAGTCTGGCAATAAGGACATATCATAAACTTTAGCGTTATGCTCCTTGCTCTCTTGGCCACCTTGCTTCTGAGCATGGAGAACCTCGTAAATCTTTCCGTCCTCCTCCATGATCGTCTCAGCAAGCAGCGACCAGCCATGCTCAAGCAGCCAGCTTCTGACCCGGTCCTCGCCAACATTGGGCTGAAGCACCAGCTCTTTGACGCCTTCGAGCTTGCCAGCCTGATAGCCAGCGTCCAAAATATCGCTCATTAATGCGCCGCCCATGCCCGCAATCGTTACCGTGTCAACCTCCAGCGGCTGAATGACGGACAAGCCATCTCCTTGGCGAACATCGAGCTTATGGAGCAGCCCAACGGCTGCTCCCTGCCTGCGAGCCGCATCAAACGGCCCTTTATTTAATTCTCCGGCAATCGCCGAAGGCACTATTCCCGCTTGCAGTAAATAAACAGGCAGCTGCGCATGATCTGATCCAATATCTGCTATACGCGAGCCCGCTGTTACATATCCCGCAATCGTTTGTAATCGGTTAGAAAGTTTCAACATTAAGCAACCCACACTATCCATTTTTTTCTCATTGCAAACAATAATATGCCGCCTAAAGCGATTTTAATGAGCAGCTGCAATTGCAGCCAATCCGTTTCCAACGCAAACAGCATTGCATACAGCTCAGGCATAAACCATACTAAAGCACATGTTACGAACAATACAGCCGAAACCGGCTTCGACCATTGATGCACAAACCAGCTAGCCCATCCGAACAAGCCCGACAGCGGCAGCCAATAAAGCTGAATGCCGTACCATGCTGGAGAATCGGTCAAACGTGACAACAACCATGCATATACGAGCAGGGAAGCAACCCAGCCGCATAAATGCAAAATATGAATGCGAGCGCTAATGCCATAAACGATCCAAAAAACAGAACAGAAGCCCAGCAAGCTAGCCTTCCAGTACCATTCCTCGACGCCATGGAAATTGAGTATGTACATTCCTGCCCCAAGCATAAGCAGCATGCCTACCCCGCCGATTACAAGGCCAGTGGCTTCATTTCGTTTGCGTACCCGCTGGGAAATAATGAGTGAAATGACGACTGCCGAAGCGACGACCCCTATTTGCAATAAAGGATGAAAAGCGTTAAAATAAAGCACAACCAAGGAAATTAAGGTAAAAAACCCAAAAGTAAGGAGCCACTGTTTCCCTGATGCCTGCGAAGCGGCCATGACCGCTTTACCGATTCCGCGCGAAGAAGCTTGCCTTTTTTTAGGATCTTCCTCTTGATCGGGATCCACATATAAATTAAGCAGGAAATCACAATACTGCTGCGGCAGAAGCTTGCTTCTGCTCCAATAATCGATCTCTTTAACAATGGTCTGCCGACGCTCTTCATTCATCCCGGGCTTATTCCTTTCAAGGGAACTTTATACCTACTTGTATTTTGAAAAAAAAGACCTTGCTGCTCGTTCATGCAGAAAGGTCTGATCTGGTAAAACGTTATAGCTATATCGCGTTATAAAACCTGCCTACCGTTCTAAAACACGATTTATTCGAGAAAATCCTTCAAGCGTTTGCTGCGGCTCGGATGACGCAATTTGCGAAGCGCCTTCGCCTCAATTTGCCGTATCCGCTCGCGGGTTACGCCAAATACCTTGCCCACTTCTTCCAGCGTTCTTGTACGTCCGTCATCAAGACCGAAGCGCAAGCGCAATACGTTCTCTTCACGCTCGGTAAGCGTATCGAGCACATCCTCAAGCTGTTCCTTCAGCAGCTCATAAGCAGCTGCATCCGCAGGAGCAAGCGCCTCCTGGTCTTCAATGAAATCGCCAAGATGGGAATCGTCTTCTTCGCCAATCGGCGTCTCCAGCGATACGGGTTCTTGTGCAATCTTCATAATTTCCCGAACTTTTTCCGTGCTCAGCTCCATCTCGGCAGCAATTTCTTCCGGTGATGGCTCGCGTCCCAATTCTTGCAGCAATTGACGCGATACTCTGATCAGCTTGTTGATCGTTTCCACCATATGAACAGGAATCCGGATCGTCCGCGCCTGATCGGCAATCGCCCGTGTAATCGCTTGGCGAATCCACCATGTCGCATACGTACTGAATTTAAAGCCCTTCAGATGGTCAAACTTCTCAACCGCTTTAATCAGACCCATATTGCCCTCTTGAATCAAGTCGAGAAACAGCATGCCGCGTCCAACATAGCGCTTGGCAATACTGACCACGAGACGAAGATTCGCTTCAGCCAGTCTGCGCTTAGCTTCCTCGTCGCCATTCTCGATTCTGCGTGCGAGTTCAATTTCATCGTCAGCAGAAAGCAGCGGCACGCGTCCAATTTCTTTTAAGTACATCCGAACAGGGTCATTAATCTTGATGCCCGGCGGAAGCGCCAAATCATCATCAAAATTAAAGTCGTCCTGTTCTCTTTCCTGTTCTCCTTCACGATTATCAAGCGGATTATGACGCTCCTCATCATTTTCGTTGAGAACCTCAATCCCTTGATCATCCAGCTGCTCGAAAAACTCGTCAATCTGCTCCGGATCCTGGTCGAAAGGCGACAATTTCTCCATAATCTCTTTATAAGTTAGGGAGGATCTCTTCTTACCCTGTTCAATCAGCTGGTCTTTGACTTGATCCAGCTTTTGTTCAGCTTCCAATCCAGTATGCTGATCATTCGCCATATTCCGACTCCCTCCTCCCTAGAAACCCAAGCCTCTATCGTCCTTTAAGCTGTCTCTCTAGGGCATTAATCTCAGTGTGCATTTGCGCGGCTAACATATAATCCCCGGCACGTTCTGCCTGTACCGCTTCTTCCTTCTTAAGCTCAAGTTCCCTGAATGCGGGCACCTTGCTAATATCCTCGATATCAGCGGCTAATATGTCCTCGTCAAAAGGAACATCCTCCATCATTGAAATGGCTGCCGCTGCTCTCTCCAGGCGTTCATCCTGAAGCGAACCAATAAAGCGTCCGACATCTGGATCATGATCCTGCGCATAAAATGCGTACAAATAAGCAGCAAGCGCTGCATGATCCTCCACATTGAACGCTTCGCCAAGCCTGTCGTGCACCGCGAGCGCCGCTTCCCGGTCACGCATCATGACATGGAGCAGACGCCTTTCCGCCTTGATGTATGCGGGCAGCAAGGATGGAGGGCCCGAACTACGGCGATTTTCATTCCTACCATTATTCCACGAATTATCGTTATTATCCCCTTGCGGCTTCTTTTTTTGCAGCTCCAACACTTTAGCTTGGCAGTCCTGCTTCAAAACGTCAAGGGGGAAATTAAACTCGCGGGACAACTCCTGTAAGTAAACTTCGCGTTCAATAGCGGAATCAAGATCTGCAACAATGGCAGCTGCTTCGAGCAAATAGTTTTTCCGGCCCTCTTCTGTTAGCAGTATATGGTTTTTCCTTGAATATATAAGCTTAAATTTTGTGGTGGTTGCCGCTCCGTCGATTGCTTCCCTAAGGAAGGTATCGGGGCCGTATTCCTCAATATACTCATCGGGATCCTTGCCCTTTGGCAGGATGGACACTCTGACTCTAAGTTTGGCCTTCTCGAGCATCGGAATGGATTTCAAAGCAGCTGCTTGTCCGGCATCATCGCCGTCATAGCACAGGATAATCTCCTCCGCCTGCCTTCCGAGTATGGCACAATGCTCCTCAGTCAATGCTGTACCCATCGTGGCAACACCATTATTTACGCCTGCACTCCAAGATTTAATAACATCCATATACCCTTCAAAAAGAACAACCTGTTTGCTCTTGCGAATAGCTGGCCTTGCATGATGCAGATTGTAAAAAACTCGGCTCTTCGTAAACAGCATCGTTTCCGGGGAGTTCAAATACTTGGGCCCGCCGTCACCAATTACCCTTCCACCGAAAGCAATCACTTTGCCGTCACGATCCCATATCGGGAACATGATTCGGCTTCTGAAACGGTCAACATGACCGCTGCCGTCATTTTTAGCCGATAACAAACCGCCCTTTTCCATTAAAGCTGGGTCAAAATTTCTTGCTGTTAAAAATCGGTTAAGCGTGTCCCATTGGTCCGGCGCATACCCTATCATAAAGTGGTCGATCTGCTTTTCCCTGAGACCCCTATCAAGCAAATAGTCTTTAGCAATTTTGCCATGCTGTGTGTTATTCAATAGATAGTTATACAATTTCGCTGTCAACTGATGAGCTTCAACAATGGCTAAGCGGTCTAAGTCAACTTCTTCGCGCTGACTGCCCTCGGCGCCAGTCCAGGTTACAGGCATACCTGCTTCCTCGGCAAGCACTCTGACCGCCTCTGGAAAAGAGTAGCCTTCGATCTCTTCCACGAATCGTATGACATGTCCGGTCTTACCGCAACCGTAACAATGGAAAATTTGCAGCTCTGGCGTGACCGTAAACGATGGGGTCTTCTCAGAGTGGAAAGGGCATAACCCTTTCATGTATTTGCCGTGCTTCGTGAGATGAACATACTTCCCGACTGTCTCTACGATGTCATAATGACGGCGTACCGCATCTATGACCTCCTCCGGTATTTTATTACCGTATGTCATCGTTCATCACCTTCATCCTAAGTAACACGTAAATAATATTCGCTAAATGTCATGTTTCTCCTGCTCGCTTTGCAAAACTTTTGTCATCTTTTGTTGAAATCGATCTCGATCTTCCGTTGTCATGGCTTTCGGACCCTTGGATTTGCCACCGCTGCGCCTGCGTTTGGCTTGTTCATGACGGCGTTCCATCAAATAATCGATGTTGTCATCCGTATATTGCTCGCCGCGCGGCGAAAGGACAAGTGCCCCCTTGCCAAGCGCAATGCAAGCGAGGCCGAAATCCTGGGTAACAACGACATCGCCCTTCAGCAAATGATTGACGATATACATGTCTACGGAATCTTTCCCCGCCTCCACCTGTACAACCGAAACGCCCTCTTCTGCTGCAAGGTGATGATCGTAGGAAGAAACCATTAGCACTGGCAACGAGAAGCTGCGGGCAATTTGCTTAATTTCCACTTTGACGGGACAAGCATCTCCATCAACGATTATGGTAGGTTTTTTTATAGAAATAACGACTCACCGCTCGTTTCTTCTCTAGAATAGCACCCTAAGTGAAGCGGATATGCTCCATAATCAGGCTTGCCGTTTCTTCGACCGCACGATGGGATACGTCAATAATGACACAGCCCAACTGTTTCATGATGGACTCCGCATAAAGCAGCTCCTTCTCGATGCGGTCCGTCGCCGCGTAAGATGCGCTGTTCGGCAGCCCAAGCGCCTTGAGCCGTTCCTTGCGAATGATGTTCAAATAGGGCACGCCAATCGTCAGCCCTATAATTTTCGCCTTCGGTACATGAAACAGCTCTGCGGGCGGCTTAAGCTCTGGTACGAGCGGGATATTCGCCACCTTGTATTTCTGATGAGCCAAATACATCGATAGCGGCGTCTTAGACGTTCGGGATACGCCGATGAGCACAATATCGGCTTTCAGCACACCCGAAGGATCTTTCGCGTCATCGTAACGGACAGCAAATTCAACAGCGTCCACCTTGCGGAAATAGTTTTCATCCAGCACATGGTTTAGCCCTGGCTCCTGCCGCGATTGCTGTCCCGTCTTCACTTCAAGACTTTGGATGAGCGGGCCGAGCAGATCAATCGACACGGTATCATACTGCTCTGCCAGCTTGCCCATCGCCTCGCGCAAATGCGGGATGACGAGCGTAAACAACACGATCGCTCCCGCTTCCTGAGCCTGGCGGACTACCCGTTCAAGCGCCGCTACATCCGTAATGAAAGGCGCTCTCCGGATATCCGTCTGAATCGGATGAAACTGTGCGACGGCAGCTCTTACAACAAGTTCGCCCGTATCGCCAGCAGCATCCGAAACGACATAAATAATGACATCTGTCATCGATTTTGTCATGTTTTATCATCCTCCCCTTCTTAGTTAGAAGTTGTTTCGAAGATGAGCGATTCATCGATTGCCGCGGTTATTTTCTGCGTGATCCTATGACCAGACAAGCTTCGAATAATCCGCCACAACCGCTATATCTTCTGCAATTAAAGCCAAGGTCGCCAAACGGTTAGCGCGTACCTTCTCATCTTCCGCCATAACCATTACAGCATCGAAATACGTATTAATTGGTGCTTTCAGCGCAGCAAGCCTCGCTGCAGCATCAGCAATTTCTCCTCCGGCAACAGCTTGCTGGAACAATGCATGAACCGCCTGCCATTCCTTGTACAGCGCCGATTCAGCTGGCTCCGCAAACAAGGCTTCGTCTACAGCTTTAGTCGTTGCTTTGGCAGCCAAATTGCTGACGCGATTGAAAGCATCCACAATCAGCTTGAACGCTGCGCGGTCTGCGCCCGAAGCTTGTGCATTCAATAGAGCTGCACGCTCCACTGTCAGCAGCAGATTGTTGAAGCCTGCACCCATTACAGCATCTACAACGTCATAACGAATTGCTTGCTCAGACAACACATTTTTCACACGAAGCGCGAAAAATTCCGTTAAATCCTTGCGTACTTCATCTGCACTGCGCTTCATGCCTCTTGCCTCATGAACGTCAAGCGCCGCATCAAACAAGTCGCTAAGCTGCAAATTCAAACGCTGTGCCAAAATAATTTGCACGACACCAGCCGCTTGACGGCGAAGAGCGTAAGGATCCTGCGACCCAGTTGGAATAATGCCGATGGAGAAACAGCCGACAATCGTATCCAGCTTATCTGCAAGGCTAACAACTGCGCCAGTGATCGAGGCAGGAGCGCGATCTCCAGCAAAACGCGGCTGGTAATGCTCATTAATGGCAGCAGCAACCGTCTCGTTCTCGCCTGCTTTACGGGCATAATCCTCGCCCATAATGCCTTGCAGCTCTGGAAACTCGCCGACCATTTGGGTTACCAGGTCGAACTTACAAATATCAGCTGTACGGCTAATATGCGCTGCAGTAGCTGCATCCACCTGAAGTTTTGCTGCAAGCAAATCAGCCAAAGCGCTGATACGGCCGACTTTATTAGCAACCGTTCCCAGCTCCTCGTGATAAACAATGTTTTCAAGCTTCGCAAGCGCGTCACCGATCGCAAGCTTCTGATCTTCCTCATAGAAGAACTTAGCATCAGAAAGACGGGCGCGAAGCACTTTTTCATTGCCTTTTGCTACAACGTCAATTTTGTTCCGGTCGCCGTTGCGAACCGTTACAAAGTATGGAAGCAGTTGACCTTTGCCATCCAGCACCGGGAAATACCGCTGATGCTCACGCATCGACGTAATGAGCACATCCTGCGGAATTTTGAGGAATTCGGGATCAAATGTACCATACAGCACATTCGGAATCTCGACAAGGAACAGCACTTCCTCCAGCAAATCCTGATTGATGGCGATTTCCCAGTTTTGCTCCTTCGCCAACTGCTCAATTTGAGCGACGATGATTTGTTCCCGCTCTTCTACATCAACGACAACATGCTGCTCACGCAAACGTTCTTTGTACGCCGAAGGCTCAGTTACAGTTGTTTCAGCCCCGAGGAAACGATGTCCTCTGCTGCTGTTTCCACTGCGCACACCTGTAATTTCAAACGGAACTACATCTTGGCCATAAAGAGCCAATAACCATTTTATCGGTCGAATGAACCTCAAATCGTAGCTTCCCCAACGCATATTTTTCGGGAACGACATGGAGGTAATCAAATTCGTCAAACCTTCGGACAATACAGCCGCCGTATCAATACCGATGCTGCTTTTGTTCGCATATACATATTCTACTCCTGCAAGCTCTTGAAAATAAAGCTGCTCCGGCTCCGCGCCTTGACTGCGTGCAAAGCCAAGCGCAGCTTTGCTCCAGTTGCCCTGATCATCCTGGGCAATTTTGCGGGATGGGCCTTTCACCTGCTCATTGACATCCGCCTGCTTCTCTTCAACACCCTGCACCAAAACGGCAAGCCGGCGCGGCGTAGCATACGCTTGTACATCTTGATGAGCAATACGCGATTCTGCAAGCCATTTTACCAGCTTCTCCTTAAGCTGATTCATAGCACCTCTTACGAACCTCGCAGGAACTTCCTCCAAACCAATTTCCAGCAATAAATCCTTAGCCATTACGCCTCGCTCCTTTCTTTCAGCATCGGGAATCCAAGGCGCTCGCGCTCTTCCAAATACGTCGCAGCCACTTGGCGTGCCAAATTTCTCACGCGCATAATGTAGCCCGTCCGTTCCGTCACGCTGATCGCGCCGCGCGCATCAAGCTGATTGAACGCATGCGAGCATTTCAGCACATAGTCATAGGCCGGGAACACAAGATTATGCTCCATCGTCTTCTTTGCTTCTTCTTCGTACATATTGAACAAAGAGAACAGCATGGCCGTATCAGACGTCTCAAACGTATATTTGGAATGCTCATATTCCGGCTGCTTGAACACATCGCCGTACGTTACGCCGTCAACCCATTCAAGATCAAACACATTTTCTTTGTCCTGAATATAGGAAGCAAGACGCTCCATTCCATATGTAATTTCCACGGCTACCGGGCTTGCATCAATGCCGCCCACCTGCTGGAAATAAGTAAACTGCGTAATTTCCATGCCATCGAGCCATACTTCCCAGCCAAGTCCCCATGCGCCAAGCGTCGGGGCTTCCCAGTTGTCCTCAACGAAACGGATATCGTGGTCCCTCGGATCAATACCGAGCCGAGTAAGGCTTTCCAAATAAAGCTCCTGAATATTGTCTGGCGACGGCTTTAAAATAACTTGAAACTGGTGATGCTGGTACAGCCTGTTCGGATTTTCACCATAACGGCCATCGTTCGGACGGCGAGAAGGCTCCACATAAGCTACATTCCAAGGCTCTGGCCCAATAGAGCGCAAAAACGTCATTGGGTTCATCGTGCCTGCGCCTTTTTCCACATCGTAAGGCTGCACCAAAATACAATTTTGCTCGGCCCAGAACTGCTGCAGCGTTAATATCATGCTCTGAAAGTTCATACCTTTTCCGCTCCTTTTTTTGCTTTTGCTATTTCACCAGCAGCGGCAGTCTCAAGGGAACGCAAAAACTCTCGCCTCTACGTCTGCCGCCAGACATAGGGACGAGAGCTGATCTCCCGCGGTTCCACCCTACTTGGCTTTCTTGACTGCAGCAACAATAACCAGTTAGTCGTACACTAGTTCTTCTCTACTTGCTGCGCAAGAAAACCCGCTTTCTTAAACGCGACTCCGGAGTGCCCTTTCGCTGCTGGTCCGCTCCGGGCTCTCACTATCCCCGAATCGCTAAAGCTGCAACCATCACAACTACTTTCTCCATCATTGTCCGATATTTATATCTGTTTATCATAAACATTTTGCATGCCATTGTCAAACTTACAGGCTGAAAGCCGTCTAATCCAGCAGCTGCTCAGCTTGATGCGGAGACCAGCCATCGGCACCAGCCAAAATCTGGGCCAGAGTATACTCCACTGCCTGGTCGGCTGTAAGCTGCTGCGACCAGCTAATTCGCTTGTCTCTGGAGCCGCCTGGTCCTGTACTTGCATATTCCGCATAATAAACCGTCAGTTGGGCATCAAGCTTGTTCCAATCATCCCATCCGGCAGGAGCAATATGCTTGCCCATCCAGCAGCTAATAAAAATCGTTTTGGCATGATTGCGCCATGGCCTGCCTAAATATACGCTTCCGGCAGGAGCATCTCCTGTCAAACGGCATTCGTTGAATACATATCCGTGAGGAACATGCTCTGGGGTAGACGCAGCGGTAATCCATCCGTTAATCGCCCCAGGCTCTGTCGCGCCGCGATTTTTAGCAAAAATCTCGCAGCGGTTGAACAGCGCCGTCGCCGATCCAAATATAAAATCAACATCGCCCTCTATATAACAGTTCTCGTAATATTGCCGAGACTGCCTTCTTGGAGCTCCCTCCCGCGGACCGCCAAAAAAACTACGGTCAATTGGAACTTCCGGCAGCGGCCCCGTAAACAGCGTATCCTGATGGCCAATTAAGCGGCAGTTGCGGAAGCAGGCGCGATCGCCATCGGCATAAAGCGCGAGCGCTTGACCCACTTTTTCTCCGCGACCTGCCGAATTGATCAACGTCATATTTTCTCCTATAAAATCATCCGCTCCTACGAACACAGTATACGAATAAAACGTATGATAGAGCTCGCCGTCCGGAAATGCTTTTGTGGCATGGTCGTCAAAGCTGATGATCGTCTCGTTCACATTTTCGCCGATTAAGCTGATCATTGGCTTTTCGATATGAAGCTTTTCCTTATAAAACCCATTGCGAACATAAATGACAACCCGCTCCTGGTTCGTTGCTGGAACGGTATCAACAGCTGCTTGAATAGACGTAAAATCGCCGCTTCCGTCAGGGGCTACTACTATAGGGATAACCTTAGCTTCTTCTGCTTTCATTCTAGCCGCTACACCTCCGCCGGAAAAGCCTGCTGCCTGCTCTCGTCCGTCTCCTGAAAAATCGCTTCCGCTGTCCGCAGCGTCCAGGCAAGCTTCTTTGTCTGTTGCATTGCAATGTCCTCCTTCAAGCTACATTCGCTCCTTGCAAGCCGCTACCGAATTCCGCAAATACAGCTGTGGCTGGATGACGACCGGATATTTAGCGTCTTCACCCCGTATAAGCGCAACGATCAGCTCAGCCGCCTGAACAGCCAACTCGCCAAGCGGCGGGCCGATCGTCGTCAATGCGACCTCGGCATACTGCATATCCGGCAAATCATCGTAACCAATTAAGGAGATATCCTGCGGCACTTGGAAGCCCGCTTCAATGAAAGCACGCAGCGCCCCGCGTGTAACCAAGTTGTTGAGGCCGATGAATGCGGTTGGCGAGCTGCTCGTGAACGTATAATTGCGTACGGCAAAATAACCGTCTTCCCAAGAGGAATACGCCGGAAGCACACTTTCTGGACAAAATTCCAAGCCCGTCCGCTGCAGCGCTTCCTTATATCCTTCAATTTTAATGTTCTGGGAGTTGCCGATAAACCCAATACGCTCATGGCCATGCGCTTTCAAATGCTCGACCGCTTTGAAGATACCTTCTTTGCGGTCGATTTTAATATAAGGCGAATTCGGGTTTTCATCAGCGCCGAGTACGAAGCATGGCATTGGCATCGAGGAGACGAGCTTCCAGAACGCCTCCCGATCATCCAGCATATACTCCCAAAAAATACAGCCATCCACTCGCAGCTGACTAAAGATGTCTACCCCATCGCCCGCTATGACCAAAATCATTTGATAGCCGCGGCTTTTCAGCTCGCTATGCAAATTTTTCGAGATATTGGAAAAGAGCGGGTTGCTGAGTTCATCCAGAACAAAGCCAATAATATTGCTTTTGCCCGAAGAAAGCTGCTGCGCCATAATATTTTTTCGGTATTGATATTTTTCCGCGATTTCCAGCACCTTCTGTCTAGTTGCCGGTTTAATTAGCGGATCATTGTTCAATGCCTTGGAAACTGTGCTGTAGCTTACTCCTGCAAGCTTGGCGATGTCCTTTATAGTAACCATTCCTAAGCCCACACCTTTCCCGTCAACCGCTTGCGGCCCTCTTGCCCCATGCTATGGAAGCTAGGATTTCGAGGCAGCCAAGTACCGGTCATACTGAGCCTGCCTGCCCGCAATGATTTGTTCAATATTCATATTTTTTAAGTTTGCAATATAAGCATCGAATTGATCAAGACTTTCTTTTCCTGTAATGAATTTCAAATTCATTTCATCTACATACGTTTGGATGTCCGGCATCGACATATTCTCAACGCTTGCTTCCTCTGGCAGCGCATATACGTTAGGGAATGGTGGACGGATATATTGCTCAAGCTCCTTGTCACGCTCCTTATGCCACGGCGCTACAATGGAATCCGCAGAATCCGTCGATTGTGCGCTAGGCAGGTTGACCGGGCCAATGCCGTATTTTTGAATGAAGTCATTGTCCTTGCCCTTCTCGGTGAACTGCTTCTTGCCGTCCTTCTCTTCGTATGTTACGCCTTCAATACCCCAAGTGTAGTAGGTTTGCGCTTCTTCGCCAATAGCATAGTCCAGAAATTTGAAGGCCAGCTCAGGGTTTTTCGCATTTTTGGAAATGCCGAAAATCCCGCTTACTGGCGTACGGCCTACATAAAACTGGTCACCATGCGGCCCTTTCAGCGGCAAAATGCCTTGAATGAGCGGCTCCTCCGGATTGTAGTCCGCGAACAGCGGGCTGTAAACCATGGATGTATACCAGCTGAAGTTGAACGTCGCTCCGGTTATATTTTGCGAAAATCTCGATGTCACTTGATCCGCTGTCGTACTGGCAAAATCAACGCCCAGCAAACCGTCGTTATACAAGCCGTTCAGGTAAGTCAAATACTCCTTGTATACCGGCTCGTAGTAGCCATAATGCACTTTACCGCTGTCATCAGCGTAAAAATTACTCGACAAATCCATGCCAAACACCGGTCCAAAGGCCATCGGTATAAATTTCGGGTCCATCGACATTGGAATTTCATCCTGCTTGCCATTGCCATTCGGATCATCCGTTTTGAATTTTCTCAGCATTTCCGTAAATTCGTCGAGTGTGGTCGGCTCTTGAAGGCCTAGCTTGTTCAGCCATCTTTCATTTACCATAAACTCTGGCATGTAATTTTTCGTCAGCGTCTGCTGCGGGATATAATACATTTTACCATCTGGCGTTGTCAGGCTGGCCTTAATATCTGGCGATTTTTCATAAAGTTCCTTCAAATTGACGCCATATTTCTCGTACAGCTCATTAAGCGGCAGAAACATTCCGCTACTTAAATATTTCATCGTCTGGTCCTTGTCGGGCAAATACACAATGTCAGGCAAATCCGTTCCAGCTGCAAGCCTCGGCCCTACAGCATCCGGATAGTTTTGCGGAGGCAGCAGCTCCCAGTTTACTTTCACATTGGCATTTTTCTCAATCTGCTTGACGATTTCTGCCGTTGCCAGGTCCACATTCGTCGTCCACGCATTCGTTCCTAGTAAGGACAGCTCCTGATTAGCTTGGTCGGTTATCGGTCCTGACCCGTTGTAGGCCGGTCCCGACTCCACTGCTGTGCTTGCCGCTGGTGCAGCATTCCCATCTGTTGCTGCCGGTGCTCCACTGTTGCTGCATCCCGCCAAGGCTGTTGCCAAAATCATGACCGACAATACTCTTTTTGTCCCTTTTAACTGTTGTGCCATTTAACGTTCCCTCCCATTAGTAAAAGCCGAGTTTACATGCGGTCGTTAGCCTTTCACTGCGCCTAGCGTAATGCCTTTAACGAAATAACGCTGGATAAAAGGGTAAATCATAATAATAGGCAAGATGCTTACGACGATAGATACATACCTGACCTGCAGAGAGGATACCGCAAGCGAGGCCGTCGACGTCGCACCTCCCATACGCTGCATAATTTCCGGAGATGCCATAATGAGCACCCTTCGCAGAAAAATTTGCAGCGGCTGCAGCTCCTGATTGCCTAAATAAAGCAGCGCGGAGAAAAAATTGTTCCAGTGAAACACCGCGTAATACAAGGTCAGCACTGCAAGCGTTGGCTTGACGATTGGTACGGCGAGCCGGAACAGCATTGTAATATCATTCGCTCCATCGATGGAGGCGCTCTCGAAAATTTCCTTCGGAATGCCCTCAAAGGCCGAGCGGCAAATCATGACGTTGAACGTAATGACGAGCACTGGAACGACCATAACCCATCTCGTATTGTAAAGGCCAAGTGTCGTCAGCAGCATGTAGAGCGGAATTAATCCGCCGGAAAAATACATTGTAAAGGCAATGAAGAAATTCAGCTTGCGTCTTAGGAAAAATTGCGCTCTGGACAAAGGGAAAGCGGCCAGGCAGGTGGCGACAATGTTCAGCGTCGTTCCGACAACGGTGTACCATACCGTATTGTAAAAGGAAACCCACAACTCCTTGTACTGAAGCACCATTTTATACCCCGAAATCGTGAAATCGACTGGATATAAAAACACCTGCTGCTTGTCAATCGCGCTGACGGAGCTGAATGATACGCTGACGACATAGAGGAAAGGATATAAGGTTACGAGAATGGCCACACAAGTTATGAAATACACGAGGCCATAATAAATCAGATCTGTGCTAGATTTTTTCATACCAGACTCCTTTTCCAGCGGCTTGTAAGGTGTGCGCTTTTACCATAGCGACATGTTCGTTGCCCGACGGGTCAATTGATTCGCCGCAAATACGAGAATAAAAGTAATGATGGAATTGAATACGCCAATGGCTGTTGCGAAGCTGTAGTTTTGCCCGATGATCCCCATTCGGTATACATAGGTCGAAAGCACATCTCCTGTTTCATACGTTGCTGCGTTATAGAGCAAATATACTTTCTCGAAGCCTACGCTCATAATGCCGCCAAGCGACAGCAGCAGCAAAATAATAATCGTAGGTTTAATGCTTGGAAGCGTTAAATGCCATAATTCCTGAAATTTGTTGACCCCATCGATTTTTCCCGAATCATACATTTCCGGATCAATACTCATAATAGCTGCAATGTAGATGATGGAGCTAAAGCCGAAGCTTTGCCAAATGTCCGAGCTGGTGAAAATCGTTCGGAACCATCCCGGCTCCATCATGAAATTAATTGGGTCAAGTCCCAATTTCCCCAGCAAAATATTGACGATGCCATCCGTCGGCGACAGGAAGTTGATCAGCATGCCGGCAATGACAACGGTTGAAATAAAATGCGGCAAATACGTAATCGTTTGGGCGAAGCGCTTGAATGCCCTGTTTTTAATTTCGACTATGCAAATCGCGAATAATATCGGAATCGGAAAGCCGAACAGCAGCGGTAGAAAAGCAAGCAAAAAGGTGTTGCGGAGCAGCCTCCAAAAATAAATCGAGTCATAAAATTGGATGAACCATTTTAACCCCACCCAATCCCCGCTGAAGATGCCCTTTCCCGGCGTAAAGTTTTTGAAAGCCATAATGACGCCCGGCATTGGAAAGTACATAATGACTAAATAATAAATAAAAATAGGGGAAAACATGAGCAGTAAATATTTGTCCCGTTTGATTAGCCTAATCAGAGTCGCAGTGCGGCTATTCAATAAAATCCACTCCCCTCAGGTTTAAATTTACAACGTTTGAAAAATTGAATATGACGCTGACTCCAATCGACCACTAACAGGCAAATTATCTACTCATCATTCCCCCTAACCAAAATTTACAACGTTGTAATTTTAGAATAAATGTATGCGTTTTCATTACGTTTTTATCATTCTAGCAGTTTATTTTCGTTTTGGCAATGAAAACGATTTAGAATTTTTTAAAGTCCCGCCAGCACTGGGTTTCAGCTTTCGTTTGATTCGTCAGATTAATGGGGCCCCGCATTCGCTTGCACGATATTCGGAACATTCTGAACAGCATCCAGCGAATAGCTGTATGGGAACGGCAGCGATGTTGGGAATGCAGCTCCAGCAGCCGATGCTCCAGTTGTCTGGTTGTAAAAATTGTTGCGCTCATAAAACGTATAGGCATGTGATGAGCTGTCTAGTCCTACCTGGTTGCTTTGATTCGTTTTGTAGAAATAATTGCGTTCGGAAAAAATGACGCTGCCGCTGCCAATCTGGTTCGCATTGTATTGCTGCTGGTTAAATCCGGCTGAATTGTTGCCGCTCGGCGTTGTGCTGTTATCAAAATAATTGTTGTACAGATGAACAAAGCCTCTCATCAGCGGACGGCCTTTCATATTCGGGCCGAACCAGTTGTGATGCATCGTGACATGCAGCTTGCCGCCGCCGTAGGTGTATGAATCGCTGGCATTCGAGCCAATAATGAGCGCAAGACGCTCAGAGGCGAGATCCTGATTAACGCCTACCCAATTCCAAAGCGGATTCGGATTCATATTTACCCAGCTGTCTGTGAAGTAGAAATGATTATAGGAGAGGGTTACATTATCCGACTTTTGCGAAACGAGCAGCAAATCGTCACTGATGTTGTAGAAGGTGCAATGGTCAACGAGTGCGTTCGTCACCCGGCGGAAGGATACGCCCAAATAGTTGGTGCCGCTGCCGCCTGGCTGTGTCGCTGCGCCCGAAAGATTTTGCAAATCCTGAATTTTTCCGTAAAAGGTAATGTTCTTAATGACGATATTTTCAATATTCGTTCCTGCCGCAAGCAGCTCGCCGCTGAACTTGAGCTGAATATTTTGCAGAACCGCTTGTCCACCCGCCGCTCCTTCAATCGTAACATTGTTCCAGCTGGTGCTTGCAAATGTCAGCGTCGTTAATTGCGAACCGCCGTAAATGTTTCCTCTAACAATAATGTGGTGCTTTCCACTGTTAAAGGCCGCTTGCAGCTCAGCCAGGTTGGTCACGGTGACCGCTGCAGCCGTAGAGCCGTTTGTCGTGCTATATCCGCCTGTTGAAGCCGCTGAAGCTTTAGATACACCAAAATCTGATACGGGCGCTGAAACTAAACAAGCACTGACCATTAACGTACTCAGTAAAACCATCGACCATTTTTTCAAAAGCATTGCCTTACCTCCTCTTGGGTTTTGGTGAAGTGGTGCTGCTGAACAATCGAATCCTCCTTTCTATCCTGAAAGCCAGCAATCTAATAGTAAGCGCTTACAAGATGGAATTGATTATACATCTTTTTGTAAATTTTGGATAGTATTTTCTTTTTTTGCAAGCTGTGAGGAACAGCTTCATAACAGGGGCCATACAAAAAGCAGCCTATGCAGCAACATTTCGAGTTACCGGTGACCAAGGGAGTGCTGCGGATAGCGGTTATCGAAGAAAAAGCCAAGCAGCGCGCCGGGGTCCTTTTGAGGCAACCCACTCTTGCTGCAAAAAAAGGGAGCGGGCCCACGGCCTGCTCCCCTCCCTCACCATTCCTTATTTTCCCTTTGCCAATTTTCCTGCCTGCATCCGTTCCCGCTCGATCAGTTCTTTCATCGAGGAATTACCCATCAGCAGTACACAAGCAAGCGCCAGCACAGCCGGCACAATCGACCACATAAACGTTGTGGAAATCGAATGCGACAGCGCGCCAACGATTTTATCCATTATTTCCGCGGGAATCGACTCCCTTTTTTCAGGGGTTAAAATTTGCCGGACATTTTCAGTAGGAAGCGCCGCTCCGCCACTGCCGCCTGAAAAAGCGTCGGTCATGCCATTCGTGAAGCTGTTGCGCTGAATAATCCCAAACACGGTAATGCCCACTGTCATCCCGAACGAACGTATAAACGACATCGTGGCATTCGCTGAACCACGCTGCCTCATATCGAAGCTGTGGATGGTGGACATTCCAAGCACCGAGAATGAGAAGCCAATCCCAAAGCCGGTAATGAACATATAGAAGGCAAGCGTCCATTTAGTCGTTTCCGGACTGATCGTTGAGAGCAATACAATGCCTGCAATAAAAATAATGGCGGACAGCACCATAACGTTGCGATATGGCATTTTATTAGCGAGAACACCGCCCATTTGCGCTGCAAATACCGAGCCTAACGTCATCGGCAGCAGCATCAGGCCAGAGCTAGTAGCCGTACCTCCGTACACCCCCTGCACAAAAATCGGAATGTACAAAGCTGCTGTAATAAAGGCTGCGCCATAAAATAGGGCAGCTCCCGTGCTTGCGCCATATAGGCGCACACGGAACATCTTGAACGAAATAATCGGCTCAGCCGCCTTGCGTTCAACAAAAATAAAAATAATAAACAAAATAGCGAAAGTCGCGAACAGCCCTAAAATTTGGGCCGAATCCCAAGCGTATTCATTGCCGCCAAGCTCAAGAGCGAACATTAAGCTGACAATCGAGCCCACAAGTGTTGCGGCTCCCCACCAGTCAATTTTTTGCTTGGAGTGCTCCATCGATTCCTTGTAAAACAATAAAATAAACAGCAAAGCTACAATTCCAAACGGAATATTAATATAAAAAATCCAGCGCCAGTTGATGTAGTCGGTAAAATAGGCGCCAACCAGCGGACCGAATAAGCTTGAGGTGCCGAATACGGCTCCAAACAAGCCGCCCATTTTGCCCCGTTTTTCAGCTGGAAACACGTCAAATACAATCGTGAAGGCAATCGGCAGCATGGCGCCGCCACCGATACCTTGAATAGCCCGGTAAATGCTGAGCTGTGTGATGGACTCTGCGGTTCCGCAAAGTACCGATCCGAGTAAAAATAAGAAAATGCCTAATATAAAAAACCGTTTCCTGCCGTACATGTCGGACAGCTTGCCGAAAATCGGCATTCCCGCCATCTCCGTTACCAAATATGCGGAGGTAACCCATACAAATTTGTCCATACCGCCTAGATCGCTCACAATCGTTGCCATAGCCGTTGAAACAATCGTATTATCGATCGATGCAACGAAGATGGCCAGCAATAACCCTGCTACGACGAAGCCAAGTCTACTTTGACTCGCAGACATGAAAAATTCCCCCTTGAAGTGATGTGTTGTATTTGAAAAGCTCTAGTTGTAGCGTATTGCCTTGCGCCGCTTAGCTTTGTTATTATAAACAATCTCCTCCTAGCGTCCTATTAGACGAGAGAACGAATAAACGCTCGGTCCTGGGACCGAACGCTATTCCTTATAAGCTATATTTATCAAGCTGATCCAGAAAGCCGCGCGACTTCAGTGGAATGCCAATATGCAGATCCATCAGCATACGCATTACCTTCTTAAGCTCTTGCTTCGTTTCTGGCTTGACTTGTATAGAACCAAGCCTGCGCAAATCCATTCGGACAAATAACCGCAGCAGCTTATACGCTGCTTCAGACAATACGATGCCTTGGGGGTCTTTGTGACCGCAGCGACGGCATAATACACCACCTGCGGCCGCACTAATGCGGAAGGGAGTATCCTCTCCGCCGCATTCTACACAATGATCCAGTACAGGCGCATAGCCCGACATATCCAGTACTCTCATCTCGTAAAGATGAGACACAATTTGCGGGTCCTTCCCTTCTACCAAGCCGCTTAAATAAGCTTTCAGCTGCTCGAATAGAAAAGAGCTGGTATCCTCCTCCTGCATGGCCCTATCCGTTAATTCTGCCGCATAGGAAGCATAAGCAGTCAGCTCCAGCTGTTCGCGAAGCAGATGGTTGGATGCTAAAATCTCGCCATGATTCAGCGTACCAAGTCCGCTTGTGCGAAAAAAAGTGAATTCCGCATATGTAAAGGGCTGCGCGAGAGAAGCATGCCTGCTCCGAGCCTTCTTCGCGCCGCGTATCAATATCCCTACCTTGCCATTCGTATTCGTCAGCACATTAATTATTTTATTATTTTCCCCGTAATCCATGCTTCGAATAACGATGCCTTCCACACGATACAGCATAATGAAACTCCCCCATGACCTGCTTAAGACAGTCAGACTGCGCGCCCACTGTACTAAGGAGAAGCTTCTTCTAGCTCGGATGCCCACTGCTGGTCATCACCGAGCAAAGCATTAGGATGATCCGCTTCTCCAAGCTGATCCATTTCCTTGTAGAGCATATAAGACTCCACATCACCGGTCAATGTAAAATACTTCCACGAAAAATTCCGCAATCGTATCAACCCTTTCCGCCTCGGAAATGCTGCTCCAGACGGTATTAGATTGCGTTGATCGAATGAATGTTATCCTTAGCAATTTTCGTCAAATTAGAAGCGGCCCATTAGTCGTTTCTAAAGCCTAAATCTTTAAGCACTCTCTCCTGGTTGCGCCAATCCTTCTTGACCTTAACCCACAGCTCAAGGAACGTACGGGAGCCAAGAAGCGCTTCAATATCGCGGCGCGCAAGCTTGCCAACTTCCTTGAGCAAGGCACCCTTCTTGCCGATAATAATGCCCTTCTGGGAGTCACGCTCGACATAGATGACACAGCCAATGTAGACAACGCCATTTTCCTGCACCTTCATGTCCTCAATCGCAACCGCAATGGAATGTGGAATCTCCTCACGCGTCATATGCAAAATTTTCTCGCGCACCAGCTCCGTTACAACGAACTGCTCCGGATGATCCGTAATTTGATCGGCAGGGTAATATTGCGGCCCTTCAGGCAAATAACGGATCAGCTGATCCATTAGCGTCTCCACATTATTGCCCTGCAGCGCAGAAATCGGAATGATTTCCGCAAAATCATATAAGTCTTTATATTTCGTAATAATCGGCAGCAGCTGCTCTGGATCGATTTTGTCGATTTTGTTCAGCACGAGAAAAATCGGCGTCTTAACCTTTTTCAACTGCTCGATAATAAAACGGTCGCCGCCGCCAATGCCATCGGCTGCATCAACAAGGAACAGGGCAGCTTCAACTTCCTGAAGCGCGCTTTGCGCGGTTTTCATCATGTAATCGCCAAGCTTGGACTGCGGCTTGTGAATGCCTGGCGTGTCTAGAAATACGATTTGCGTATTGTCTTTCGTGTATACGCCATGGATTTTGTTGCGTGTCGTTTGGGGCTTGTCCGACATAATGGCAATTTTTTGCCCGATCAGATGATTCATCAGCGTAGACTTGCCCACATTAGGTCGGCCGATGATGGCTACAAAGCCGGAACGAAATTTGCCGTTTGTACGGTTGTCAGTTGTAGGTGTACTCATTAGGCTTCAGCTTGCCCCTTTTTCAATACCATTGGTGTAAATGCTCCAGGCAGCAAGTCCGAGACGGTCGAAATCGACCAGTTGCCCCGCAGATTGCCCATAATGACTGGCGTATCCGGGTAAAGCAGCTCAACGAGCACCTGGCGGCAAATTCCGCATGGCGTAATAGGTTCTTCCGTATTTCCAATAACCGCAATTGCCTGAAATTGACCTGGCTGCTTGCCGTCGGCGATGGCCCGAAACATAGCTGTGCGCTCCGCGCAGTTGCCAGGACCATAAGCGGCATTTTCAACATTGCAGCCAAAGTGGACATGCCCGTCGTTATCCAGTAGGGCTGCGCCAACATTAAACTTGGAATACGGGGTGTATGCCCGCGTCATCGCCTCACCTGCCTGATTAAGCAGCGCAGCATAATTCTCCTGTAAACCTTCATAAGTAACTGTCATTTATTATTAGCTCCCTTAAAATTACTGGCTTCCCGCCGTTATTACCTGCCATAATGGCGGGCCAAGAATAATAAAACCAATGAAGACGGCAAAGCATGCTGCCAGCAGTACAGCACCAGCAGCAACATCTTTTGCCGTCTTAGCGAGCGCATGGCGCTCCGGGCTTGCAAGATCTACAACCTTTTCTACCGCAGTATTAATCATTTCTGCTACGATAACGAGTGCGATCGTGAGCAGCAGCAGTGCCCATTCCATACCTGAAAGCGATAGAAAAGCACCGAGCAGAATGACGGCAGCAGCGACCAGCACATGAATGCGCATATGGCGCTCATTTTGCACGCCAAATGCTATGCCCGCCCACGCAAATCCTAAACTGCGTATGAATTTTTTCATTAACGCGACAAGCCAGCCTTCGAAAGCACAGCTTCCTGCTTGCTCGTCATCACTGCCTCATCACTTTCCGTCTCGTGATCATAACCGATTAAATGCAGAAAGCCATGAACGAACAGGAAGCCGATTTCCCGCTCCAGCGAGTGGCCATACTCCTCGCTTTGCTCAACCGCTTTCTCAACGGAAATGACGATATCGCCCAGCATACCCGATATAGGATCAAGCTCATCTTCGCTTTCCACTTCAAAAATGATGTCCAGCTCATCCGTGCCGTCATCCTGCATTGCAAATGACAGAACATCCGTAGGACGATCTATATTGCGGTAGTCGCGATTCAACTGATGAATTTGCTCATTATCGGTGAAAGTCAGCGTCACTTCGCCCGTTGTCATCCCTTCCGCTTCGCCAGCCAGCCTAAGCAGCTGCTCCAAGCGGGCGATCCAAGCCTCGGGAATGTCTACCTTATTCTGCTCATTGCTATAATCCAGCTGCAAACTCATGCTAAACGCTCCTTTGACTTAACATCCTCAGGGTACTCAATGCGGGAATGAAAAATCCCGATGACGCTTTCCTTGAGCGACTGTGCGATCTTATCCAGCTCCTTGAGCGTCAAATCGCATTCGTTGTATTGGTTGTCATCCAGCCTGCTTTTGATGATTTTGTTGATCATCGCTTCTACCTGCTCAACCGTAGGGCTGCGCAGGCTGCGGACAGCCGCTTCCACGCAATCGGCGATGCCGACAACGGCGGCTTCCTTCGACTGCGCTTTCGGGCCAGGATAACGGAAGTCATCCTCCGTAAATGAAGGCTCCTCCCCCTGCTCCTCAGCCTGCTTAAGCGCTTTGTAATAAAAGAATTTCAGCGACGTCGTGCCATGATGCTGCTCGGCAATATCACGAATAGGCTTCGGTATATTATGCGCCTTGAGCATATCGACGCCGTCCCGCGCATGGGCGCAAATGATCGACCGGCTAAGCTTTGGATCAATCGAATCATGCGGATTTTCCATATTCGTCTGATTTTCAATAAAATAATTCGGCCGCTTCGTCTTCCCTATGTCATGGTAGAACGAGCCTACACGGCAGAGCAGCCCGTCCGCCCCGATGGACTCAGCCGCAGCCTCCGACAAATTGCCGACCATGACGCTGTGATGATACGTTCCCGGTGTCTCCGTGAGCAGCTTGCGCAGCAGCGGATGGTTCGGGTTAGACAGCTCGACTAGCTTGAGCGCCGACAAAATGCCAAATGTCACTTCAAAAAACGGCATAAGGCCAATAACAAGCACAGCTGTAAGCAAGCCGCTCGCAAAGGCAAAGCAAAGCGAATACACAAGCGGCCCTTGATCCAGCCGCTCCGTCAGCAGCATAAGCGTAAGAACGGAAAACGTACCGAATAGGCTGACCATAATGCCCGCCTTTAAAATCGTCGACCGCTGGCTCGCTCGATGAATCGAGAAGATAGCCGCGACTGATACAACGATAATAACAAAGCCGTATTGGAAATCGAAAATTTGATTTTGCCCCGTGCCCGAATTCAGCACAATGCTGCCGATAATCGCAAACAGAATCGAGCTAATCAACGCCAAATGCATATCCAGCAGCAGCGTAATCAGCATCGTCCCCAGCGCCGCAGGAGCGAGGAAGCCGACATACGGGATCTCATCCGTCTGGATCAATGAAATAATGATCATCACAACGATGTTGATCAAATAAATGAGCCACAGCATTAAAATTTGCGCATTATTATATTTCGGCTTCAAGCCGGAAATGCCGCCCGACTGATGCAAATAGCTGTACATTGCCGCGATGAACAAAATGGACAAAATAAGCAAGCCAAGCTGCGGCCAATAATTGCGTTTATCCTGCAGCAGCGCCGAATCCTTCAGCAGCTCATACATTTCCGGCGTAATGACTTGACCGCGCTTGACGAGAACATCGCCTTCCTTGATGACCACCTGAGGCGTGTTCTTCTTCGCCTGGATTTTCGCTTCATCCGTTGCTTCCTTATCCAAAAAGCGGTTCGGCATAATCGAGAAGCGCGCCAGCTCCTGCACGATTTCACGGCTAGTCCGGTCGGAGAGGGAGCTTGCGTTCACCAGCTCCGCCACACGGGTACGCGCAGCATCGGCGCTGCGGAGCTGCTCGCTCATTAGCTTGCGCACGATCTCCTGCGCAACCTGGCGCATTTCCGTGATTGACTCTACCGACATCCGCGGCATTTTATAAAACGTTTCCTCTGGAATCGCATATTCCTGCTCTTTGATAACGACCGCCATCTCATCGAGCAGCGTATCGCTATAAGTGCCATTGCCTTTGTTCACCTTGACGTAATTATCGACAAAATCGGGATACCGGCCAGGGATTTCATTGCGGTATATATCGATTTTATTTTGCGTCGTTACCTGATCGTCCTGGTTCAACTGCTCCATACGCGAAAATATCTCGCCCAGCAGCAGCTCGCTGCGCAGCGCAACGTTCGAATAGATCGCATCTACGCGATTAGCCGCTTCCTCCTGCGCCTGCAGCGTCGCCTTGCTGTCCGGTATTTGATGGGGAGCGACGATATCCTTCTCGCTGGCAACGCCCTCTTGAATATCATAGGTTTCCGGAACGAGATGCGGAGCAAGACTGAAATAAAACAGAAACACAAATAATAGCATGAGCACGAAGCGGACAGCTACGCTCTGTTTCCACCCCGCAGCCTTGGTGCTCTGCAGGTTCCCCTGTTTACCGGAATGATTCTGGTTCTGGTTCATGGAGCGGACATTCCTCTCTATGCTTTGTTCTCAGCGTCCTGATTGTAGGCGACAATGATTTTCTGCACTAAGGAGTGACGGACAACATCCTGCTCGGAAAAAAAGATAAAGCCAAGTTCGTCTATATTTTGCAAAATCCGCTGTGCCTCTATTAAACCTGAGTTTTTCCCTCTTGGCAAATCAATCTGTGTCACGTCGCCGGTAATAACCATCTTGGAGCCAAAGCCTAGCCGTGTCAAAAACATCTTCATTTGCTCCGGCGTCGTGTTCTGGGCTTCATCCAAAATAATAAAGGAATCATCAAGGGTCCGTCCACGCATGTACGCAAGCGGGGCAACCTCAATGGTGCCGCGTTCAAAAGCCTTTACCGTCTGCTCAGGTCCCAGCACATCATGCAGGGCATCATAAAGCGGACGCAAGTAAGGATCGACCTTCTCCTGTAAATCGCCGGGCAGAAAGCCGAGATTTTCGCCTGCCTCGACAGCTGGCCTTGTCAGTATGATTCGCTTCACCAAGCCCTGCTTTAAGGCGGCTACAGCGAGCACGACAGCCAAGTAGGTTTTTCCTGTGCCGGCTGGGCCAATACCGAATACGACATCATGCTTGTGAATGGTCTTTACATAATGGCGCTGGCCGATTGTCTTCACCCGGATGGGCTTGCCACGAAACGTAGTTGTAATTTCAGCCTTGAATAAATCAAGAAGCTCTTCTGCCTGCATCGTACGGGCCAAATCAAGCGCATACATCATGTCCCGCTCTGAAGGCATGTAGCCGCCTCTTACAAGCTGCAGCATGACGCTGAACAGCTGCTCAAGCGAGCGTACCTCCTGCACAGCACCAGAAATGACGATTTCTGCTTCACGAGATGTGATTGAGGACTCGCACTGCGCCTCTACCAGTCTTAGGAACTTGTCCTGTGGACCAAATACCGCTAATCCTTCTCCCGCGTTTTCCAGCGGAATTCTGACGACTATTGTTTCATTTTGCAAACAACCTCAATCTCCTTGCATCTGGACTAGGGGCATCTCTTTCACAATCGATTGCTCTACTTCAAAAAGAACTTTCATATAAACTTTACCATTCTCCGTCTTTTCATGCAAAACAATTTCATCCCGGATGACCGCATCGCTGCCCGCTTTCGTCATAACATTCGCTTTCGCCTGCAAAATTCCACCCGCGCGCGCTTCATCCGCTGATAGTTTCAGCTCTTCCGTATGTACTTCCATTACCGTCTGCTTCATCCGACCGAAGGGCAGGCTTATGCTTTTAAAGTTCGCCTTATCCTCCTCCACGATCGTCTCCGACTGCTCGTACGGATTTTTGCCGTAGCCGCTCACCTGCAGCGCTCTGCCGCCAATGACGACGTACCACTTCTGCCTTTTTTCCCCCGTATATACTTTAACCTGCTGCGACATCGGTGAAGCAATATTAAACTCATACCAGACTAGCCCACGTACCGAGCCCTTTGCCACAACCGTTTGCGTATAAGCGCCGCCGCCCATCGTGCCCGAAATCAACGTTTGCCCTTTTTTGACCTTCGCATTTTTCTTTACGACAGCACGACCGCGTTCCGTATAAATTTCCGTAATGACTGCATCGGCTGACGCAATGAGGTGGCGGGGATTTTCCAATTCCCGATGATCCGGTTCTGTCGTTTCCGCCACTTGAATGATGATTCTCGTTCCTTTCTTCTCCACCCCAATCCACGTTGCTTTCGGCAGCTTGTTGACGAGCCTCTTGGATATAATATCCGTATCCTCCAAACGGAACGACCATTGGAGCGGAAAAATCCCCTCCTGCCTTGCCGCCTCTATAATTTCCTCTTCCGTTAATTTCAAGTTGCCCTTAACCTCAACCGACCATATAAGCGAGGAAAGCAAGTAGATGCCAATGAAAAATAACGCAATGCCTGCGATGAAAAATTTCCGTTTTTCCAGCCTTACCAACCAAAACGGCATCCCTTGCCGCTTTACGACATGCACCCTACAGCCTGTCTCCTTTAAAAAAGGCTTTAAGCGAAAATAATCGCTCACAGACACATCAAACTGCAGCTTGCCATCGCCCGTCCAACCGATGGACGCAAGCTGCAACCCCCCTTCCAATGCACGATTCACAAGCCGCTCAGGTTGTCCGCCCCTGATATTAACCGTAACGACGCCCAGTACCCAGTCCGACCATTTCAGCTTCAAGCCGCTCCCCTCCTACTCCCGCAAGGCTATGCCTGTAATTTGACCTTCAATAAAAACCTCTTCTGTCCAAATCGTTCGAATAACGAGCGAGTTTCCCGTCACCTCAAGCTCGCCCTTGCTGAGCGCAAGCCTAAGCTGCTCGCTGGAAAAATGTATGACACCGCGATGGTTCTCAATATATAACTGGCGATCGCCGATCATCGTCAGCCGGGGAAGATCATAGACGACATCCTGGGGCAAATCCAGAATATCCGCTGTCATTTTGCGAAGTTTGCGTTTTAAACGGTTCATAGGTAAAGGATCGTCCCCCTTATCACGCTCGCCAGACGTTAAATATGACACAAGGCCCATTATCGTACTATATCAAGCTATGCGCGGGGTGCTGGTTTTATGAAAAATAGCGCAGCCTTCAGTCATCCGTAATGGATTTCTGAAAGCTGCGCTATTTAAAAGTAAAGCTAATATTATCTGACCTTGCCATAAGGCCGCTTCGATTTCGGCGGGCCCAATATTTCTGACCAGATAACCGCCTTGCGAAGCTCATCAGCGCTCAAAGGTGCTAAACGCGTGTCAGGAACAACCTCAGCCTCGCTGCTAGCCCGATTGCTGCGCCTTGCGGCGGCTTCACGCTGCTGTGACGCTGTTACAGCTGCTTGCTGCTGCTGCGTGCGCTCAAGCGCTCTGGAGAGCTCTGACAGATGGTGCTGCTTCTCACGCTCAGCCTCCTCCTCCGCTTGGCGATAGGAAATTGACCGTTCCTCATAATCAGCGTCGTCGTCCCATTCCTGGTAGGCCTCTTCCTGATCATAACGGCCAGACTGCTGCTGCACAGCTGTTCCTTGCTGCGGATAGGCAGTATCAGAAGCGCTTTGACCGTTAAAGTCCGGCATTCGCGGATTGTTCCGTTTTTTTGCACTGACCCGATTGAAGATCGACAGGAGAAAGCCGCCGACAATAACGACGAAATAAATATTTTTTGTAATAAACTCAAATATATGTTCCACTGGTTCAGATTCACCTCCAGGGTAAGCAGCTACGCCCGTACTTTATTCTCCATTATTAATTGTCATTTTTTTCGGTTGGGGCGTCGCTCTTGCCAATGGAATTACGCATTTGTGTATCCGACTCCAGGTTTTTCAGGTTCAAATAATCCATGACGCCGATTTTTCCGTTTTTGAGCGCTTCAGCCATAGCAACTGGCACTTGCGATTCGGATTCCACAACTTTCGCCCGCATTTCAATAACTCGCGCCTTCATCTCCTGCTCCTGCGCTACTGCCATTGCACGGCGTTCCTCTGCTTTCGCTTGGGCAATCCGTTTGTCGGCCTCAGCTTGCTCCGTTTGGAGATGGGCACCGATGTTTTTGCCTACGTCTACATCCGCGATATCAATGGACAAGATTTCGAAAGCTGTACCAGCATCAAGCCCTTTCCCGAGAACTGTACGGGAAATCATGTCTGGATTTTCAAGAACGTCTTTATGGGAATTTGCCGAACCGACCGTCGTAACGATACCCTCGCCGACACGGGCGATAATGGTCTCTTCACCAGCACCACCGACAAGTCGCTCAATGTTGGCACGTACAGTAACACGCGCTTTAACTTTAACCTCAATACCGTCCTTCGCTACTGCTGCAACCGTTGGTGTCTCAATGACACGTGGATTAACGCTCATTTGCACCGCTTGAAGCACATCACGGCCAGCAAGATCAATGGCAGCCGCACGCTCGAACACGAGCGGGATATTGGCACGCTGTGCCGCAATCAATGCATTGACAACGCGGTCAACGTTACCGCCAGCGAGAAAATGGCTTTCCAGCTGATTAATATTCAGCCCAAGGCCGGCTTTCGTAGCTTTAATGAGCGGATTAACAATCCTGCTCGGGACAACTCGGCGTAAGCGCATGGCAACAAGTGTAATAATACCGATACGAACACCCGACGCAAGTGCGGAAATCCAGAGCATAATTGGAAAAAAGCTCAGGAAGACGGACAACGCAATAATAACAATAACCGCTATAATCAATATTGAAACAACCGGATCCAGACCCATTTATAAATACCTCCATTGCTTTAGTTAAGCGCTGAGTCGCGCTTATGTTATGCTTTCATTGTCTCTTTCACAACTACCCAAGTACCTTCCGCTTTGACGACGACAACGCTTGCTCCAGTTGAAATAAACTCGCCTGACGTTACGACATCAATCCGCTCTTCACCGATTTGTACTGTTCCAGCAGGTCTTAACGGAGTAAGGGTAACCCCCTCAAGTCCCAGCAGGCTGTCTTTCTCATCTGCGGATACATAACCTTCTTCCTTCGTCAGCTTATCGCGAAGAATGAATTTATTCCAAATGCCTCTATGTCTATATTTTCTGAAAATATAATACATCACAAGAACAGCCACAACGAGCGCTGTGACGAGTGAGATAAACGCCGTCATCGGATCGGATGCTGCGGTAACTACACCAGCAACGAGTGCTGCGCCGCCTAACAGTCCCAAAATGCCGAAGCTTGGAACGAATACCTCGATAATGAGCAAAGCTAAGCCTATAACGAAGAGAACAATCGATTCCATGCCTGCAAATCCGGCAACATAATGACCGAAGAAATACAAGCTGAAAGAAATGATTCCCAGAATGCCCGGCACACCAAAGCCTGGCATCAGAAGCTCAACTACGATGCCCGCAATACCAAGGATGAGCAGCACAGTCATCACATACGGATTAACGAGCCAGCGTGATACTTTCTCAGCCAGCGACGGCTCAAACGAAATGAGCTGCTTCTGATCAAGCTTCAGCCATGTAATAGCTTCCCCTACAGAAGCTGCGATATGCTCCGCGTAGCCGCTAGCCAGCGCCTCGTCGGCGGATAGGGATAATATTTCCCCTGCCGGCTTCTCTATGCCTGCTTTCGGCAAGCTAACCGCCACTGTCGTATCCACCATGGCAGCTGCAATATTCGCATCCCGGCCATTCAGCTTTGCAGCCTCCATCATCGTCTTCGTCCAATAGGAGACGATTTTCGGGTTATCAATCAATTGGCCTCCGCCATCAACGACAGCCGCTGCGCCAATTGTACTTCCCGGCTCCATTACAATATTTTGCGCATTGAGCGCAATGTAAGTACCTGCCGACACCGCTTTGCCTTCAATATAGGCAGTTGTAGGAATTGCGCTTTTGCGGATGACCTCCCCGATCTCCTCTGCGCTGGTTACTTCTCCGCCGAACGTGTTAATAACGAGAACGACACGTTCCGCCTTTGCTTCGGCCGCTTCTTTGTAAGCGCGCTCCAAAAATGATTTAAGCCCGCTCTCAATCGTCTGTTTGACTGGAACAATGTAGACCGCTCCACCAGCTTCATCCGCGGCAAGCTGCTGTGCCTTTACAGGCTGCATACCGACCAGCAGGCCACTGCCTAAGGCGACAACCAATGCTGAAAAAACAGCTAATTTCGACCAGAAAGCGGTTTGGCGCCATTTTTTTATATTCAACCTTCCACCCCTCCTTTATAGCCATTATATTCGTTATTACGAAGGATTACCCTGAAACGTTGCAAAATAAGCTTAAATAGCTTACACCAACTTACGCCAACTGACCTATTTGATAAGAAAACAGAGTCCTTTTTCATGCGCATCCACCTATGAATAACTGAATCAAGCGTAAACGGCTGTCGCCGTCCTCTGGCGCCAAGCTACCGTTTCAAGGGTGAAATATAAGAATTTATAAGTGTGAAACTTATAAATTCTTATATTTTAAAAAGCAAAAAACACCCCTCGGAAGGGATGTTTTCGTCCGAACATATCGTTATTGCAGAAATTGTTGTACGAGCTGATTTACTAGTTTACCGTCAGCGCGCCCTTTTGTTTTAGGCAACAAGGCGCCCATGACTTTCCCCATCTCGGCTTTGGAAGAAGCACCGAGTTCATGGATGGTCTGCGTTACTATCGCTTTTATCTCTTCTTCGGTCAGCTGCGTGGGAAGGTATTGACTAATAATTTCAATTTCTGCGTTAAGACCTGTTACCAGGTCCTCACGGCCGGCTTTGCTAAATTCTTGGAGGGAATCTTTACGTTGTTTGATCTCACGACTTAGGATATCAAGCATTTCACTGTCGTCCAGAGGACGCTTCAAATCAATTTCCAAGTTTTTAGCTGACGCACGCATCATACGAATGGTTGTAAGCCGGAACTTGTCCTGATTCCTCATGGCCTGCTTCATATCGTCGTTCAATCTTTCGCTCAGGTTCATTATACTAAGAGCCTCCTAAAACTTTCTCTTACGAGCAGCCTCGGACTTCTTCTTACGCTTTACACTCGGCTTTTCATAATGTTTGCGTTTCTTAACCTCAGCCAACACGCCATCTTTAGCGATAGAACGTTTAAAGCGGCGAAGTGCAGAGTCAATGGTTTCATTTTTCTTAACCTTAGTTTCAGACACAAGTTTTCCCTCCCTCCGAAACAGACCGTCCAGAGCATTAAACACGGTTTATCAAACTCCATTATAAGTCAAAACAAAATACAGTGTCAACTCACTAATTTCACTCGTAAACAATGCCAAATCCATTTTTCAAAATATCGTAGAACATCATATAAGTATCCCCATTCGTCAGCTCTTCTACATTGAGCATTTGACCAATGATTTCCTCACTAATCCAGCCACGGGAAATGAGATCCTTAAGCGCCGCTTCTCTCGTCGTATCGAGCCCAGCCGTCAGTGCCAGCATATAGGCCGACTGCTCCAATGTCAATGGTCCAGTCAATAAATCCTTCATATCCTTGACCGCACCGTCAGGAAAACCGGGGAACTGGTCAGGATGCGCTTTTTTGAGCGTTCTAAGCTTGTTCAAATAGCGCCCAATGCTCATCGAGCCATCAAGGTCCCATGCCTCATTCGAATAGCTTCCAGACGTCATATACATGCTGGCTGCTGCCACAAGGCCCTTATAGTCCTTGTGTTTCATGTAAGCAGGCTGTTCGAACTTTTCATAGGTCAAGTCCATGCCCTGCTTAACGAGCTTCTTGCGCAGCTTGCTGATGAGCTCCGTCGATTGGGACAGCTCTCTGACCGTGATTTCGTTGCTAATGGCAAGGCTCGCCGCCGCTCCTGCAGCTTCTGCCGTCGCCATGCCTAGCGGAATGACCCTTGCGCTGCCATGAGGAATGGTGTCAAAGCTGGCTGAGCGTCCGACTACGAGCAGCCCATCGACTTTAAGTGGAACCAAGCTGCGGAACGGAACGCCATATTGCATCGGGCTTAGCATAATTGTTCCCACATCGCTGTAGTTGATGCTTTGAATATCAACATCGTAGGAGCCATAAGCGATTGCATCCCATTTATCCCGATTTTCCAGCACATCGGCCAGCGTCAGCCTGTACTCGCCATAAATATGCCGTGATTCTCTTATATACAGCTCTGATGCAGTACCCGCGTAGTTCATATTGGCGAACTGTGGGTATGTCTTTTTTAAATAGTCAACGATGAGTGGCGACTCTTTTTTGCCGACTTCCATGCCGCGAGCCACGGATTCCGGATCTAGCGGGTCAACTCCATAAATCTGCATCGTGTTAAACAACATCGTTTCATTGTTTTCCCTGCCTATATTAAGACTGCGAATTTTCACCTTCTCGGGATCGCTTGGCGGATATTTTCTGGCATCGCCAAATCCCCAAATGCTCGTGCTGTCTAAGCCTAAGCCTTCCAGCCCTTTGAAATTCCGCCAAGCCTCGTTCGTCACATTGTCCATTCTAAACACGAGCGTTGCTGCCATCTTCGCCTTGCCTTCGCCAATATCCTGGCGCCCAATAGAGTAAGGAACGCCAGAGGCGGCAGCGATATCAGCATCCTGCGAAGCATCAATGACTACTTTTGCCGCAACCTTCTCGGCCCTGCCATCCGGTTTAGTAATCGACAGCCCAGTTAGCTGCATATTCTCGCCAGACTGCTGCAAAATCGGCTCCATCTTCTGCACATGCATGAGCAAATCAATGTTTTGCTCCTGTTTAATCATTTTGTAAAAGACGTTGGCCGCCGTATGTGTATCAACCGAGCTGCCTTCTACCTGATCAAACCATTCCTGAAATAACCCTTCATTCAAAAACTTCGATTTGTGCAAATAGCGATAATACCACGGCTGATTTGGGGAATAATTCAAATCGAGCGTATTCAGCCCGCCCAGCGTCATTAAACCGCCCAAAATATCGCGGTCTCTGCCTTCAAGCAGCAGCACGCTCAGCCCATTTCTGGCTCCAGACACAGCAGCCATTATTCCTTCCGGATCGGTACCGACGACAATTAAATCATAGCTCGACTTTACGGCCTCAACCGATTCGACCTTCGTAAAGGGCGCTTGAACACGGTCAATGGACAAACGATCGATAGAAGCTGCTTTAAATTTATATAAATAATAGCAACCGACCAGCATCAAAAAAGCGAGAGCAACGATCGTCAACATTTTATATTTCTTCTTCAACAACTAAAATAACCTCCGAATTATGAATGCCGCCAAGCAGCAAAGCTTTTATTACTAGATTAATAGACTTCATTGGCCGAAAAAGAGCAGGCTTCCGCTTCTCATTAGGAGCCAGCGTATCATGCGAATGCTGCGCCTAAACTGCATCAATGCACAATGGCTTCCGGATGAAGCAGCGTATGCATATCCGTAGAAGAAGTAACGGTCAACCTCGGAACCAGCATTGGATCGGTTCCCGGCTCAGCAAAACCGCTGCGTACGGAGAACGCCATCCGATAACCATTTTCACGCAAATGATAAATAATCTGTGTGTTCGCCTCGCCGTACGGGTAAGCAAAATAAGGCGAGTCAATGCCAAGCTCTTTTATTTGGTGAATATCATTCGTAATCAGGCTGGCGTCTGCAAGCGAAGAATAGGCAATGCCGCAAACCGCTGTCCCTTTTTTGTGCAAATCATAGGTGTGGCTGTGATATTCAAATACGTCGCTCGACGCTTTCATTTCCTCAGTGGAAAGAAAGCTTGTTTTTTTCGAATCGAATGCTGCCGTCTTTTGTTGAATATGGGTTCCAACAACAAACATCGTCGCGTGAAAGCCATATTTTTTCAAAATAGGATAAGCATAAATAATATTGTTTTGATACCCATCATCGAACGTAATAACGACCGACTTATCCGGCAAAACACCTTCGCCATTTATATATTTCTCGAGCTGCTCCATCGTCGCTGTCTTGTAGCCATTCGTGTGCAAATATTCCATCCCCTGCTCAAACGATTCCAAACTAATCATGGAATTGTTGTCCGGCTCGCTAATGTCAGCCTTTGGAGCAATGTAGTGGTACATCAATACGGGTACCCGATCAGCATTGTCCGCCAGCGTCAACGCTTTTGAATCCAGCAGCGGTTGATTTGCTTGTTTATGCGTCATAATAAACGCTCTATTTTTGGCTAATTCCCAAGAGGTGCAGATTTTTTTCGTAACAACCGTCCCTGGATGGGCTACTGCTGTAGCATAGACAGCGATTAGAAGGACGAATGACAATAGGCCGGCAGCGATATTTTTTTTGGAACGGGACATACAAACTCCTTTCAAAAACCTTTATTGCATGTTCAGCTTTGCCTTATTCCGCATTTAGCGGGCCCAGCTTCTCGCCTCCAAGCAAATGGAAATGCAAATGATACACCAACTGGCCGCCATCGCTATTCACATTGTTAATTAAACGGTAGCCAGATTCGGCAATGCCCTGCTCGATCGCAATTTGACGTGCTGCTGTGAACAGCTCAGCCATTACAGCATCGTCGTTTGCGGTCACATCATTCATTGTGGCAATATGCTTTTTAGGAATGATTAAAATATGTACGGACGCTTCCGGCTTAATATCTTTAAAAGCAATGACTGTATCCGACTCATACACTTTAGTTGACGGCAATTTACCTTCGACAATTTTACAAAAAATGCAATCCATTCAAAACTCCCCCTAAATTATGTTATACAACCTTATTCCATCATAACGGAATGAGCAAAGCTCGTCCAATCCCCTCAGTCTTCCTATAGGATAAAAGATGGATCGGCATAGGTTTTTGACGGCTCGCAGCTATTGCAACCGGGCATCTGTGTGTTCGCCTATCGCCTGCTCCAGCTTATCCGCAATTTCCAGCCAATTGTTGTAGCCATTGCCGATTTGAATGGACAAGCTTCTGCTTTCCAATGTATCTGTATTAAAAGCCATTACAGCTTCCAGCTGCTTGCTGAATGCCTGCTGAAGCTTCGTTAGATAAGCCTGCTCGGCTGCCGTTAGGGCACCCTCATGGCCGCCGACCTTGGCCAACGACTGCTGCACCGCGTTAAAATAAGCTTCCAGCTTGCCGCTAGCAAACTCCGTGCCATTATACTGATGCGCTTCTTTCAAATAATCCATCACATGATCCACATGACGGAAAGCCGCGCCTGCACTGAATTTGGCCTCATTCCGCTCCAAAAGCTCCGCTGATTTCCCCAGCTTTTCAAGCTCAGGCAATACCGCATTATAAAATGCTGCGGCGCCGATGGCATCGGAAGCGACACGCTGTCCAGTCTCATATTTCTTCTCTTGAATGTTGGACAAATATTGCGAATATAAAAACATGTTTCCATTAAGGCTGCACACCAGCAGCACGATAGTGATTGCCAATGCAATCGGCTTTTTCTTCGGCGGTTGTTGCTCTACTGACACGCTTTCTTCCCCCTAAAATTAAATCGCCTTACTATAAATAATTACAGCTATTGCTGCCTCTTCGCCATAAAGGTGCTGCTCCAGCTTCAACGAAGTCGCACCGACTGCCCGCCATCAAAAAAGAATACGTGGCACTGCGCTACTTTACGCAGCAAAACGGCTTCGAGCGCTTCCGCATAAAGCTCCAGCTGAAACCGATGGCGCTCTGCTGCCTGCTCCCATTGCTGATTAATGATCCGGTCCGTTTTATAATCGACCAGGACCAATCCATGCTGATCCTCGAACACACAGTCCACCACGCCTTGAATTAAAATCTGCTCGTCCTTTGCTTCGTCAGCAACAGAAGGGTGCACCCGCGAGGCAGACAGCATGCAGCTGAATGGCACCTCGCGTTTGACCTCACCGGCTGCCAGCAGGCGCAAGCCAAGAGGGCTTGCGAAAAAAGCAGCAATGTTCATGGCATCAATAACCTCCGCTTGACGCGTTGTCAAGAGCTTGCGTTCTACCATGCCGCGGACCGTCTTAATAACGACGTCCCCGTCAACTGTGCCATTAAGCGGTATATGCTGCATGACAAGGTGATTGACAGAGCCTTTCTCCGCCGCTGTAAGTGAAATCTGCTCCATAAACCGCGGACGGCGCAAGCGGAAGGAGCCTCTAGGCGCTGGCTGTAGGTCATTGCTATTATTCGCTTCTCCTTGCTCCCTTGCGACACCCGACTGCTCCGGATGTTCTAACGGCTCCGACGATGAATAGCTGCCGCTTGCATTCACATCATTCATCGCTGCGGCTCCAGTGTCAAACAAAGGAGCCGCTTCGCGGTCAGCAAGAGCTTCCCCATGAAGACGTTTAATCTCAGTAACAGACGTTTTGGCCGGCAAAAGAGTTGCAGCTTGATGAGAATAATGAAAATCCAATCGCTCGCTCAGCTCGCTGTCCTGCTCCTCCGGCTGCAGCTCAAGCTGCGCCAGCGAAAGAATGCCTTGCAGCCGCAGCTCCCTCTCCTCAAGGCCCTCATTTGGCTGGAGCGCTGCTGCTGCTTCACTGCTGAATACCGCCGCTGCAACGAAGCCTGATCGCCATTCCAGCCTTCTCATGCCGGATAGCTGATCTATTTCCTCTGCATCCTGCTGCTCAAAGCTTGATGCGGCGAGCGGTCCAAGCCAATCTAAAAAAGTCGTTGCCGATGCCAGTTTAAAATCCGGTATGCTGCCGCTTGCGTCAACAGCTGCCAGCCAGCCTGGCAGCTTCTTAGCTGCATCTGAAACCGTACCGACCAGAAACATTTTTTCCTTTGGGCGGGTGAGAGCCACATATAAAATCCGCATTTCCTCGGCCAGCATTTCCATGCGCAGCCTGCGGCGAATGGCTAGAAATGGCAATGTCGGATAGCTGACACGCTGCTGTGGATCCACAAATCGCGGTCCGAATCCGAGCTGCTTATGACGCAGAAAAGCACTCCGCAAATCCTGCTGGTTAAATGACTTGCCGAGACCTGCCGTGAACACGACGGGAAACTCCAGCCCTTTGCTCTTGTGGATCGACATAATGCGGACGACATTTTCCTGCTCGCCGAGCGCCCTTGCCGTGCCAAGATCCCCTCCGCTATCGCGCATTCGCTCTACAAAACGCAAAAACCGGAACAAGCCCCGGAAAGAGGTTGCCTCGTAACCGCGAGCGCGGTCATGCAAAGCGCGTAAATTCGCTTGGCGCTGCGTGCCGCCAGGGAGACCGCCGGCAAAATCATAATAAGCGGTTTCACGATAAATACGCCAAATGAGGTCAGCCAACGCGCCCTGTCTGGCCTCGCTGCGCCAACGCTCAAGCTGCGCGAGAAAATGAGTCAGCTTCTGGCGCAACGCCTCTGGGAGCGTTAGGCTGCCTTCAGCAGCTAGCAGCGCTTCAAAATAGCTGACGCCGGACTTTTCTATCCTTATGAGCGCCAGCTCCTCGGCGTCCAAGCCGAAAATAGGAGATCGCAGCGCACCTGCGAGCGGAATATCCTGATACGGATTGTCAATGACACGAAGCAGGGACAATATCGTCTGCACTTCAATGGCATCAAAATAGCCGCTGCTCAGCTCGGCATAAGCGGGTACCCCATCAGCCTGCAGCTCCTCGATGATAATAGGCGCCCACTGCGATGTCGCGCGCAGCAAAATAACGATATCCCGCCATTCCAACGGACGGCTCCGTTTGTTTTTGCCATCATAAACGCGGTAGCCGCTGTCCATAAGCGATTGGATTTTCCGCGCAATCAGCCGGCCTTCCAGCTGCGCTGTCTGCAAATCCTCCGCCGACTCAGCAGCGTCTTGCCCCTCTTCCTCATCCTCTGGCTGCACTTTATCCTCCGCGATGACAGAGCCGGCCTTATCGATGACAATCAGCTCTACTTCGTATGCGCCCGTTTCCTCTGCTGCTGGATAAGAAGCGCCGCATACAAGCTCTGCGCGCTGATCATAATCCATTTCGGCTACGGATTCCCGCATAATGCCGCGAAATACATCATTCACGCCGTCAACTACCTCTTGACGGCTGCGGAAGTTGCGCGCCAGATCAATGCGCAAGCCTGCTGATTGTTCATCGGAAGAAGCAGCTTGAGCTATTGACGATGCATGAATGGCAGCTTCTTTATCCGCTTCGTCCATGCCCGGCTGAGCAGTCTGAACCGCGTAGCTTTTGTATTTATGCATAAATAGATTTGGCTCCGCAAGCCGGAAGCGGTAAATGCTTTGCTTTACATCGCCAACCATAAAACGGTTCCCCGCTCCCGGTCTTGATATCAGCGTTACAATCGCTTCCTGCACCATATTCATGTCCTGATATTCATCAAGCAAAATTTCATCGAATTGGTTCTGGTATTCCAGCGCCGCATTCGAAGGCAGTGTCTGCTCTACGGACGAGTCTTCCGTGCGCAATATGCGCAGGCAATAATGCTCCAGATCGCCAAAATCCAGCAGCCCCTTCTCCCGTTTCGCTGCTTCATACCTTTTGCCAAAATCAATAATGAGCTCGCTCAGCGCCGCCATTAATGGAGCCAGCTTCTGCAGCTCCTCCAAAAACTGTTCCGGCGTACGCCCGAACAGCTCATCGGCTAATGTGCCGAGCAGCTTTTTGGCACCGTCCCGCAAATCTTTCGCCTGCTCCTGCAGCGATTTGTCATATTCGTCGCCGCGCATCGCCTTTAATTTCCCAAATTCCACCGTATGGAACGGCTCAAACCATTGCTCCCAAGGGCCTTCCTGTACGGCAGTCTTGAGCATGAGGACAAGTGCCAGATCGTCCTCGAAATTGGCAGCATAAGGCGCTGGTCCAGCAGGCTCGCGCGTTAAATCAAGCCCCTTCCGCAGCAGAGCCTCCGCGCCGGCAAGCGCCAGCTCCACATCGTCGCGCAAGCTGGCAACCCAGCTGCTGTGCTGAAGCTCGGCTGCATTTTGCACATTAAAGCTTTGAGCCGTTTCTCGCAGCCATTCTTCAGGCCATGGATGGCTTTGCGCAAAAGCATACAGATCCTGTACGAGCTTGTACAGCGGCTCATCGCCGCGTTCTCCGCCCAACCGGTCCGCCAGCGCCAGAAAAGCGCCACCGGCGCCAGAATCGGCATCAGCCTCGTCATATTTTTCCTCAAACAGCTGATCCAGCACCTCCATCCGCAGCAGCTCGCTCTCTGTCTCATTGGCGATGCGAAAGCCGGGATCAAGCCCAATCAGCGGATAATAACGGCGAATAACATCTAGACAAAAAGAATGAAGTGTCGTGATCGACGATCTGTTCATCAGCGCAAGCTGGCGCCGCAAATGCTCAGATTCAGGCTGGCGATCCAGCTCCTTCTCCAGCGCAAGGCGAATCCGCTCCTTCATTTCCGCAGCTGCCGCTTTCGTAAAAGTCGCAACGAGCAAACGGTCCACATCGGTCGCGGAAGAAATTTTGCGAATGATGCGCTCCACCAGCACAGCCGTTTTGCCAGAGCCAGCAGCAGCAGCTACAAGGATGTTGGATCCTTCTGTTACAATGGCGCTCCACTGCTCATCGGTCCAGGTGCTGCCTTCTGGTTTAATGGCCTTTATCATTTCCGTCATCGATGCTTTCTCCTTTCTCCAGCCGCTGCCATAGCTCTTCCGTTGAAGGCTTGCGAAGCCGCACATATTCATTGCCGTCAAACAGCGGATCGAACTGGCAAACCGCTTTATAATCACAATATTGGCAAGGTATTTTTGTCCCAAGCTTGTACGGCTCAATCGATACCTTGCCACAGCTGATTTCCGAGCCAATTCCGCTAATCGTCCTCCTGACGGAATCCCGCAAAATGTCCCACTGCTTGTCCGTCACGACGGAAGAGCTGCTATAGAAAGCTCCATCCTTCTTAAGCGCTACAGGCAATAGCTCGGAGTATCCCGTTTCCAGCTGATTATCCATGAGGCGCACCGCCTCTGCTTCCGCCGTAACGAGCCCTCTCAGCTTGAAGCGCTTGCGCAGCTCTGCCTTGATTTTCGCTTCCGGCATTTGATTCGACATCGCAAGCAGCGGATTATGCACGTGAAAATAAAGCACGCCCGCAGGCGATGCCTGCTTTCCAAGCCAGCCGGAAGAATGCGTCACCAATACGTCCAAATACGTCAGCATTTGCAGGGAAAGCCCAAAGGCCACTTCCTCCAGACGCAGCTGAGTCACGCTAGACTTGTAATCCAGCACGCGCAGCAGCAGGCCCTGCTCCGTATCCGCAGCATCTACCCGGTCGATTCGCCCGATTATTTCCATGGACTGTCCATCCTGCAAAGGAATGATAAGCGGCGGCAGCGTTCCGCCAGGCCCAAAATCAACCTCCAGACCGACTGGCTGGAACGCCGCCCGGCGGGCATGCTCACTGAGCATAATGGCCGCCTGCGCTACAATTTCCTTAAGCTTGCGGGCAATATAGCGATAGCGGCCGCTGCTCAGCAATATTTGCGATTGCAGCCTTGGTGCTAGCTCGTCCACCGTATGAACCGCCGCCGCGCGGATTTCACGCTCGGAAGCCGAGCCGAAAGCGTGGCCAAGCCCTTCTTCTCCGGCCAATCGGCTGAGCGCGGCGTGAAATAGTTGTCCCACATCGGGCGCTTCCAGCCGGTTCATTTTACGCTCGCGCAGCTTCAGCCCATGAATGGCAAAATGCTGAAAAGGGCACGACACGAAGCGCTCCATTCTCGAGACACTCGCCCTCAAGCGAACGCCATAAAGCTGCTGTGCCGTATCAGCGGTCAACAGCTCCTCCTGATTCACATATCCAAGCGATTTCGTAAGCAGCGCAAGCTTCGCCTGCCATTCTGGACGTACTGCGAACCAATTGTAAAGCTCCCACCAAAAAGGAGCAATCTCGCTACCCTGCTTCCAAGCGCGCAGCTCCGTTATTAAGTAAGACAAGGCTCGCTTTGGATGCTGGATATATTCCCTTTGCTCCTTTACAGACATAGCCGGCGTAGGCTCCGCCTGCACTTGCTGTATCGGCAGCCCATGAAACAGCTGTCTTACCTGCCTGATAATTTCGGATGGGAGCAGGCTTTTTCCTTCTTCATCTGCCTCTGACCAGCTCATCCACAAATGGCGGCTCGGCGTTGTGAGCGCACTATAAATCAGAAAGCGCTCATCGAGCAGCCTTCGCTTGACGCCAGGTGCCATCACCAAGCCTTCCTCAGCCAGCCGCTCCCGCTCCTGATCCGTCAGTACGCCATCCTCCTGAAAACGCATCGGCATGACGCCATCATTGGCTCCCAGCACATAACAGATCTGTACCTGTCCGGAACGCGTCCGGTCCATGCTGCCTACCAGCACCTGATCGAGAGCAGGCGGAATGGCTCCTAATTTCAGGCTTTCCAGTCCTGTCTCAAGCATGCCAACGAATATATCGGCGGACAGCGGTTCATTTCCGACGAGCTCGACCAATTGGTCAAGCAAATTCATGACCCCATCCCACAGCTGGCGATGACCGCGTGAGCGCTGTACACGCCCAGCCTCGCTGTCCTCGCGGCTCCAGCGCTCCAGCCGATCCGCCGCCCCCGTATGCTCAAGCAAGCGGTATAAAGCTTCACACATCATGGTGACATTTGAAGCCTTCTCCAGCTCTTTGCCAAACTGCTGCAATGGCGGGACGATTACGCCGCGCGCCGCCATGACTGCTTCGAACTCCGCCTTCGCACGCATGGATGGCGCATTGGCCGCTGCATCCTGTTCTTCCTCAAGCGACTCGACAATGAATGGACGCCATCTTTTTTCATCCAGCCACTTCCAGCCATCAATGCCCGCCGCCAAAACGAAGTTTTCCAGCCAATCAAATTGATCACGGGGAATGCTTCCGTCAAGCGGAAACAGCAGCTCCGTCTTAATGCAGCGGAACACCGCCTCATAGCTCCAATTATGCAGCACCGTCTCCAGCGCGGAGCGTATGAACTCGACCAGCGGATGATGAACGGTGGTGTGCCTCTGATCAAGGAAATAGGGGATATTGTATTCTTGAAAAACAGCTTCGATATAGTCGCTATAATCTCCCGTATTCCGCACCATAACCGTCATATCGCGCCAGTTTGTTCTATCTTCCCTTACCCGGCGCAGCATATCGCGCGCCAGCAGCTCCACCTCGGTTCGCCGATTTGCTGCCGCATGCAGCGACAGGCCGCATAATGGACTGGCTGCATCCAGCATAGCCGGATTAGAAAGCGCCATTTGCGTCCGGCCCCCGTAGTGGCGCTCCAAATGAGCCAGCATAGGGCTGCTGCTGAACCTGTCCGCCGCTTCACCGCCATCGTTTACTGTACGGCCAAGCGTGCCGAGCATAATAGGCTCCAGCATTTCAACGCCTAAGCCCTCCGCCAGCTCCCTCAGCTTTACATAAGCGTCTGCTGTAGGATGAAACAAATCCAGCTCTCCTGGCCGCTCACCATCCGCATAGGTTCGATTCAGCTTAAGTGTAATCGTCACTTTCTTCGCCCTGCTAATAAGCGAGCTAAGCGCGACATATTCTTTTGGCGTAAAGCCATTAAACCCGTCTATCCAAATTTCCGTGTCTCGAATCGTTGAAAATTCGGACAGCCCCGTCGACAGATGAGCCAAATAATCCTCCGAATCCAAATATTGCCCAGCGAGCTCGGTCTCCAGCTTCTCGTATACAAGCTGCAAGTCATGCAGCTTGCGCTTCAGCAAGGCTGAGTCCTGCAGGGCAGAAGCTGCCTCTTCCCTGCGCTCTGCAATCATCGCCGAATTAATGCCATAACGCTTCCATTCGGTCAACAGCTCCCCAAGACGCTCAATGAAGCCCGGTTTTCCCGCTCCATGCTCGAATAGCTCCAGCTGATTGCCCAGCCGCTGTACGATTTTATAGAGCAGCATATTCTTGCCCTCGTCGCCAATTGGAATAAGCGCTGTTCCTCCGGTTTCCTGCATGACGCGAAGAGCAAGCCTGCGCAGGCTCAGCACCTGCGCCCGAATCATTCCCTGCAAGCCGCTGCCTCGAAGCAGCGTATACTCGGACTGAAAGGTCGCCTGTTCGGGCACGAGCAAAATTAGCGGAGCCCCGTCCGGGTCTGCGCTCAGCCTGCCGCGAACCGCATCCAGGCAATATGTCGTTTTTCCCGCTCCCGAGCGGCCCAGCACTAATTGAAGCGGCATCATGCAGCCCTACCTTCCGTTACGGTTCTATTATCAACCATACTACCATACCCGTAGCCACTTTTCACGAGCACTTCAAACATACGTTCTTAAATATTTGGCAAAAAAACCTCTTGAACGAGCAAAAAGCATACTCGCCGTTCAAGAGGTTTCCGTTATTTGCTGCGCACCTCAAAGATGGCAAATTTCAAGTAATGCCCTTCTGTTACGCCAAGCAGCTGCGGATGATCCTTGCCTGCCGCCCGCCATTCCACAAGCCTAAGCAGCTTGCCTGCATCGGCTGCGGCCTCCTGAATCGTCTCCAGAAACAAATCAGGACGCATATGGTAGGAGCAGCTCGCCGTTACCAAATAGCCGCCTTCATTCACCAGCTTCATGCCATGCAAGTTAATATCTTTATAGCCGCGGACAGCACCTGCTACCGCATTTTTTGTTTTGGCGAACGCCGGAGGGTCCAAAATGACAACGTCCCAGGTTTGGCCGCCGCCGCTGATCGGCTTGGACGTATCCGTGCCTGCACGGCTGCGCTCCAGACGCTCCTCCAGCCCCTTCGTTTGCAGTCTCAAGTAATCAAAAGCATCGGTTACAACAAATTGTACGCGATCGGTAAAGCCGTTGCGTTCCACATTGCGGCGCGCCGTATCAATGGCATGCTCGGAAATGTCCAAGCAGGTCACTTTCTTCGCCCCGTATTTACAGGCGTGCAAGGTAAAGCTGCCCGTATGCGCAAAGCATTCCAGCACCGTAGCACCGTCCCAGTAGGGGAAGGTGACCTCTTTGCCATTTGCATTGACTGGAACGAGTTCCCCTGTTGTCTCTGCACTCGCGCTGCTGTCCTCGGCAGGCTTCGGCATTAGCTTAATGCCGCTGCGCAGGCCCCAGCCCTTCATCAGCGGAGCGATGGAGGCGCGATTTTCACGCTGATCATAGAAATAGCCTGTCTTCTGGCCCTCCACAATATCAACCTCAAGCTTAAGCCCATTTTCTTCGATTTCCAAAATCGCCGGGCATTCCCCGTACAGCACGCCTGTACGCTTCTCTAAGCCCTCCAGCTGTCTAACGCCGACATCACTGCGCTCATAGATGCCACGCGGCTCAAACACCTGGATAAGCGCTTCAATGATCGCATCGCGGTGAATGTCCATGCCGAGTGTCAGCAATTGGATGACTAGCACATCATTAAAGCGGTCAACGGTCAGGCCTGGCAAAAAATCAGCTTCTCCGTATACGAGCCTGCAATCCTGATCCGGCACAAAACGGCTGCGGTGCTCCTTCGCCTGCTGGAAACGATCGTGGAAAAACGCAGCATCCATTGCCTCAAGCTGCTTATACGAAATAATACGCACCGTAATTTGCGATTTAGGATTCCAATAGCCCGTTGCCAGATAACGTCCTTGGTGACTGACTACGTCAACCAAGCCGCCCGGCTCTGCGGTGCCTTCCATTTTATCAATCTCGCTTGCATATACCCATGGGTGGCCCTGCTCCAAACGTTTTTTGCGCCCGCGCTGCAGCGCTATCCTTGCTCTCGTCATTATGGCAAAACCAACCTCTCTCATGCTTGTCATGCTTGTCTTGTTTGCTGCATATATGTATGGGTACATCTGTCACTCGTTTTTAGAAAAGGAGATTCAGCCCATGCTTCATTCTATTATTTTGCCGATTGTGATCGGCTTTGCATTATTCTTGAGCGGCATGAAGCTGATGGAGCTGGCGCTGCATCGCCTTGCCGGCACACAATTGAATCGTATTTTGCAGCGGTTTACCGCTACGCCCATTCACGGACTGGCGGCTGGCGCCATCTCTACTGCTTTTCTTCAGAGCAGCACAGCCGTTACCGTCATCTCTATAGGCCTCGTCAATGCCGGGCTGCTCACCTTTCGGCGAACGCTCGGCATCATTCTTGGCACCAACATCGGCACCTGCCTGACGACGGAGCTGCTTGGGCTGAGCCTTGAGCGTCTCACAATGCCGCTGCTCATTCTCTCCGTCTCCGCCTGGCTGCTGACCGCACTGCTCGGCGAGCTGCAGCTTATTCCCGCCTTAAGGACGGGCGGCTGGCTAAACACGATTCGTTCCGCCTCCGTTGCTACGCTCGGCTTTGGCATTTTGCTCGCCGGCATGGCGATGATGCAAAGCGTCGGCCCGGACATTCAGCAAAGCGCCATGTTTGACTGGTTTATGAGCAAAACGGCGGACAGCCTCTGGTGGGGGCTGGCCGCCGGTGCGGTGCTAACCGCAGCCGTGCATAGCAGCACGGCTGTCATTGCCATTATTATGGGTTTTGCGGCAATCGGAGCGATGCCGCTAGAGGTTGGCATTGCCGTTGTACTAGGCGCAAACGTTGGCACCTGCGTCACAGCACTGCTCGCCTCCATTGGCGGATCGCGCGCGGGACAATTCGTTGCGCTCGCCCATATAACGCTGAATGTCGGTGGCGCGCTGCTTTTCATGCCGTTTGTTGGCCTGCTCGCTGAAATATCTGCTTGGCTGACCGCAGCTCCAGCAGCGCAAATTGCCCATGCGCAAACGCTGTTTAATATTTTCAGCTCGCTGCTTGCCCTGCCGCTTTGCTATTTGCCAGCACTGCGGCGGGCGCCGCACCCAAACTAAACTTCCAACCCTGCACTATAAGCTATGTAAATGGTATGCCGAGGAGCTCTAATGCGCCGGAGACAATCCGATTGTTGTTGTCATAGCCGGATTGCTTCTGGCGTCTCCATGCATCAAGCGGCTCGAACCAATCCACTCCGCGAATTTCTTCTACTTGAGCTTGCAAATCGCCGCCGATGGCTTCAACCAGGTAATAGTGAACCTCTTTATCGACCGTACCATAGGTATCATGCTGGTACTGATATTTAATTTGGTCAATAGGTGCTACGATATTGCCCTGAAGCCCCGTTTCCTCAGCAATTTCCCGCAATGCGGTCTGCTCAACGGTTTCGCCTGTCTCCATCTTGCCTTTGGGAAGCGATACTTTGCCATAACGATCCTGAATAAGCTGAATTTGCAGCTTGCCTTCTTCCGTGCGGCGGTAGACGACGCCTCCTGCTGATATTTCCTTCACACCTGTTTCCCCCTTGCCTGATTGACATCATATCGCAATAGCGAAAATTCCAGCCGCTGCCTACTAGCGAAGCCAGCGACCGAAATCCGCGCACATTGAATGGCCTTTTGTTATGCTCTTAATGCTTCTGCATTTGTATGAACAGCAGCTTGCTGATCCTGCTCATTATCCAGCTCCAGCACAAAGCTGTGTGTCTCAGAGCCGCGAAGTGCCGGCACTTCGCCTTCCAGCACTCGCACGAGCTGGCCACGGCATTCATTGACGCCAGCTTCGGTAACCTTAACGCGGCACAGCTTCCCGATTAATTCTTCGGAGCCGTTGAATACAACTTGAATGTAGTTGTCGGAATAGCCCATAACAAGTCCCGTTCCTGGAGCTCCCTTGTAGTCGCGCTCTGGAATAATATCAAGCACAGCGCCTACATACTTCTCTGCATAAGCAAGCTGCATGCGCTCGGACAAGTCGATCAGCTTGTGGACGCGTTCATTCTTAATTTCATCATCCACTTGATCTTCCATGCGCGCTGCCGGTGTACCCGTCCGTTTGGAGTACGGGAACACGTGCATTTCCGAGAAGCCCAGCTCCTCCATAAAGCGGAAGCCTTCCTCGAACATTTCATTCGTTTCGCCAGGGAATCCAACGATAACGTCCGTGGTAATGGCAACACCCGGCATAACCTCGCGGATACGCTTGATTTTCGCCGCGAATTCCTCGGTCGTATATTTGCGGCGCATCCGCTTCAGCACGGAGTTTTCGCCGGCCTGCAGTGGAATATGGAGATGACGGCACATTTTCGTAGAACGATTCAGCACATCAATCATTGCCTCATCGATCTGGCTTGCTTCAATCGAGCTGATACGGATACGCTCCAGCCCTTCGATATGATCCAGATCCCACAGCAAATCGCTCAGACGGTAGTTATCCAAATCGTCGCCATAGCCGCCAGTGTGAATGCCCGTAAGCACGATTTCCTTGTAGCCTGCCGTAACCAGCTGCTTCGCTTGCTCAACAACGCTATGCGCATCCCGGCTGCGGGACAAGCCGCGCGACCATGGAATGATGCAGAAGGTGCAGAAGTTGTTGCAGCCCTCCTGAATTTTCAGAAATGCCCGCGTGCGCTCGGCAAAATCAGGCACATCCAGCTCCTCGAATTCGCGCGTCTTCATAATGTTGCGAACAGCGTTGACTGGCTGGCGGTCCGCATGAATTTGATCGACAAATGTCATGATTTTCTCGCGATCCTGCGTACCGATAACAAGATCGACGCCGGGAATCGCCATAATTTCGGCTGGGGACGTCTGTGCGTAGCAGCCTGTTACCGCTATAACGGCATCCGGATTGCGGCGCACTGCGCGGCGAATGATTTGGCGGCTCTTCTTGTCGCCTGTATTGGTCACCGTACAGGTGTTGATTAAATAAACATCAGCGGTCGCTTCGAAATCGACCTGCTCGTAGCCTTCATTTTTGAAAAGCTGCCATATCGCTTCCGTGTCGTAAAAATTCACTTTGCAGCCTAATGTATAAAATGCAACCGATGGCATGTTGTTATACTCCTCCCATTTCTCCAGCTTCATACAGCAAGCATGTCAATCCGACGATACCTGCGGTTTCCGTCCGCAATATCCTTTTGCCGAGGCCGACAATAATGGCTCCTGCTGCTTCTGCCTCATCTGCTTCACGCTCGGTAAAGCCGCCCTCCGGCCCCACCATTAGCAATACGCTCGGAGCGGAAGTATCGTTTACCCTGTTAGAGCGCCAGCTAGATAGCGCCTGCCTAATGCCCACGCCTTCCGCTGCATCGCCTTCTCGTTCGTAACAAAACAAAACTAAATCATAGGAAGCAATCGATTTGACCAGCTCGCGCCAGCTTCGTACCGGCTCTACAGCCGGTACGCGGCAGCGATGCGACTGCTCCGCGGCTTCCTTGGCGATTTTGCCCCAGCGCTCCAGACGCTTTGCTTCCTTCTTGCCGTCATATTGCACAATCATGCGCTCCGACTGGAACGGGACAAACGAATAGGCGCCAATTTCGGTGCCCTTCTGAATGACCAATTCCATCTTGTCGCCCTTCGGCAAGCTTTGGGCAATCGTAACGAGCCAGCTCGGCTCGCTATTTTTGGGAAGCTCCTCTGCAATATCCGCCACAACTTCGGTGGACGCCGCTTCACGCACCGAAGCAAGCACGACCCGCTGCTCGCCGTCGCTTGCTATAAACGTATCGCCTGCCTTCATCCGCATGACGCGCACAGCGTGGAAAGCATCCTCCCCAAGCAAGCGGACCTCATCATCTGCAAACTGCTCTTTCGCTATAAAATACCGCTGCATATTGTCTACATAACCATCCTTCATAATAGCATGTTTTCATGTCGAAAATCCATGACCAAACCGTGCCAAACAAGGTGAAACGGCAGGCGCCATCCTTTGGCAGCGCAGCGCGTTTCAATCCGAGAAATATAAGCCCATTTATATGTGTCAAACTTATAAATTCTTATATTTCAAGGTGAAACGGCTGCCCTTCTCCCTTTGGCGGCGCGGCGCGTTTCAATCCGAGAAATATTAAATAAACAATCCGCCGATCAGGCCCATAAAATTGGCTGCCAATTCCTGCGAAAAATTAAGAATCGGGCTAATGGTCACCGCGCGAAGCGGTGGAATGAACAACAGCAGCAGGAAAATAATAATTCCCCATTGCATGTTCTGCTCCATTTTATACCCGACTTTAAGCGGTACGAGATTTTGAATGATCCGGTAACCGTCAAGCGGCGGCAATGGAATCAAATTGAAAATAAACAGCAAAAAGTTGAGCGATATGAAATAAGAGAAAAATACTTGCAAAGCATCCTGTACGCCAATGGAGCCCATATGGTACAGTCCCGACTTGATGCTGATATAATAAAGAATAATGCCAAGCAGTCCGAGCACAAAGTTGCTAAGCGGACCTGCCGCTGTCACAATAACGCCCATTAAGCGCGGATGCTTAAAGCGATTTTGGTTTACCGGTACAGGCTTGGCCCAGCCAAAGCCAGCAAGCAAAATTAAAATCATCCCCAGCACATCCAAATGAACGCGCGGATTCAGCGTTACCCTGCCGGCATCATAGGCTGTATTGTCACCGAACTTGTACGCCGTGTAAGCATGCGCAAACTCGTGAACGGTGAAAGCAATAATCAGCACAAGCACAGCAAACGGCAATTCAGCGGTCGGATAAGCAAACCATCCTTCCATACTCATTGCGTTACCTGCGGCTTGCGTGCTACGAATACAACCCAGTCTTCATCGCGGCGTATTTCCTCCACGGTAAAGCCGGCTTTCACAAGCCCTTGCTCCACAAGCTCTTCCTTGTTTTTATAAATGCCGGAGGAAATATACAGCCCGCCCGGTTTCAGCGCCTGATAAACCTCATCAATAAACAGCAAAATAATTTCCGCTAAAATATTTGCAACGACCAGATCGACTGGCACCGAGACCGTCGTGGACTCATTTGAACCAACAGATCCGCGTGCCCCTTTGCCGCCTAATACGCCAAGCAGATCGCTGAGCTTAACCTCGACTTGCTCCTCCAGCCCGTTCAGACGCACATTTTCCGTCGCACTTGTGACTGCAATTGGATCGAGATCAAGCGCAAGCACACGGCTGGCACCCAATCTGCAAGCCCCAATCGCCAAAATGCCTGAGCCTGTACCAACATCAATGATCTCCTCGCCGCCCTTAATGACGGATTCCAGCGTCTGCAGGCAGAGGGAGGTTGTTGGATGTGTACCTGTCCCAAAGGCCATGCCCGGGTCAAGCTCAATAATTTTCTCATTCGGCGCAGCTTCGTACTCTTCCCACGTCGGCTTTATCGTCAGTGTTTCCGATACTTTAAGCGGCTTGAAATATTGCTTCCATGCCGTTGCCCAGTCCTCTTCATCTACCATTTGCGAAGTAATTTCATAATCGCCTGGATCAATGCCGAATTCACGAAGCTGTTCGATCGGTGCTACAAGCTCTGCTTTCAAAGCGGCGATATCTGTTCCTTCCGAAAAATACCCCTTTATAACCGCATGTCCTTCCGGAATATCATTCAGCGGTGTCTCATACCACTGACCGAGGGACGTGTCCCGTTCTTTGTTCAGCGTGCCGGATTCTTCAATGGAAACCCCGTCCGCATCCCGTTCATGCAAAAAGTTAGAAATCATCTCAATCGCTTGCTCCGTCGTCGAGATTGTAAGTTCATGCCATTTCATTTGCTTCTACGCCTCCAGTGTGAAAAACTAACATCTATTGTACACCAATCCGCATTGATGCACAAAATATGTATTTGAAAATGTGATAAACCTGCTATTTTACAGCCTTTCCAGCTATTAAATCATCTTTTGCGCATAGCAAAAAGAGAGGGCAGGCTGCTTTCCCCTGTCCTCTCCGCCTGCAAATGCCAGTGCTGGCTTTACATGGCCCGTTTACATCAATAGCTCCATACTTCCGCCTGCATCCTCAATTAGGCGCAGTGCCCTGTCCTTGACATGCTCTTCAAGCGTCGCGGTAAGTGCCGTACTGTCTGCCTGTCCATCTACACGAAGCGCCTGCAGCTTGCGCAGCGCTCCCTGTGCCGCCTCAGAATGTTCAAATACAGCACGTACGTGTTGATCAGCCATAATGGGCCAAGCCTCCTTCTTCGTATAGATAAGCGGCATTCCACCGCCCCGTTTCCTACTTCGATAGAATGGAAAACCAGCGCCATTATTATTCATTTTTTCGCAAGCTTTCAGAAAAAAAGACGATCCGCGCTTATTCGCCGCGGAACGCCTTTTTCATCCGATCAAAAATCGATTCATGATTTTCTGCCGTTTCTGTCGGAACTGAGCCTGTAACGCCGCCAAACTGGCGAAGCAGCTCTTTCTGTTCATCCGTCAGCTTCTGTGGCGTAACGACCGTTACTTTAACATGCTGGTCGCCCTGTCCATATCCGCGCAGCTTCGGAACGCCTTTGCCTTTTAGGCGGAAATACGTGCCCGTTTGTGTGCCGGCTGGAATTTTCAGCTTGATTTTCTCCGTCAGTGTCGGAATTTCGATTTCATCACCGAGTGCTGCCTGTACGAAGGAAAGAGGAACCTCGCAATAAATATCGTCGTTTTCACGCTCGAAAAATTCATGTGCTCTGACGCGAATAACGATGTACAAATCGCCCGCAGGACCGCCGCGTTGGCCAGCTTCACCTTCGCCGGACAAACGGATTTGTGCGCCTTCATCAACGCCGGCTGGGATTTTCACAGTAATTTTGCGCTGCTTTTTCACTTTGCCTGCGCCATGACAAGTTCCGCATTTGTCTTTGATTACGCGGCCTGTTCCGCTACAGTTGGAGCAAGCACGACGATTGACCATTCGGCCGAACGGCGTATTTTGCACAACCTCCTGCTGACCAGTACCGCTACATACGGAGCAAGTGTCCGGCTTCGTTCCTGGTTTCGCTCCAGAGCCTGTGCAAGTATCACATGTCTCGGTACGGGGAATCGTAATTTCCGTTTCCTTGCCGAATACCGCTTCCTTGAAATCAATCGTCATCGTATATTGCAAATCGCTACCGCGCTGTGGCGCATTCGGATCACGACGGCCACCGCCGCCGCCAAAGAACATATCGAAAATATCGCCAAAGCCACCGCCGTCGAAACCGCCAGCTCCGCCGCCCATTCCCTGATTCGGGTCAACATGCCCGTATCGGTCGTAGGTTGAGCGTTTGCCATCGTCACTCAGCACGTCGTAAGCTTCCTTAACTTCCTTAAATTGCGTTTCGGCATCAGCTGCCTTGTTGACGTCCGGATGATACTTTCGCGCGAGCTGACGGTACGATTTCTTAATGTCATCCGCTGAAGCGTCTTTACCTACACCCAGAACCTCATAATAATCTCTTTTTGACAAACGGTATCACCTCCGCCCATAAATGTGTTGGATAAGCTGGACGAAAGAAAGTGGTATGTGCGCCGTGGTCGCCACTGCGAGAAAGGTTGGGCTTCCGGCCGCTGTTGTTTTCTGATTTCTTGAATATGGTCCCTTTAGACGTTGAAATCCGAAAACAAAGGCGGACGCTACCGCTCTCTCCAGCTCCAACCTTTCTCTCCGTTACTCCCATGCTACATATATTTCTTTTGTTCAACTTATCCTTTAAAGAAAGTATAGCTTCGTCTCAATTATTCGTCGAAGCTTTTATGATGACATAATCATGGAACAAGGTCAAAGACAGGGGAAGCCCTGTCTTTGACCTCTTCCGCGCTACAAGCTTAGTTTTTGTCGTCAACTACTTCGTAGTCAGCGTCAACCACATTGTCTTTGCCTTTTGCTTCCGGCTGCTCGCCTTCTGCGCCTGGCTGTCCAGCCGCTTGCTCATACAGCTTCACGGATAGCTGCTGTACAATTTCAGTCAGCTCATCAGAAGCTGCTTTGATTTCCTCCAGGTTGTCGGTTGCAAGCGAAGCCGTTACTTTTTCTTTCGCAACGTTTGCTTTTTCGATTTCTTCTGGAGCTACTTTATCGCCAAGATCTTTAATCGTTTTGTCTACCGAGTATACAAGTTGGTCAGCGTTGTTTTTCGCTTCTACCAGCTCACGGCGTTTGCGGTCTTCTTCCGCATTCAGCTCGGCATCCTTCATCATTTGTTCAATTTCCGCATCGCTTAGGCCGCTGGAAGAAGTGATTGTGATTTTTTGGCTTTTGCCTGTGCCTTTATCCAGTGCAGATACGTTAACGATACCGTTCGCATCGATGTCAAAAGTAACTTCAATTTGCGGTACGCCGCGCGGTGCAAGAGGAATATCGCTCAGGGTGAAACGGCCCAGCGTTTTGTTGCCCGCTGCCATTTCGCGCTCGCCCTGCAGGACGTGAATTTCAACGCCAGGCTGATTGTCAGCATACGTCGAATATACTTGCGATTTGCTTGTTGGAATCGTTGTGTTACGGTCAATCATCTTCGTGAAGACGCCACCTGCTGTTTCAATACCAAGGGAAAGCGGAGTAACGTCAAGCAATACAACATCTTTAACGTCGCCAGTCAATACGCCTGCTTGAACAGCTGCGCCCAAAGCAACAACCTCATCCGGGTTAACGCCTTTGTGCGGATCTTTGCCGATCAGCTTTTTAACGGCTTCTTGTACGGCAGGAATACGCGTTGAACCACCAACAAGAACAACCTTGTCGATTTGGCTTGCGGACAGGCCGGAATCGCTCAGCGCTTGACGAGTTGGTTTCAGCGTACGCTCTACGAGGTCAGCTGCCAGCTCTTCAAATTTTGCACGAGTCAGGTTCGTTTCCATATGCTGAGGAACGCCATCTACCATCGTAATAAACGGCAGCGAAATCGTTGTCGACATAACGCCGGACAGTTCTTTTTTCGCTTTTTCAGCAGCATCTTTCAGACGTTGTACAGCCGCTTTATCTTTGGAAAGGTCTGCGCCTTGCTCTTTTTTGAATTCAGCTACAAGGTGATCGATAATGACTTGGTCAAAATCGTCGCCGCCCAGCTTGTTGTCGCCGCTTGTTGCTTTAACTTCGAAGAAGCCATCGCCAAGCTCAAGGATCGATACGTCAAATGTACCGCCGCCAAGGTCATAAACGAGGATCGTTTGATCTTCTGTTTTCTCAAGGCCGTAAGCAAGAGCTGCTGCTGTCGGCTCGTTGACGATACGAAGAACTTCCAGACCTGCGATTTTACCAGCATCTTTCGTTGCTTGACGCTGGCTGTCATTGAAGTAGGCAGGAACCGTAATAACGGCTTGCGTTACGGTTTGACCTAAGTAAGCTTCTGCATCAGACTTCAGCTTTTGCAAAATGATTGCGGAAATTTCTTGTGGCGAATAATCTTTGCCATCAATGCTTTCCTTATGGTTTGTACCAATATGGCGCTTGATCGAAATAATCGTGCGGTCAGGGTTAGTGATCGCTTGGCGCTTCGCGCTTTCGCCGACGATACGCTCGCCGTCTTTTTTGAAACCAACGACCGAAGGGGTTGTACGGCTGCCTTCCGGGTTAGGAATAACGACAGCTTCGCCGCCCTCCATTACTGCAACGCAAGAGTTTGTTGTACCAAGGTCGATACCGATTACTTTACTCATCGTGAATTTCCTCCTTATAATGGTTCTTCATTCCATACATTCTATTATCAAAGGAAAATATCGGTTAGCCGCTCACTTTAACCATTGCCGGACGGAGAACCTTCTCCTTCAGCATGTAGCCTTTTTGAACTTCCTCCACAATAATTCCTTCTTCATATTCATCGGATTCCACCGTCATAATCGCCTGATGGAAGTCAGGGTTAAAAGCTTCTCCAACGACATTCATCGCCGTGAGACCTTCCTGCTCCAGCGTTTGTGTCAATTGGCGGAAAATCATGTCTACGCCTTTCGCAAGCGCCTCTACGTCACCATTAACGGAAGCAGCAGCTGTAGCCCGATCGAAGTTGTCGACAACCGGCAGCAGCTCTGTAACGAGCTTCATCGACGCATAACGCGCCAGCTCTTCTCTTTCCTTAGTGGAACGACGACGGAAATTGTCAAAGTCCGCTTGTGTGCGAAGGTAGCGCTGCTGGCTCTCTTCAAGCTGCTTCTCAAGCTCTGCATAACGCGCATCAACTGCTTCAGCTTCATTTTGCCCAGCTTCAGCCGTTTCTTGCGATTCGACAGTCTCGTCTGCCACTAGCTCCTCAACCACATCATTTTGTTGCTCTTTACTCACCCTATTCACCTCCTTCAAATGCCGCTAAAGCATGGCTTCATCATTTATACCAACGGGCCAAAAATGCAGCCATATCTTTAGAAATCATATCTACCAAACTCATTACCTTGCCATACTCCATCCGCGTGGGACCAAGGATGCCGATTGTACCGAGCGGCTGCCCGTCAACCGAATAAGAAGCTGTAATCAAGCTGCAGCTGGCAATCGCCAGATTATCATTTTCCGTCCCGATGCGCACTTGTATGCCTGAAGGCAAGGAGGAAAACATTTTCATCACGGCTGGCGTTTCTTCCAGCAAATCCAAAATCGTTTTTACCTTGTCAACATCTTTGAATTCCGGCTGCGTCAGCATGTTCGTCGTTCCACTTAGGAACAGGCGATGATCGTTATCAGGCTGCAGCGCCTGATCCAGTACGGTCAGCACTTCCTCGCAATGATCGACGTAACGCTCAAGCTCCTGACCGACCTCAAGATAAAGCTTGGATTTCAAGCGGACTAACGGAATGCCGACAAGCTTCGTATTCAAAATATGAACGACCTTCTCCAGCTCCTCCATCTTCACCTCAGACGGCAGCGTAATCGTGCGATTCTCGACGCGCCCTGTATTGGTGACAATGATGGCGACCGCAGAACGCTCATCCAGCGGCACGAGGCTGAAATGCTTCAGAGATGTATTGAACAGCTCCGGGCCCAGCAAAATCGACGTGTAGTTCGTCAGGCTGGATAATATCGATGCTGCATGCTGAATAACCTGCTCCATCTGGCTCATCTGCTCGGTGAAAAAAGAACGAACCTTCGTCATATCCGCATCATTCAACTCTTCCATCCGCATCAGATGATCGACGTAATAGCGATAGCCTTTAGTAGAAGGAATCCGGCCTGCCGACGTATGCGGCTGCTCCAGAAAACCAAGCTCCTCCAAATCCGCCATTTCATTACGAATGGTAGCTGGGCTGAAGCCAACATCACCGCGCTTAGAAATACTGCGTGAACCGACCGGCTCGGCCGAGCGGATATAATCATCTACGATAGCTGTTAAAATCATTCGCTGTCTATCCGTCAACATGCGCATTCCCTCCAAGTCATCGGCTTTGTCATTAGCACTCGTCTTGATTGAGTGCTAATCGTTAATACAAAAATACCAAACCCGCTTGAGCATTGTCAAGTGAGTTTGGCATTTTTAGTTAGCCTATTTTATTTTCAGCCACTTGTTAACACTAAGTATCCATCTATTGATACGTTAAAAAAAGGATTACTTAGTCACTTTTATAATCAATACCTTTGCATTGTCCCAATCACCGTAGTTAGGTACCAAAGTTAATTCTACTGTACCTGCCGCAGTTCCCACTACACTATTATCTAGTTAGGATGTGTATGCAAACGAGAGCCCCTGCTGCTCCCTGCTTAGTGCGTATTCGGATTCCTTTTTTGTGGGCTGAGGTTCCGCTATTCTGGATTTCGCTCCCATTTCGGGCCTTAAGCGGACAGGAGATCCGCTATTGCCTTCATAATCCTCTCAAAATGACGATGGGCAGCGCATTAGCGGCTCCTGAGTCCGCAACCTTTGCCAAAACCTGCGATTCAGTTGAAATAGCGGCTGCTGTGTCCTCCAAATCTATGTTTGTGTCTTCGCGAAGGGAGCAAACCCCTAAAACGAGCAGCAATAAGCTGCCTTTTGGTAAGTAGGTTCATATTATTCACATTTATGAGTTGTGCCATTCCCGGTAGTAGATGGAAGGCCTTTGAACACTGGCTTCCATCGGAATCCAACTCGCTTGCGTTTGCATACACGTCCTAGTTCCTTCATAACTCGTAAAAAAACCCGATAAAAAAAGAATATTCCCATTTTGGAAATATTCTTTTTCATCAGGCTTGCATGAAAGCATTAATATGATTTAAAAACCCTTACTCCAGCACTTTCAAAACGGCGATTTCATCGCAAGCATTCTGCTTCGGACAGTTGACGCAATCGGTCCATACCTTTTCCGGAAAGATTTCTTTATCTACGACCGTAAACCCATTCCGCAGAAAAAAAGCGACCTCATACGTCAGCGCCATTACCTTCGTAATGCCCTGTTCCTTCGCCGCAGCAAGCAAGCCGTCAACGAGCTTGCTGCCTATGCCCAGACCCTTGTAGCCATCCGACATGCCAAGTGACCGGATCTCTACCAAATTATCGCCGAGCTTCGTCAGCGAGCCGCAGCCAACAACCTGGTCGCCTACTTCCGCTACAATAAAAGAATTTATCGAATACTCAAGCATATACCGGGTACGGGGCAGCATGATCCCTTTCTCTGCATAGCCTTGAATTAAATCAAACAATACGTCAACATCATCTTTGGTTGCTTTTCTGCACACTGCCTGCAAGCTGTCCATTAGTTTCATGCTGCTCCCCCCATCCGGTGCTTGTTTCATCACCATATTCATATCATTGAATAAATATACAACATCACGCATGTTTTCTCAATAGGCAATTTCAAAAACGCTTCATATAAATTTTCAAAACTGTCCAGCTCTAGCTAAACTTCCAAACCAATAAACGAACCAAACACTTCGTTGCCGAGCAACACGCCTTTATCCGTCAGCCGATAGCCTGCGCCACGCTCATCCTCCAGACGCTCCATCAAGCCGTCATTCAAATGCTTGTCAATAATCGGGCCAAAATAGCTGCCGAGCATCTTCCCGTCAAACTGGCGGGTAAAATCAGCTGTACGAATGCCATCCAGCAGACGCAGGCCAACCATCATAAAGTCCTCCATCGCCTCAAGCTCGGAAATCGTCTCCGTATCAAGCCGAGGCAAGCGCGACAGCGTAGCGTCAATATATGGCTGTACCCCCTTGATATTAACATGGCGCTCGCGATTTGCGTACCCATGAGCACCGGCTCCGAGACCATAATAAGGCTCATTGCGCCAGTACGTTGAATTATGCTTGCTTTCATAGCCGGGGCGGGCAAAATTACTTATTTCATAATGCTGATAGCCGCCAGCCTTAAGCTGCTCTATCAGCAGCAAATACATATTTAAATCCTCATCCTCTGTCGGCAGCGGCAGCTCATTGCGCTCATACAGCTTGTGGAACAGCGTGTTTTCCTCCACTTTAAGGCTGTACAGCGAATAATGCGGCAGCTCAAGCGCAAGCGCCTTCTGCACGCTGTCCGCGAGCAGCTCAACCGTCTGCCCTGGCAGGCCAAACATCAGGTCGATCGACAAATTCGTAAATCCTGCGGCTCTAGCGTTCTCCAGGCTGCGATACACATCCTCGACATTGTGAATGCGCCCAATACGCTCCAGCAGCGTATTATTAAACGATTGCACGCCAAAGCTGATCCGGTTCACCCCACCGGCATACATCGCCGCCAGCTTGTCAGCATCCGTCGTGCCCGGGTTTGCCTCCATCGAAAACTCGACATCTGGAGACAGCGGAAAATGCTTGCGAACAGCTGCGAGAAATCGCTCCATCTGCGGCGGTGTAAGCACCGTCGGCGTACCTCCGCCTACGAATACCGTATCGATTTGCTCAGGCGGCAGCACGCTGATTGTCCGCTCCATTTCGCGCTCCAGCGCATCCAAATAATCGTCCACCGGCTGTCCTTTCAGCACATAGGACGTAAAATCGCAGTAATGGCACTTATTCGTACAAAAAGGGATATGAATATAAAGCGCTCGCGGCGCGTAATGAATCGTCATGCTGTACACCTGCTTTCCTGTGGCAAGCTCTCTTCAAGCGCCAGTCCGTCATAGTGCGGCTGGCTTCTTGCCTCTCTCATGATAAAAAGGAGAGCCTCCGGCTCTCCTTCTCCCTCTAGCTTTCGTCGATCTTGAGCACAGCCATGAACGCTTCCTGCGGCACCTCAACGCTGCCGACCTGCTTCATGCGTTTCTTGCCTTCTTTTTGCTTCTCAAGCAGCTTGCGCTTCCGGCTAATGTCGCCGCCGTAACATTTGGCAAGTACGTTTTTACGCATCGCCTTAACGGTTTCACGAGCAATAACCTTGGTGCCAATCGATGCCTGTATCGGAACCTCGAACATTTGACGCGGGATAAGCTCCTTCATCTTCTGGCAAATAATCCGTCCACGGAAGAACGCCCGGTCGCGGTGAACGATGACGGACAGCGCATCGACCTGCTCGCTGTTCAACATAATATCCATCTTCACAAGATTGGACTTCCGATAGCCGGACACTTCATAGTCGAACGAAGCATAACCCTTCGTGCTTGATTTCAACTGGTCGAAGAAATCATATACAATTTCCGAAAGCGGAATTTCATACGTAATCGTGACGCGGTTCGTATCCAAATATTCCATATTAACGAATTCGCCGCGTTTATTCTGGCACAGCTCCATAATCGCGCCAACATAATCATTCGGTACGATAATGCCCGCTTTAACATAAGGCTCCTCGATAAAATCAAGCTTGCCCTGCTCTGGCAGGTTGGACGGATTGTCGATACTCATGACCGTTCCATCCGTCAGCGTCACCTGATAAATAACGCTTGGCGCCGTCGTAATAAGCGGAATGTTGAACTCGCGTTCAATACGCTCCTGAATAATTTCCATATGCAGGAGGCCCAGGAAGCCGCAGCGGAAGCCGAAGCCTAATGCTGTTGACGTTTCCGGCTCGTAGCGCAGCGAAGCATCATTCAGCTCCAGCTTCTCAAGCGCTTCGCGCAGATCGTTATAATCCTGTGTTTCGATCGGATAAAGTCCGCAAAATACCATCGGATTAATTCGGCGGTAGCCCGGAAGTGCTTCCGGTGCTGGACGCTTCGCATCGGTTACGGTATCGCCGACACGCGTGTCTTTTACATTTTTGATACCAGCAACGACAAAACCTACATCACCAACAGCCAGCTCGTCCACAATGCCCATACGCGGCATGAACGCTCCAACCTCAATAACCTCAAATTCAGCACCAGTCGCCATAAAACGAATTTTCTTACCCGCTTTAATGCTGCCGTCCATAACTCGGACGTAAACGATAACACCTTTGTATGCATCGTAGTGAGAGTCAAAAATCAGTGCCTTAAGCGGCATATCAGGATCACCTGTAGGAGCTGGAACCTTTGCAACGACCTGCTCCAAAATCTCCTTAATGCCAATGCCTGCCTTCGCCGAAGCATGAACCGCCTCGCTTGCATCCAGCCCGATAACATCTTCAATCTCCTGCTTGACGCGATCTGGCTCTGCGCTTGGCAAGTCGATTTTATTAATGACCGGAAGAATTTCGAGGTTGTTGTCGAGTGCCAAATAAACATTGGCAAGCGTCTGCGCCTCAATCCCTTGCGCGGCGTCTACAACGAGCAGCGCGCCTTCGCAAGCAGCAAGGCTGCGGGAAACTTCATATGTAAAATCGACGTGTCCAGGCGTATCAATCAAATTGAGCAAATATTCCACACCGTCATCTGCCTTATAGGTCAGACGAACAGCCTGCAGCTTAATTGTAATTCCGCGCTCCCGCTCCAAATCCATTTGGTCCAGCACCTGAGCTTGCATTTCTCGCGAAGAAAGCGCTCCTGTGTATTCCAAAATGCGATCCGCAAGCGTAGACTTCCCGTGGTCAATATGCGCGATAATCGAGAAGTTTCTAATTTTCTTTTGTCGGTCACGTACGTCAGCCATGCCTAACCCCCACACCATCCATTATTGCTAATCATTCTTTCCATTATATCAGCAATGGAGAGCGCCAGCAATGCGGTTGCCGAAATTCCGGCAGAGCGCCTTTGTTAATTCGTCACCTTTTCAAACAAATCTACAATAAACGCCATGCTTCCGGTCGAAAAAGATTGCAGCAAGCCTGCCGTGCCATCAGCCAGCTTATTGACCGACGGCTCCTGATTTTCATATGGCATGCCCGGCAGCCGGTCGCCATAGAGCGCATTTTGCTCGGCAAGCTTCCGCACCTCGGCCAGTTCCCTCTCAAGCTCGGATATTTTGCGCGAAGCGGCATCCGACATGCCGGCAATCGACTGTGTTTCAGGTACAGCTGTTCCGCTGACTCCCATTTCCGCGCCTTGCCCAATGATTGCATCTGCCGGCATGACAGAGGATGCTCCGGTCTCCTCAATCGGCCCGTAAATCCGTTCAATGCCCGAGGAGGACATTTCTATGCCATACAAGATAACAAAAACGAGTACTCCGCCGATGATCGCCCATTTAAACGCATCACGCCGCTTTCTCATACCGACCCTATCCTTTCTACACTAGATTCGCCAATTAGCTTTGTGGAGCTGTAACCTTCTCATCCTGCCAATAAATATCCGCGATCACCTTAGCAAGCACATCTGCGGTGCGATACGACTCTACCAGCGTATTGTCTACACCTCCTACCTCGATCAGCACGCTGTCTGAGGCGAGCGATTGATTGTATTCCCCATTGCCTGTGGCAGCTGTTTTGCCCCATATTCCCCTTGAAATGCCCGGATACTGCTTCTCCAGCGCTTCGTGAATTTTAGTAGCAAATGCCTCGTTTTCCTTCCAGTTCGGATTTTTATGGCCGATGATAAAATAAACCTGTGCATAGCTTTTGCCCTTAATCTCGGTCGTCGTATATTTGCGCTTCTGCGAATCGCGATGCAGATCGAATAATAATTTCAAATCCTTGCTGCTCGCCAGCGCCTCTTTTACCGTCTTCATGGAATATTTATAGGACAGCTCCCATTTGTAATTTTTCATGGCGGTCGGATAATCCGTTTCTGAATGCAAGGCGCCTACCCCGCGCTGCTCCAACTGCTCTGCGAGCCGCTTGCCGACCAGCGTAATATTCGTTGTGCTGGAATTCGGGTCCTTGGCGCCATCCTTCAATTCCGGGTACCACGATTCCCGATTATGGGAATGATAGATGAATGCGACCTTGGCTTCTCCCGTCGATGGCTTCGTATTTCCGCTGCCGTTTTGCCCTGGCTTGTCCGCTGGGTCAACAGCGCTTGGCGGCAGCGATGGCAGCGGCTCCACAATCGGCTGTTCGCCTGCTGTCCCTTCTTCGGCATGCGAAGGTATCGGCTCATTATCCTCAGGCCCAACGGCGGTATCGGTTCCGCTGCCTTTGCGAATGAGGAAGGAATCTCCGGCATTCATGCCGGGAATGCCTGCCGCTAGCAGGCTTTTGGGCTGGGTAGGATTAATATCCGTCATCAGCCTGACTAGAAAAGCGCTCACCTGCGGCACAGACAGATCGCCAGACTGGCTGCTGCCCTGATAGGCAGGCAGCTCCATTTCCAGCATATCCCCGAACAAACCGCTAGATACCGCCGCTGCAAAACCTTTCATCGAAGACACCGGCGCAGCCGACGCTTGACGATGGGCAACTGCCGCAATGCCTATAATGACGAAAAAAATCATCGAACATAAAGAAAGAACAGCGAATGTTCTTCCTGTGACCAGCAATTGCCGAATTTTCCGGCTTCCATACGCCAAATCGAGCAGCATGATTTTTCGTCTCATCGTTTCGCTTACCTCCCGGTTCTGTGCTAGAGCTATCCTGCTGCTATTAATCTATGAACGAGTAGGCATTAGTAGAACCGACTGCACCCTCATTTTTAATATATTGATCTGCTAGTTTTAGAGTGATAGCGGCATGCTTATATAAAAAAAGCCGCCATACCATGCCTCTGTGTTGAAAGGCATCATATGGCGGCTTACTTTTAATGGGTATAGGCAGCTACATTGTCGGTATCAACCGCATCATGCAGCGAAGCATTGAGCCCGCTCGCAATAATGTTGGCGATGTCCTCGATAAATTGGTCAATCTCCTTCGGCGTGACGAGCAAATCATGGCCGAGCGGGTGAAGCACCTCTTTGACGAGCTGCAGCCGCTCCTGCTCCTCCAACTGGTTCATGATGCCAAATACCTGATTGCTGTCGCCCTTGTTCGTTTCAATGTGCTGACGCATCAGCTCAAGCGTATTATTCACAATTGTAGATGCATACACGACTGTCGGGACCCCTATAGCAATTACTGGAATCCCTAAAATTTCCTTGGTCAGCCCTTTGCGCTTATTGCCGATGCCAGAGCCGGGATGAATGCCGGTATCGGCAATTTGAATCGTCGTGTTCACTCGTTCCACCGCTTTGGAAGCAAGTGCATCGATGGCAATAATGACATCGGGCTTCGTCCTTTCCGCAATGCCTTGAATAATGTCGCTGGACTCAATGCCGGTAATGCCTAATACACCAGGCGCAATAGCACTGACCGCGCGATAGCCAGGCGCAACCTGATCGGGCATCAGCTCAAAAAAGTGGCGGGTCACCATTACGTTCTCCACGACAATTGGGCCCAGTGCATCCGGCGTCACATTCCAGTTGCCAAGTCCGACAATGAGCACCCGTGCTGTCTTGCCGACTCCGATGCGTTCAAGAAAAATCTCAAAATGCTTGGCGAACATCGTCGCAACCCGGTTCTGCAGCTCCGTATCCTGCGTACGCAGTCCTGGAACCTCCAGTGTGACGTAGTGACCCTGCATTTTGCCAATTGCCGCGGCCCCTTGCTCATTTTGGACATGAAGGCTTGTAATGACGATGCCATCCTCATCTTGGCGCTCGGAATGGATGCCCGGAATGACGCCGCCCGACTGCTCGGCCATTTCTTTTGCTTCCAGCGCCAAATCCGTTCGAACGTTGTAAGCTTGCAAATCAAGTTGTCCCACCGCATACCCTTCTTCCTTGAAAAAATAAATGCTTTCTGCCATTAGTGTTCGCAAGCATTTGGTTTTCATGCGTGCTATTGCTTTTTGGGTATACGCGTGATAATATATTTTAAGTTGTGTTATCCAGAATTATAGCGTATGCTAAAGATTGCCTGTGCATATTTCGTAGGAGGTGAAACTCGATGCCAAACATTAAATCCGCAATTAAACGCGTCAAAACGAGCGAAAAACGCCGCGCTTTGAACGCTTCCCAAAAATCCGCGCTTCGTACGGCTGTTAAATCTGCTGACCAAGCTATCGCCGGCACTGATGTAGCTGTTGCTAAAACAGCTCTAATCGCTGCGACGAAAAAATTGGACAAGGCGGTTACTAAAGGCCTGATTCATAAAAATGCGGCTGCCCGCAAAAAATCTCGTCTTGCTAAAAAGCTTAACGCTATTTCGGCGCAAGCTTAAACCGTCCTTGAACATACAAAAAAGCTGTCTTCCGGTTATCCGGTTGACAGCTTTTTTGTGTGTATATGATGTCGTCGCTGGCCTCTATGCCATCCGCTTTGGGGCGCCAAGCGATAATAAATAAAGCTCAAGGCCAAAGTTTTTATCCAATTGCCCCGTCTTCATCTTATAATCCAGATCAGCAATAGCGGATAGCAATGCCCCTAGCCGCGACGTTGAAAACTTCCGGCACTTCTCCGCAGCCAGCTTGACCGCATAAGGATGAAGTCCGAGCTGTCCGGCCATTTGCTGCGGCGAATAGCGATGCTGCTCCAGCTCTTTAATTTGCAGCATGATTCGCAGCTGCCGTGCAATCAGCGCCGCGATTTTTATCGGCTCCTCGCGTCTGATAAGCAATTGTCTATACAATCGCAGCGACCTGTCCACCTGCAATTCCGCAATTGCATCCACCAATGCGAATACATCCTCTTCCACAGTGGACACCGTCAGCAGCTCCACTTCCTCTCGTCCAATCTGACCGCCAACACCGGCGTGCAGACAGAGCTTGTCCACTTCTAGTGCCAGCTGCTGCATATGAGCTCCGACCCGTGACAGAAGCAGCTCAGCCGCCTCAGCATCCAGCGTGCGTTTCTGCTCAGCCGCCCGGCGGATGGCCCAGCCCTTCAATTCAGATGCATCCAGCTCTTGAAAAGCAATGAGCGCATTTCGATCCTTCAGCTGCTTGACTAGCTTGCGCCGTTCATCCAGCTTCTCCGCGTGAATCAGAAACAGAATGACCGTAGTTTCAGAAGGATTCTCTATATATTGCTGCAAGCGGTCGGTGCGATGGTCCAGCTTTCCCCCCTCTTTCCCGCCAGCCGCAAATACGACGGCATCCCTCACGATGACCAGCTTACGTTCAACAAAGAAGGGCAGCGTCTCCGCTTCCAGTACAGCCTCATCCAGCACACTTTCTGCTGTATCGAATTTGACGATGCCCAGCTCCCGCTCATCAGCGGTGAACATCGCGTCCGCAAGCGTATCGGCAAACTGCTGAATTCGGTAACGGTCTTTTCCGAAAACGACATATACAGGGCGAAATCGCTTGCCCTTAATTTCCTTCAATGCTTCTTTCCCATCCAAAGGTTGTTCCTCCCTACCTTCTCCTGTGAACGGCAACAAAGGGATGAGCCCGATCGGCTTCATCCCTTTGTCCCTGAACATCTATATAAACATCAGCAGAAAGATCCATGGCTTCTCCTTCTGCTGATGGTCATACGACGATCAAGGCTAACACGTCGCATCTTCTCTCCACTCTTTACCATACGCAGCAAGAGCGGGAAGTGTGCATACACCTGTAGACCTTCAACTAAAATTAATGTGCTGCTTTGTCATCCTTGAGCGTATTCAGATCAACTGCATATTTTTCAATGCCGCCCGATTCCAGATGAATTTCATAATTCAATATCTTATTGTCCTCCGACCAGCTCAAATTGGCGATCTGGCCGTTTTTGCGCGCCGTTTCCAACAGCAGCTTATGGTCGCTTACCTCATAAATCTTAATGGCATAGCCAACAATCTCAGCCGAATAAACGCCGTCAGCAGAAACCAATGGAACGGTTGCAAGAGGAGCCTTCTCTGATTCGCCTGAAAGGCTTTCCAATGGTTTTCCATCCTCCTCAGCAGGAGCTTGAGAAGTACTGGTGTCTGTACCCGTGTCAGACTTTGCATCATTGAAATCTGGAGCAGTAAGGCCAGAAGCCGAACCAACATCAGAAGTTCCAAATTCACTGCTGTTATTGCCAGTAGCGCTTCCGCCATCTTGATTTGATCCATCGCCATCTTGTCCGGTTACGTTCTTCTTAAGACTCATGCCCGTATCAAGCGATTCTGATTTCACTTCACCCGAAGTTTGTGGATCAGTAGCCACAAATTGCCTGACCGCCGACGTGTCGTAATTGGCTATAGGGCTGTCAGCAGCAGTAGCGCTTGCTTCCGTCCGGCCCAAGTCATTGTTTGATTGCGACCCATTAAACCAGCCTGCGTTATAGGAAACGATAAATGTGCCCGCTACAAGGCACGCCGCAACGACGCCTGTAAGTTGCCGAAGTTTCGACGAAGCTCCGCGCGCCGGTGTCCTCCTCCGTTTGGGCGTTGCCGTCTCTTGTGGCTCCACAACAGAGCCAGCCGCTTCGAATGAAAGCTGCTCCAATTGAGGCATAATAGCATCCACAAGGCTGTAGCTTGGCGTTACATGAGGCAGATTTTCCAATTCCGCAGACAAATTTTTCAGCCGCTCAAACATTGCTGCGCAGTCCGGACATTGCTTGAAATGGTTTGTCATGGTTGCTTTCTCGTATTCATCAAGGTCGCCGTCAAGCTCCCTTTGCATATATTCCATCACCTCTTGACAGTTCATCCCCGGACACCACCTTTCTGATAATCATGTAGTAACGTTTGAAGCTGCTGTCTGGCTCTGAATAAATAGGATTTAACTGTGTTTAGGGGCAAATCCAGAGACTCAGCTATTTCATTGTAGGAAAAATCCTGCAAGTATCGAAGCACGACAACAGCGCGGTGATGATCGGGTAGCTTATCAATAGCGTTACGGATGTCTTGAGCTGCGTAAGCGGACAAAACTTCATCCTCTACATTTTGCTTCTCGTGAAACACCATATCATGCTCATCAATGGACACTGTCGGCTTGTTTCTTCTAAACTTGTCAATACAGATATTCGTTACAATGCGTTGAATCCATGTTTTAAATTGGGCTTTTTCTTCGTATGAGCCGATTTTGGTATAAATGCGAATGAGTGCCTCCTGTGCCGCATCCATTGCATCCTGCTCGTTGTTTACTATATAGTAGGCTGTCCGATAAACATGTGTTTCAATCTCTCGCAATAGAGTAATCAATGCATCGCGATCTCCCGACTGAGCGGCTCTAATAAGGCCAGGCTCCACCACGAAGGATCCCCCTCTCTTGCAACCTCTCTGACGAGCAGGTTACGTAAAATGTTGCAAACCTTCGTACAAATTCATTTTTTATTTTAGCCACAAGGCCCATATTCCGATTTAAACAAGCGTACTCCACACTCAAGAATATCAAAAAAAGCAAGCACCGTATATAGCAAGTTCATGACTGTGTGGAGTTAGCCGATTTTTTCTTTTACACAGAGGACTTCTCCAGAAAAGCATATAAGTTAAGATTTATTTTGCCAAAGCGCACTTCACAGCATTCAGCCGGAAAGAAATCCTTTCCGCCCACGCATGCCTTGAGCTTGTCCAAAATGTTATTGATGCTGTCCTTATCGAGCTTCAGAATTAGGCCCGATTGCGCGTAATGGAGACTTTCGTCTTCGCTAACCTGTACAAGCCTTAGCTCATTTACCTTTTTACTGTTAATTTGCGCAGCTTCACTTAGAGCAATTGTCGCTTCCTCCCCTGCAAGCATTAGGCAGAGGGCTTCACAAAGCTCTCTTGCACCATTTATATCGAATCGGATATCAATGGCATATTTTCCGGCTCTGTTTATTTTTATCATCGAATTCACACTTCCTTGCCTTAATCTCCTGCCGCTGCTTATGCTCATTTTACAGGATCATTTCAAAGAAGCCTACTCCGTGGTTCACTCCACTCCGCTTTTCTTTGTTTATGCCTATAATATGATAGAAGCGTATAGCTTGATGCATGCGCTAAAAATGAGCAGAAAGCTGCTGAGACATACCGCTTTTTCAGGGTGCATATGACAATCTGAGCTGGCTCACTGCTCACTGCTCCTTGCTTAGCGTTTACTTGACGCAAATGTCCGCTGTCGATTCAAAGCTGGGAACCACATGCTGCGATTGTTGCTGAGATCATTATAATTGAGATCACTGTAGCCGAGATCAATGTGGTTAGTTCACTGCGGTAGAGATCACTGTAGCCGAGATCAATGTGGTTAGTTCACTGCGGTTGAGATCACTGTAGCCGAGATCAATGTGGTTGAAAATACTGTAACTTAGATCATTGTAGTTGAAAACACTGCGGTTGAGAATCTACGGCTCGGGGCGTGCGCTCCTTTTTTGGCGGACTGAGATTCCGCTATTTTGGGTTTTGATCCGATTTCAGACCTTAAGCGGACAGGAAATCCGTTAATACCCTCTTTATCGCGACAAAATGGCCATTTGCAGCACATTAGCGGCTCCTGAGTCCGCCGCTTGTGCTATACCCTTGATTCTGTTGAATTAGCTGCATCTGTGTCCGCCTAGTCCAGCTTTGTACAGGGAGTAAGCCACTTGAACGCAGAACACCCAGCTGCCTTTCGGTACGTAAGTCCACATTTATAAGCGATGACATTACCATCAATAGCGGGAATACTTGTGACTTTAAATTTGATCTGAATCTGGATTTGGATCTGGATATAGCTCACTTATCATTACATACACGCCTAAACTATAAGCACTTTTATTAAAAATTCTCCTTTTTATGATTGTGTTTATTGTCATTGAATATCAATTCCCCTTATCCATCGTTCTGACCAATAGCCTCTCCGATGCCGCCCGATATTCAATTTCACCGTCCTGATCCGTTCGGCGCACCTCGGCTCCGGCTGCCTTCAAGCGTCCCAGTACATCGCCATGAGGGTGGCCGTAGCTGTTTGTCGCACCTGCGGAAATCGCCGCACTCAGCGGCTGCCAGCGTTCCAGCCAATTGGCAGCAGTCGAATAACGGCTTCCATGATGCGCTACTTTAAGCACATCGACTTTGGCGCAGCAGGCCGAATAAAAGGCTGGATTTTCATCCATATCGGCTAGCAAACGCTCCTCCGTCTCAAACCCGATATCTCCCGTCATTAGAAAAGTATAATTTTTCATCGTCAAATAAAGGACAACACTCGCTTCGTTCTGCTCCTCGATCTTCTTGATTTGCATGTTGCGAATGCTGCTCCGTTCCGCGTGGACAACGGCAGAGGGCCATAGAACGGTCAGCTTTGTTTGCTTGCCCATTTCCCACTCCTGCCCCGCCTCAGCCCGGTACATTGGAATCTCATGCTGCACCGCATAAGCAAGCAATTCCTCTGCATCAGGAGAATGCTTAATACTGCCGTTCCATAACAGCCCTTTGACTGGGATCGATTCCATAACCGCTTTAAGCCCCTTAATATGATCACTATCCAAATGAGAGACGATGAGCAGATCAAGTTGATGGACACCGCGCTTCATTAGCAGCGGGGCGATGACCTTTTTGCCTACCTCAAAAGGGTCCTTGCGCGCTCGCCACTCCTCGCCATCCTTACGGAAAGAAACCGTTCCCCCACCGTCGATCAAAAGATGCTTCCCTTCTGGTGTCCTGACATAAATAGAGTCTCCCTGTCCAATATCCAGCACATGAACGCGGCCCTCGCGATCAAATAGGTCAGGATAATAGGCGAAAAATAGCAGGGTTAGCAGCAGGAGGAAGGATGAAAACAGGCTGCTGGGATAAAGAAGCGCCATCGCAGAGGTTGTACTTGGAAAGCCTTTAAATCCTCGAGATGATTTGTGGGGAGCAATGATGCCGCCCGTTCTATGTATGGATGGAAGCTCGTGGAGCGGCTGCGTTTCCAGCTCACTATTTTCGCGACCAGCAGCATGGCCTTCATGCTCTATATCTAGCTCCTGCTCAGGAGAAGCTGAGGATTGGCGCACTGGAAGTGCACGGAATAGCAGCGCTAAAGCACCATACCAAGCCGCGATCCACCATAGCGGTGGAGTCGCCCAAATCGTACGAAATAAATCTGCCTTGGCGAGCCAGTCCACAAGCCAAAATGTCCAGTTATTAGCGTAGACACTCGCCCATGCGAGCAGCTTGCCGCCTGATGGCCAAGCCATATGAATGAACAGTGCAGCTCCGCCTAACGGCATAATAATAAAACTGATAAATGGCACAAGCAGTAAATTAGCCGGAAGCGACAGCAAATGGAATTGGTTGAAATAATAAATGGAAACTGGAAACGATACAGCTTGCGCTACGACGCTGACGGCGGTCAAATCGAGCAGCGCTTTTCCCCGCTTCCAGTCAGGCATAGCACGCCTTACAGGAGGGACACCAAGAATAAGACCGAGCGTCACGATAAACGAAAGCTGGAAACTGACATTTTCCAAATAAAAAGGATTTATCGCCAGCATAATAACGGCCGCGGCCGCCAATATATGCAGGCCATCCTTCAGCTTGTGCATGCGCGCAGCCAACAAACCGAGCATGCCCATCACGCCGGCCCTCACAACCGAAGGCGAAGCGCCGCTGAGCAGCACATAGAAGGGCACGGCAAAAACGAGCGTCAGCAGCAAGCGCTCCCGCGTCATGCGGCATAGCCGTAAAATCAGGCCCAGCGCGTAAAGGAACACCGCGACGTGCAGGCCTGATATGGCGAGTATATGCGTTAAGCCGAGACGAGCGAATTGCTGCATGAGGGAGGGATCAAGGTTATCCGTGATCCCGAGGACGAGGCCTTGCATGTAGCCGGCTTGCATGCCCGGGTACATGCCTGTTAGTCGTGCGCCAAGCCAAGCGCGCACGGTGTCGACGCGGCCGAGCAGCGCGGCCGCGGTCCAGGGCGGGCCGGGCGCGATGTCGATCGCGCCCGTGCCCGTAGCTTGAAGCAGCCAGTGGATATTCTGGCTGCTCAAGTAGCGGCGGTAGTCGAAGCCGCCGCGATTAGCCGGGCCAGCGGGCTGCGCCAGCTGGCCCTTAACGTCAACGACGTCGCCGCGCCGCCAAGCAGCGGCGACCTCCTGCTGCGGCTGCTCCTCGAGCCGCAGCTGCACAAGCATCCGCTCGCCGCCGAGCTGGCGCGGCGAGCCAAACCCCGCTACGCTGGCGGCATCGACCGCCAGCTCAAAGCTTGCCCGGTCGCCGTCAATCTCGACGACCGACACAATCGTCCCGGACGCTTCAACCGCTATCGCAGCGTCCGACCCCTGCGCCTCTGCGGCGCGCAGCACGTCCAGCAGGCCAGTCACATTGCGGGCATCCGCCCACATCCGTTCCCCAGCTGCAAGGACGAAGCCAACTGCACATACGGCTGCCAGCTTTCGCGTCAGCCGTCCCGACAAAACCAGCGCCAGGGCGGCTACCGCCACGCCGCCCGCCGCCAGTGCAGCTCCTGCGCCGCTCAACTTCGCGCCGCTTGCGCAGCCTGCCACAAAACATACCGCGAACCAAAGCAGCGGTCTTCTATTCATTTTCAATCACCTCTTCATTTTGTCTTGAAATCGACTTCATTTTCATGTAAGCAAACTGAGACAGCCCCGCATAAACGGCTGACGCCATCCTCTGGCAGCTAAAGCTCGGTACGCGGTGGAATACAAATCATTAATAAGCTCAAACTTTTAAACACCTATATTTGCAAAAAAAGCACCTCTTATCACATGCAGATGCGCATGCGATAAGAGGTGCTTCCTCTCAAAATAAACAATTATTTTATCTTCTTTGCTCTTGCTCTTGCTCTTGCTCTTGCTCTTGCTCTTGCTCTTGCAATATTCTATTTCTGTTACTGTTTAACTTTTAAAGGCTGTTCATTTTTTATCATTATTTTTGTTCTGTCACTGTTTATGTTCCGTCACTGTTTATGTTCTATCACCATTCATTTTTATCAACGCTGCATCTATGGCTGTTGCACTCTCTCTTCTTAGCCTAGTTCTTACCCACTATAATCCATAGCTCTAACCGTCTCTACCCACATACAAAATCAAGAAATAACCGACATTCCCGCCTGCGGCGGCGGTTCATAGCCTTCCAGTAAACGAAAAACAATGCCTAAGTGCCCCATCAGCGTCACAACCTTCTCGCTGTCTTTCGGGTAACCGCGGTGGTAAACAACCTCTTTAATCCCACTGTTCGCGAGCATATTCGCGCAAGTCCAGCAAGGCTGGTCTGTTACATATACCGTTGAGCCTTCACGGTCAGCTCGATCGGTAAACAGCAGCAAATTTTGCTCCGCGTGGATCGTGCGAATGCAGCGCTGCTTTTTAACCATTTGCTCCGCACCATTTTCCTGCTTAATTTCCCATTCTTCCGCAATCATACAGCCCGCTTCCGAGCAATCCTGAACGCCCATTGGCGCTCCATTATATGCGGTGCCAAGCAGCTTTTTGCCCTGCACCAGTACAGCTCCCACATGCCGCCTCGGGCAGCGTGAGCGCGTCGATACCATATAAGCAATGTCCATAAAATACGTATCCCAGTCTTTACGTTCGGCATCTTGCCCTACTATTGCCATTGTTTCAGCTTCCTCCTTGATGCTCGTTCAAAATAATCGTCAGCCACAATTGCTATTAAAAATACACGATATATTGGTTTTTCATAAAATCCGGCTGCTGCCTGTTATTTTCTCATACTTAAGGATTGGCGACAATGCTGTCTTTCATGCCCTGAAGCAGCTTAGGGCCGATTCCCTTCACTCGCCGCAAGTCATCGACCGATGTGAACCGCCCATTTTTCTCTCGATTTTCAACAATCGCTTTAGCTTTGGCTGGTCCAATCCCTTTCAGGCCATCAAGCTCCTCAGCTGTCGCTCGGTTAATATCCAGCTTGCCCGAATCCGTCGACGACGTCGCTGCCCCTTCACCCGTCTCGCTTTGCCCCGCCCCAACAGCGCCGCTTCCGTTGCCTGCTACATTTCCATTCTCATTGCTATTCTGACTGCTAATTCCATTGCTAGTTCCAGCCCCAGCTTCTGCAGCTCCTCCAGCGTCGACACTTTCCCCATCTTGTATCATCTTCTCGGCACTTTCTACCCCAGATGAGCTCGTTCCCTCTGCTATTCCCCCAGCAGCAGACTTCCCACTTCCGTTTCCCCCATCTCCGCCGCCGCTTGAGGACTGTTTTCCACTACTGCCATTTGTCGCTGCATTCACCTGCCATCCTTCTGCATCCGCCTGCTTCCCTAAGCCGCTACCCTCTCCAGCCTCGCGCTTCACCCCAGCAGAACCGGATTCACTGCCTTGCTCTGGCGGCAATGCCGCTTCCACAGCCTCATTTAGCGTCGTCCACCCACTTGGAGCCTGCTCCTTCGGCATAAATATAGCTGCTCCAAGCAGCCCACAGGCGAGCAGCAAACAAACCGCCATAATCGTCCGCTTAGCATCCGAACTTTTCCCATATTGCTTCTCCTTCGCTCGTTGCCTCATCCTTTACCCACACCTTTCGCTATGAATAACCGCTCCAAAAAAGATAAAAATCGTTGACATAACTGCCAAGTTGTCAGGAATACGGTAGAAGAACAGGTAAACTGCGAATAGGCTTACTTCGCCTTAAAGCCTGTTCCACTTCGGAAAATCATCACAGCTTACACAGCAATTCAATCAGGCCCCAACAAGGCCGCTTCCATTTCACAACCTCACAACGAAGGAGGTCATCGCATGAAAGTTGGATTTATTGGAACGGGAACGATGGGCAGTCTGCTCATTGAAGCATTAATCGCTTCGGGAGCGCTGGAATCCGATCAAATTTCCGTCAGCAACCGCACTTTCGCCAAAGCACAGGCACTCGCTGACCGCTATGCCGGACTTCAAGCAGAAGCGAGCAATGCACGTGCCGCATTTGGCAAGGATATTGTGTTTCTTTGCATTAAGCCGCATGAATTTAAAAAGGTCATCGACGACATAGCGTCTGTCGTAAGGCCTGAGCAGCTGCTAGTTTCGATTACAAGCCCGGTTCTGCTCTCGCACCTTGAGGAAGTAGTGCCCTGCAAAGTGGCCAAAGTCATTCCGAGCATTACAAATCATGTATGGAGCGGCGCTTCCTTATGTATTTATGGCTCCCGCATCCACAGCGAAGACAAGGAACGGCTCGAAGCGCTGCTCGCCTTTATTAGTGAGCCGCTGCAAATTGATGAATCCTATACGCGAGTCGTATCGGACCTGTCAAGCTGCGGTCCAGCGTTTATTTCCTGTCTGCTGGAGCAGTTCGTAGACGCAGCGGTTGAAGAGACGGGCATTGATCGCGAGGAAGCGCTCAAGGTGGCCAGCGCCATGCTGCTCGGAACAGGCTTGCTCCTGACTGAAGGAGGCCTTACGCCAGCTGATGTGCAGGCGCGGGTAGCCGTCCCCGGAGGCATTACCGCACAAGCTCTGAAATTGCTTCGCTGTGAGACCGATGATGTATTCAAACGGCTTATCCGTACGACTCATGCCAAATTCCATGACGATGTCGCCAAAGTTTCCATATCTTTCTACGGCGAAGAGGTGAACGGTCAATAGCTGTTCTTCAGCTAACTGACCGTTCACCTCTTCATGTGGCTACCGTTTAATTGGCAACGATATTGACGATTTTACCTTTTACAGCTACAACCTTGCGGATGGTTTTGCCTGCAATAAGCTCCTGCACCTTACCTAGTTCCTTCGCAAGACGTTCCATTTCGGCTTCATCGGTGTCTGCCGCTATCGACAGGCGCTCAATGATTTTTCCATTAACTTGAACGACGATTTCAACCTCTTGGTCAACCGTCCAAGCCTCTTCCCATACCGGCCAGGACTCATAAGTAATCGTCCCTGTTCCGCCCAGCTTCTCCCACAGCTCTTCCGCAATATGCGGCGCAAGCGGGGACAGCATTTTTACAAAATCAGCCATTGCTTCGCGTGGCAGCACTTCGGTTTTATAAGCTTCATTGACAAAAATCATCAACTGGCTGATTGCCGTGTTAAAACGCAGATGCTCAAAGTCATCGGTTACTTTTTTGATCGTACGGTGCCATGTGCGCTTGAATGCCTCGGTTGTTTCAGCGTCCGTAACTTTCGAACTCAAGCTGCCATCATCACCGATGAACAGGCGCCATACACGGCTTAGGAAACGGAAAGATCCTTCTACGCCGTTCGTGTTCCAAGGCTTCGTTGCTTCCAGCGGACCCATGAACATTTCATACAAACGCAGCGTATCTCCGCCGAATTCCGATACAATTTCATCGGGGTTAATGACGTTGCCGCGGGATTTGGACATTTTCTCATTGTTCGTGCCCAAAATCATCCCTTGGTTAACGAGTTTATGGAAAGGCTCCTTCGTCTCAACTACGCCCAGATCATACAACACTTTATGCCAGAAGCGCGCATACAGCAGGTGAAGCACCGCATGCTCCGCTCCGCCGATATACAAGTCAACCGGAAGCCATTCGCGCTGCTTCTCCGGCGAACAAATTTCCTTGTCGTTTTTCGGATCGATAAAGCGCAGGTAGTACCAGCAGCTGCCCGCCCATTGCGGCATCGTGTTCGTCTCGCGGCGTGCTTTCATGCCCGTTTCCGGATCAATCGTATTGACCCATTCCGTTACATTCGCAAGCGGCGATTCCCCTGTACCCGAAGGCTTAATCGCATCTACATCCGGCAGCAGCAGCGGAAGCTGATCCTCTGGAACAGGCTTCATTGTGCCATCTTCCAGATGCAAAATTGGAATCGGCTCTCCCCAATAACGCTGGCGGCTGAACAGCCAATCGCGCAGACGGTAGGTCACTTTGCCATGACCGCTGCCTTTTTCTTCGAGGAAGCTAATCATTTTTGCAATCGCCTCTTCATTGTTAAGCCCATTCAGCAAATCGGAATTTACATGTGCACCGTCGCCAGTGTAAGCCTCTTTGGAAATATCTCCGCCTTGCACGACTTCCAAAATTGGCAGTCCGAACTGCGTTGCAAACTCCCAGTCGCGCGTATCATGGCCTGGAACAGCCATAATCGCACCTGTGCCATAGCCAGCCAATACATAATCGGCAATCCAGATTGGCGTTTTCTCGCCATTGACCGGATTAATCGCATAAGCACCCGTGAACACGCCGGATTTTTCCTTCGCCAAATCAGTACGCTCCAAATCGCTCTTGCGGGAAGCTGTCAGCTGATAAGCTTCAATAGCTGCCTTTTGATCCGCTGTCGTAATTTGGGCAACCAGCTCATGCTCAGGCGCCAGCACGCAATAAGTAGCACCGAACAAAGTATCCGGACGCGTCGTGAACACAACAAGGTTCGCATCATGGCCCTCAATAGCAAACGTCACTTCGGCGCCTGTAGACTTGCCGATCCAGTTGCGCTGCATATCCTTGATGCTTTCCGTCCAATCAAGCTCCTCCAGATCCTCCAGCAGGCGCTCCGCATATTCGGTAATTTTCAATACCCATTGGCGCATTGGCTTGCGTACAACTGGATGGTTGCCGCGTTCGCTTAGTCCATCGATTACTTCCTCATTGGCAAGCACGGTTCCCAGCGCTTCGCACCAGTTAACCGGAACTTCAGCTACATAAGCAAGGCCTTTGTTATACAGCTGGATGAAAATCCACTGCGTCCATTTATAATAATCCGGGTCAGTCGTACTGAACTCGCGATCCCAGTCGTAGGAAAAGCCGAGCGACTTGATTTGACGACGGAAATTGTCGATATTTTTAAATGTAATCTCACGCGGATGCTGCCCTGTATCCAGTGCATGCTGCTCTGCAGGAAGGCCAAATGCATCCCAGCCCATCGGGTGCAGGACGTTAAAGCCGCGCAGACGCTTGTAACGCGACACGATATCCGTTGCCGTATAACCTTCCGGATGACCGACGTGCAGGCCAGAACCGGATGGATAAGGGAACATATCGAGTGCATAAAATTTCGGTTTGCCCGCTTCTTCCTTCGTTGCGAACGTCTTGTTCTCATCCCAATATTTTTGCCATTTCGGCTCTACCATCAGTGGATTATAGCCTTGCGGTTGCTGATCTTGACTCATGAATGTTTCCTCCTTAAGCTTGGTAAAGCAAAATTTCAGCGGCTTCCAAACAAAAAAGCTCCCGCCCCTAGCGTATGATCGCTAGGGACGAGAGCTGTCTCCCGTGGTACCACCCTAGTTAGCCCCCGGACATGCTTTGCCGAGTGCTCACTTGTTGCCTTTAACGCAGGCCATACGGTACGCTTGCGCGCACAGCTCCAAGGTGAGATTCATATCGCTGCAGGTCCGGCTTGCACCATCCGCCGGCTCTCTAAGCCATGCCCCGCGATACTACTGCTCCTCATCAACGCCAAATGTGACATTTTAAGAATTAGTTCCGATTATAATGAAGCTTTCGCGCGATGTCAAGAGATAGCCCCTCCGCAACTTCCCTTTTTATTCCAAAATTCTCACTTCTTGCATGCCAAAATGAACGATGCGTGAACGACAGTCCTTTTTGGCGAGAAAAAGCATTTCTCCTTGCGGGTTGAAAATCCGCTCTCATTTATCCATGGCATTTGCCCCAAGGAGGGGTATAATAGGAGCAGCAAGCTTTTGCAACCTATTACTATTTTCGGAGGAATCGTTATGATGCGTTTTGTAAGCAACAAACATATAACAGACCCTGCGCTTAATTTGGCGCTGGAAGAATATATTTTACGGTCGCTGCCGCCGGAAGACGATTATTTGCTGTTTTATATTAATGAGCCTTCCATTATTATTGGCAAAAACCAAAATACAATGGAAGAAATCAACCCGCGCTATGTAGAGGAAAATAATATCCATGTCGTGCGCCGGCTGTCCGGCGGCGGGGCCGTTTATCATGACGAAGGTAATTTAAATTTCAGCTTCATCATGAGTGACGATGGCCAATCGTTCCATAATTTCAAAAAATTCACCGAGCCTGTCGTAAAGGCGCTAGCCACGCTTGGCGTTCAGGCAGAGCTTACGGGTCGCAACGATATTCAAGTAGGCGAACGAAAAATTTCCGGCAACGCGCAGTTTTCGGCACGGGGCAGAATGTTTAGCCACGGCACCTTGCTGTTTGATTCCGAAATTGAAAATGTCGTATCGGCTTTAAAAGCGAATCCCGAAAAATATGTGTCGAAAGCGACAAAATCGATTCGCAGCCGCGTGGCCAACATTTCCGAGTTTCTGGCAGCACCTATTACAATTGAAGACTTCCGCCAAAGCGTGCTCGCTTCCATTTTTGAAGGCAGCGAGGAAATTCCTTATTACGAGCTGACTGAGGAACAATGGGCAGATGTCCGCGAGCTCGCCCAGACGAGATATCGCAACTGGGATTGGAATTATGGCCGGTCGCCAGCATTCAATATGCGCCAGACGAAGCGGATAGAAGGAGCTGGTACATTCGATGTGCGTCTCCAAGTTGAAGAAGGCCTGATTGTGGATGCCGCCGTATATGGCGATTTCTTCGGCCGTGGCGAGAGCAGCGAATTTGCAAAGCAGCTTATTGGCCAGCGTTACGAAGCTGCTGCGCTCGGCAAGCTGCTTGGCGAGATCGATCTAGGCTATTATTTCGGCAAAGTGACGAAGGACGACTTAATGGGCCTGATTTTCGAATAAAAGCAAAAGGCGCCCGGCTTTCTCTAATTAAGAGAGCCTAGGGCGCCTTTTATTGCTTCCTAAACCAGACAACAATGCCGTAACCAAGCATAACAGCGACGCTGTTCATGAGTATATCATCGATGTCAAAGCTGCCGCGCCTCGTGAGCATTTGCAGCACTTCCAGCAGCGTAATAAATAGCAGAAACGACAGCAGCGTCTTGCCCAGCCGCCAGCGAAAAACAATGGGAAGCGCGAGGCCAAAAGGTACGAACACGACAATGTTGCCGCCCATATTAATGATCCAATCGCCAAGGTTTATATGATAAAAGTTCGTTACATACAGCTTGATAGTCGAAAACGGAATGATATTATATCGAAGCTCCGCACTGCTGCCCGCCTGCCGGCCAAAGCCAAAAAACATCGCATAAATGAGCCAAATCGTATACACAACGATAAGAGCGGCTGTCACTTTTTGTGCAAAGGAACCGGAATTCCCGCCTGCCTGCTTCAACGTAATCGCCCCTCCACTTCGCCCGGGTTAATGGGACGCCGCTAATTTTTTCACCCGATACCAGTAGTTGTATTTCAGCGTAAAACCCAGCTTGTCATACAAGCGATTAGCCGCCTCATTAGCATGTGTAACGAGCAGATAACTGTGCTCCGCCCCACTCTCCTTGCCCCACTGCAAAATATGCAGCAGAAGCTGCTCGCCAAATCCACGCCTGCGAAAATCTGGTGAGGTCACGACGGCATACAGACCGATATATCCTCGCTCCATAACGCCAATACCGCAAGCCGCCGGCGCTCCCTCTACATAAAGCACAGCAAAGGCCGTCTGGAACGGCGGTGATGCAAACATTTTTTTCAGCGTCTCCCGCTCATCAGCCGTATGCTTCGCCATCGACGTATAAGCTTCCAGCCAAGCTTCGCTTAAAAAAGAATCTATGCGAACGTCCAGCCCGCCAGCCGGTTTGCGCATTTGAGCAAGGGGCGCCGTTTTTACGTAAACTGGGTCTATTTTGTCGTAGCCTCGCAGCGCAAGCGTCTCATCCAGCTCTGGCGGCTGGGAGAATGGAGTTATTTTATAGGCCGTATCCAGTCCATGCGCCGAATAAAAAGCTTCGCCATAGGCGATTTTTCGCGACAGCTCTTCCCCACTGCAGGCTGCTGGCACAATGGAGTTTGACCGTTTTGTATAGCCGTTCGCCAGACGGAGCTGCCACCCCTCATACATGAGCACCTGCAGCGCAGGCCAAGCATTCATCGATAGCTCCTCCAGCTTGAGATGAAGCCGCTCCTCCAAGGATGAATCTAATGCAGCGCCGTCCAGAAGCTGCTTAATCTGTGCCATATGATGCCGGTCATGCGCGATAAAATCGGTCAAATACGCCTGCAGCCGGAAGGGATGCCCCTCGCTATCTATGTATTCAGCTGCATACTGCTGCTCCGGCAAAGCTTGAATGAGCCCCACAATCGCTTCACGATCCTGAATCGTCTGCCTGATCAGCTTGGCAATTGAAGTATAGCGACCATATAAACGGGCATTTTCATTAAAAGCATTATGATCCAAATGCTTGAGCGTCAGCACCTGCTGCCGACCCAATCTCTCAATTGCTGTCGTGAGAAAATAACGATCCCAAAGCGCAATATGAGCGACGACTTCGCGAACAGACCATTTTCCCGGAGCCAAGCTTAGCTCCCATACTGCTTCCTCCTGCTGCTCCAGCTCCTCCACAAATGTAATCCATTCCTGAAAATACTTGAGCAACTGCTGTTTTCCCTGCTCCTGCTCCATGTACCGCTCTCCCTCGCTTCGCTTTCTCTATATGTGAGCTTACTTTTATAATTCATTCCATTAAACTCGTAAAATTGAAATCTCATATTCGGCATGATATATAATAGGTTTTGCCCTCTTATCGAAGCCAAACAGCCGCCCTGACGGCGGCACATGCCATTCCATTAACCATTTATCTATTAACAATATATCCATTAAAGCAATTTAAAGCGGGTTATTTGGTCCAGCTGCTGCTCCGCCATTAAAATCGGTCGCTGCTTCGGCCCAAACAGATCAAAATGCGGATAGCTGTCTCGGTAGTGAATATACCGGGGATCGAGCCCATAAGACATGCACCACTGCGCCAGCTTGTCTATATTGGAGCAGCCTACCTTCGTTACCGTCTTCATAGCTGGAAAGCGCGGGTCCAGCCAATAATGCGTCAAAAAAGCGATTTCGCCGCTCTGCACCCGTTCCTTCCAAGCATTCATTTCGGTTCTGGATATGCCGAATGCCACTCGTCCATCTCCTTATTCCCCTGGTAAAATATGCTTAACACGGCCCACTTGCCCATCCGTCAGCCGAACTTTAATGCCGTGTGGATGCGTGCCGGAATTCGTCAGCAAATCCTTGACGATGCCTCTCGTCAGCTTGCCCGTACGCTGATCCTGCTTTAGCACAATATCGACCTGCTGGCCCGGCTTGACCGCCGCGCGATTCGTTCCTTTCATGCGTTACCCTTCCTTTTCAAAAAAGCGTGGTGAACCAAAATTTGCACTTGATTAAGACTTTTTCAAAATATAAGCAGTTATAAGTTTAATCCTTATAATAGGCTTATATTTCTCGGATTGAAACGCGCCAAGCTGCCAAAGGGTGGCAATTGCCGTTTCACCTTGAAATATTTTATACTTTTCTTTCAAAATAGCATAGCATATGTACAGGAAAGATGCACATGATGGGTACAACCTGTTATACTTAACACCAAACGATGTTTTATGAAATGAGGAAATTGTCTAATGTCAACTGATTTTACTGCAATGGGCGTCATGCCGGAGCTGGCCTCGCGTCTCCATGAGAACGGAATTACCGAGCCAACACCGGTTCAAAAAAAATCGATTCCCGTGCTGCTTGCGGGACAAGACGTCATTGCCCAAGCTCAAACCGGAACAGGCAAAACGCTTGCCTTTGCCTTGCCTATATTGCAGCGCATTCAAGTGCACAAGGAACAGGTGCAGGCGCTTATTTTGACTCCAACCCGCGAGCTCGCCATTCAAATTACGAGTGAGCTTACGAAGCTTGCTCCGACTGTTGGCGCTACGGTGCTAGCCGCTTACGGCGGACAAGATGTTGTCGCACAAATTCGCAAGCTGAACAACGCTCCCCATATCGTTGTAGCAACACCTGGTCGTTTGCTTGACCATATTCGCCGGGAGACGATCAACCTGGGCAAGCTGAAAATGCTCGTGCTGGATGAGGCTGACCAAATGCTGCATATGGGCTTCCTGCCGGACGTCGAGAACATTATCGCGCATATGCCTAGAGCCCGCCAGACGATGCTGTTTTCGGCTACGATGCCGGAAGCGATTAAGCGCCTTGCTGCGAACTATATGAATACGCCAGTCGATATCCGTATTCAAAGCACGCATGTGACGCTCGACAACATTAAGCAATTCGTCATCGAAACAACGGACCGCGGACGTGAACGTGCCGTTATGCAGCTCATTGAGCAGCATAACCCTTATTTGGCCGTTATTTTCTGCCGGACGAAGGTGCGGGCCAAAAAACTGAATGCTGCTTTGCAGGATAAAGGCATTCCTTCGGACGAGCTGCATGGCGATTTGACGCAAGCGAAGCGCGAGCAGGTCATGAAGCGTTTCCGCGATGCCAAGCTGCAAATTCTCGTCGCAACGGATGTCGCTGCGCGCGGACTTGATGTAGAAGGCGTTACTCATGTGTACAACTATGATGTGCCGCAGGATTCGGAAATTTATATTCACCGTATCGGCCGTACAGGCCGTGCAGGTCAGCGCGGTACAGCAGTAACTCTCTCTTCACCGCATGATCGCGGCGCAGTTGCTCATATCGAGCGCAGCATTGATGCTTCCCTGCAGCGCTTTACGATTGATGAAGAAGGCCAATTAACAGCTGACAACACGAAGCGCTCAGCAGCTCCAGCCAAGGCATATGGCAGAGATTCCTCCTCATCAGAGCGTGGCGGAAGAACACGCGGTGGACGCGATTCGGGACGTTCCGGTCAGCAAGGACGCCGAGGCGGCGAATCCTCTGGTGGTCGCGGACGTCAGCAAGCTGGCGGCAGAGGCCGTGGGCAGCAGGCTGAACGGTCAGCAGCTCCAAGCAAATCGGGCGGCGGCAGCCCCTGGGAAGCAGCAAGCGGCGGCAATACTGGAAGCAAGCGTGGCGGCAATGGAGAGCGTAGCTTCAGTGGTGGCGAGCGCAGCGAACGGCCTTCCGGTCCTCGCAGCTTCGGTGGTGGCGAGCGCAGCGAACGGCCTTCCGGTCCTCGCAGCTTCGGCGGTGGCGAGCGCAGCGAACGGCCTTCCGGTCCTCGCAGCTTCGGCGGTGGCGAGCGCAGCGAACGGCCTTCCGGTCCTCGCAGCTTCGGTGGCGGCGAGCGCAGCGAACGTTCCTCCTCAGGTGCACCGCGCAGCTCTGGAACACGCAGTTCCGGTGGACGCAGCTCCGGTTCTGGCAGCGGTGGTCGCAATTCCGGCGGTTCCAGCCGTGGATCCAGCCCTTCCCGTGGCGGCGGAGCTGGAAGCAGTCGCGGTCGCAAAAGATAAATTAACATTTCAAGCAGCCTTCGTCGATACCTATCGACGAAGGCTGCTTTTTTCATCCCTCCCGGGCATTCGCCATAGTAACATCCATCATAAGCTGCTGAAATTAGCGGCCTTACAAGAGCCCAATTATAAATGACCCATGACAGGAGTCCATTCCAAACAGGGCGAAATACATACAATACTGTATACCGAGCGGCAGGGAAACGAACATTTCAATAAAGCAGCACCCTAAGCCGGAAATTAACTGTACAGGAGGAATTAGCATGTCTGGTGTACATGGAGGCTTCACATCGACGGGTGCCATCCTGGTCCTGTTTATTCTTCTGGTCATCATAACTAAAGGATTTTTGTACTAATCCTAACCTCACACTGCATGCAAAAAACCGCCGGGATTCGCGCTCCTGGCGGTTTTTCTGTGCTTTATTGCTCCTGATGTACAAGGGAGTAAGAATCATTTTTTATTTTCACCCTTACGCCTGATCAGCTGCAAGCTCCGTTTAATGCTCTCGGTTCCCGCAAAGCTCAGCGTTCCTGCCCAAATGGCGTTGTGCAGCAGCTTAAGCCCCACATTGTACGTCAGCGTACCGATTACGATTTCAATTATAATGAAACGCCTGATATCTGCTGATGTAATGACGTATACTTTAAAGGTTTGGGCGCGCAAGCAGCAATCACCTCAGGAATGGTATTTATTAACCTACCCTATGATGCTGACAGATTGTCTCATTCCTTTTGCTTCGAATGCTGCTGCTTTCTATCCCGTCATTATTGCAAATCTGTCCGTCGATAAGTACGAAGCAGCTCCAACTCGCCTTCAGTCAGCTCACGATAGCTACCCTCTTCAAGCTCAGGATCCAGCGCCAGAGGACCCATGGCCACCCGCTTTAAATGGACAACCTGTTTGCCTACTGCCTCAAACATCCGCTTGACCTGGTGGAATTTCCCTTCCATAATCGTTAACGTAATCATCGACATAACGCCTTCATCCGTCTGTTCTTGGCTCCGTACATTTAGACGGGCAGGCATCGTCACATACCCATCATCCAGCTCAACGCCCGCAGTGAACTGATCTTGATCTGCACGTCCTACATTCCCTCGCACTACAGCCTCATACGTTTTGGGCACATGCTTGCGCGGCGACAGCAGCTCGTGGGCCAGTTGCCCATCATTGGTCAGCAGCAGCAGACCAACCGTATCCTTGTCCAGACGCCCTACCGGAAACGGCTGGATCGCTTGATCCTCATTTTCGAGCAAATCGACGACTGTCTCATCTTTACGATCCTCCGTCGCCGATACAACGCCTGCTGGCTTGTTCATCATAAAATAAGCGAATTCCCGGTAATTGACCTGCCGTCCTTCGAACCTGACCTCATGCAGTTCAGGATTAATAATCATGCCGCTATCTTTCACAACAGCTCCGTTAACTGTAACGAGCCCCTGTTTGACGAATTTTTTTATTTCACTTCTCGTGCCGTTGCCCGTATGGGACAACAGCTTGTCCAGCCTTATTTTTGCTGCCAAAACGATCTCTCCTCCAAATATCTGCTTCCCTATTTATGCAACAAACCCCCAAAGGCGCTCGCTTGTGCGCCACTGGAGGTCTGTTATTAGCTTTGCGTACCCTTCTTCGCCCGCAAAACCGCCGCTTCAACGTCAAGAGCAAGCTGCTGGAGCCCGAACAAATCCTCCTGCTCCCACATTTCATTAAATTTCAGCTGAAATTGAGCAGCTTCCCGAACGCGGTGGTAAAAATAAAGATCCTGTATCGTGCTGAGCACCTTGCTGACAACATTCGAGCTTTCCTCGAAGCCGCGCTGCGCATCCAAAATTTCATGGCGAATGCTCGACATCTCCTCATCAAGGGAGGAGGCCGCCTCCGCCGCCTTTTTGAGACGCAGACGCACATCCTCAGGCAGGCTTTCCTTATATTTATAGTTCAGCGAGTGCTCGATCGTCGCCCAGAAATTCATCGCAAGCGTGCGAATCTGAATTTCTGCCAATACCTTTTTCTGACCGAGCGCCGTTTGGACAGGATATTCCACGATCATATGATAGCTGCGATAACCACTATCCTTGTAATTCGTAATATAATCCTTCTCATTCACAAGCTTCAAATCTTTGCGCGAACGAATTAATCCGGCAACCCGGTGAATATCATCAACGAACTGGCACATAATGCGAATGCCCGCAATATCCTCAATCCCTTGCTCCAGCTGGTCAGCTGGCACATGCAGCCGCCTTGCCTTCTCCAAAACGCTCGAAACCTTCTTCACTCGGCCTGTGACAAATTCAATTGGCGAATAGGATTCACGCCTTTTCAGCTCTACGCGCAGCGTTTTAAATTTAACTTTGAGTTCTTCAACCGTTTGCTCGTAAGGCTGTAAAAATAGATTCCAGTCTCGTCCATCCATCAGGGCCGCCTCCTCATCTTATCTATGGTCTGCGCCGATAGCCTCCGTTATGCTGCGGTAGCCATCTTTGCGCAGGCGCTCTTTCAAGCCGCTGGTCAATTCACGCAGCAAGCCTGGGCCCTTGTAGATTAGAGCCGTATATACTTCAACCAATGAGGCCCCAGCGCGGATTTTATCGTATGCATCAGCTGCGGTGAAAATGCCACCCGAGCCAATGATCGGCAGCTTGCCCTCCGTCTGACGGTAAACCGCACGAATAACCTCTGTTGAACGCTCGCGAACCGGAACGCCACTCAGGCCGCCCATTTCCCCAGCGTTCGAATGGGTTAGTCCCGTGCGTGAAACGGTTGTATTCGTCGCAATAATGCCGGAAACGCCGCTGTCCTTAATTGTCGCTACCGTCAGCTTAAGCTGCTCATCCGTCATGTCCGGAGCAATTTTGACCAATACTGGCTTCGCGCTTTTTCCTGATTTCGACGCCTGCTGCCTGATTTCCTCCAAAACGGTATCAAGGAGCAGTCTCAGCTCATCCCCATGCTGCAACGCACGCAAGTCCGGCGTATTGGGCGAGCTAATGTTGACGACAAAAAAATCGCCCTGTCCATACAGCGCCTGAATGCATAAGCGATAATCCTCATGAGCAAGCTCATTGGGCGTCACTTTGTTTTTTCCGATATTGACAGCGAGCGGGATGCGGTGTATTTTGCGCTTGTTCAGCCGCTCTGCCATCGCATCAACGCCATCATTATTGAAGCCCATTCGGTTAATCAGCGCTTCGTCAGGCGGAAGCCGGAACAGTCTCGGCTGCTCATTGCCTGGCTGGCTCTTCGGAGTTACCGTTCCTACTTCCATAAAGCCAAAGCCTATGCTGGAAAAGCCATCGGCTGCCTTGGCGTTCTTATCCAGCCCTGCCGCAAGCCCTATCGGATGCGGAAAATGAATGCCGAATAAATCCACGGCAAGCTCCGGCGTCTCATTTACCCCATACATCGCATGCATGATGCCCGTCATGCCCGGAACGCGCCCAGCAGCATGCAATCCATCTATAACCAAATGGTGAGCTTTCTCCGGATCCATGCGAAAAAATATCGGCTTACCTAATGAAGAATAAAGCAATTATACTCACTCCGATCTACAATAAATGTCCTACCCAATAGTGTAGCGTTTTTGCCCAGAAAAGAAAAGGGCAATACGGCTCCTTTGTTATTGCGGCTCTTTCCGAAAACGATTACAATATGACTATATTCCTTATTTATTAGAAAGAGGTTGATGGCCATGAGTTCACCCAAACGCAAACCACCCACAGTTAGAGCAAAAGCGCCCGAAGAGGTCAATAAGAAAGCACTCGTCTGGATAGGCGCTGTTATTGGAGTTGTCATTGTCGCCGTCACCGTTTTGTTATTGGTTAGCGGTTAATCAGCCCAGCCAGTGATATACTTTACCGGGATTCGTCTCGTCCTGACTCGGATTCAGCTTGAAGCGCTCCTTGGATTCCGAAATTTCGGACGGCAGAGTCCCGTTTTTAATTTTGACGATCGTACCCATCGGCACCAGATCAAACAACTCCTCCACATCCTGTTTCCCCATACGAATGCATCCGAGCGATTCATCCTGTTCGAGGCTATCCGGCTCATCTGTGCCATGGATGGCATAAAGCGTACTGGAAAGCGTCATCCCCCTGCTGCCGAACTGGCCATTATCGCGCCCATTCGGATTTTTCACCTTCTCGCTAATATAAAAGCTGCCTTCCGGCGTTTTGTCGCCACCTAGCCCAACCTTGAAGCTGCGAACGATAATGTCGCCACTAACAACTGCTAGTCTATAAGTGGATTTATCGACGACGATTTCAAGCGGCTTGCGCCAGGTTTGGTCTACTCCACCTACTAATTCATCCGAATTACTCTGCATAAACTGCGATTGACGTTGCCCTGAATCCGTCTTTGGCTTGTCGCCTTCTGCTTCATTTTGCTGCTGCGCAGGCTGTTTCGCCCCTGACTGATCCGTTTTCATTGCGGCAACAAGTGGTTTAAACATCTCCTTCATGCCAGATGTTTCACCAGCCAAAACATTGTTGGGGTATGGCTTAATGAGATCATCCAGCTTTTCCGGCCACTTCTCTTGCATCCGCTTGTACTGATAGATGGCGCTGGCAAGTGTCCAACGAACCTCCTGCTGCTCGCTCCACGCCTTGAACTTTGTTTTCACCGTGGATGCATCAGCCGGCTTGCAGCTGCATACTCCGCCATCAAGCATTTTCACTTCCATCGGTACATAATCGGACTGCTGCTCCACCGACATCAGCAGCTTGCGACTGCCTGTCCATTTGCGCCAGCCCTCCTGCTCCTCAAGTTTGACTACTGCCGCTACAGATGGCCTCTTAGTCCAGGAAAGCAGCTCTTCCCAAGCGCTTCCGATCGGATTGCGCTCACCCTTGTCGGTCAGCACGACGCCGAAGGTTGGATCAATAGGCGCGTCGATAACAGCAGCCATTCCTGCTGCAGCAGGATCAGCTAACTTGCTTGCGTTCGAAGGCATGACCATTAGCAGCAGCGCAATCGAAATCGCTCCCATTATTGCGCGGCGAATTCTCCGTTTTTTACGCTGCTGGCGATTCCAATCCTCCAGCATTTCCTGTGGGCTTTCCGCTAGCGGATGAGGCTTGCGCTCAAATGCCTCGTAAATTTCCCCTGCTTGAATGAAGCAATAATTTGCTTTCGCCGTTTTATCCAACTGCAAATATTGCTTACCGAGCAAATACCAGGCCATTTTATTGTCAGGATGATTTCTAACATATTGCTTCAGATAGAGGTTATCCTCTAATTGCTCCATCATTAACCCCCCTCAAAGTCCAATACCACTATATCGGCAGCATTTACCTTTTTTTTGACTCTAGTGTAAACGGCTTTGCCAACCTTTGGTGGCAAAAGCTCGTTTCGCGTAGAATATAGAAGCACAATGATAAGCGCCAGCCTTATCTATTCTTCTATTTCTAGTGTAAACGGCTTTGCCAACCGACAGTGGCAAAAGCTCGTTTCGCGTAGAAATAGAAGCACAATGATAAGCGCCAGCCTTATCTATTCTTCTATTTAAAGCCCACTTCGCACACAAAAAAGCTCCCCATCTACGCAGTGCAACTTCTGCATAGTTGAGGAGCTTAGGTTTAAGCTGGGTTTAGTTAAAAGGCGCGTCCGCGATTTTAATCGAATCAGTCGGGCAGCCGTCTACTGCATCTTGCATATCGTCATAAAGATCTTCCGAGATTGCAACACAGCCTTTATTGCCGTCGTTGCCGAAAATCACCTCTGCCAGACCTTCATCATCGTAATCATAAATGTCAGGAGCCGTTGCGCCGCATGCGCCGCATGCAATACAAGTATCCTTTTCTACCCAAGTGTACTTAGCCATTCAAAATACCTCCCATAAAGTGACGGAATAATGCCGCTATATAGCTTGTCTTCCGTTAATGACATCATAATAATAAAGCTTCATTCATCAATATATACCATCATTCGGCCTTTGGCAACCTGACACCACGTTTAAAAATCTTCCTTTTGCAGCGAAGTGCCCCGCAGCCGCTTATTGCGAATCAGTGCGGAAGGATCATCGCTGAGCATCCCCGCCGTTAACACCGCATTCTCGCCAAACTTGTCCCGCAGCAAGTCCATCGTCTTTGTCAGCGCTTCCTTCCGCGGCTGCTCCTCATAATTGAACAGATCCAGCTGAACCGCTGTATTCACCTCAGGCGACAAATTTTGCAGCGTAACTCCCAGCAGCCTCACCGGCTCTCCCTCCTGCCAATGCTTGTCGAACAAGCGGCAGGCTTCCTGAAAAATATCTTCCATCGCATGCGTTGGCGAGCGAAATGTATTCGAACGGGTAATGGTCGACATGTCTGGTCTGCGAACCGTAATTTGCACCGTAAGTGCCATCAGCTTCTGCCTTCTAAGCCGGCGTGCGGTCTGATCCGATAAGTTAAGCAGAACACGGTGAATATCTTCCCTGACGATAAAATCCTTCGGCAGCGTCGTCGTATGACCGATCGACTTATTCAATTCCCGCTCTCCATTCACAGGAGCGTGGTCAATGCCACTTGCTGCCCCTTTCATCCACGCTCCAACGACGCCAAACTGCTTAATGAGCAGCCGTTCATCCGTCTGTGCAAGCTGTCCAATTGTGCGAATATTGAGCCGAGCCAGCTTGTCTGCCGTCTTTTTCCCAATACCGAATAGCACGCCGCACGGCTTGTCCCATAGCAGTTCTGGTACATCGCGCAGCCGCAGCACCGTCATCCCATTCGGTTTTTTCATATCCGAGGCCATCTTCGCCAGCAGCTTATTCGGAGCAATGCCAATAGAGCTGGGCAGCTGCCACTCTGTACGGATACGCTCCTGCAAAGCGCTGGCAATTTCCAGCGGTGTTCCAAATATTTTCGAACCGGTTATATCCATATAGCATTCATCTATTGAAACAGCTTCCACCATATCTGTATAGCTTCTGGCAAGCGTCATGAAACCTCGTGAATATTTGCGGTATAAATGGAAGTCCGGCTGAATAAGGATGAGATCAGGACAACGTCTAAGCCCCTCGCGCACCGTCATGCCGGTCTTGACCCCTAGCCTTCTGGCTGTATATGAGCAGGTGACGATGATCCCTTTGCGCAGCTCCACGCTGCCGGCAACGGCTGTTGGTTTATCTTTATATTTATCCGGCTCCTCCGCCTCATGGACAGAGCAGTAGAAGGCATTCATATCCAGATGCAAAATGACGCGGCCCTTCGCTGGATAATGCTCATGCGTATTCGTCATTGTAGAGTTCCACCACCTGCGAGGAGAACCGCTTGAACGCTACGTCTCCACCGTTGTTTATTTGTACTTATCAGCATACCGCTGCCAATGTAGCAAGTCAATTGAACAACAGCAAACTGCAAAAGTCACAAGCGAAAACGGCTGTCTCCGTCCTCTGGCGGCAATGCAACCGTTTCGAGGGTGAAATAGGAATGTATAGGGTGACCCTTATACATTGACCTTCATACATTCTTATATTTAAAAAAAGTAATGGCTCCCCTCTACATTCCAGTCAACTAGTGTTATAATAATTCATTATAATTGTAAAGGCTATCAGTGAAGAAGGAGGCCTTCTGGCCATGACAATGAATTTAACTATTTTTGACACGACGCTGCGTGATGGTACGCAAGGAGAAGGCATCAGCCTATCAGCGGAGGACAAGCTGAAGATTGCTTTAAAGCTTGATGCACTAGGCGTTCATTATATTGAGGGCGGCAACCCGGGAAGCAATAGCAAGGATATTGAGTTTTTCGAGCGCATTAAAGCGTATAATTTGCAAGCGAAGATTACGGCATTTGGCAGTACTAGACGCAAGTTCAGTCTAGCTCACCAGGATGCTAATTTGCTTAGAATTAAAGAATCCGGCGTTCCTGCAGCGACGTTAGTCGGGAAATCTTGGGATTTTCACGTGCACACCGCTCTGCAAACGACACTTGAAGAAAACATAGCTATGGTCTACGACTCGCTTGCTTTCCTCAAGCATAACGGCATTGAAGCGATGTTTGACGCGGAGCATTTCTTCGACGGGTACAAGCATAATCCGGAATACGCGCTGGCTGTGCTGCGCAAGGCGCAGGAAGCGGGAACGGATTGGCTCGTGCTTTGCGATACGAATGGCGGCACGCTGCCAGGCGAAATTCACGAAATCGTGTCGCGTGTTCGCGCCGAGCTGAATGCTCCGATTGGCATTCATACACACAACGACTGTGAGCTGGCCGTTGCAAACTCGCTTGCTGCTGTGCAAGCCGGAGCTCGTCAAATACAAGGTACAATCAATGGGTATGGCGAACGCTGTGGCAATGCCAATCTTTGTTCGATTATTCCCAATTTGCAGCTTAAAATGGGCTATAACTGTTTACCGGATGACAAGCTGGGCTTGCTAACAGGAACCGCACGTTTTGTCAGTGAAATTGCCAACGTTCATATGCCTGTAGGACAGCCTTATGTCGGCAATGCAGCTTTCGCCCATAAAGGCGGCATCCACGTGTCGGCGATTATGAAGGATTCCAAAACCTATGAGCATATCGCGCCGGAACTCGTTGGCAACAAACAGCGCATACTCGTCTCCGAGCTGGCAGGCCAAAGCAACATCATATCCAAGGCCCAGGAGCTTGGCCTCGATGTGAATGCCAACAACGAGAAAACGAAGCAAATTATGGAGCGGATTAAAGACCTGGAGCATCAAGGCTATCAATTTGAAGGTGCTGATGCATCGCTTGAGCTGCTGCTTAGAGAAGCTTTTGGCGAGGTCGAAGAAATTTTCACGGTCGAGTCCTTTAAAATGCTGGTGGAAAATTCGCAAGGTGCGCTCCGCACCGAGGCGATCGTCAAGCTGAACGTTGGCGGCGAGCAGGTTTATACTGCTGCGGAGGGCAACGGCCCTGTCAACGCGCTTGATAACGCCTTAAGAAAGGCACTCGTGCAGTTTTATCCAAAAATCAAGCAGATCCATTTGTCCGACTACAAAGTTCGTGTAATCGACGAAAAAGACGCTACAGCCGCTAAAGTGCGCGTACTTGTAGAGTCTACGAGCATCGACAACACATGGAGCACCGTAGGTGTTTCTAACAATGTAATCGAAGCAAGCTGGGAAGCATTGGTTGACGGCATTCGCTACGCTCTGCTCAACATGGGCAAACCCGATGCTATTGATGCCCCTGTAACCGAGCAGCATGGACTAGTAAACCATTAATTTAGCGCATAATAGGCAACTGTAACGATAAAAAAGGGCATTCCTCAAGCCAGCAGTAATAACTGGCTTGCAGGAATGCCCTTTTTTAAAAATATAGGAAAGGAAAGGATATGATTTTTCTATCCTTTCTCTATATTCCACCCTCGAAACGGTAGCTTTGCCGTCAGAGGACAGCTTTCGGCCGTTGAAGCTTATGCTTTGTTAAAATGGTCGAACGCTATTTTTGCAGGCAGCTCCAATGAAAGATGCTTCCTCCTTAAGCGGCTGTCTCCGCAGCAACTGCTGTGTACCGGGCCCTTAGTCGGAAAAATAGGCCCATGCTGGCAATCGTCAAAAAGCTTCCAATTAGCTGCGCAGTATTTAAATATTCATTAAGCAGAAAATAAGCCAAAATCATGGCCAGCACCGGCTCGCCGATAATCGCCATCGAAACGTTCGTCGCCCCAATATACTTCAGCAGCATATTAAACACCAAGTGTCCGAAGATCGTCGGAATAATCGCAAGCAAGACGAAATACATCCATTCCTCCGCAGCATACCCCGTCAATGCAATTTGATTGACGAGATTGTAAATGAACATGACTGTTCCTGCAATCAAAAATACAATTAAGCTATAAAGATTCGAGGGCAGGCTGCTGCTGACCTTTTGCCCAGCTATCATATACACGGCAACCGCCATCGTTCCGAGCAAGGACAATAAATCGCCAAATAATGCCTCACGCGAAATTCCGATATCGCCCCAAGCGATAACGAAGGAGCCCAATACTGCCATCGCCATACAAAGGCTGCCCGCTATCGTCTGGCGCTCTTTAAACAGAAGAAACGAGCCAAGCATAACAAAAAATGGCTGCAGCGTTATAAATACCATGGAGCTTGCAACAGACGTATATTTCAGCGATTCCATCCACAACAAAAAATGCAGGCCGAGAAAAAAGCCTGCACAACTTAAAACCATCCACTCTTTGCCGGTTAGCCGAATCTTCCGCAGCACCTTCCACGGTACAAGCGGCAGCATAATAACGACGGTAATTAATAACCGGTACATCCCTGCAACCGAGGAAGGGGCACTTGAAAACTTGATAATAATCGACGATACCGCAACAGCCAAAACGGCAATAAACAGCCATACATAAGGGTGGAGCCATAATTTCTTCCGTTCTGTATTCATGTTCGTGCAGACTCCCTTATTTGCTTATGAATATTTTTCAATGAGACGATCCCATTCCGAAAGCGGAATGACGCCATTGATTCTTTCGCGAATGACACCTTTGGAGTCAATTAGAAACGTCGTCGGAAAAGTATTTACCTTATATTCCTTCGTGACATCTCCCTCACGATCCATCAGAATGGTAAACGTGAATTCATGATCCGCCACAAATTGCCTTGCCGCGCGCTCTTTGTCAAACTTAGTTGAATTAACGCCATACATTGCGATTTTATCCCCGTACTTCTCATGAAGCTCCTGCAAATCAGGCGCCTCCAGCTCACAAGGGCCACACCATGACGCCCAAAAATTCACGAAGCTAAGCTTGCCCTGCTCGCCACCGATTTTGTACATCTGCTCATCAAGCGCCTGCAGCTCAAATTGCTGGGCAGAATATCCCGCTTTCGGCTTAAAATCTCCGGAAGCAGCAATAATTGCGCTGTCTTTCTCCATATATTGCGAAATGGCCAAGCCTGCCAGCACAAAAGCTACTATAAACCATGCGGACGCCTTCTTCATTTTCCCAAATCCTCCTGCCAAATTGATGCTTTTATCTGCTTCTATCGTAACATGGCCGGCAAGACAAGCTCAAGAAAAACAGCTTTCCTTCATTAAACCGTCATATCCGCCATGTTTTCCCCTTTTATTTTAGGTTAAAATAAATCAAATCATACCTATTCCATATACGATATAGGATATACGATTGACGGGAGGGCATTTGCGTGCAGTTGCAGCTAATACATATAACAACACAGGCTTATGATCGGCTCATTGCCTCATGCCGGGAAGCATTGCCCAGGGAAGCCTGCGGAATTTTGACAGGTGAAAGGGATATCGGCAAAATAGTGGACGTGACCGCTATTGCCAACGTCCATTCTTCCCCTGCCACCGCCTTCGCTTTCGCTCCAGACGATTGGGTAAAGGCTTATTACCACATGCAAAAAAGCCGGCAATCTCTGCTCGGCTTCTTTCACTCTCACCCAACGTCGCATCCCCATCCTTCAACTGCTGATGGGCTCGGCATCCATTCGGATGATCTATTATTGTCGTATTGGATTATTTCTTTGCAGCAGCCTTTGCAGCCTGAAATACAGGCTTATTGCTACATGAACGGATGCTTCCAGCCATTGCAATGGGCTATCGCTGACTGAGATAAGCATACAGGTCGCCCAGCGTATTTATATTCCGCTCAAAAATACGCCGCAGATACGCCTGCCACAATTCCGCCGTCATTAAAGAATCCTCCAGCGCGTGATGCCGCTGTGTAATCGTAATGCCGCTGTCTTCCAGCAAATCATCAAGCGCGTAGCTATCACGCTTCGGCTCCAGCCACTTGGCAACCATCATCGTATCTAATACACGGTGATTTAAGTTAACCTTCGACGTTCGCCATAGCGCAGCGTTGAGAAATTGCTTATCATGTCCGGAAGCATGGGCAACAAGCGGCCGCTTGCCGACAAACTCCATGAAGTCATGCAGCACCTGCATTAAATCAGGGGCATCCTCTACCATTTCATTCGTAATGCCCGTTAGCTCCACAATAGCCCGCGGAATGCGGCGCTTTGGATTAACGAGGCTGTAGAACGTCTCCGAGGAATAAATTTCGCTCCCCCGCATTAATACGGCGCCAAAGGAAATAATTTCATCTCCATTCGACGGGTAAAATCCCGTTGTCTCCAAGTCGAACACGATAAATTCCATTTCTCTAAGCAGCATGTCAAGCGGGGATTGCTTGCGCTGCTCTTTGTTGACAGAGCGAATAAAAGCCATTTGCTGGGCGTTTTGCGATCCCAGCATTGAGGCTATGGCCGGCGTAAAGCCGCCCATTTTATATAAGCTCCACATCCGTCCCACGCCTTTAGGTTCCTTCATAATCTCCATCCACCGCCTTACACAAGCCTTCCCATCGTGGTTTTATACACTTTGCGCTGCAGCTTCTTGCCCAGCCGCAAGCTTTTCTTTAATTGATCTTTCATCTCTTTAGTCAGCTTGCGAGAAGCTACTTTGCCATTGTTGCCATACCAGCCGTTTTCCGAGCTTTCAATTGATAACAGTCGAAGCTTAAGAATAAAGAGAAAAGCCTGCTCACATTGCTTGGCTTCCTGCTCCGAAAGCTCCTTTTCTTCCAAAAGCCTCCGCATGCGATCCATCGTAGAAGACTCGCGAATGCCTCGCTGTATCGATAACAAACGAATCGCGTTGACCATAGGAATGTAGGCCCCATATTTAATGTCCAGACTGCCTGCATCCTCTCCATATTGCTCTTTAAGCAAATGGCCGAATACGCCAAGCAGCATTTTGTGCCTCATCGTATTTTCCAGCATGCGTCTAATAATAATCGGCGTTGCCAGCATGTCGGTGAAAAAAATATCCTTAAATTTCTGCATGAGCAGTTCGCTTCCAAAAATACAGCGTGCATCCGCTATAATTAGCAAATACCGAACAGCCTCCCAGCTCGGCTCCTTAAACCACAGGTTAATTTGCTCCTCCCATGCTGATAGTGATTTGCACCACTCGGGGTTGCTGCTGATTACCTCTCCCTCACATGGAGGATATCCAGCTGTTTGGAGGTAGCTGACAATTAACGCTGATAATTCATTAAAGTAGCGCTGCACATACGGCTCATCACCAACTGTATTCTCATAAACAATGCCGCTGTCCTGATCGCTGGACAAGGTTTGCTCTTCCCTGCCTCCGCTGCCGAATAATAAATAGGCGTAAGGCACGGGAGGAGAACCCTTCCCCATCCGTGCCATTTCCGCTTCTGCGAGTGCAATTGCCCGGCTGATCACCGAATCATGCATCTCATTCAATTGTTCATTAAACTGTTCGACAGGGCTTGCAAGGAGAGCTTCCTTCATCCGATCATGTACCTGATCCCGCAAGCTGCGCAGCGTGCCCGCCTCTCCGGCTGAGCCGATCTGCTCCAGCAGCTCCACATGCACAGGGTCCGTCATCTGAGTCTCTCTCCTTTAAATCGCCCTTATAATATTAACCGTGCAGGTTTTGTCCTGCTTTTTTCATTTGCTCAGGATAACCATAAGCGCCATGCTCACTAAGGTCAAGACCTACAATTTCTTGCTCCTCTGTTACACGGAAGCCCATAACCAGCTTCATAACGCCAAGTACCAGGAACGATGCTGCAAGAACGAATGCGCCGCATACAACAACGCTCTCGAATTGGACCCACAATTGTTTCCAGCTACCAGTATCAATAAGACCACCTTGACCTACGCCAACTTTATCTGCCAGTAATTGTGTTGCAAAAATACCGTTAGCCAGCGTACCCCAAATACCAGCTGCACCGTGAACCGACATTGCATAGATCGGATCGTCGATTTTCATTTTTTCGAAAAACTTCGCGCTGTAGAATACAAGCACACCAGCTACTAGACCGATAACGACTGCCGCCCAAGGATCAACGAATGCGCAGGAAGCTGTGATCGCAACCAGACCCGCAAGTGTACCATTAAGTGTAGTTGTAATATCTGCCTTGCCTGTTACAGCCCACGAAATCAGCAGCGAGGAAACCGCACCCGCACCTGCTCCGAGCATTGTTGTGAATGCTACATATCCAAAGAAGCCGTCACCGATGCTCACCGTGCTGCCTGCGTTAAAGCCGAACCAGCCGACCCACAGAAGCAAGACCGATAGTGCTGTATACACTTGGTTATGTCCTGCAATCTCATTTGCAGAGCCATCCTTGTTGAACTTGCCAATACGAGGCTTAAGTAAAATAGTAGCTGCCAAAGCTGCCAAGGCGCCGGATAAATGGACGACCGTCGAACCGGCAAAGTCTTGTGCACCATCTGCTGCAAGCCAGCCGCCGCCCCAGATCCAGTGAGCAACTACCGGATAGATCGCAGCAATGTAAATAACGGTAAAAATAAGGTATGAGGACAATTTAGCACGTTCCGCAAAGCCGCCCCATGCGATGGAAAGCGATACAGCTGCGAAAGCTAGTTGGAACAAGAAGAAAATGGTTGACGGAAGCTCGTCGTTTACACTTGAAATAGCTGGATTAAAGAAGAAATCGCCCCAGCCGATAACACTGCTCATTCCGCTATCTGCATTAGCCGTTCCGAAAGCAATACCATAACCAATAGCCCAATAAACCAAACCTGCAAGACCAGCTGTGAAAATCGTTTTGCCTGCAACGTGGCCGGCATTTTTCATTCTGGTCGAACCTGTCTCCAAAAGTATAAAGCCGCCTTGCATGAGCAAAACTAACACGAATGCCACCATGACCCATAAGGAGTCGATACCCATATTCAATGTTGCATTGGATGGGTCATTCGCAAAAGCCATTGCCGGGAATACTAAGCACATTGCCCCTAGTGTGAATAACATCTTTCTAATCATTACGACCACTCCCTATACGTTATGTTTCCTAACATTTCAGGAAAGACTTAATGTCATTATAGTCAGTATAGTCGCATTTGACAATACGTTTTATTCTATTTTCAAAAAAAATCTAACATTCTACCTCAAGAAAGCGGTTAATGTTAAGTTTTTTCACAGTCCCTGCCTGATCTTGGCAGCTTTCGTCGCGCTGAAGTTTAACCTTTATGCTTTTCACCTTCTATTATAGGAAGCATCTTCCTAGGCATAATTCTCCTGCACTCACATATCCATGTCATACGTTTGACTGTATGGTTACTTTCCGATTATCATTAAACATAGACATATATAGATAGAGGAAAGAAGGTGAACGGATTGGAATCTGCTGAACGTTATAAAATTGGAGAACTCGCTAAACTGGCCAACATCAGTCCGCGAACAATTGACTATTATACTTCAATGGGACTTATCGAACCGGCGGAACGCTCTTCTACGAACTACCGCTTGTATAATTCTGAAACATTGATCCGTTTGAAACGTATTGAACAAATGAAGCAAAACAAGCACACGCTTGAAGAAATTAAACATTCATTAGCGCAGTGGGATAGCGTAACTGCTGAAGAGCAGGTATCACGCAAGCTAACCGACCTACAGCTTCGTCTAAGCGAGCTGGAACGCGAGGTTAAAGACTTGGAGCCTGTAATCAAGCAAATGAAGCCACGCCAGGCTAACAAGCTCTACACTCGTCTCATGCCACAAACGGCAGCTTGTATAGAAGCGCTAATGCTGCTGCTAAACAAGGGGAATTTTATGTAAGTTGTACAATAATAGCTTCACCCCTTGATTGGTAAGTCAAAATTATCATTTGGAGGAATGACGTTATGTTTTTTCACAAAATGGACATTCTCATCCTAATCGCTTTCGCTTTATCGATTTGGGCGCAATTTAGGGTTAAAGGAACGTTCAAAACCTGGTCTACCGTTCGCTCCATGAGCGGACTAACCGGCTACCAGGCCGCACGCAAAATGCTCGATGCTAATGGGCTGCAGCATGTACAGATTGAACCTGTACGAGGCACCCTAAGCGATCATTATGATCCAATATCACGTAAAGTACGACTTTCCGAGCATGTTTATTATGAAAACTCCATATCCGCCTTGTCCGTTGCCTGCCATGAGGTCGGCCATGCGATTCAGCATAAGGCGAATTATCCGATGCTGGCGCTGCGCCATCGCATTTTCCCGGTCGTTAACATCGCATCCGGCATTGCTCCATTCATGCTGATCGCCGGATTTTTGCTGCAACAGGCTAATCTGATTGGTCTTGGCATCATCTTCTTCTCCGTAGCAGTAGCCTTTCAGGTTATTACACTGCCCGTTGAATTTAATGCAAGCAACCGTGCCCGCCATATTATGATTGCCGAAGGCTTTATAACGAATGAGGAAGAACGCGGTGTTGCCAAAGTTCTGAACGCTGCCGCCCTCACTTACGTAGCAGCCGCGCTCATCTCCCTGCTGGAGCTCGTCAAATATATTATGATCTTCTCATCATCAAACCGGGAATAACTAGCTTACAGACTAACATGATCAACTCAGAAGAGTGGGCCCGCCTAAGCATTAGGCAGGCCCACTCTTCTTTTCCCGCAAAAAAGAACCGCTGCAGCAGCCAGAATAAAATTGGCGCCTGCAGCGGTTCTTTCTCCTACTACCTATAACTGTTCTTGCTTTAATCCTCATGCTTCTTCTCATTGAAATAATGCAGCAGAAAGCCATGGAACACCTTCGCAACGAGCGACAGCTTCTCATTAGAACGATGAATGATGCCGATATTGCGAGTTACATGGGGCTGCTCTACGCGCACCTTCGCTGGCTGTAAAATACCCGTATGATGAAGCGCCATTTCCGGCAGCAAGCTGACACCCATCCCAGCGGCGACCAGCCCGCGGATCGTCTCCGTCTCCTCGCCCTCGAATCCGATTTTCGGTGTAAACCCTGCCTCCTGGCACGCTTCCCATACGATGGGCCTTAACGAATAACCTTCGCTGAACAAGACAAACGTCTCGTCCTTAAGCTGATTCAATTGAATCGAGCTCTCTCCAGCAAGTGGATGTGATGGCGGCAATATCGCATAAAGCTCCTCTGTCAGCAGCACCTGCCCGCATACATGCTCATGCTCATCCGGAAAAGGAGAAATGAAAGCAAGATCAATATCACCCTTCACCATATCTCGTATGAGCGATGGATACATCCCCTGCCTAAAACGAAACTTCACATTCGGATGATGCTTGCGAAAAGCGGCCACAACCTGCGGGATTAAGGATACGCCGAGGCTATGCGGAAAGCCTAGCCGAATTTCTCCTTTTTCCGGATCAAGAAATTCATGTATTTCCACAACAGCCCGGTCCAGATCAGCCAATATGACCTCAGCCCGCTTCAAAAACAAATGACCTACAGGCGTCAATTGCAGATTTCTGCCCTTTTGTAAAAAAAGCTTTACGCCAAGCTCTTCCTCCAATTGATGAATTTGACGGCTCACAGCTGACTGAGCAACATGCAATTCTTCCGCCGCCTGTGTCACATGCTCTTTTCTCGCTACTTTGACGAAATAATAAAGCTGACGAAGTTCCATGATCTCTCCTTATCTTATCCAAACATTATCTCCGGACGATCCGCTGCCTGCGTACCATTGCCCGATCGAATAAACCGTACATGAGGAAGCCAGCAAGGCCACCCCCAACATGCGCCCATAAATCTATTGTCGGCAAAATAATGGAATAAATGATGCCTGCTCCCAAAATCATATATACGGTTTTGCGTGATCCATCATCCAGCCAAGCTTTACGGAACAGCGACAAGTATAGATACGCTCCGTAAATGCCATAAATCGCACCGGATGCTCCCACTGACAAATGGACAAATTCCCCATTGCCACCCTCTGTCATAACCGTAATAACTGCACTGAACAAATTGCCGAGCAGCCCGCAAAGCAGATAAAAAACAACATACTTCACAGAGCGTAGCAGACGCTCCAAGGGCGGTGCAAACACGAGCAGGGCAAACATATTAAAAAGCAAGTGCTGAAAGCCTCCATGCATAAAGATGGACGTTAAATAGCGCCATGGCTCTTCCAGTCCGTACGGATCTCCATGAAACGTTAAAAAGGCACCCCAGCGGTACAAGTTTTCTCCGCCAGTCGTTCCACCATTTAAAGCAACAAATATAAAAAAGAGCGTATTTAACGCGATTATCGCAGAAGTTATGGGATAAGATCTTAAATAAACGCGAAAGCTTTCGTATCTTAAAAAAATCATCAGTAATTCCCCCGCTCTAGAATTGGACAATATTGCCGCGCTCCGATTATAATTAATGGGTATTGACCATTTAACTTTGAGGAGGACGTTATACATGTCTCAAGAACGTGCTGGAGCTGCCGCATTTAAGGGCAATCCACTTACATTAATCGGACCAGAATTGAAAGTCGGCGATAAAGCTCCTGATTTTCAGGTAAACAAAACACTCGTTGATAGCGTATCCTTGAAAGATTATGCTGGTAAAATCAAGTTAATCAGCGTTATTCCTTCTATTGATACAGGCGTCTGCGACGCTCAAACTCGCCGCTTCAATGAAGCTGCTGCTTCGCTTGGGGACAACGTCGCTGTACTTACAATCAGTGTAGATCTGCCTTTCGCTCAAGCCCGCTGGTGTGGTGCCGAAGGTATCGATAAAGTCGAGCTGCTGTCGGACTACAAACTTAAAAGCTTCGGCGAAGCATATGGCGTTTACATTAAAGAATTTGGCCTGGATATGCGCTCAATCTTTGTTATCGATGCCAATGATACGATCCAATATGTCGAGTACTTGGCAGAAATGACGGAGCACCCGAATTACGAAGCGGCAATTAACGCGACTAAAGCGCTCGTATAAAATCCAGTATACAATCTTTTATGTGCACAAACAAAGCGAGTGAAGGGAAACCTTCCTCGCTTTTTGTACGTTTTATGAGTTTCCGGTCGTTTTATAAGCAGAGAGCTTCTTGTCCAGCGTCCGATAAAGCTCAAGAATAACCCGGTAGTTCGAACCAAGGTCGCCAAAAGAGCCTCTGGAAGCCGAATAAATATCAACGGCTGCATTTACTGGATTCACACTAATGACCGACACCGTAATGTCCATCGTCCGGCCGAAAGCCGTGCGTTTCTCGAGCACAATCTCCCCAACCGATTGAACTTCATGCAGCACCTTGTAGCCCTGCATTTTCTTCAGCGTAGAAACTACTTCTTCCCAAGCCTTTTCCTTGGACAACTTGTAAAAATGGGATTTGAGCATCGGGTCTTTGGCTTTATCGCCTGTTTGTTCATGACTGCGCAGCAGCCCGATTACGGTCCGCTTCAACAAAAACGATCTCCCCCTCCAGCATCTTTGTATGTAATATCTATATTAACATGTTTTGTTACACAAAAAAAGAACCCTGAGCGTGTTAGCGCAGCAGAGTCTCTTGAGTGTAGATAAAAACCCGCCTATGCCGTCCGACTTACATGTTTCTGAACCTCGCTTTCGCAAGGTGGGTGTCCGCAGAAACGAATTTGAAGTCCCCTTTAGAGGGCATGTCAGCAACGTAACAATTTAGGTCTCCCGAGAAACAGCCATTGGTTCAAAACAACGTAAAGCCGAAACGAACATCGCAGGATGTATTGTTATTATAAACGTTACCTTTACAATTGTAAATGTCTAAACGTTTATTTATTGGACGAGCTCGAATCGCCATCTGTAAGCTCTGCAAATTCGACCTCTTCTGCCTCCTGGGCAAGCCTAGCTTTCTCCGCCTGCTCCTGCAGCTTCTGGTAAATCATGTAGAAATTCCAGAACGACAGATAAGCAATAATGCTGCCCATAAAAAACGGAATCAAAAAGGTGAAGCGCGTACTGATATAGATGACCGCACCACTCATTACCGCAGAAGAGAATGAGCGTATTGGACGGCCAATCGTAATCAGAATAGCATTTTTCAACAATTGAAACGTTTTCATGTGATAATGGACAAGCATCGAGAAAAAGTTGAACAAGGAAATGACCAGCAGAAGCAGCAACGCAATAAAGATATAAGAAATCAGGCTGTACTGGTCGCGATAAACAATAAAATCGACAATCATAATGGCAAACAGAATAGCGTAGAAAAACCCGCCAATCATACTTTGAAGATAATTTTCCTTATATCCTCTAAAGTAAGTTTTGAATAGCGGGACATCCGTTTCACCCATCACCCATTTGCGAGCTACCGCAAACATCGCAGCTGTAGCTGGAAATAAGGTGAACGGAGCAACAATCGCCATGAAAATCAATGTTGTTTTAACATGGTCCAGATAAGCCGCCTCATCTAATGCTGAAGCATTTCCTGGAAATACGCCCACAAACGCCAATAATACAAAAGGAATTGAACATATTAGCCATAATACATTGATTACCGATAATCGCATAATCCATTCGGAGATGCGGTAAAAACCTCCCATTAAACCCCTTGGCTCCATGTGATCTGCCCCCACTATTCCGTCTTGTTCGTTACTATTTTGGTTGTGACATGCACCAAAGCATATTATTCAATCAAGCAGGCTGGCTTAATCAAATGAACAATAAAAAAGGGGAAGTCAGGACGCCCGTAAGGCATCACGGACTTCCCCGGTTTCTTAAGCTTTGTTATTCGGGCTTATCAAGATGATATGACCCTAGTTGTTGTTATTGTTGAAGCTTTCGGACGATGGTTTTGGACGGCGATTCTCGCTAGTGCGAGGTCTGCTGCTGCCACCATCACGGTTACGGTCATAGCTGCTGCTACTGCTGCGCGAGCTGGAGCTCGAACTGCTGCCGCTGCCGCCACGTCTGTCATCACGGCCACGATAGCCGCCACCACCGCCACTGGAGCTGCGGCTGCTGCCGCCGCTAAAGGACGAGGAACCAGAGTAACGACGACCATTCGAACGAATGTCCGGCTTGCGTTTTTTCGCACGAAGCGGCTCTTCCGGTGTCAATTCAATATTGACTTCCTTCTTCTCGCCTGTCAGCAATTTAACGGCTGCTGCAAGCAAGTGAACGGAATCATATTGCTCAAGCAATTGAATTGCAATTGCTTTGTATTCCGTGAACTCTTCTTCTTGAACAACTTCGAGCAAACGCTCAGCTGTCAAGCGCTGTTTGCCTTCAATCGCTTCCGCAATGCTAGGCAAAGGTTTTTTATTGATTTTTTGACGTGTAATTTTCTCGATGAAATGCAGGTGATCCAGTTCACGAGGCGTTACGAACGACCATGCCGTACCTTCTTTGCCTGCGCGGCCAGTACGGCCGATACGGTGAACATAGCTCTCCGGATCTTGCGGAAGGTCAAAGTTGATAACATGCGTTACGCCCGATACGTCGAGGCCACGAGCAGCTACATCCGTTGCAACCAGCACATCAATGCTGCCATCGCGGAATTTGCGCATTACGCTGTCGCGTTGGTTTTGGGACAAGTCGCCGTGAAGGCCGTCTGCCGTGTAACCACGTTTTTGCAAAGCTTCGCTCAGCTCATCAACCCGGCGCTTCGTGCGACCGAAGATGATAGCAAGCTCTGGGGATTCCATATCAAGCAAACGGCTCAGCGCTTCAAACTTCTGACGCTCATGAACCTCAATATACGCTTGATCGATAAGCGGCGCCGTAACTTGCTTAGGAATAACCGACACATGCTCTGGATTTTTCAGAAATTGCTGTGCAAGCTTCTGAATGTTCGCCGGCATTGTAGCCGAGAACAACATGGTGTGACGCTCGTCTGGAACTTGCTTCAGGATCGACTGAATGTCTTCCATAAAGCCCATGTCCAGCATTTCATCTGCTTCATCAAGAATGACCGTCTGTACATCTTCAAGACGGATCGTCTTACGGTTGATGTGGTCAAGCAAACGTCCTGGTGTACCAATAATAATTTGCGGCTTCTTCTTCAAAGCGCGAATTTGACGTCCAATTTCTTGTCCGCCGTAAATTGGCAATGAGCGTAAACCTTTGTATCGAGTCAACTTCCCGATTTCTTCAGCTACCTGAATAGCGAGTTCACGGGTAGGCGTCATAATTAAGGCGACAATGCGCTCCTCGCTTGTCGGAATTTTATTAATGAGCGGAATTCCGAATGCCGCTGTTTTTCCTGTTCCTGTTTGTGCCTGACCAATTAAATCTTGACCAGCCATTGCAATTGGAATAGCTTTGGACTGGATCGGAGTTGACTCCTCAAACCCCAGCTCCGTGATTGCTTGCAACACTTTAGGTTCCAAGCCAAATTCAGCAAATGTTTTCAAACTTTCTCATACTCCTTTTATCTTCAGCCTACTTGAAAAATATCCAAGCTATTATAGCATACAATCATACACGTTTACCAGCGAAGCTTAAAAACAGATCAAAAGGCGTACGAGAAAGCGGTTGCTTTATTGTATAGCCCCTGCCCGCAGCGCACATGGCAGTTAACCCTGTTTTTTTAAAGTTGATCCTGCTATAATGTGGTTATCCCGCTGTTTTAACGTTTTCATGCCATATGTTTTGCCCTGAACCTATGATGAAAGGGTGATGCCAGGTGGATATCGAAACCGTAACACTGTCACAAATTGTAGAGAAGCTAGCACCCGAGCTCAGTCCTTTTCTTACGGATCGGGAACTCTCGATCAATATCGTATTGAGGGACGGACTGGCTGTACTTGAACCTGCGGATGCAATGGAGATTGTTCAGCACAGCATTTGCGAGCACCAAAGAGAAGCCTTACTGCAATGACAAGGGGATATACCGATTGATAGTAAACCTGCTGACGCATGCGTCAGCAGGTTTTTTGCATGCTTTTCTCTCCGGAAATTCCCGCCCAAAAATGGTGCATTAAGCAACATTTCTCTGTGTAAAATTACGCTTTTTGAAAAAAATAAGTGTCACGCAGCCTAATTCTGCTTTATAATTTGGAAAGAAGAGCTAGCGGGGAGAGAAGGAAATGGACATCATCTTTTCAACTGTCATGCTGTTATACAGCTTGTTGACGGGAAGCGGAGAGGATCATGCAGCCGCCCGGGAGCTCGCAGCCTCGGTACTAAACGCTTCAATAGGAACAAATATCGTGCAGGCAAGCCCATCGGGTGGAGAAGGCCAGGGGACGTCTGAGACGGGCGCTAAGCGTGATCCGCAGAAAGATGCTCCCATTGTGAAGGGCATCTACGTGACGGCTCACAGTGCAGGTGGAGCGCGTATGGATAGCTTGCTTAAGCTTGTGGATGATACGAAGCTTAACAGCATGGTCATCGATGTCAAAGACGACAACGGCTATATTACTTATCCGACCGAGACGCCGGAGCTGCTCGAACTGGGAACTACCCAGAAGTACATTCGCGACATTGGCGACTTGATGAAGAAATTAAAGCAGCATGAGGTTTACCCGATTGCCAGAATTGTCGTCTTTAAGGACACTGTGCTGGCACGCCAGCATCCGGAGCTGTCGTTCCGCCATTCCGACGGAACGATTTGGAAAAATGGCCGCGGTGAAAGCTTTGTTAATCCTTATATGAAGGAAGTCTGGAGTTACAATGTAGCCGTTGCCAAGGAAGCAGCTAAGCTGGGCTTTAAAGAAATCCAGTTTGATTATGTTCGTTTTCCTGAAGGCTTTGATAAGAAAGCCGATTCGCTGAAGTATGAGAAAACAGAGCAGAGCAGAGTCGATGCCGTAGCGGGATTCGTAAAATATGCCCGTGAGCAGCTTGAGCCGCTTGGCGTGCGTGTATCGGTCGATATTTTCGGCTATGCCGCATCGGTGCCTGCAGCCGAAGGCATTGGCCAGGACTTTGTGAAAATTTCCAACGATGTGCACGTCATATCTCCCATGGTTTATCCGAGCCATTACAGCACTGGCTGGTTTAAGCAGAAGGTGCCGGACAAAAGCCCTTATGAAACCATCGTAGGCGCTATGGAGGATACACATGCCAAGCTGGACCCGATCGGTGATGCTAAGCCAATTATCCGCCCTTGGATTCAGGATTTTACAGCCAGCTGGCTTGGACAGGGCAATTATATGAAATATGGCAAGAAAGAAGTCGAGGCACAAATTAAGGCGCTCTCCGACACCGACATTCATGAATTTCTCTTATGGAATGCAGGCAATAAATATTCAGAAGGCGTTAATTACGAATAGCGATTTGATAATGCGCGTTTCATTCCGAGAAATATAGAGAAAGGATAGCGTTAGGATATCTTTTTCTATATTTCAAACAAATAACCTCCGGTACGCTGCTTTTAAGCGTTGCCGGAGGTTATTTGTTTGTTTTTTCATACGAGCCCTTGCTATTGCCCAGACGGGCCTGTAAGCATTATTGCGAAAGACGCAGCGCAAGCTCATACAAATCCAGGTTGAATGGCTTTTTCGTATTGACAACCGTGTCGATATCCGTGGAAAGAAACTCCCCGCGCACGATACCGCAAGCTTTGCCCGAATCGCCCGCCATCAGTTGATGCACAGCATAATCGCCCAGACGGCTTGCAAGAATACGGTCAACAGCGGTCGGTGTTCCGCCGCGTTGAATATGTCCAAGGACGGTTACCCGCGGCTCAAGTCCACAACCACGCGTAATTTCGCTGGATACATCATGCCCATTGCCTGCTCCTTCAGCAACAACAACGATACTGTGACGTTTGCCTTTGGCAAAGTTGGCTTCCATCCGCTGCGAAACCTCCGTTAAATTGAACGGCACTTCCGGTACAAGAATGGTCTCGGCGCCGCTTGCAAGTCCAGCATAAAGCGCAATATCTCCGCAATGACGGCCCATAACCTCAACGACAGACGAACGCTCATGAGATGACATCGTGTCGCGAATTTTGTTGATGGCATCAACAACGATGCCCACAGCAGTATCAAAACCGATTGTGTAATCCGTGAAAGGAATATCGTTATCGATTGTTCCTGGCAATGCCATCGTCTTAATGCCGAGCTTGCTCAGCTTGTTAGCCCCTTGATAAGAGCCGTCGCCGCCAATAACGACCAAACCGTCGATGCCACGCCCACGCAAAACTTCAGCGCCTTTCTCCTGGCCTTCAGCTGTCATAAATTCTTTGCAGCGCGCCGTCTGCAAAATGGTTCCCCCGCGCTGTATAATATCGCCTACGCTGCGAAGATCCATTTGACGCAAATCGTCATTCAGAAGACCCTGATAACCGCGTTGTACACCGTATACTTCCAGCCCGTTATACAAAGCGCTCCGCACTACAGCACGAACGGCTGCGTTCATTCCTTGGGAGTCACCACCACTGGTTAATACTGCGATTGATTTTACTGAAGACATAGTCATTCCTCCAAAATGATGTAATATATTGCTAAGCCTGCTGTTTCCTGATCCACACGCTGTTAACCAGGAAAAACAGGCGGGTAAGCGGACTGTTCTTCATCAGCTTGCGCGTTACGCTGCGCACTTCTTTCTGCGCACGCACCTTCGGATCGGATAAATACAGGGCAAGCAGCCCTTCAATGATAAGGCGATGAAACCGGGAAGCCGGCAAATGCCGCACATCCTCCCTTGCCCACTCCACTATTGTACCGATCCGTTCCGCCATTAAATGGAAGCTGTCGTAATAATTGCAGAAATTCAAATCTCCACCTTCCTGATCCTCCGCCTGATCAATCAAATAATCAAGCATAATATGCAGGCCGCATACGTGGGGGAAATAAACTTCTTTAATCGCCGCCGCATCCGGCGAAGACAGACCATCACCGCTGGCAGCTAAAAATAGCATAAACATGCCAAGCGTCGATCCGCTGGCAGCTGCGAATTCATTCCATTGCAAGTGCGGGTAGCGCTGTGCATGCTTCTCCCACCAAGCGAGCAGCTTCGGCTCACGCAAGTCATGGCGAATGTGCTTGTACACCTGCAAATCGCCATATAGGCTGACCAGCTCGGTTACATCACGCTGAACGCTGGCATAGGAAGGAAGCAGCGCTATTTGGTGCTGGCACACGGCAACGAGGTGGTGCAAATATCCACCGTCGTCCCGCTCCTTCCGGTGGGCATAATAATCCCGGAGCGGCGCTGCCGGATTAACCGCATCAAGCATGGACTGGTGCAATAGGCGGAAATCATCCGCATCAAGAGAAGTGCTGCGATCGCACAAATTGTCCAGGTAGTCGCTAATCGTTTGCAGCGCAACAATAAGCGGTATCAGAATATGCCGCTGTTCCAAGTTGGCCGCTGCATACACAGCGCCGCCCTGACAATGGAATTTCTTGCTCGCTATGCTGCTCAGCGCTTGCGTCCGCAGCTCCCTGTCAGGAATTTGCTCTGCCATTGCCCGCAGCTTCCCAAGCTGCGCTTCAACTTCCGGCAGCACATATTTATATACGCGATGCATAAGTTTTAAAGGCCCTCGGGGCGCACGGCTGCCTGAAAATGTTGTCAATCTCACGATGCACCTCCTCCTCTTAAAAAATGCTGAATAACCGCCGGCTACCAGCCCATTATTACACGATGAATGAAACCTCCACTCATAAATGTACCATTTCAATAAACAATAATCCAGCAGTTCATGTTATAATGGTTTACAATCTATTAATAATTAGCTATAACACCTGTATAATCAAGGTTTTTTACAGTTATGGAGTGAATACAGCAATGACACAACTTGGCCTTGACAAGGCGAAGCCTAACACAGCCCAAGAAACGCTGCGCCTCCGCGCCTTCAGCTTTTCTGCCTACTCAACACAGGCACTGCTCGTCTCCTACCTGCCATTATACTTTCTGGCGCGAGGCTACTCCGAGCATCAAATCGGCATTATATATGCAACTGGGCCCTTCATATCTGTCTTTGCGAATTTACTGTTAGGCTGGGCAAGCGACCGGTTTCAGACGATAAAAAAATTGTTTATATTTTTATTATTCGGGCAGCTAGTCATGATCTCGCTGCTGTTCCCAATTCAAGATTTTACGATGATCTGTCTAGTAATGACGATCTTTTATTTTTTTCAGACGCCTATTAACCCTTTGAATGACAGCTTGATTTTATTATCCAGTCAATATACAGGTGTTCCTTATGCGCTCATTCGCATTTTCGGCTCGCTCGGGTTTGCCATATCGGCCTACTTGTTCGGCATTTTATTGAAGGAGATGGGCTCCAATTGGACGCTGCCGCTCGCAGTCTGTACGATAACGATAACGCTAGCGCTCTCCTTTCTGCTGCGTGATTATCGCGGGAGTGCCCGCAAAGTGGATTTCAGCGGTTTTTTCAAGCTGCTGGGCAAAAGAGAGGTCGTTTCCTTTTTCGTCCTCATTTTGATCGTATCGATCGCGCATCGCATGTATGAAGGCTTTCTTGCTGTAACGCTGCATCAAATGGGAGCTAGCGATTCACTTATTGGCCTCGCCTGGACACTTTCCGCCTGCAGCGAAATTCCCGTGCTGTTTCTGCTTGGAAAGTACGGCCATAAATTCAAGGAGCTGCCGCTGCTGTTTATTGCATGCGTATTGTATGCCCTGCGAATGTGGCTCATTGGACATTTGAGCAGCCCTTATCTCGTCGTGGCGACACAGCTCATGCACAGCATTACATTCGGCATCTATTTCTCGACTGCTTTGCGTTATATTTCGCAGATCATTCCCGATGAATTTCGTGCATCTGGCCAAGCGGTATACGCCGTTGTATGGACAGGCCTTGCCGGTCTGATCAGTGGAACCGTTGGCGGCTATGTATATGAAAGCTTCGGACGCACTGCCTTCTTTAACTTAGGTACTACGCTTGCTTTAATTGCAGCAGCAGGTTTTATTTATAAACATTATACGAGGCGCAGCGCATGAACTTACGCTAACTGAGCGTCCCTCCATAGCTCATGCCATAAATCAAAAAAACAGCTTCGGCTCCACACGATCATGTGGCTCCTGAAGCTGTTTTTGTTCCAGCCTGACTATGTAGACGTTAATCCCCAAGTTAGTCCTCAAGCTCGAAGTTTGTATACACGTCCTGTACATCGTCATTATCGTCGAAGGAGTCCATCATTTTGGACAGCTTGTCCGCATTTTCACCTTCTACGGCAACCATGTTTTGTGGCAGCCAGCGTACACCTGCGCTAACGAACGTATAGCCTTCCGCTTCAAGTGCGCCTTTCACCTGCTCGAACTCATGCGGATGCGTCAAAATCTCGAAGCTGTCGTCGTTTACGACAAGATCCTCTGCTCCAGCTTCCAGCGTCACCATCATCATAGAGTCCTCATCAATTTCTAAATCCTCACGGTCTACAACAAGCAAGCCTTTATGATCAAACATATAGGCTACACAGCCGCTTTCTCCCATATTGCCGCCACGCTTATTAAAAGACGAACGTACATCAGCCGCCGTACGATTGCGATTATCCGTCAAACAACGAACCATAATCGCTACGCCTCCTGGGCCGTAACCTTCATACATAATTTCTTCATAATCGACTGCGTCGCCGCCCGTCGCCTTCTTGATTGCCCGCTCAACGTTATCATTGGGCATTTGCTCCGCACGTGCATTGGCAATGGCCGTCTTCAGGCCAAAATTCGCTTCGGGATTCGCTCCGCCTTTACGTGCCTGCACATAAATCTCACGCGACAGCTTTACAAACTTATTATTTTTAGCCTGATCGGCCTTCCCTTTGCGATCCTTAAACAATTTAAACTTCATGCCACTCGCTCCTCCGACAAAGATTCCACCTAACAGTGTATCATTTCCCGCCTAATCCGGTCAAAGTCTAAAATGCGAAAAGCGCATGGCAAAATTACGAACTCCTGTCACATATCCTTAAGAAATATAGCCTTTCTCCCTCCAATATTCCATAGCAAAATCTTCGCCAAAAAAAGGTTTCGTTCCATCCAGCATGTCTTGGTTGCAGCGTGTAAGCAGCTTTCGGCCTTTTTCAAAAAATTTGACCGCATCCAGCAACTTAGCTCCGCCTTCGTAATTGACCATCGTATAATCGTCATCATCTTCATCTTCTGAATACTGAACGGAAATACATTCAGAGCCGTCCATATGCTTCTGGATACGGTAAGAGAAATATTCGACCTTAGCATCACCCTGTTCATCGGTATAGTCTCTGGCCATGCGCACCAATGCCAATCGCGGAGCATCATTGTCAAGTTCTCCCTCCTGCCGAAATGAAAAATATACATCGCCGATCCATAGCCCGTTCCGCTCTTCATCATCATAATCGTTATAAGGCTCGACAAGCGGGAGAGCCAACAGCTCGCGCACCTGCTGCGGATCAATGAGATGACGAGCGTATTCATAGGTCGATACAGCTTGCAGCAAATGAATCCAGTTTTGCTGGCAAAGCTGCTGGATAGCGGCTGGAGAATCATCATCGATCTCCGACCAATCCGTATGCTCGCCCGTGACGCTGCGATATTTGCCTGATAACTGCCATTGCATCGTGCGTGACTGATCTACAGAGCCCGATTGTGCAGCAATAGGTTCTATTTTAAGCAACGCTCCATACGCTTCCCCATCTTGAAAATAGACGCTTCGAAAATGTCCAGAAACCGCTTCATTGCCATATGCGGTTGCACGGAAAAACTGATCTCCCAGCCAAAACTCATGGCTTGAACTGGCCGCTTCGGTTTCACCCAGGAAGCAGAGAGAATCAGCAGTCACCTGCTGCATATATAGCGGTCGGAGCTGTGTATCTTCGAATAGAAAAGGAATTTGCGGCTGCTCATGAATCGGCTTAATTAGAGCTTCATATAAAATTGGCTTGTCTTCCTTCAGAAGACGCAGCATTTCCTCTCGCCAGACGGACGGCTCCTCATCCTCATCTAAAATAATGTCCGGGACAAAAAGCTCGGTCATGTCGAAGCCCTGCCATACACCGAAGTCGTCCCATTCCTCTATGTAGCGTTCAAAAGCTGATGTTCCTTGAATACGCACTCTATATTGATCGCTTATCATCATCAGCTTTGCCTGCATATTGCCCTCAACGATGAGATCACCGTGATTATAATCTCCCCAGAACATTTCATCCACCTGCAAATTGCCTGCAACATGGATCTCCTGTCCGCCAACAACCATATGGCTGGCGCGCATATTGCCAAGAACGATCAGGCCGGTAGCACCGTCTGTATCTGTATTGCCAACATAACGATCCACAACTAAATTTCCTTCAACGAGAATGAGCATAGCATTCAGGTCGAGCAAAAGCACGCTAAGCCGCAAATCCCCTTTATAATACCAAACTTCCTCTTCTTCAAATTCGCCATCATTTTGTTCATGGCGCAAGTAATACCAGCTCTCGCGAGGCAATTTCTGCTTGATTTCACTAAAGCGAAACCGCTGAAACTCGGCACCGGCTTCCATCATCATTGTCCCCCTTTAAAAATAGTTCAATACGAGGCTTATCTCGCTCAATTATACAGCACCATCCACTGACCACTATCCTAATAGCCTGTTAAAATGCGAAAAGGAGCCCCCGAATTAACCGGAAGCTCCTGTACATGCTGCAATCAAGTATTATAAGAAACTTCGAATCTTATAATTTAACGACGTTAGCCGCTTGTGCACCGCGATTGCCTTCAGTGATGTCGAACTCTACCTCTTGGCCTTCGTCAAGCGATTTGAAGCCTTCGCTTTGGATAGCGGAGAAATGAACGAATACATCCTCGCCGCCTTCTACCGAGATAAAGCCGTAGCCTTTCTCTGCGTTAAACCATTTAACTGTTCCTTTCAAATGAACAACCTCCTAGAAAAAATAAACCGCTGTTTAATCAGCGTATACCCTATATTATACAGTCTTAAACTGGAAAATGCAATTAAACCCTTATTTTCAAAAAATAATCTGATCCAGGAATAAAAGGAAGCTTCGCCGGCATAAGCTCAGCTTGACCGCCCCGCTCTGCGACAGCCTTTAGCAGCTCATCCATGTGCGGGTAAGCCTTCCAGCTTAGCGACAACAGCGGGTAGATCCGCACCTGTCCGCCCGGCTTGCACAGTCGCATCATTTCCAAAACAGCCTGCTTATGGAAATTGAAATCAAACTGCTCCGCATACAAAAACAAAAAATGGCTGCATAACACAAGCGAGAAGGTTCCTTGTTCAAAAGGGAGCTCCGGCAGCTGCCCAAAACGATAACGGGCTTTCCCGGCAACAGATCGCAAATGACTTGCAAACAGCTCAAGCGAACGCTCTCTTCCCGCGCGATGATTCGCAGCGTCCTTATAGTAGCTCCAGTCGAATGCCTCCTGCAAAGCGATCAGCTTGTTTGTGGAAACTTCAATTTCTTCTGCAGATTGTGCAATCCACGACTCCACATCTCCGGCATAACGCGGATCAATAGCATGGGCATCATACCCTCGGGCACATGCCTCAGCGGTAAAAGAAGCGCCTCCAGCAGCAATGTCGAGTAAAGGCCCCGCACCCAAATCGTCTTCTGCTAATCCGAACATGTGTACATACTCATCAAAACCCCGGCAGGTGATGGCAACGCCTACCTGCTCATACTTCAATTGCTTCATCTTCTCAACTCTCCTCGTCTCAGCTACACTCTTCCTCGCGAATACGCTCCTATCTCTATAGAAGCTTCGCCTCACAAATGCCACTTTCCCGCATTATAGCTGATATTATAACACCGTCCCTTATTGCTTTCCACCCCCTGGATAGCTAAAATAGTAAGAATACGGTGTAAGCCGTAATGAAAGGTAAGGTGACCTATACATGTTCAAGAAACACGAGATATTCAAAACCGACAAATACAATATGCTGACGGTAGAAGTACAGGGGAAAACCCTCGTCGTACGTGATATTTCTGATCAATGGGGCGAAGAATGCTTTACGTTCGTAAGCCGTCCTGAAATGATGCATTGGGCCGAAAATCGATTCCGTGCTGACCAGTATGTTGGCCGCGAGGAAGAACGGGAGAACATCATCCGTGCTTTCAAGGAAGTATAAGCAGGAAAAATTAGCCTTTAGAGCGAAGACTAACGAGGCAGTGTTGTGCTTGCGGCTACAGGGGGTGTACATTTCCAGATGGATTTAATGACTAATATCATCTTTATTGTCGCTTCCTTTGCACTGGGGTGGATTGTCCTTGCAAAACGCGATACTCTCGCTCCCAATTTGCGCCGCGGGCTGGCACTTGCTTCGATTGTTTTAATTGCATTCTCGTTTTTCCTCATTGTATTCAGTCTGTTTCAGATGGGAAGCTCATAAACGCTGGCGGCAGCTGACAAGCCATACACCAAGGAGCAGCCGCCAACGCATCAAATACAAGGTAAATTCTTGTATTTCAACATAACAAGACCGCCTCCGGTACATACTAGGTACAAATTTATGCCCGGAGGCGATTGCAACTATGAAATGGCTACCCGTCCTTGTTTCTTTAAGCCTGACAGCCGGGATTAGTGGCGCTGAGGGAATGATTCAGCCCGTCTATTCCAAAACAGCACCACATGCTACTTCATCTACCATTATACCAAGGAGGAATTCGATGAATCACGTACCTAAGCGTTCCGAAACGAAAGTAGAAGCCCGTTGGAAGCTCGAAGACCTGTTTGCAGATCAAGCCGCATGGGATAAGGAGTTTGCCGCTGCCAAAAGCCTGATTGGCAAAATCAGCGCTTTTCAAGGCACATTGGCTGACCCCGCCCAGCTGAAAGCCTGCTTCGAGCAGGAGGATGAATTGTCGCTGCATGTGGAGCGTCTATACGTATATGCCAATATGAAGCATCATGAGGATACGGCTGAGCCGACCTATCAGGCTTTGTCCGACAAATCCAAGAAGCTGAGCGTAGAAACAGGCGAAGCTCTCTCTTTCATTACGCCAGAGGTGCTTTCCTTAAGCGATGAGGCGCTGGATCAATTGATCGCGAATCCGGAGCTGACAGCGTTCCGCCATACGCTCGAAGAAATGCGCCGCCAGAAGGCCCATGTTCTCTCGAAAAATGAAGAGGCGCTGCTTGCGCAAGTGGGCAATATGAGCTCGGCTCCCGGCACGATTTTCAACCTGCTGAACAATGCCGATTTGAAGTTCCCGAAGGTCAAGGACGAGAACGGCGAAGAGGTTGAACTGACGCAGGGCCGTTACATTCAGTTTCTTGAGAGCAAAAACCGCGAGGTGCGCAAAGAAGCTTTCCAAGCGATGTACGATACATACGGAAAGCTCAAAAACACAATCGGTGCAACGCTGAATGCCAATGTAACGAAAAATATTTTTTACTCCCGTGCCCGCAAGCATGATTCCGTTCTCGCCATGTCGCTCTATGGGGATAACATTCCCGAGACGGTTTATACAAACCTGGTTGACACGATTCATAAGCATTTGCCGCTGATGCATCGCTATATGAACCTGCGCAAAAAGCTGCTCGGCGTTGACAAGCTTCATATGTATGATTTGTTCGCTCCGCTTGTAGAGGAATTCGATATGAACATTACGTATGAGGATGCGAAAAAAACGGTCAAAGAAAGCTTGAAGCCGCTCGGCGACGATTATTTGAACGTGCTGCAGCATGGCTTTGACGATGGCTGGATTGACGTGTATGAGAATGAAGGCAAGCGCAGCGGCGCTTACAGCTGGGGAGCGTTCGGCACACATCCTTACGTGCTGCTCAATCACAAGGACAACTTGAACAGCATGTTTACGCTGACGCATGAAATGGGCCACGCCCTGCATTCGTATTATTCCGACACGACCCAGAACTACCGTGATGCGCAATATACGATTTTCCTCGCGGAAGTGGCTTCCACGCTGAACGAAGCGCTGCTGATGGACTACTTGCTTGACAAGTCTACCGATCCGAAGGAAAAAATGTACCTGCTCACCTACTATGCGGACCAATTCCGGACGACGGTGTTCCGTCAAACGATGTTTGCCGAATTCGAGAAAATCATTCACGAAAGAAGCGAGCAAGGCGAATCGCTGACACCGCAGGATTTGAGCAAAATCTACTATGACCTCAATGTTCAATATTATGGCGACGATATGGCCGTAGATGAAGATATTGCGATGGAATGGGCACGTATTCCCCATTTCTATAACAGCTTCTATGTGTACAAATACGCAACTGGCTTCTCGGCAGCAACAAGCTTCTCCAAGCAAATTTTGGAGGAAGGCGCGCCAGCAGTCGAGCGTTATCTCGGCTTCCTGAAGAGCGGCGGCAGCGACTTCTCGATCAATATTTTGAAAAAAGCGGGCGTCGACATGTCCTCGCCAGAGCCGATTGAGCAAGCGATGAGCGTATTTGAAAGTCTCATCGGCCAAATGGAAGAGCTGACAAAATAATTAATTTGTTCAGCCTCTCTGCTCCCCAGCTTGCTTTCTGAGCTAAGGGGATATGCGCTAAAAGCAAAAATAACACCTTCCACTCCGGCATCATGGAGTGAAAGGTGTTATTTATTTTGCAATTAAAGCCACCAAAGGCCTAGTGTCAAACCGACTACACCTGCAAGCAAGGATGACAGCATATTAACCCGGTCATTGTTCATAAAATCAAACCCGCGTATCCGTTCGGCCGGCACGCCGCAATGCATGCGGCGCTCCGTTTCGCTGCCGCAGCTTGTACAGCGGTACATCGCCTGCCAAGTGGCGCCAAGCCATGAGTCGGCGAAGCATCCAGCAAAGCCAGCCATTGCCGCAGCAGCAATAAGAGCTGCAGCTGAAGCAAGGCTAAGGCCGCCGCCTGCAAGCCCCGCTGTTCCAGCCTGCAGATCGGCTGCAGACGCTGGATGAAACCAGGCCAGCATAACGGCGGCGATGGCGCCAATGCAGGCTGCTCCAGCGAGCGCCGCCAGTGAGCCGAGCCGCGTCACAGCACCGCTCGTGCCGGGAGCAACTATTTTGCCGCTCGTCACCGATCGAGGTGGGCGCTTGCTCAGCGCACCGATCTCCGTCGCCCATGTGTCGGCATTTACGGCCGCCATAACTCCAATATAGGCGAGCAGCCAGCCATCGCCAGCTGCTGGAAACAGCGCATGGCCGAAGCACAGCAGCAGGCCTACTCCGCCATTCGCCCACACTTGTCCAGCGTCGCGACGTCCTGTTTTTTCATATCCCGCTTCCGCCTTCGCTTTCGCTCGGGAGTGCTTTTTCCATTTCGACCATAGGGTAGAGGTAACGAAAAACGCAATAAGACAGGCGAACCATACTGGTTCGCCCCATGTCACAAAGCCCGTGCCCATTGCCATTGCCGATAAAGCACCCGATAACGAAAGAGAGCGGAAACGATAGGCGACGAAAGCAATTAAGCCGCTTCCAAACAGACCGCCAAGCAGCCTAAGCCACCATTCATCGATCCAGCCTACCATTTTTCTCGCTCCTCTCCAGTTCTATCTCTCAGTCCTGCCATTGCCTGACGCCAGCGATTCGGGAAATTCGTGCAAATCATTAGCTCCCGGTCCAGCTCCGCGATTTTGCGAATAGCCCGTTCCTCGTTTATCGTCCAGGCCATTACCTGAATGCCAGCTTCCTTAAGCAGCTTCACTCGCTCCTTATTCAGCCTCGAATAATCAATTGAAAGCAAGGTCGACCCCGTCTGACTCAGCTCCAGAGGCAGCGTCTGACGCCAGCCGTCAATAATTAAGCCAGTACGAATACGTCCTTCCGTCAGCTTAAACAGCTTATTCAGCGCTCCGGCATAGAAAGAGGTCAGCACCACTTCATTTTCCACGCTGAATCGGCGCACGCTTGCAAGAACTTGCTCCTCAAGCGCAGGATAGCGAATGCCGTTCGTCTTGAGCTCAATGTTTACATTGCAGCGCCCGGCTGTTAATGCCAGCACTTGATCAAGCGTCGGCACACCCTCATCTTTGAACAAGGGCGAAAACCAGCTGCCCGCATCAAGCGCGCCAAGCTCGGCAGCCGTCCAATTGCGGACATCGCCTTTGCCATTCGTTGTGCGCCTTAGCTTATAATCATGAATAACGACCGGAATATGATCCTTCGATAGCTGCACATCAATTTCAATCCAAAACACATCAGGCTCTTCCATCGCCAGCTTTACCGCTGCAAGCGTGTTCTCCGGTGCGCGTCCTGACCACCCGCGGTGGGCAACGCATACATTTCTTGGCTCAGCCATGCGCTCCTCCTCGCTGCTCTTTATTTAGAGACGAGAGCGCCATCCTCACGGAGCTTCACGCCAAAGGACAGGCTCGTCAGGCGCTTCAGCAGCGCTGCCGCATTTTCGGGTTCCATGAGCACTGGCTGCGCTTTGTCCGAGGACATCGGGTAAAACTTCAGGTCACAGTTCCCTTTTTTCGTGCAAATCGCATCCAGCACACCTGTCTCGGCAGTCGGCCCCTTCGGGTAAGCGCTAAAAATAAAGTTCCCTAAACTGTATGCAATCCACTTGCCTTTATACGTCTCAAAACCTTGAAGCACATGCGGATGGCTGCCGATAATGAGATCGGCTCCCGAATCTATGTATTCACGTGCAAAATCCCGCTGATATTGCAGCGGCGTATCTTTGCGCTCTTCTCCCCAGTGAACCATCACGACAACCAGATCGGCCTGCTCCTTCGCTTTCTTAATTGCCGCCTTCGCTCTCGTCGTATCGTAGGTTTCCGCTACGCCTGCAACATTTTTGTCTGCTTTCCACGATACTTCCGGTACAACTCTGCTCAGTCCAATGTACGCTACTTTAATGCCGCGCACGTCTTTAATGACAGGCGCAAACGCATCCGTATCATTTTTGCCGGCTCCCATATGGGAAATTCCCGTCTCATCGAGATGCTTCATCGTATTAAATAAACCTTCGACGCCTTGGTCAAGCGTATGGTTGTTCGCCAAGCTGACGATATCAAAGCCGGCATCGCGAAATGCAGGAAGCGCATCTGGAGAACCTTTGAACACATACGTCTTATCTAGCGCTGGAACACCGCTATCCGTCACCGGATACTCCAAATTAGCGGCCATAATATCCGGCTCGCTCAAATAAAGCAGCGATTGCTTATATGGATAGTCGTACCCATTCAGCTTCATCATGTCGCCAACCGAAGCTGCCAGCAAAATATCGCCAACAAAGCTCAGCTTCACCGTATCCTCGTCCCCAGCCTGAAACGACGGCTGCTCGCCAGAAACGTCATTGCCACCTGTGCCATCGACCGCTTCATTGCCAACCTCTTCCGGCTGCTTCTCCGGCGTTGCCGCTGGCTCGCCTGCGCCGCCGTTAGCCTCATCGGCTGTAGGAGCAGGTTCCTTCGTTGCTGCCGCTTCATCAGATGGAGAAGGCGAGCTGCTGCCTGTGTCCGTTTCCTCGTTTTGCGGCTTCTGACCATCGCTCGTGCCCGCGGAAGCGGCATCGGCTGCCTGAGGCTTATTTTCCCTATTAAATAAGGACCCAGCATCAAACCAGTTTTGCGTATTAAGCCATAAACCAATAACGACTGCAATAAGACCTAACATAAAGCCGTTGAAAATGATGAGGCGTCTTAGTCTTCTTTTACGCCTGATTTTTTGCTGCTGTCGCGATTCTGTTCTAGATCTATTCATGACAGGATGCTCCTTTATGAATAAAGTTTCCTGTCTATTATAGCAAGCTTGCTATAAATATGCGAAATAACTAGGAAGAGGACAGCGCGGAAGCCGCAATTTCCTTGCCCTGCCGAATACAGTCCGGCAAACCTACGCCGTCGAAAGCCGCTCCTGTAATATGAATGCCCGGCACCTGCCGGGCCATTCGCTCGCGCAGACGCTTCGTATGGGCCAGATGGCCGACCGGATATTGCGGCATAGAGCGCGGCAGCCGTGTAATTTCCGTAAATAAAGGCGCCGCGGCAATATTCATCGTCTTCTTCACATCTTCTCTTACGGCAGCCATTAGCTGGTCATCCGGCAAAAAAGGCGTGATTTGATCGCCTGCCCGGCCTACATAGCAGCGAAGCAGTACTTTGTCTCCAGGACTTGTATGCAGCCATTTCGTCGAGGTCCATGTGCATGCCGTAATACGCAAGCCTTCCGAACGCGGAATAACGAACCCTGAACCTTTGAAGGTTATACCCAGGCTCGCCTTGTCAAAAGCCATTACGACATTTGCGACCGATACATAATCAATTGCCCGCAGCTCCGCGCAATCGACCAGCGGCTCCAGCAGCTCCGCTGCCTGAAAAGCTGGTGCAGTCACAATGACTTTGTCGGCAGACAGCTGCTCCCCGTTTGCCAACTCAATCGTATAACGGGACCCGGACTGTTCTCCAGCCGTCATGCCAGTAAAACCTGCTGCTGCTTCATCACCCGCAGCTTTATCATGAATCGCAGTCACCGCCTGACCTAACTTACGCTCCATGCCCGGCAAAGCTCGGTCCAGCGCATCTACCAAAGTAGACAGCCCGCCTTTAAATGTAAGAAACACGCTGCTTCTTGCCCCTTCCGGCAGCATGCTCATATCGGGAGCCTTAGCGAGCTTTTTGTTGCTGCGCATCCCGCGAATCAAGCTGCCATGCTTGCGCTCTGCAGCTGCGAACTGTGGGAACGTCGCTTGAATGCTCAGCTTGTTAAGGTCGCCAGCGTAAATGCCCGCCAGCAGCGGCTCTGCAATGCGCTGCACAACCTGCGTCCCCAGCCGCCGGCCAAGGAAGCCTCCCAGCGATTCGTCGCCAGCTTCACTACGCGAAGGCTTGATGAAGTCAAGCAGCGCCCGCAGCTTGCCGCCCCAAGTAAGCAAGCCCGTCCGGGCGAAAGGCATAATTTCCGTCGGAATGCCGAGCACGAGTCCCTGCGGCATCGCATGAAGCTTATTTTTGAACAAAATATAGGATTGCTTGCCCTTTGGGTTCGTCCCCGTCAGCTCGGACTCTATGCCGAGCTCTTTAGCCAGCTCTATAATCGCCAGCTTGCGGCTAAGAAAAGAATCCGGGCCGCGTTCGATGACGAAGCCGTCACGCTGCAGCGTATTAATTTTGCCGCCCAATACCTCGGCGCTATCGACAAGCGTAATATGAATCGCTTTACCTTGCCGCTCCGCTTCCCGCTGCAAATAAAAAGCGGAGCTCAGCCCGCTGATCCCCCCGCCAATAATGACAATTCGATCAGCTTCTCCGATTCTCCGCATCTCATTCATCCTTTCATTACCAAACTCTAAGTTGCTTCTATTACAGACTCCGCTAGCGTCTCCATATACAGCGGGTCGCGATTTAACATTTTAATACGCTCAAGGGTAATGCCCATATTTTTCGCTGTTGTCTTCGCTTCAATATCAAGGTCAAACAATACCTCAAGATGATCCGACACAAAGCCGATTGGCGCGGCCAGTACAGCCTTAACCCCCTGTTCAGCAAGCTCGGCAAGCGTCTCCAAAATGTCCGGTCCCAGCCAAGGCTCTCTCGTCCGGCCTGCACTTTGCCAAGTAAACTGCCATATATCGTCCGCAATGTCAGCCTGCTTCGCAATCGCTCGCGACGTCTCCAGCAGCTGCTCCTCATAAGGATCGCCTAGCTCCCGAATTTTTTCAGGCAAGCTGTGCGCGCTGAACAGCACTTTTACATTCGTCTCTCCGCCAGATGATGCGCTTAACCGTGCAAGCCCGTCCGTCACCCGCTCCGTCAATGCCTTGAGCAGCTTCGGATGCAGATGGTATTGCTTGACAAACGTCATCTCCAGGCCAAGCTCGCTTGCCTTCTCCTGCGCACGCTTGATGTAGCTGCCAACGCTCATCGTCGAATAATGCGGGGCCAGTACAATGCCTACTGCCTGCTTAATTCCGTCACGAGCCATTTGCTCCACACCGTCTTCGATAAAAGGACGGGCATGCTTAAGCCCCTGATAACAGGCATAACGGCCTGGAGCGAGCTGCTCCAGCTTATCCTGAAGGCCAGCCACCTGTCCGTTCGTATTCTCACGCAGCGGGAATACGCCGCCGACAATCGCCTCATACCGGCCATATAAATCCGTTAACTGCTCTGGAGTAGGCGGATTTCCACGACGAATATGCGTATAATACGCTTCTACATCATCAAGGCTTTCCGGTGTTCCATATGACATAACGAGAACTCCGATTTTGCTGTTTTCAGCTTCCGACATGGCTCGTTTCCTTCCCTTCGCGCGCTGCAATGTATTTTTTTGAATACGAATGTATGTAAGCCGTCAGCTCTTGAAGCTTCTCAAGCGAGGCCTCAGGAAATAATCCATGCCCCAAATTAAAAATAAATCCTGGCTCTTCCAGTCCCTGCTCAATAATTTCCGCGGCATACGATTCAAGTACGCTCATTGGAGCTGTCAGCAGGACAGGATCCAGATTGCCTTGTACCGCAAAGCCGTGATTCAAACGGCGGCGTCCCTCGGGAATCGATACTCTCCAGTCAAGACCGATCACATCAGCCTGCAGCTTGTGCAGCTCCGGCAGCAGCTCGCCCGAGCTTACGCCTGGGAAATAAATTTTCGGCTGCGGCAAATCCGACAGCTCGCTGAAAATCCGCTCGATCGTCGGCAGTACAAACTTGCGGAAATCTGCTGGCGCAAGCGCGCCTACCCAGCTATCAAATAATTGAAAAGCCTTGCCGCCACTGGCGATGTGCGCACGCAAATAAGCGATAACCATATCGCCCAGCTTGTCCATCAGCTTGTTCCACACTTCTGGCTCACTGTACATCATAGCCTTCGTGCGCAAATAGTTTTTGGACGGTCTGCCTTCAATCAAATAGCTGGCAATCGTAAACGGCGCTCCGGCAAATGTAATAAGCGGGACATCAAGCTCCCGGTCTAAAATCCGGATCGTCTCCAGCACATGGCCGAGATCGCCTTCTACATCGATTGGCTTTAGCCGATCTACATCCGCCGCGCAGCGGATCGGGTTATCGATTACGGGGCCAACATTCGCCACAATATCAAAATCAATACCGATTGAAGCAACCGGATTCATAATATCCGAATATAAAATAGCGGCATCCACGCCGAGCTTGCGCACCGGCATCATCGTCACTTCCGCAGCCAGCTCCGGCTGCTTGCAAATTTCCAGCAGTGAATATTTCTCTTTTATTTTTCGATATTCAGGGTCGTATCTTCCAGCTTGGCGCATATACCAGACGGGTACCTGATCCAGCTGTTCCTTGCGGCAGGCCCGAATGAAACGGTCATTATAGCTCATGTTCGCCGTTCCTCTTTTCTATATAATTTTCTATTAACTCCATTATGCCCGTTTTTGCAGGGGCTAACAACCGCCAGCACCGGACTTCCTATGACAATGTTATGACACTCTCTTTACGCATTCACTTTATTATAACCTGATTCAAGGCGAATTTCGTGCTTTTCTGACAAATTGTTCTTCGTATTTCTGTCTGCCCTGCAGCTTGTGCTATACTAAAAAACATGGAACAGTGGAAAAAAAATCTCATCGTACTTTGGTTCGGGCAATTTCTCGTAATGGCTGGAATGACCATGATCATTCCTTTTATGGCGTTTTATTTGCAATTTGAGCTGGGTCTAACCGATCCGCATGAAATTGCCGTATGGGCTGGCCTTATTTTCGCCGGCAACTTCGTCACGCAATTTATTTTTCAGCCGATATGGGGAAAATACGCCGATCGCTACGGACGCAAGATGATGCTGCTTCGCTCCGGTATTGGCATGGCGATTGTCATTGTGCTGATGGGCTTTGCGACGACGCCATGGCATCTGCTGCTGCTGCGCATGCTGAACGGCACGATTTCCGGCTTTAACCCCGCAGCGGTGGCATTAATATCCGCCAGCACGCCTAAGGATCGAATGGGCTATGCGATGGGAACGCTCCAATCAGGCGGCATTGCCGGAACGATATTAGGCCCTTTTATCGGCGGGCTGCTGGCTGACGCTGTCGGCTACCGTCCGATATTTTATTTGACAGGCTCCCTCTTGTTCGCCGCATCTATGCTGGCATTGTTCGTCGTGAAGGAGACGTTCGATTTGCAAAAGGCAGCAGCTAAAGTTCAAATTTCCGTCATCGAGGGCTTCAAACGGCTGCGCGGCATTCATGAGCTGACATCGCTGTATGCGGTCACCTTCCTCATCCAATTCGCAATGATGAGCTCGATGACATTGCTGCCGCTGCATGTCCAAAGCCTGCACGGCCCGACAGCCAATTTGGCTTTTTGGGCGGGCTTCGTCGGCTCGGCTGCTGGCATCTCCAATCTCATTGCGTCGCCCGTGCTAGGTAAGCTCAGCGATCGCATCGGGTCGGAGCGCATTCTCGGCTATTCACTTATTGGCGCGGGATTGACCTTTATCCCGCAGGCACTCGCCGACAGCGTACCGCAGCTGCTCATTTCCCGGTTTGTGCTGGGTATTTTCCTCGGCGGACTTGTGCCAACGGTCAACTCGCTCATTCGCAAATATACGCCGGACGGCATGGAATCCCGTGCCTATAGCTTTAACAGCAGCACGCTCGGCCTTGGCAATATGGTCGGCCCGATTACCGGCGGCGCGCTATCCGGCTGGATTGGCATTCGGGGGCTGTTCATTGTGTCCGCAGTTATGATGCTGCTGAATGCACTGTGGGTGTATCGGTCGCTGCTGCGGGGCAAACGTAGAGCTGCGCAAAGTTAGCTTGAGATAGCTCTAGATAGCTCTGCGCTTGCGAATCCTCTCCCAGCAAAACTGTAACGTAAACTTCACAGGGAAAAAGGAGATAAAAGCAGCCTCGGCATTTACGCCGAGGCTGCTTTTTCAAAATATAAGCCGCGAAACGGTTGCTTTGCCTCCAGAGCACGGCGACAGCCGTTTACGCTTGGTTGCCCGCTCAATCGTCAGACAGCAGGAATAGCTCGTCGCCAACATGCACAAGCCCCGCTTTCGTAACCGAGGCGTACAAGCCGACATGCAGATTAAGCTCCTGATTTACTTTTTTGAGCAGCGACATATCCCGCTCCAGCGTATCGGGGTCTAGCGCAATCATGGAGCAGCGCTCGCAATGCTCATCTACTCGCAGCTCCGCGCTGCCAAGCTGGAGCCGCTTGCCGATCCAGCTGTCTTCATCCGGCGCATCACCCGCAAGCGCCACAATCAGGTTTGCCCTGAACCGCCGCGCATCGAGCGGCTTGCCCCACATCGCCTCCAGCCTGCTTAGCAGCGCATCCGTCACAATGAGCACGCTGCTGGCATCCGCGCCTAGCAAATCCGGTGTTTGCGGCGCATAACGCCGCATGGAAATGATCGTGCGGGTGTGCGCCTGTATTTCGGCGAGCAGCTGCTCGCTCCAGGCGAGCTCGCGATTGTCAGGCGACGTGACCGTCACTTCGGGAAACTCGGAAGCCGCTGCCGTACCCTTTTCACAATCAGCATTGCCTTGGAGCTTCGCCTTGTAGCCAAGCATCGCCGGAATTTGCCGCGCCGTAATAAAGCTGTCCCAGCCTTGCTTCGTTTCATCTATAAAAGCATGGCTGCGGTCGCCGTACAGCCCATACGTCTCCACCCTGCTGGATGTGAGCCGCTCGCCCGCAAACGATTTAATCGGGTAACGGTTCATTTCCTTAATCGTGCCAATCCGTGTTTTTACAAGTCCGACTGCCGGTTTTTCTTCCAATGCCCACTTCTCCTGTCTCCTGCAAAATAACTGCATAAAACGGGCGCTGCCCCCATAGAGCGGCAGCGCCCGTTTATATTTATACGATTCTATCAGCTATCATAGCACAGGAAGCTCTTTCTTCAAGCGTCTGGGCTTCCTATTTACTACGATTATGCTGGATGCCACAAGCGCGAGGCCCACCGCCAAATTAATCGTTACATGCTCATTCAAAAACAATACGCTGAATACGATCGCTATAAGCGGGATCAGAAACATGAACGAGCCGACCTTCGCAGAATCGCCATTGCGAATAAGCTTGAAGTAGATAAGCCAGCCGACCGCGATAACAAAAACAGAGATGAACAGCGTATCGAATATGAATGGCATATTCCATACAATATCGGACCAGCTTTCGGTCACCGACCCTGCGCCCAAAATGGCAATACCGCCAATGATCACCTGCATCGCGGTCATCCAAAGGGAATCGACCCGCGGCGCCATTTTTTTCGTATAGATCGTTCCTCCCGCCCAGCATATGGCCGACGCAATCGCAAGCAGCACGCCCCACACGGAAATATGGCCGGAGATGCCGCCCGTCGTAATCGCGGCAACGCCGGCGAAGCCTAGCAGCAGACCGAAAATTTTTAGCGGATACATTGCCTCGTCAAGCCAAAGCCATGCAAACACACCGAGCAGCACAGGCTGCAAAAAGACAATCGCCGTGAACAGTCCAGCCGGCATATATTGGAGCCCTATCGTCTGAAAGCTGTAATACAAGATGATGTTCAGTATCGAAGCAATGAGATAAATATGCCAATTCTGCTTAAGGCGCAGCGGCCCACGCTTCCAAATCGCAAAGCCTACAAGCAAAATGCCGCCAATCAGCGTGCGAATGCCTGCAAATAATAAGGGTGGAGAAAAGTCCAGCGCATATTTGGTGAGCGGCCAATTAATGCCCCATATAAACACGAGAAAAATTAAATACATCGTTGCCGCTGATCGGGAAATACCAGGCACCTTGAACAGCTCCTTGTGAGGTCATTTTACCGAATGATACAATAGTTTTTAGCATAAATAAAATAAATGTTACACACAGCAGCAAAAAAGCTTTATTTCCCAAGACGCTTACGCCATGAAAAATAAAGCTTGCGCGACTTGCACTTGCGCGATAAGCTGCGTTTTAAAGCTCCAGCTCCCTGCGCTTAGCGACCAGCTCGCTGAATTTCAGCTCCAGCGCCGCCTTGTCTTCGGCTGAACGCTGGGGCAGCGACAGCCGCGCCAACGTCTCCGCGAACTCTTGCTCCAGCTTCAGTCGCAGCTCCTCCTGCTCCACGCTCGCCTTCGCCGCTTCCGTTCCTGCTGCTGCCGAGTTGCTTGCAGCAGCGCCGCCATCGTCAATCGCTTCATTCTCGCTAAAGCGCCATTCCCCGTCACCGAGCAGTTGCAGGATATGTGTCGCCGCCCCGCTAACCAAGCGCCGATCATGCGACGCAAATATAATCGTTCCGGGATACGCCCGAAGCGTTTCTTCCAGCTGCTCACGGGCGTAAATATCCAAATAATTGGACGGTTCATCGAGCAGCAGCGTATTATGCCGCCCCAGCAGCAGCTTCGCAAGCGCTGCCTTTACCCGTTCGCCGCCGCTCAGCAGTGCCACCTGCTTAAACACATCCTCGCCTTTGAACAGCGTCCTTGCCAATACGGTACGCACATGCGCATCGGGGTAGACGGCTGATGCCAATACGTTTTGCAAGACGCTTTTGGATTCATCCAGCAGCGATAAATCCTGGCGAAAATAGCCCATACGGCAGGATGGTGCCACTATAACCCCTTCCGCCAACTCATATATGCTCCGAAGCAGCGTCGTTTTGCCCGCCCCATTGCCGCCTACCAGCGCAATGCGCATGCCTGGCTTGATTTGAACGGACAGCTCGTGGAACAGCCTGCGGCCATCAGACAGCTTTGCCTCCAGCTGATCCAGCCTGAGCACATGCTTGCTGCGGCAAGGCTCATGCACCTGCGCATCGAACAAGGGCATTTCCAGCTCTGCCGGCTTCTGCTTCACCTCCAGCCGCTCCAAACGGCTTTCCAGCGCATCCGCCGCCTTGTTCAGCTTCGCCTGTGAGCTGCGCATGCCTTCCAGCCCTAGATTCGCCTCCTTATAGCTCATTCGCTTCGGCTTGTGGCTGATGCCCTGTGCCGCTTGGCGCACTTTGGCGAGCGAACCCAGCAGACGGCTCTTTTCCTTGGCGTACTGCTCGTATTCAAAAGCTGCGCGGGCCCGCTTCGCTTCCTTTTCCCGCTTATAGGCCGAATAATTGCCTTTGAAAATAAGGATTTCCCCATCCTCCAGCTCAACAATCGAGGTACATACAAGGTCCAGCAGCTCGCGGTCATGGGAGACGAAAATGACGGCTCCCGGATACGCCGCGAAGGCTTCTTCCAGTTGGCGAATGCCTGCCGCATCCAAATGGCTCGTCGGCTCATCCGCAATCAATATTTCCGCTCCGCTTGCGAACAGCTCGGCTATCGCCGTTCTCGTCTTTTCGCCTCCGCTGCCAAAGCCTTTCGCCTCCTCCGCAGCCAGCGCCTGCCAGCGGCTGGCATTTTCCCCGTCGCTATGGCTGCGGGAGCGGCAAATCACGTCCTCTTGCAGCTCATGCTTCTCGCTGAGCACATCCGAGGGCCGCTGCTCTGCTTGTTCATCCTCCTCTGCCTCGCCCCGATAGCCCGCTGCCTGGCGCAGCTCGGCAATAGAGCCGCTGCGGGTCAATAAGCCTTTATCCGGCTCCAGCCTGCCTGCCAGCACAGCCAGCAGCGTCGATTTGCCCGCTCCATTGACGCCAATGATGCCAACGCGATCACGATCACCCAGCTCCCAGACACCGTCCAGCTTGCCTAACAATCGATCCTGTACTGCTATTTCTATATGCCTAACCTCTAATTTTCCCATAAAAAAACCTCCCCAGCTCGAATAAGTATCGATCTGAAGAGGATTATTCGCCAATTATAGCCATTCCGAAAAAACATGCAGTTACCCCTGTTCACGTATAGCAGCAAACAAGCACGCCAAGGTGAAACGGCTGTCTCTGTCCTTTGGCGGCAAAGCCTACCGTATCGAGGGTGAAATATACGGGACATGTCCGGAAATGGGCGCAATAATCCTATCTTCAGAAAATGAACTTTTAATGAATCATAAGTTGTCATTTACAAGCTTCTGAACGAATAGGTTATTTTCTCATGTTCCTCGGACACCGTTCCCTCTCTCGCGGGGCGCTGATTTTAATTCCCCCTCATTATAGAATAATGAGCTTGCGAGCGTCAACCTTCTCCCCGCGCTAAGCAGACAGACAATCATTTGCCCGGCCATCGCCATTCACCTGCTATTTAACAATCGCAATAGCCAGTCCATCATAGCCGGGAAGTACCGTGCTCAGCAGCCGCTCATCATTTGCAATCCGCTCATTAAACGCTCTTACCGCTTGTATAGCTGGACCAACTCTGGCCGCATTCATAGTCCGTCCACGCAAAAATACATTGTCGCCTACAATAACGGCTCCAGGCGTTGCTAGAGCAAGCGCATATTCCAAATACGCGGGATAACCTTCCTTATCCGCATCAATAAAGAAAAAATCAAACTGCTGACCCTCTGCTTTAAGCTGCTCCAAGCTCGCTTTGCCATCGCCAATTTTGAACGTGACAGCCTGTCCGTAGCCCGCTGCCTCCACATTGCCGCGCGCGACCTCCGCGTATTCCGCCTTCAGCTCCAGCGACGTCAGCCGTCCGCCTTCTCCCGCTCCCCGCAGCAGGCAAATACCGCTGTAGCCGCCAAGGGCCCCAACTTCGAGCAGTTGCTTCGCTCCTGACATGGTGACGAGCATCGTCAGCAGCCGGCCATAGCCGTCAGCAACGGAAATGTCCGGCATGCCGCTTGCCGCAAGGGTTTCACGCACCCGAATCAGGTCTAAATCTTCCTTATATAAGCTGTCTGCATATTGTTCATTTTCGTTCGTCATTTTTTTACTCATCCTTTCATTTGTCAAAACAAGCTGCGTTTACTATACTTGATTGTATGATTTTGACCGTGAGGATTCAACTGCGCTTTACATACGAAGGAGAGAGTGACACGAATGACAACGAAAATTGAATTGATCGCAACGACGCCGATGGGCCTTGAGGCGATTGTCGCACGCGAGCTGAAGGACCTCGGCTATACCGATCTGACAGTAGAAAATGGACGCATTACCTTCCCAGCCGAGCCGATCGATATTTGCCGCACGAATTTATGGCTGCGCTCGGCAGGACGGATTTTGGTCAAGATGGGCGAATTTCAGGCGACCACCTTCGAGGAGCTGTTCGAAGGCACGAAGGCGCTAAACTGGCCTGACTGGATTCCCGGAGATGGCGAGTTCCCAGTGGATGGACGTTCCCACAAGTCGCAGCTTTCAAGCGTTCCTGCCTGCCAGAGCGTTGTGAAGAAGGCCGTCGTAGAAAAAATGAAAGAGCGCTACGGAACTGAATGGTTTCCGGAAAATGAGGGCCGCTATGTCATCGAAGTGACGCTGCTTAATGATCGCGCGCAGCTGACGCTCGATACGACGGGAGCTGGCCTGCATAAGCGGGGCTATCGCAATGTGGCGACGGAAGCGCCGCTGCGCGAGACGATGGCAGCCGCGCTGCTGCAAATTAGCCGCTGGCAGCCCGAGCGTCCCCTGTATGACCCGTTCTGCGGGTCAGGTACTATTCTGATCGAGGCCGCTATGCTGGCTTGGAACGTCGCTCCAGGGCTGCGCCGCTCCTTCAACAGCGAAGGCTGGCCGCTTGTGCCGGACCAGCTGTGGGAAACGGCACGCGAAGAAGCATTTGATGCGGTGAAGGATGATGTCGCGCTGCAAATTGCCGGATCTGATATTGACCCGGGCGCCATCGAAATCGCAACAGCCAACATCAAAAAAGCCGGCTTCGGCAAAGACATTAAGCTGAGCGTCATGCCAGCAGCAAAGATAAAGCCCGAGGGCGAATACGGTGTCATCGTGACGAATCCGCCTTATGGAGAGCGTCTTGGCGATGATCGCGAGGCGGAAGCGGCGCTGCGCCAGTTCGGCATGTCGGCGCTCCATTTGCCGACTTGGTCATTTTTCGCTTTTACGCCTGTTGCTGCTATAGAGCATTATATGGGCCGTCCTGCCGACAAGAAACGCAAGCTGTTTAACGGTCGGATTGAATGCAACTATTATCAATTTTTCGGACCAGGCGGCCTGTATGCGAACCGCAAATCCCAATCCTCGGAAAAATAATAAATAGAGAAATAGACTCACCATTCAGGAGAGGAAAGGGACTTTAAGAGAGGAACTTTCAATTCATGCGTCAAAAAAATCGCAAAGCTCTAGCTTACAGCTTGCAAGCGGCAGCCCGCTGGGGATGGCGTCCCTATGGCGCGGAGCTCCTGCTCTTTTTCGGAGTACTGCTGCTTAAGCTGTATGCCTTTGATTTATTTATAGCGGTGCCTAATATGAAAATGAACATCTACGATGTCAAAATCGCTATTGGCACACTTGCGCTTTGCAGCTTCTGGACGCTGCTGCTGCCGCTACGGGGCCGATTCATCACGCTCATCGCGATGAATGCCCTGTTTTCGGCTATTTTGTATGCCGATTTAATTTATTATCGCTACTTCGAGGATTTGATTTCCGTACCTGTCCTGCTGCAGGCAGGGCAGGTAGAAGCACTTGGGGGCAGCATCGCTACGCTGCTGGAGGCGAAGGATTTTATATTGCTGGCGGATATCCCGCTGCTGCTTGGCTATATCTGTCTGCTCGCATGGAGGCGGCGCGCTGCTAAGGCAGTCGCCCTGCCAGCTGCCACAAACGCTGAGGCCGCTTTATTCCCATTCTTCAAGCAGTCGCCTTGGGCAACAATCGCACGGCGTATAATTCTAAGCTCCGTCCTGCTGGTGATGGGCTTGATGCTTACCTTTGGCGGTATTAATGATGCCAAGCGCACATGGGCAAAAGGATTGTTCGAAAGCAACTGGTGGAATTTATCGCTGTACAATGTGACAGGTGCTCTGGGCTTTCACGGCTATGATTTGTACCGTTATGCCTCGCTGAATTGGCTGAATGCAGAAGCCGTCTCTGCCGAGACGACTTCGCAGTTGCGCGCCTGGACGGAGGAATCCGGGCAATCGCGATCCAATCTGGAGCAGGACTTGAGCTTTGGAGCGTATAAAGGCAGCAATATTATTTTGGTACAGGCGGAGGCTTTCCAAAACTTCATGATCGGCAGGTCGTTCAACGGCCAGGAAATAACACCGAACGTCAATAAGCTGGTGAAGAGCAGCGCTTATTTCAGCTCCTTTTTCCACCAAACCGCGCAAGGCCGAACGTCGGACGCTGATTTTGCCAGCAATTGCTCGCTTCAGCCGCTCGCCAGCGGCTCGGTATTTATTCAATATGCCGGGAATGCATTTCAATGCTTGCCGCAAACACTGCATAATAACGGCTACTACACTAGTGTTTTCCACGCCTATGAAGGAAGCTTCTGGAACCGCAATACGATGTACGCGAATATGAAATACGATGCTTTTGTTAGCAAAAAACAATACGAGCTGGACGAGCCCATCGGCTGGTCGCTTGGAGATAAATCCTTTTTCCGCCAATCGCTTGACCGAATTGCCGAGCAGCCGCAGCCGTTTCATTCTTTTCTCATTACGCTGTCCAGCCATCATCCTTACCAAATGCCAGAAGCTGACCAGAAGCTTTCGCTCGGCGAGCTTGAAGGCACGATGATGGGCGATTATTTGCAAGCAATCCATTACGTGGATGAAGCGCTTGGCGAACTCGTTGAACGGCTTCAGCAGGAAGAACTTTGGGAGCATACGATATTTGCCATGTATGGCGATCATGATAATTCGATCAGCGATTGGAGCTTGTATGAAACGCTTCTGGGCAAACCGCTAAACGAGCTTGAGCGGGAACAGATCATGAAGCAGGTGCCGTTTCTCGTTCATTTGCCAGACGATCGTTATGCAGGAACATATCCCTCTCCGAGCGGACAGCTGGATGTCACGCCAACGCTGCTGCATTTGCTCGGAATATCCTCAAGCGAGCTTGCTATGATAGGAACACCGCTTATTACGGAAAGCATGAGTCAGCCGCAGCTGCAAAATCAGAACCGCAAGCTTGTTGTGCTGCGCAATGGCGCATTTACGAATGGCGACGTTTATTATATCCCTTCCGCGGATGGGCTTGCCGAGCATGGCATATGCTGGAACGTAGCGCAGCAATCACCTGGAGAGCTGGCTCCTTGTCTCAGCCTGCGAGCTGCCGCGCAAACCCAGCTGTCCATGTCGGACCTTCTGGTCATTCATAATTTGATCCCGGAGCTTTATGCAACAAGCACGGTTCGGACGGGCAGCAATCAAATGGCCGTTCAAAAATAAAGCAAATCCCCCATGACACACCGCTTGTATCGCGGCGTGTCATGGGGAATTTTTATGGGGCTCGCTTATAAGCAAGCCGCCAGCCCCTCCGATTTATTTTCACCCGCTGGTCAGGATTTCCCATGGGTTTGCAGCCAGAGCAAAATATCGTCGATTGTCCTTATCGGCACGACGAGCAGCTCCGGCGCTGCGCTCTTCGCCTCCGGCGCAAGCTCCTCCGGCACGAAAAAAACATCCGCATCGGTCCGGCTTACCGCATAAGCCTTCTGCGGCACACCACCTACAAGGCCTACCGAGCCGTCCGGCTCTATCGTGCCTGTGCCGGCAACATTCAGCCCATGCGTCACCCCGCCTGGCGTAAGCTGATCCAAAAGCGCAAGCGTCAGCATGGCGCCATGGGACGGACCGCCGATATGAGCAATATACGAATAATAGCTGACAGGCCTTGGGGCATCCAGCTTCAGTTCATTTTGCACCGATATGCCGAATACGGCGCGCACAGGCAATTGATCGGTAGCTGCTGCGGCAGCTGTCTTCACCTCAAGTGTTAATTTTTCTGCCAGCGTTCCTCTTTGAACACCGACTTGAACCGATTTTCCCGGTATAACAAAGGCTGAATCTGCCATAAAGGAAGTCAGTTCCATCACATTATCCACTGCCTTGCCATTCAAGCTGACGATTAAATCGCCAGGAACGAGTACGCCCTGTGCAATAGAATCCTTCGTCATGCCAACAATGCGGACCCCCGTCGTTGTTACGCCATTTCCTATGCCCGCCTTGCCTTCGGCAATCGCCGCGGCTACACTGTTCGCATCGGTTTTCATCGTGGAAACGAGCGTATAGGATTCTGACAAGGAGGGCTCATTCTCAGGCTTGCGCTCAAACGTATATTCCGGCAGCACCAGGCTGTAGAGCCAGTCAGCAGGCACCGCAGGCCGATCAAACACCAGCACGCCGCTAATGCTGCCTCCAGCGGCTCCTCCTTCGACATGGGCGTAGCGGTTCATGTTCATCGTAAGCCCCGGATAAGTGACGATATAATTTGTCGGGTACACGAGTACAAAAGCAGCGACCAGCGCAGAGCCCAGCATCCAAACAAAGGTTTTAGGCCAGCGCCCTCCGCTATTCGAATGACTGCGCCGCACAAGCAGCTCGCTCCAGACCATTTCAATGCATACGATCAGCAGCATGCCGCCGATGAGAGGCAGTGACAGCATCAACCTTTGCGGGAAAATAACAATGCAAAAAATAGCGGACACACCGAGTATAGCGATACCGTATTGAACAACGGCAAGCAGCCGCTCGAAACGAATAGTCGCAACAGGTGCAAAACCGCCGCTTCGTTTCCTACGCTCCACAATGCCTCGGCAGACGCCCACCAGCCAAAGCAAAGGAATGATAGCGAGCGCATAAAGCAGCCAGTTGATCATATCAATCCAAAGCATGCCGGAAGCGGCCAGCTTCAGCGGTGCGGGGAGCCAGATCAGTTCGACAGCCACAATGTACAGCAAGGCCAGAACCAATCCAGCGATATAATAGCGGAAACGACGCATGCTCACTCAACCTCTCATGTGGACCTTTCGAGGAAGGTCGCTTGATTTTTCCCCAATGGATAAGCTGATGCAAAAAAGACCCAACAGATGTTGAGTCCCTTCACTGCTGCCCTATCTTGACTATCCTTTAATGTAACGTTTGGCCTTCTCAATCGCTTCATCTTCTGTAGCGCCTTTAATATAACGCCCATTAATAAAAATAAATGGCGACCTAGCGCAAGGCCCGCAATAAGACTTGCAGCCAACCCGAATTTCCGCATCGGGCACAAGCTTTTGCAGCTTTGGCACCAAAGTCTTAACCTGATAATACCTGCATTTGTCACATACCATTATATCATTTGCCATTATTGTTAGTCCTACTTCCGTATTATCTTCGGTATCACAGCCTGTTAATGGTCGCCGTGATTGCCTTGGGAAGGGTTCGTAATGGCAAAGCCTTCTTCAGGCACATAGAAGTAGTCAATGCGAATGCCATCAAGGAATTTGTTGTCCTTCTCCAAAATAACTTCGATATCTTTATCTGTGGATACGACAATATCTTTATCCGTCGGATCATCAATGCCCATGCCATAGTGCGCATGGTCGCCGTGAGAATGCGTCACATGTACGCGAAGCTTCTTTCCTTCATTCTCAGGCTTGTCCAGCTCAAGCTTCAATATCTTTGCCGCATTGCGCGAAATTTTGACTGTCATCATCACTTAAACACTCCTTCATTTGTCTAACCAGCAATTAGAAAAAAATTTTAGCTTATCCTATTATACTTGTTCTCGGTTCTGCGGGCAAACCATTCTGCAACAATCATCGTCACGGCTATATCATCAAACGGCAAATAGGGCAATGCGTCAGGCAAAACCCAATACAGCAGCACCGGAACAAGGAACAGCAGCTTGTCTTTCCAAGAAACCTCCTTGGAGCGAAGCAGCTGAAAAATTCGGCTGAACGTACGCTGCCAATGCCGGAGCGATAAAAATTTACGCATGTCTTTCGCCGCCTTTCTTTGTTATTTTCGCCTTCATTATAGCATAACCATCCCCGCTAAAAAGCTGGACTAAAGGCGGGTACTCCCGCTGCTCTCCCCCGTACATCCGGCAATAGCCGTAGGAATTCGAAGCTAGCGCTTCATTTCCTACGGCTATTCGCTCTCTGCTTTACGTACAGTGCTTGCATTTGAAAATGGCTAAAGCTCCCGTGCCCGATGAAGCGACAATGCCTCCACAAGAAGCGGCTTCACCGACTCATAGATGGCGGGCAGCTGCTGAGGCGGCAGCGGATTTTCTCCCCTTCCCGCTTCAATCGTAAAGCCCGGCCTTCTAAAACGCTGAATAAACCAATCTTTATAGCCAGCATCGCTGCCTGTCAGCTTCACGGGCTTATAGCCACTGACGAGCCCTAGCCGCTCCGCCAGCTGCTCCGATTCCTTTGGCTCATAGCCCCGGTAGTTCCAGTAAATTTCCTCGCCCTGCGTGTGTAGCGCGACGGTCAAATCAAAGCGCTGTGCTGTCGTTAAATTCGCCATCGCCATCGCTTCTGGCTCACTTAAAGGATAAGGTCCCGGATAATCGCGTGGACCTGGCCCCTGAACTTCGCGCCGCTGACACTCTTCCTCCCAATGCGCCGGAAACTGGTCATTTAAATCAACGCCGCGCGCATTCGCCTTCCAATCGGCAAAGGACTCCCGGCCTTCATTCCATTCCATGAGCTGGGAATAGAAAGGGTGGGCGGGCAGCGCTCCTTGCTGCGCAAGCTCCACGCCATCGGGATTGACCATGGGCACCGCCCACAGCGTCGTCTCCTCATGCAGACGTGCTGCCATCTCCCCGCAGATGGAGCGGCCCTCAGCGCAAGACGCAGCATAATCCGCTACAAATCGCATAAGCAAAGCTGACGTAATCCATTCATTCGCATGGAACGCCCCATTCATATGAATGCTTCTTGCACCCGTTCCGCAGCGCAGCGCAACGATGGGCTTGCCCAGTACGCTGTGCCCAATTGTATGAACAGTGACAAATGGGTATGCCCCCGTCAGCTCGCGGCAGTTCGCCAGCAGCTCCTGATAGCCGTATTTTCCTCCCCCTACTTCATTATCCGTATGCCTCACCTCGCTCCAAAATCGCTTCTCCTTGATTGTATTCGGCAAAAAAGCTTCCCATGCCACTTGGAGGCCACTGAAAAAGTCCTTTTGAAGCAAGAAAGGTACATTCACTCATGAAAAATGAGGAGAATGTACCTTTTTTCTTGTATTAATGAAAGGAATACAGAAAAACAGGTGAGCTAATGATTCAAATGCAGCAAACGCTGGTTGTCTGTCCATATATTTAACTTTATAAACTGGTTATACCCAAGGATAATATGCTGCGGTAAATCAATGAGCTCGTTTACTTTTCTTTTGTATATGAGGAATTGAAAGTAAACGATTGCCTGAACAAGGGTAGAAATGCTATCGACCCGATCCGGATGTTTAAGTACTTGCTGCTTAAAGCCCTTTTTGAATGGTCTGACGGTGATCTTGTCGAGCGATCTACATACGACATGTCGTTTAAGTACTTTCTGGATATGGCCCCAGAAGAGTCGGTGATTGACTCCCGTTCGTTAACCAAGTTCCGCAAGTTGCGGCTAAAGGATATGAATCTGCTGGACCTGCTGATCAACAAAACGGTAGCCATTGCAATCGAGAAAGGTGTAATCCAGAGTAAAGTGATCATCGTCGACGCGCCCCATACAAAAGCCCGGTACAATCAGAAGTCCCCACGGGAAATGTCGGATGACAAGAACTTTAGTACATTCCCCATTCTCTTTCGATTCGTATAGGTTAGGCTGCTTCCTTATGTCGCAATTCGTATTATGTCTTCAACGTCAAGCGGCAGCCGAAATTTTCTAGGCTGCCGCTGTGAATTATAACGCGTGTTAATTTTCTAATTTACGGGTCAATGCCTCGATGCTTTGATCTACCGGACTGGCGCAATCAATTATCTCGGTTGTAGGGATTTTTATAACTTCCCCTTCCAATGAATGAAGTGTTAAAAATTCTTCGTCCATATCTTCACAAAAACCTCGTACGAAATCGTTTTTCTCTTTTACGCCAATTAGCACAAAACGTCTCTCATTTACAGACCATTCTATAAATTTACGGATGTTCTCGTCCAAGAAAATCACCATCCCATTCTATTTTAGGCGGAATTATTTGGATAACTGCTTGAAAACTTGTCGTTATTGAATTTATATTTTCATTTACAGCCATAATGTCCCTTAACATTAAATCATTTTCGTTGTTAATTACTAATATATATTGCCTAATATCATTATCAAAGAAGAGCTGCATCATCTCATCCTTAAAAGTGATAACCGTTTCTTTGTTTTTTACCTGGTAATAGTCATTAAATAAGATCTTACTTTCACCTAACTCGTTTAAGTAAACAAGGTCAAAAGTTGAGTCTTTGATCAGTGAAGTAATTAATAGCGAATTGTAGGCGCCTTTTGCAAAGAAATAACCATTTTTCTCCGCTGTGCTTATCCTATTATTATTACCATCAACCCATACTAATTCTGGAATCAATCTAAGATCTTCATTCTTATCATAGGCCATAGTTTGCAAATCATTATCAGAAAATGTGTATTCCTTATTATCACCAACATATAAACGAACCACTGACGCATGCGCACCTAAATAGAAATTGGAAAACGAATCGACCAAAGGGAAAATAATGATTTCTTCGCTTCCATTTTGATCCCATTTAATATCTAAATCCAGATCAATCGTCTCATTCTTCTTAGAATTAAGAATATAGGATTTACCCCATTTTTCCTTACCTTTCTCCGAAATTAATATCGTATCCCTCCCTTGCATTGCGATTAATGTTATTTTGCTATCTATCTGGGTATTTTCAATAAAAACCTTTCCTGTTAACTCACCATTAAATTTACCATTAAGTTTATAATATGGTTACTGACTCTCATTATTTTTTTCCGTAAAATCTGAATCCAGCTGGAAATCAAAGAAAAAATGTGGTTCTGTCGCCTGTTCCTCATCGACGAGATCACTTGCCACAGGTTGGTTACTCCTTTCAGTTTCATGGGCAGAATTCGTAACGGTTCCACCGCAACCAGATAACAAACAAATAAAAAAAACATATAGAGGTAAACGTCGAAATGCATTCTTCAGATATGGAGCTAGCGGCGAAGCTGAATCCCCAAATTACGCAAGGGGGTCGCAAGAAAGAAGAAGCATTTGAGTTTAACAAAGACGCCGGTATGTACGTTTGCAAAGCTGGTCATCTGGCGATTCGGAAAGCACGGCAAGGCAAAAAGGAGCAAGGAAAAACCAAACCGATCCCTTTTACTTCGATGTCGAGAAGTGCAAGCGATGCCCCTTTCAAGAGGGATGCTATACGGAAGGGGCTAAAATCGGTGACGATTAAATCTAGCGAGCACACGGACCAGATGGCGTTCCAAGAAAGCGAGTATTTCAAAGAAAAGGCAAAGGAACGCTACAAAATAGAAGCGAAAAACAGTGAGTTGAAACACCGACACAGGTATGATGTAGCCTCATCCTCGGGTCTTGTTGGCATGGAATTACAAGGAGCTATGGCGATCTTCGCTGTAAATATGAAGAGAATATTGAAACTGATGAAATGAAAAACCAGCCATAATGGCCTGTCTAGAAAGCGAAAAAACGACCGATATTCCTTAAAACGGGAATTTGGGTCGTCTTTTATTTTGTGCTTGATTGCTCTCCTCTAAAATCACAAGTTTTTCAGTGGCCTCTGCCACTTGCCAGCGGCTTGGAAAGCTTTTTCGAAGGATGGCAGAGACGGCTAGAGCCGTTATCCGATCGTCGGCACCTGCCATACGACAGGCGTCATCTCAATTTGCTCGCCAAGCCATTGCTGGGCAATGGCTTTGAACATTATTGGGTCGCCGCTAGAGAAAAACTGATGAACAGGCAGCACTTCGCCTCGGGAAAGCTGGCCCTTATCATGAAGGATCGTACTAATATCACGAGCCGTCTCGTCTGCCGAGCTGATGAGCTCAATGCGGGAGCCAATAACCTCAGCGATCGCTTCTGTCAAAAAAGGATAATGCGTACAGCCTAAAATGAGGCAATCCATCGGATATTGGCTTAAGTGACCGATAGATCGGCGAATCGTCTCATACGTTTCGCTGGAACGAAAGTTGCCCCGCTCTACAAGCGGAACAAATAACGGACAAGCCTCGCTTATAACACGCACGCTTGGTGACAGCTCCTTGAGAGCCAGCTCATAAGCGCCGCTGCTTATCGTGCCTTCTGTACCGATGACCCCAATACAGCCCGTCTGGGTGCGCTTGATGGCCGCTCTTGCCCCGGGATTGATAACACCAATGACAGGTATGTCTACTCTAGAACGTATATCCTCAAGCGCAACCGCCGTAGCGGTATTGCAAGCTATAATAATCATTTTCGGCCGAAACTGGATTAAATAATCGACAATTTCCCGTGTAAATTGAACGACTTCCTGAGAAGGGCGCGATCCATACGGCGTTCGAGCCGTATCTCCAAAATAAATAATTTTCTCACGCGGCAGTTGGCGCATAACTTCCTTGGCGACGGTAAGCCCGCCCACTCCTGAGTCTAGTATGGCAATCGGTTGCTGCACAAACACACCGCTTTCTTAAACGTAATGTAGTCGCTCATAAGAAGAATAATTCATCAACAGCATATGTTTTCTGCTATCAAAACGTACCTACATCTTATCTCAATTATGTACAGCCATCAAGAAATACGCTTAAGTTACGGCGCGATGCGTGCCCTGGAAAATATGGACAAAAGGAAAGAGCCTGCTCCCTATTTAAGGCAGGCTCCATGCATCGCTGCTGCTCAATTCCTCATATTAATGCAGCTTCACAGAGCGGTCGACGCCCTATCTTTCAATCGTTTCAGTGGCTTCCGTCTCAACTTCCACCGTTTCCAGTTCCTCTGAGCGGCTTGCCGCTTCCTCTAAGCCAGTTTGCCCCACTTCGCCGGCAGCCTCCGTCGTAAATTGGGGCTCGCCTTTCCTCCATGTACGCGCACTGCTGATCAATGCCTCTGCTCCATCCTTGGCACGGTCTGCGATGTGAACCGCTTTATCGCCCAGCTGTCTAGCCGTTCTAGTCGTTTTCTCGCTGGCCTGTTCTACCGCTCTAGCCGTTTTTCCGCTCAGATCGTGAACGCCGCCTGCAATATCCTGACGCAGCTCCTTGCCTGCTTTTGGAGCGAGCAGCAGCGCTGTAACCGTCCCTGCGACCGTCCCCGCCAATGCCCCCAACAAAAATCCTTTCGTTTGCTTCTGCTTTGCCATACGATTCGCTCCCTTCATAATTGCGGCGCATTCCGCCATTTTCGCGCCGTTGTTGCAGTCAGCCATTATGCTTGCGCTTAGTTTGCCAAAGCTGCCACGCCAGCATACCTAGCTCTGCCCATTCCATCGCTTCTTTTGCCTTATTTCTCGTTTCAGCCTTCGCTATATGCTCAGCAGCGGATTCGGACAACAGCGAGGAGACCTTGCTAACGGTTTCTGTCGTTTGCTCAATCGTCTCGCCAATTTGTCCTGCCGCTGTAAACAAGGACTGGACATTTTGCAGCTGCTGGTGCACCAGCAGGAGGGATTGCTTCGCTGGCTCTATTAAAGCGACTGTCTCGGCCGCTGTATGCTGCAGCTGTCCCCGCAGCTCATCAGCACTTGTTTGCAGCCTTTCGAGCTGAACCAACCCTTTGCGCAAGCCAAGCAATAGGCCCGCCACCAACCCAATAAATGCTAACGTCGCTGCTATCGCGCATCCCGCTATAACGTCCATCGTCCATTCACCTCCCGCTGTTGACCAGAGCAGGGCATCTGCCCATTTCGTAATGCCATTATAAGCAGCATGGGCTTGACTTGACACAACTGCATGCAAAAAAACCGATGGCTAGAGCAAGGTCATATGACCCGCCTATCCATCGGTTTATCCCATTAACGTATATGATACCTATACGGCACTTATCTTGTATGTGCATTTGTTCCCGCCTTTAGCGAGACATTCGGTCCGCTCTACCTCAGCATGAAGCAGCGACTGAAATAATGTCAGCTCACAGCTGCAAGCCTGCTGATATTGATTCGCTACCTGAGCAATTGGGCAATTATACTCATTTAATACAAAATGCCCCTCGCCTGCCGGCTCGACCTCAACCATATAGCCACCAGCATTTTGAATAGCTGCAAGCTCAAGCACCTTCTGCTCCAGCGTTTTTCCCGCCATTCGAGGCGCGTAACGCTCCAGCAGCTTCTGCTTACGCCCTTCAAACATATGGGTAATGAGACCTGCCGTATTGGCCTCATCTGCCAGCTCGCCAAGCAAATCAAGCGCCAGCGTATGGTAGTTCTTCGGAAAACGGTCATCCGCGTGAGCGGTGAGCTCATAACGATGCATCGGTCTTCCCATAGCCTGCTTGACCGTAACAATTTGAATGGCCTGCTCCTCTTCTAGTGCGTACATATGCCGCCTTACGGCCATTTCAGTCAGCGAAAGCTCACTTGCAAGCTGCGCGGCATTCATGGAGCCATTCATCTTGAGCAAATGCAAAATGCGCTGACGTGTAAAGCCTGGAGACGTTCTCTTATCCGGCGCAGGACCGGAGCTTCGTTGATTTTGCTGCTTCATCCTATCGCCACCTTCGAACGCTTGTTACAGGTATTGTAACATATTCTCAAAGTATGATGTGTACGATTCGGATTAAACTTTCCCCTCAAAATCAACCAGCTCGCGCTCCAGATAAAGCTCCACTTCCTGTTTGAAGCGCAGCAATTGCGGAGCAAGCTGCCTTGTTAGAGGATGCAGCTCAGCTCGCTGCCATTCATAATATTGCTGAACGAGCGGCCTGCGCAGCTGTACCAATTGTTTGAATGTCGGCAGCAGCTCTGCGGAAAATACGCCTTCGGCTCCAGTCACATCAACAATATCCTCGTAACTGCTCGCATCACGCATCATAAATCCGTCAATAAGATAGCTGCCGACATCGGTAACAGTTTCAACTGCAAGATGCAGCGCCCGCTCCTGTGCCAGTCCTTGCAGCATACTGCCATCCCACTGTGCTGCAATAAAGTTCAGCGCCTCAGCTATGTCAGGAATGGCATCAAGCCTCACCGCAATTTGTTCGCGATTCACGTAATACATACCGCTACGCCACCTTTATCGTTACTTCTTTTTTTTGGCCTTGCGCTTTAGCACAGCGACCATAATAATGCTGCTGGCAATAATGACGATTAAATACGTCATTATTTGATATACATCTTCTCCCATTGCCACTAACGTCCTCTCTTAAGGCTGGCGTGTCTTGGAGATTGCGATGAAATAAAGCACCGCTAATTTGTTGACAAAAGCGGTACTAATTTCCTCACAGCTCCTTAGCTTTCAAAATCGATGCTGACAGACGCTTCGCGAACCTGGGTCATATGCTCAATTACTTTCTGGTGCACTGGATGAACCTGATAAGCTGCCAACGCATCAAGCGATTCGAAAGTTGTGATTAGGCCAATATCATAAGACCGCTCGGAATGCAGGACGTCCAGACCAACCGTAATCGATTTTAATTCGTCAATTTTACCTTCCATATTGCGAAGCACCTGTGCGGTCGTTTCCACGCTCTCGGCACTGTTATCCTTAAGTTTAAACAAAACAATATGCGTAATCATTATTGTATTACTCCCTTCAACTAGTGGAATTGCTTAAACCCTTTTGTCACATAATAACCTAAGCAGCCGTATTCCGGCAACGTCAAACCGATGAGAGAGGACTGATTTAACATGCGTTATAAATTCACGGCCATCGCCGCCTTGATTGGACTCGCCTTATGCCTGTATAATTCCACCGGTTACGATCCGCATAACATGGTGTTTTTTATGTTCAGCGTCCCAGCCTGGTTTGTTGATTTGTTTATTGATGTTCATGAGGTAAGTGTAATGCTCATGTATGTACTTACAGTCGCAACATGGGCGCTGCTCGGATTAATTGCCGACACCATCGTGTACCGCACCTCATCCAGAACGCGTTATCGCGCCTAGTGTAAACGGCCGAAAGCCGTCCTCTGGAAGCAAAGCTACCGTTTCGCAGGTGAAATACGAGCCCATTATAAGGGGTTAACTTATACTTGTTTATATTTTTAAAAAGAGGAGCCAGCCGGCTCCTCTTCTTGTTGATAAAACCTATGTGACAGAAAGCGCCCCAGAGCACCTTCGCTTTTTAATGAAAAATTCGTTTATTAAGCCGCTTCTACAATAAGCTTCGTCTTCATTTCCGTATGCCCTGTACCACATGGGATAGAGCAATGCATCACATATTCGCCTGGCTTGTCGAACTCAATATTTGTTTCCAGTTGCTCGCCTTCAAGATCAACATTCAGCTCATCAATTTTCAGACCATGAATACCGCTTTTGTTTTTCAGACGAAGAATGACCTTGTCTCCAACCTTCACTTTATATTCTGTTTGATCAAAAGTGAAATCTGCGTTGGCTTGTACGTTAACTAGCACCGTTCCTTCAGGCAATGCAGCAGATTCATCCACTGGCTTTGCAGGCAAACCTACTGTTAGCAAATAAACACCTAGCAGTGATGCCGCTGTCATTAATACAAACATAATCCACTTATGCATTACAACGTACTCCCCTTTACTATCTAATGTTTACTTCTTATATTACATAAGATTGTCGTATGTACTCAAGCTTAAACTGACTAAGGGGAAAACTTTTTTGGAGATTATGACAAAATGATGAACTTTTCTCATTCCTCACTAAAAGCAGCAGGAGTGAAGCTTGACTTTTCAATTGTAAAGCAGAACTTATTATTATCGACAATACGTCCGAAGCAGCTGCTCAGATTCCGATCGAATATACCCCCATAATAAAATGAAGCGATGGCGATAGCCTCGGCATATATACTGGGCTTCCAGCCCATCCTCACTTCGTATCTCCTCAAGCATCTCAATGCCCTTGCTTCGCAGCTGCTTGCGAAGAGCAGCCAGCTCCAGCAGCACACGGTCCTGCAAACCAAGCAGCATCGTCTCATAAAGCTTAGGAAGCTTTGCTTCGCTTGAATGAAGCACACGAATATCATGATCCAAAATCCTCACAATGATGCCCAGCAGCACATAACGCCTTGCAAGCACAAGCTCCTCCTCTCTCTGTATCGGCTCTCGCTTCATAACCAGTACGCGCGCAGTCGGTTTCTCCAATGGCTTCATCGAAATAAACAGCCCCCTTCGCAATAAGAACATTTGTTCCTATTATATACAAAGCGAGCTGCTATATACAAGTGCTGCACGATGAACTTTTATTTATTTTTATCTTTTAAAACTTCAATCATTTGGCGAATCTTATCCGGTAGCGGCAAACCCAATCTTCCGTAATTTTCAGTGATGGAGATTAATTCATTGGCAATATAAAAATAAATGGCTGCTCCCATCGTCATATTATTGGCATCCAACAGCAGATCTACACGGTGGGCGATGAGTATGACGAGCAGCATAAGCCCTTTGCGAGCAATCCCCCATGCTCCAAATGAACTATTAAGGCCCCTTCCTTCCTTTAACGATGCAGACACCCCGGTCACATAGTCTATAGCCATGACAACGATGAGCAGTGTAAGCGATTCCATCCATACACCAAAAGCAAAAGTCACAATAGAGCCTAAAAACGCACAAATGGAGCAAAGATATACAAACCCTGGCATCAGGTATCCTCCTCTTCTCAATCTATACACTATCGTATGCCGAGAGATTAGGGATGGCCTGTTCATTCTATTAAATATGCATATAACTATGTAGAACTCTTTCATCTGCTGTCCAGATCTAATAGCTTCTTTCTAACTTTACCCCAGATTGCTTGTCCTCCCTTTCTTAAACACTACCATGATGACAGCTGCCAGGACCAAAAGCAGAATATTGGTCAAATCCCAGAAGGGCCATATGGTTGCAAGTCCATTTATAAACGGGATGCTGGGGCCAATTGCATAAGCAAGTCCAAATATTAGCAAGCCGAAGGGAAATATCATTGCACGTTGTTCTCGCAAACCCAGAAATTGAGATATGCCATATATAAAAGCAAAAGCATTAATGGTCATTTTCACATAGGTCGAAACGATATAGCTGATGACCAACACAGCCTCTACCCGTTCTATAAATCGGCCGATGCTAATTCTTTTGGCCATGGCGTAGGCAGCATAAATTTGATGCTCCGTCATGTAATCACCCAGTACGAGCAGCGACATAATAACGATCAGAAATAAAGAAAAGCTCGCAACTAGAGAAGCCAGCATAAAATCTCTGGTCCAGCCGTCCGTCTGCTTCATGGAAGGAAAGAACATAAAGAAGGTAACCATTTGAAAAAAGGGAAACGAAGTGGCATACAGTACACCTTTGCCATAGTCCACTGCTTTATGGTGAAATACAGGCAGCAGGTTGGAGAGGGATGCCTCCGGCAGCAGCATAACAATAAACATAATGAACATCAGCACCACGCCCATGATAAAAATCTCGGCCGATTTTGCAAAAACAGCCAGACCAGCCCTTAAGGTAATGACAACTATAAGTGTAACCATTAGGACGGTCACCCGAGCTGGTGTTTCTGGCATCATTTGAGTCGTAACAAAGTCGCCAACGACCCTCAATTGAACACCTATAGCATTGAAAAGCAGAAATAAGAAAAACAGGCTGCATAGGCCGCCCAGCCATTTTCCTAGTGCAGTTCGATAAATCTCGATCAACGTAAGTCCAGGAAAAAGGCGGTGGCACTTATCAATAAACCAGACGACGACGAGTCCTGAGAACATGCTCAGCAAAGAGGGAATCCATGCGTCAGAGTCCAGAATGGAAGCGAGCAAGGTTGGAATAAACCAAAACATGTCGCCCACGATGAAAAATAGCACGAGTACTGCCATTTGTCTTGTGCTTATGCTTTCCCGCTGCAGCATGCCCTCGCCCCCTCCAATTATAATGCATTGAACCAATTTTCCATCGGCTTATAAATGTACACAATAATATTTAATGGACTGGGCAGTCTAATTTGGTTGATCGCACATATGCTCAGAAAAGCCCCACCCAGCAGCATAATCAAATAAACAACGATTTCTTTCTTCCAGCCTTTTTTCGCCAGCTTCGGCAGTTCAATACATGCAAGCGTTATGGCCAGAGCCGATACAAATAAAATTCCAGCCACTTGGCCTCACTCATTTCTTCAAATAGTTTTGAAACGCATCATTTGTCGTGCCGACCTTTGGAATCTGAACCTCAATATCATATTGCAGCTTGACCTGCGGAAAAAGCTCATCCCAATCGTCCTTCCACTTCTCCCACTGCTGAGGCTTGTATTCATGAAACGTATTGCCGAAGCCAAATATGTCGGTATTATAGGTTTTCTGCACATGCTCAACCACTCCCTGAATGATTTCCTGCAGCCTTTTCTCCCCGTTTTTTTCCAGCATTTCAATCGTTTCCGGTTTCGTTAAATCGATTTTGCATTCCACATCGGCCACCGATGCGACCTGCTTCATCTTCACCTTAATGACCGGCTTCCCGTCAACGACCTTTGGGGTAAGCTTCGTTTTACTGCGTATGACCTCCATAACAATGTAGCCTCCATCCGGACAAATCTGATGGCCTACTGTGCTTGTCACATTATCCATTATATAATTGTAGCCCTTGCTGTAAATTTCATTGAGCCAGCCGACCAGCTTGTCAGAATGAAAAACAGCAAGCCCCGTAATTCGGGTACGCGTTCGCGAATCTGCCTGCTGGATATTTGAAATATTTTCCCCTTCACGGGCATTGCCTTCCAGCTGTACACCGGTTAGCACCGGGCTAATACCGTCTGTTACTAGCTGTTCAATCAAACGTTCTATCGTAACCGTTGTCGTAGGCGCCCACGTCTTGGCAGACGTATCCAGCGCGTAAAATAAATTTTCCGCTGGGATCTTCTCCAGCGACGTCAAAATTTTCAAAATTTGATTCGCCGGCGCCTTATGCGCAATCATTAAGTAAAAATCCGTCCGGGCTTCCGGATTTCGTGACAGCAGGTCAAGTACGTTGGCAATCCCTTCTCTCGCCAGCGATTCCCCAATGATCAGCACCCGGATATGAGCGGAATATATTTTTCGCGAGCTGGTTTCCGTCAGTTTACGGAACGCTTCAAATACGGTTGGCGCAGTTGCCTCATACATGGCTACCGGCGAGCGCCCTCCCCCGCCTGCCTTGGCCGACAGCTCGCTAGGAATAACAACCTGCACTGATACGCGATATTGATTGCCCACCTTGTCAATGGCCGTTCCCAGCTGGATGCCAAGCGTATCTAGCTCCCGCCGATTCCAGCAGCCGCTGACCACAGAAGCGGCAAGCGACCCTATCAGCAATAGCAAGAGCAGCTTCCCTGCTCGCCTGGTAAATCTGCTCATGCTGTATCCTCCTAAATTTTCGATTTGTTACTTGGTCTTTGCCGAACCAAATTTTTCTCTGCGGTTGCCACAGCGCGGGTGCGCATTTTCGTCCAGGGCAGCCGGAACAGCGTATCCTTCTGATTGCTCCATACGAATGGGGAGAACGACTGCATATAGGGAATGCCGAACGATTGCAGACTATTCAAATGCAGGACGAGCAAAATATAGCCCAGCAAAATGCCAAACAAACCAAAGGAAGCGGCAAGCCCCATTAAGACGAATCGAATCATCCGTACCGATATGGACATGCTCGTAGCCGGAATGACAAAGCTTGATATCGCTGTAATGGACACGATAATAACCATCGCCGCCGAGACGATGCCCGCGTCTACAGCGGCCTGCCCAATAACGAGCGTTCCGACGATCGAAACCGCTTGTCCGACGGTTTTCGGCATTCTCACGCCAGCTTCCCGCAAAATTTCGAAGGTGAGCTCCATCGCAAGCGCTTCTATAAAGGCCGGAAATGGCACGCCCTCACGCTGAGCTGCCAAATTAATAAGCAGGCTTGTTGGAAGCATTTCTTGATGAAAGGTCGTTATGGCGATATAAAGCGAGGGAGCAAGCAGCGTGATCATAAAAGCAACAAACCGCAGCATCCTCAGCAGGGTGCTGATGTCTGCCCGCTGATAATAATCTTCCGCCGATTGAAAAAATTGAATAAACAGCGCTGGCACCAGCAGCACAAAGGGCGTACCATCTACCAAAATCGCAACTCGGCCTTCAAGCAGACCAGCAGCAATTGTATCTGGCCGTTCCGTATTGTAGATCGTAGCAAAGGGCGTCAGTGCAGTATCCTGAATCAGCTCCTCAATATAGCCGCTCTCCAGAATACCATCGATATTGATTTCACCGAGCCGCTTTCTCACTTCCTGCACGATCTTCTCATCCGCTATATTGCGCAGATACATGACCGATATAGCGGTTTTCGTAATCTTGCCAATGTCCATGCCTTCTGTCCACAGCTGCGGGTCCTTGATCTTGCGCCGGATGAGCGCTCTATTGGTACCAATATTTTCAGTAAATGCTTCCATTGGGCCCCGAACGACAACCTGGGAGGTAGGCTCACTGACATTGCGATCCTTCCAGCCCTCGGCTGCTATACATATTGCTTCTGAACTATCTGCCAATAATAGAATGGCCCAACCGGACAGCAGTTGATAAAACAACGGGTCCCATTCATTGATCGTAACGGTTTCACCGACCGCGAGCACCGCATTTTTCAAATATAACAGCCTATTTCCGCTCTTGTGGCTCGCCGTTTGCTCCTCTGACATAAAATAATCCAGGATCAAATGATTAATGATCGTGGAATCCGTTAAGCCATCCATATAAACAAGCGCCGCCTGCAGGCCATTGTCATTATTCAATTCTTTAATCACGAGATCCTGGCTGTTGCCAAGGCTGGCTCTGATGAACGAGAGATTGCTCATTAGTTTAAGGTCCAGCCGCTTATCCATAGAAGCGTTCATCTACAAACCACCTCTCAAAGCTGCACATAATTGCATATATTGTCCAACTGGTTTACTAATTATGTAATGGGGTGTTATTAATCGCCTGTTTCTCCTGCTTCATGCCAGTCCTCCCCCTTCTTACTCCAGCCCTGTCTTAACCGGGCCGCTACATAGCTCAGCAGCAGCAGCCCCGGCGAGTAACTAAACACCCAGAACAGCCACGCCACATCGAAATGTACAAAAGCAACGATACTTGGTGCCAAAAAATAAGCGTAGCCAACGATAAGAAATCCAAATGGGCGCATCATAAACCGATGATCCTGAAGCTTAAACAGCTGCTGCATTCCCCGTATAAAAGCATAGCCATAGATGAGACATCGAAAATAAGTGGAAATGATGTAGTCAATCGCCAACACCGCTTCCAGCCGCTGCACAAAGTCGCCGATATTGATTTTTTTAGCCATTACATAGGGCGAATATACGGTATGTTCAGTAGTGAATACCCCCAGAACACATATACACATCACAATAACGACCCAAATAGCTATTCCTGCAACGAAAGCAGCCAGCAAATAATCACGGACAGCGTGCTCGCTTTCCTCCACGCTATCAAAAATCATGAGAAATGCGAACATCTCGCAAAAGGGGAACGCGATAAAAAAAAGCGCCCCCTTCACGATACCCGGGAATCCCGTTACCTCGATTGGCAGCAATTGAGTAAGATCTATTTTTGGAATAAGCAAAATGATGAGTAAAATAAACAAAGCCGAAAAAAGCGGAAAAATAACCTCAGCCAGCCGGGCAATCGTCTTTATACCACCGCGTATGGCTAGCGTAATCGGCAAAACCATCAGCAAGCAAATGACTATTTGCGGCGTCTCCGTCATTATTTGCGTCGATACAAAATCTCCGATTTCCCGAACTTGGGTAATCGATGTATTAAACATCATCACGAGAAACACGAGGGATACAAGCCCACCAGCTATTTTTCCAAATGCCTGATTATTGATATCGATTAAGGTTTTCCCTGGAAAACGCCTGCTAATGCTGAAAATAAACCAAGCGGCTCCAATGCCAAGCGGCAAGCCAATTAGTCCCGACATCCATGCTGATTGTTTTGCAAAAGCAGTCGTCAAGGGTGGCAGAAATAGCTGCATATCGCCGATAATAAAAAACATAACGAGGATGGCTAGCTGCCTCACGCTAATCGTTTGTCGTTGCTGCTGCACTTCTTATCACCCGCTTCGCGTTTGAAATATAACCGTAATCCATTTTGTCCAGCAAGATGTTGAATTATCCATAATTGGAATGACGGCAGCGTTCGGCTATTCGGCCGTCTCCTTCTTCGGCAGCTTGCCACGTAGTTTAGCAAATCCCCACCCGAGCAGCAGTAGTCCCGGTGAATAGGTCAAAATCCAGAGCACCCAAGGTACGGCAAGCGTGTTAAGAAACACAATCCCCGGCGTCACCATATAGGAGTAGCCTAACGCCATAAAGGCGTAGGGGACCGTCAATATTCGAAAATCTCTCAGCTTGAACAGCCTAGAAACGCCAAGAACAAAGGCATAGCCGTAGATCAAACTGCGAAAATAGGCGGTAATGATGAAGCTGATGGCAAAAATCGCCTCCATCCGCTGAACGAAGTTGCCGATGTTGATTGTTTTCGACATGATGTACGGGGAATAGAAGGAATGTTGGGTAATGTAAGTACCGAGCACGAGCAAGCACAGCAGCACCATAATCCATATCGCCAGCCCACCTATTAAAACCCCAAGCATGTAGTCACGGGCACGGTGTTTGCTTTGAGCAACATTCGGAAAAATCATCAAAAAAGCGAACAATTCGCAAAAAGGAAAGCCAACAAAAAAGATGGAGCCCTTCATGATGCCGGCAGCGCCCGCACCCCAGATAGGCAAAAGTTCAGTGGCAGTCAAACTCGGCAGCAGCATCAGCAGCAGCAATACAAATACCATTACAAATAGGGGAAATATGGTTTCACCCACTCTGCCGACGGCTCGAATCCCCCCATGTATTGCGATCGCTAATGGAAAAATCATCAGGAGGCAGATCATAATAATTGGCGTCTCGATCAATATTTGTGTGGAGACAAAATCACCGATTTCCCGAATTTGGGTAATCGAGGTGTTGAACATCATCGTCAAAAACAGCAGAGAAACAAGGCTTCCGGCTAATTTGCCAAAAGCCTGATTATTGATTTCAATGAGTGTCATATTGGGGAAGTATTTGCTTAGGCTATATATAAACCAAGCCATGCCAAGCCCGATGGGCAGACCTATTAACCCGGATATCCAGGCAGCTTCTTCTGCGAATTCGGCCGTAAGAGAGGGTAAAAACAACTGCATATCGCCCATAATAAAATAAATAACGAGGATAGCTAGCTGCCTTGCGCTTATCGATGGCTGTCCCTGCTGCATGTTGCTTCACCCGCTTTGCGCTTAAAATGTTGACTTGCTGCCGTTATCCATTTTGTCCACAGGAATGAATAATTATCCAGCATGCACGGGGGAAGCGAAGCTGTGCAAGCTCCGCTCGGGAGGCTAGCTGTACATTTCACGGTATGCTTTCGGGGAGGCGTTTTCCGCTTTGCGAAAAACGCGAATGAAATAGCTGGATTGCGAAAACCCCGTTCGGCTGGCGATTTCGCTGATCGGCAGTCTGGTCGCAACTAGCAGGCTTTTGGCGGCGGCAATACGGCAGCTGGTCAAATATTGCTGGGGCGTACGCCCCATTACCTGCCGAAATAGCCGTAAAAAATAATAGGGGCTGTAGCCGCACAGCGCTGCCATCTCCGGCAGCGTCCACGCTTGTCCACTCGTGCCGCGTATAAGATCTGCTGCTTCACGTATCGCATTTTTGGTAATAAGCGGCAGCGCATCATGCTCCAGGCGCTCTGAATTATGGGCAAGCTCCGCCAGCAGCTCATATAGAAGTGCTGACATCCGCGGCTCATGCCGCGTCTCGAAGCTGTCACACAACTCGTACATCTCCTCTGTAATCTCGATAAAACGCGCAAGCGAGGCTTCCGATACAGCAAACAGCCACACGCTGGAAGCATCCGCTGCCCGCAGCAGCAACAGCTCCATCGGTACCATAAAATGAACCCAGCGCACATCCCATGGCTGCCCGGGATCAGTTCCATAATGCTGGAACGCCCCTCGCGGATACAGAAAACCATCCCCTGGCTTCAGAGCAATACGCTGGTCCTCCTTCATAACAAATCCGCTTCCAGAGCAGATCACATGCAAATTATAGGCAGCTATAGCCCCTGCCGCCCGCTGCTCGTTATGCTGGGGAAAATCATTATATCGGCCAACTGCATCCGGATAGCAGACATAATGTGAAGCAGCCGGCTCGGGCAATTGATAGTAGGAACGCATGGATTAGCTCCTTTCCGTTAAAGATCGCAATATTTTCATATCGATCACAACATAATAGTATATACGCACTGAAATACTGATTCTACAATAATAAAATAACCGATAGATAGCAATTTATTATTATTTTGATGGAGGCACACCCCTTATGACACACGTAAATCCAATAAATGAGTTTGCCCTTGGCGTCTGCTATTACCCTGAGCAATGGCCGGAGGAGCTGTGGGATGATGATCTTCGCCGGATGAAGGAAATGGGGCTGTCGATCATTCGGGTAGCCGAATTTGCCTGGTCGGTGTTCGAGCCCGAGGAAGGTGTCTTCCAGTTCGATCTGTTCGACAAAGTTATTAACCTTGCCCATAAGCATGGTCTGAAGGTCATCATCGGCACCCCAACAGCAACGCCGCCCGCATGGCTGACTTTTAAGTATCCTGAGGTGCTCAACGTAACCTATGATGGGGTCACGCTTCAGCATGGGCTGCGCCGCCATACCAACTATAACAGTCCCAAATATCGGGAGCTGAGCGCCCGCATTGCTCGTCAAATGGCGGAGCATTACTGCGATCATCCGGCAGTCGTTGGCTGGCAAATCGACAATGAATTCAATTGTGAAATTTCTGAATTTTATTCGGAAGCGGATCATCTGGCTTTTCGTGAATGGCTGCAGCGCAAATACGTTACGCTGGATAAGCTGAATGAGGCTTGGGGCGCTGTATTTTGGAATCAGACGTATTCCGACTGGGAGCAAGTCTTTCTTCCGCGTCCAACTGCGGCGCCAAGACAGCCGAATCCGCATCAAGCGCTGGATGAGAAGCGGTTTATATCCGACAGCACCATTTCTTACGCCGAGGTGCAGGCCAAGGTGCTGCGTGAGGCAGCTCCCAAGCAATGGGTAACGACGAACGGCTTGTTTGGCCATCTCGACAGCCACCGGATGACGGACGAGCTGCTGGACTTTTTCAGCTACGATTCCTACCCGCAGTTTTCCACTATTAACTTTGACAAAAATGAAGAAAACCCGCTGCTCGATCGCGGCTGGAGCCTGACGCTGTCTACAACCCGCTCCATTTCACCGAATTTCTGCATTATGGAGCAGCAGGCTGGACCAGGCGGCTGGGTGAACCGCATGGATATGCCTTCGCCGAAGCCGGGTCAAATGCGCTTGTGGACGTACCAATCCATTGCCCATGGCGCAGATATGGTCGTTTATTTCCGCTGGCGCACGGCAGCCTTCGGCAATGAAATCTATTGGCATGGCCTGAACGACTACCATAATGGGCCGAACCGCCGCCTTCGTGAAGCAGCGCAAATAGGCGCTGAGCTTGCCAAGGCCGGTCCGCACATTGTCGGTACGCGCAATCAGGCGGAGGTTGCCCTCGTACGCGATTATGACAATGAGTGGGATGGCGAATACGATATTTGGCACGGCCCTTTCTCCTGGAAAAGCAGCAAGGAATGGTTCAAGGCGCTGCAGCACCAGCATATTCCAAGTGATGTTCTTTACATGCGAAGCGGCACAACGCTTGCTGACCTGCAGCGCTACCGCGTGCTCGTCTATCCGCATCCGGCCATTATGCGGGATGAAACAGCTGCTTTGCTGGAGCAATACGCCGAGAGCGGCGGCACTATTATATTCGGCTGCCGCACGGGCTACAAGGATGAGCGCGGTCACTGCTACATGCGTCCATTCCCTGGCGCCGCTGCAAGCCTTGTCGGCATTTCCGTCGAGGAGTTTACGCAAATTAAAGGTACGCGCAAGCCGGCAACGATCGAGTGGAAGCAAGGAGGCGGTGAAGCAACTACGGCGGATCTGTTTAATGATGTACTCGCAGTCGAAAGCGATACCGTAGAAATCATTGGCGAATACGCCTCCGATTATTATGCAGGCAAGCCCGCTGTTACCCGCAATGCCGTTGGGGCAGGCTCAGCTTGGTATTACGGAGCTGTATTCAATGAGGCAGCGGCTCGTCATGTGATTGGCCTGCTTGGCTTGTCATCGCCTGTTGCCAATTGGCTTTCCCTGCCAGAGCAGGTGGAGCTGACTATTCGCGAGGGCGAGGCTGGGCCGCTCTACTTCCTCCTCAACTATGCGGAAGAGGCTGCCGAGCTTACTCTCAGCGAGCCGCGCACCGACCTTATAAGCGGCGATACGCTTCAAGGCTCAGTCGTACTGGAGCCTTATGGCGTGCTTATATTGACGTAAATGACCTTTGGCTAAGCTGCATTCAAAAAATATAACCTAAAGCAAACAGCACCCCAAATCCGCCTCATCAGCTGAGGAAGATTCGGGGTGCTGTTATTTTAACCTTGCCACAAGCAGAAGGTAGCTAGCAAATGTCAATCGTATCTCACTATTTCGCTTCCGCCTCCAGCGCCAGTTCAAACTCTGCATCGCGGTCACAGACCAGCTTGCCTTCCTTCACCTCAAGCTTGGCTGCTTGAATGGAGCTTCGACGCGTGAGATACCCCGGCACCTGACCTGGTGCCTCCCAATCGCCGCGTCTGCCCGGATGGGTAAAATAGAAAATATACGCCTGCTCGCCTTGGACAACAACATCGGCATGTAAGCCAATGGTCCCGTCATCCTCACGCTGGCCAGGCTCATCCAAGATCAAGTTGTTGCGCTCCCAGCTCTCCAAATCATCCGAGCGGAAAACGCCTTGTCCCCGCCATTCGTCGACAATCATCCAATACGAGCCTTGCAGCCGGAATACATTCGGCCCCTCATGCCCTCGCCCCGTAATAACAGGACCAACCACTTTCCAGCTATACAAATCGCTGCTGTCGGCAGCGTAAGTGAACGAGCCGAGCGCCTCATCCTTATACCACATGCGGAATCGCCCATCCGGCAGCTCATAGATGCAGGCATCAATAACTCGGTCCGAGCTGAGACGCACATTGGAAATGAACGTCCAGTCGAGCAAATTAGTGCTTGTATAATGAAAAATCTCCCGTTTATGGCCCGCCCAATCATCGGGCACACCTTGAATATAGCTGACGTACATATGGTAATGCCCATTATGCCAAATGATTTCCGGGGCCCAAAATGTATTTCGTCCCCATTCAATATCCAGCCCCGTCAGCGTTCCTCGGTAATTCCAGCTGCGGCCGCCATCTGCGGAAGATGCGACGCCTAAATCCGTGCCATGCACCCATGCAAAGCCTGGACCTTCCACCGTAGCACGGCGATTCGTATAAATAATCCACCATTCCTGCTGCTCGCGATTATAAATTACGACCGGATCCGCCGCTCCGTCAAAGATTGGATCTCTGAATAATGGCGCCTTCATCTGCTTATTCCTCCCGGCAAGCTCTGTTATCATTCTAAAATAAACAGCTGCTGTCAATGGTTAATGGCTTGCAACAGAGCGCCACCTGACATCATTTGGATTCGGACAGCTTTTTTCCTTATATTTAGCGGAGATTTGCACAATACATCCGCAAACGATGCAGGTTGTCCCGCTCATGAGCTTCGGACAGCTGCCGCATTCCCGAAGGCGCGCTGCGTACACGTCATCGTCCACGCAGCGTTCAGACGACTGAAACATCGGCGCAGCCAAAATCCGCTGGATCTGCGCTTCTGTGACGGTATAGCTGTCATCACAGCCTTTGCAGTTTCTCGCACTCCTGTCCATGCCTGGCTTCATGCCGTCCGACTCCTTTTCATTCTAATCCTAACTTTATTATTGCTCGATCAGCTCAAGCACCGTAACCGACATCGCTGGAAGCTTAGCGGATACCTGTGCGCCATCCCATGTAAAGCTTGTGAAAGCGGCTGGCTCTACTGCATTTGGCTGCTCAAACGTATTATGCGAGTCAATGGCCGCGCCCGACAGCACCGTACCTTTAATTGTTTTCAAGCCTTGTGTCAAACCGCGCAGCGCAATGGATACATCCGCTTCGGCACTATGATCCAGATTACACAAGCTGATATGGATTTTGCCGTCTGCCGCTTTGGAAGCCGATACAGAAATTTGCGGCAGCTTCTCGTCGCCATGCTCGTAACGGGCGCTAGTCGTATGCGTGTCCAGAAGCTCTGCATCCTGATGCACCTTAAACATATCAAAAATATGATAGGTTGGCGTCAGCAGCATTTTTTCCCCTTCAGTCAAAATAACCGATTGCAGCACGTTAACGATTTGCGCAATGTTTGCCATTTGTACACGGTCGCAATGATCGTGGAAAATATGCAGCGTAAGGCCGGCAACGAGCGCATCACGAATCGAATTTTGCTGGTACAGGAAGCCTGGGTTTGTGCCCGGCTCTGTATTGAACCATGTGCCCCACTCATCGACGATCAAGCCAACGCGCTTCTCTGGATCATATTGATCCATAATCGCCGAATGCTTCGTAATAAGCTCCTCCATCCACAACGCTTTTCTAAGCGTAAGAGCCCACTCGTCCTCTGGGAAGCCGGTAGCTGCTCCCTTGTCCTGCCAATCCTTCGGAACGGTGTAGTAGTGGAGGCTGATGCCGTCCATTTTGTTCGCAGCTTCCCGCATCAGCACTTCCATCCACTTGTAATCGTCGACGTTCGGACCGCAGGCAATGCGGTAAATTTCATTGTCGCCATAATTGCGAACGTAAGTCTGATAACGGCGGTACAAATCTGCATAATATTCCGGACGCATATTGCCGCCGCAGCCCCAGTTTTCATTGCCGACGCCAAAATATTTCAGCTTCCACGGCTTCTCGCGGCCGTTTTTCTCACGCAGCTCCGCCATCGGCGATACGCCATCGAAGGTCATATATTCAACCCACTCGGACATCTCCTGCACCGTTCCGCTGCCTACATTGCCGGAAATATAAGGCTCGCAGCCGAGCTGTTCGCAAAGCAGCAAAAACTCATGTGTGCCAAAATGGTTATTTTCAACTACACCGCCCCAATGGGTATTGATCATGCGCTTGCGCTCTTCGCTTGGGCCAATGCCGTCCTTCCAGTGATATTCATCGGCAAAACAGCCGCCCGGCCAGCGCAGCACCGGAATATTCAATTTTTTGAGCGCTTCCACAACATCGTTGCGAATGCCTTTCGTGTTTGGAATAACCGAATCCTCGCCAACCCAGAAGCCTTCATAAATACAGCGTCCCAAATGCTCGGAGAAATGTCCATAAATGTTGCGATTAATCGTACCTTTAGCAATGTCTGCGTTAATTGTAATTTGATTGCTCATCGTTATAGCCTCCCAAATGGATTAATAAAAATATAAATCATTTATTGATAACATTAATTTAGCTTCATCATAAACAATCCAACCACAATTATCAACCCTCTTTTGAAAAATAAATCGGATAAACGTAAACGCTTACGTCATTGCTCGCTATAAACCTAAATATGTCGTCTACCCTACTATTCGGACTGCAGCGTGACACCAAAAAAAGCTTCCCCATCCTCACTCGGATGGAGAAGCTTTCTACTTCAAACCTTATACAACTTCGCTGGTTATGCGCTTGCCCGTGAACTGGCTGTTATACAGATCGGCATAAAATCCGCCCTGCTCCAGCAGCTCCTCATGTCTACCTTGCTCGATAATAGAGCCGTTGTTCATGACCAAAATCAGATCAGCGCCGCGAATCGTCGACAGGCGGTGGGCAATGACAAAGCTGGTGCGATTTTTCATCAGCTCGCCCATCGCCCGCTGGATAATAATTTCCGTACGCGTATCGACGCTGCTCGTCGCTTCATCAAGGATTAGAATCGATGGATCTGCTAAAATTGCCCGGGCAATGGTCAGCAGCTGCTTCTGCCCTTGAGAAATATTCGACGCTTCCTCATTCAGGATCGTGTCATAGCCTTCTGGAAGCGTCCGAATGAAATGATCGGCATGCGCCGCCCTTGCCGCTTGATAGACCTCTTCCTCCGTAGCATCCTCACGCCCATAAGCGACGTTGTCTCGAATGCTGCCATTGAACAGCCACGTATCCTGCAGCACCATGCCGAACACCCGGCGCAAGCTTCTGCGCTGAAGCGCTGTAATGTCCTCGCCGTCAATCGTTATGCGGCCGCCATTCAGTTCATAGAAGCGCATCAGCAAATTTATCATCGTCGTCTTGCCCGCTCCGGTCGGACCGACTATGGCGACGGTCTGGCCTGGCTTAACATCAATATTCATCCCACTAATGAGGGGCTCATCCGATTTGTAGCCGAAATCCACCTGCTCGAAGCGAACGGCGCCGGTCGGCTTGCTAATCGCTTTAGCATTTTTCGCCTCGGGCACCTCGTCCTCTTCATCAAGCAGCTCGAATACCCGCTCTGCGGAGGCGATTGTAGATTGAATAATATTCGCAATGTTGGCAAGCTGCGTAATCGGCATTGTGAACTGTCTTGTGTATTGAATAAATGCCAAAATATCACCGATATTTATTGCATTTCTCGTAACTAGCAAACCACCGATGACGCATACAAGCACATAGCCAATATTACTAATGAAGCTCATAATCGGCATAATGATGCCTGACACAAATTGTGCGCGCCAGCCGGAATCATACAGCTTCTCATTCATTTCGTTGAATTCATCCAGCGATTTGCGCTCATGGCCGAATGCTTTGACGATTTTGTGCCCCGTGTACATTTCCTCGACATGTCCGTTCAAGCGTCCGAGCTCCGCCTGCTGGCCGGCAAAATATTTCTGCGAACGCGTGGCGATCGCCTTCGTTGCAAGTAGGCTCGCTGGAATCGTCAAGAAAACGATCAGCGTTAGAAGCGGGCTGATGGTCAGCATCATAACGATGACGCCGACTAGGGTAATGAATGACGTGATAAGCTGCGTCAAGCTTTGCTGAAGCGTATTGCTAATATTGTCCACATCGTTGACGACCCGGCTCAGCACCTCACCGTTGGAGCGCGAATCGAAAAACTTCAGCGGCAAGCGCGCAAATTTATTATTTACATCCTTGCGCAGGTCGTAGACGGTTTTCTGGGCGACGCCAGCCATTAAATACTGCTGAATGAAGCCAAATGCGGCGCTGATCAAATACAGCACGACTAGCGTCAGCAGAATCGTGTTAATGGCATCAAAATCAATACGTGCACCCGGCACGCCTTGGGCTATTCCCATTACTCCCTCGTACAGCTTCGTTGTCGCATGCCCCATCATTTTCGGGCTGACGATGCTGAATACGGTACTTAAAATCGCGGTCAGCAGCACAAGTGCAAGCTTCGTGCGATGCGGCTTCAAGTAGGCAGCCAGCCGTTTCAAGGTCCCCTTGAAATCCTTCGCCTTCTGAGGAGGCATCATCATGCCCATTCCGGGCGGGCCCATGCCGATCCCTTTCGGCCTTTGCGGGGAATTCTGCTTTTGCTCACTCATGCGATTTCCTCCTCCGAAAGCTGTGAATAGACGATTTCTCGGTACACATCACAAGACTCCATAAGCTCCTGATGCGTCCCGATTCCAGCTAGCTGTCCTTCATCAAGCACAATGATGCGATCGGCATCAAGCACTGTACTTACCCGCTGGGCAACGAGCAGCACCGTCGAATCTACTGTTTCCTCACGCAAGGCGGCACGCAGCTTCGCATCCGTCTTAAAGTCAAGCGCCGAGAAGCTGTCGTCGAACACATAAATTTCTGGCTGGCGCACAAGCGCCCTGGCAATGGACAGCCGCTGCTTTTGCCCGCCAGAAAGGTTGCTTCCTCCCTGAGATACGCTTGCGCCAAACCCTTCCTTCATCGTCCCAATGAACTCTGCTGCCTGCGCCACCTCTGCCGCGTGCTCCATTTCCTCATCGGTCGCATTTTCTTTGCCATAGCGGATATTTTCGGCGATCGTGCCTGTGAACAATACGGCTTTTTGCGGGACAAAGCCGATTTTTTCACGCAGCGTTTCCTGTGATAGCTCTGTTATATCCACATCATCAATGATAATGCTGCCACCCGCCGTATCGTAAAAACGCGGGATTAAATTAACGAGCGTTGACTTGCCTGAACCTGTTCCTCCAATAATAGCCGTCACCTCGCCTGGCGCCGCCTTGAACGATATATTCGATAAAGCAGGCTGCTCGGCTCCAGGATAGCTGAACGTCACATCACGGAACTCGATATAGCCCTTACGCGTGCCTGTGTTCTTAACGCTGGCGCTGTCTGCAATATCAGGCACCATGTCCAGCACTTCATTAATACGCACCGCCGATGCCGACGCACGCGGAACCATAACGAGCATCATCGATAACATCAGAAGCGAGAACATAATTTGCATCGCATATTGGATAAAAGCCATTAATGAGCCGACTTCCATATCGCCATTCTCGATGCGCAACCCGCCGATGGCAATAATCGCCACTGTAGATAAATTCATGACGAGCATCATTAGCGGCATCATCACGGCCATAATTTTGTTCACTTTAATCGCTGTTTCGGTCAGATCGCTGTTGGCAGCATCAAATTTCTTATTTTCATAATTTGTCCGATCGAATGAGCGAATAACCCGAATGCCTGTCAGTCCTTCGCGCAGCACCAAGTTCAGCTTATCGATACGAATCTGCATCATTTTAAACAGCGGAATCCCTTTGCGGACGACGAGCAAAATCGCGCCAGCGAGAACCGGCAGTGCGACAACAAGCACCAGCGACAGCTTCGCATCCTTCGAAACGGCCATAATAATGCCCCCGATGCACATCATCGGCGCCATCACCATCATGCGCAAAATCATCATCAATACTTGCTGTACCTGCGTAATATCATTCGTCGTCCGCGTAATGAGCGAGGCCGTGCCGATTTTGTCAAACTCCTGCAGCGAGAAGTTTTGCACATGCCCAAATACCTTCTCCCGCACGAGGCGCCCGAAGCTCGCTGAGGCTTTTGCCGAAAAATAGCTGGCGCCGATGGAGCTGATGCCCCCTACCGCCGCTATTAGTAGCATAAAGGAACCGATTTTCCAAATAAGCGGAGTGTCTCCTTTAGCTACACCATCATCGACGATGTCCGCCATTAGCGTGGGGAGATATAAATCAGACAGCGACTGAATAAAAACAAGCACAAGCACCGCGGCTATCAGCCAGCGAAACGGCTTTAAAAAGCGAAATAACTTTAACATTGCTGTTCATCTCCCGTTTGTTCAGACTCATTCAGCTCATCAAAATACTCAAAGGCTTTGGATAAAATCCGAATCAGCTCATGCGAATCCCGCTCTCCCAAGTATTGCGTCAGTCCTGCCATTCGATTCATAAAATCGGCAATGACCTTCTCCGCGATACGTTCCCCTTCCTCTGTCAGCGAGATGCGAACAGCTCGCCGATCATCAGGATCAGCGTTTCTCTGCACGAGTCCATTCGCTTCCATGCCGTTGACCAGTTGGGTGACGGTGGGAGAGGTAACACGTAGCAAACGGCTGATGACCGAAATTTTCATCCCCGGCTTATCCTGCGTCTTCATAGATCCCCGCTTGATGCACATCAGCACCTGCATCTCGCTAAACTTGCCGTCCGGATTAGGCTTCTGCCGCCAATTGAGCCGATGAAAGCTGCGAAACACACGAATCAATTCATTCGTAATTTGCTCGCTATGTTCCGTTGCCTTGCTTTCTTTGCTTGTGTCATTCTGGTTATGTTTCAATGCGAGTCCTCCTTTCATTTATATCTCTCTGCCTTTCATGTAGGCTACCAATTATTTTCCTGTTAATTATTTTCCCTATAATTATCTTATAACTAAAATAATAGGCAACCTAATTATAAAGCGCTAATCAAACGACTGTCAATAACCCACTTCCAAGGTTATAAAGTATGTAAACAATCCAGAGCTGGGGTGCTCTGCTACTGCTGCTTGCTTGGCACTAATTCGGGGGCAATCTCATCTAACGATTCAAGGCTGATGAACCGCAGACTGCGATTGTAGCTGAAACTCCATAACTCGGACACTCTCTCCGTGTTTGAAGGACTGAGGTTCCGCTATTTTGTCCTTTCATCCGATTTCAGGCTCTAAGAGGACACGAGATCCGTTATCGCTATCAAAGCCCCGTCAAAATGGGTATGGGGAATGTTATAGCGGCCCCTGAGTCCGCAGCCTGTGCCAAAACCCGTCATTCGATTGAAATAGCTGTTTCTGTGTCCGCCCAGTTGCAAAAGGGGGAACATTCCCTAGAGGAGAGCGATTACGTTTGGTTTTTGGCTCTTGGCTCTTGGCTCTTGGCTCTTGGCTCTTGGCTCTTGGCTCTTGGCTCTTGGCTTTTGGCTTTTGGCTTTTGGCTTTTGGCTTTTGGCTCTTGGATCTTGGATCTTCTCATCTTTGCCATTCGGTTTAGGGTTTGAAATTTTAAGTGGGGTGGGTGGGGAGTGAGAAGCGGAGCGTTCGCTTTTAGCGCCCCGATTTCTACCTACTAAGGTAGAAATTTATTCATAGAAATCGGGGTGCTAATGGCGATCGAGCCCTCACTCCTTCACGCAGCGCAGCCCCCCATTACACCCCCATTTACGTTTCAAACATAAATGAATAAATTCTCATTAACTTCTCATAAACACCAAACAACACGAATTCCCCTCCATTTGCGCTCTCATCATGAGAAAAGGCTCATTTTTTGGTGTGGTATAGTGTTTTTAGCCAAAAACGAATCGTACAACGAAAGGAATCACACCATAATGATTAAGAGAAACTTTTTTCGCTCCGTCATCAAATTGAGCTTATGCGCAAGTATTGGTTTGACAGCCTTCACCTTCGCTTCCGGCAACCAGGCGCATGCCGCAACTGAAACATCCCTACAATTAATCGACTCCGGCAAGGAGTTTATTGGAACCCCCTATAAATATGGAGCCCCAGCAGGCATTACATACGCTTTTGACTGCTCTTCCTTTACACAATACATATTCGATGCCATGGGTGTTTCGCTGCCACGCAGCTCATCCTCCCAAGCTTCCATTGGAACCAAAGTAACGAAGGAAAATCTTAGCGTTGGCGATCTCGTCTTCTTTAATACGAGCGGCAGAGGCATTAGTCATGTAGCTATTTATGCGGGCAATAACAAAATCTTGCACAGCGCTACTAGCACAGGCGTAACGATCAGCAGCCTTGGCGAGTCCTACTGGCACAAGCGCTACGTGACAGCACGCCGCGTATTGTAAACGAAGCGGAGGCTTCCAACGTTTTACACCGTATCTATTAAGCTCTGCAATCATACCCTTAAATATAAAAACGTCCCGAACGCCAACCCGTTCAGGACGTTTTTGCTTATGTTTGTATTTCCAGTGCTCCTCCAAATAAAAAAATGCCGCCCTCTTCTCCAGCACCAGGCTGATGAAGTGGACGGCATCCTTTCATTCACTCTTAGGAGCTGCGAGGAAATTAGCGGTACATTATTTCGTCACAGTCTCTTATTTGCTAAGCGTATCTGTCAATACAGGTACAATTTGCGATTTGCGGGACACTACGCCCTTCAGAACGGCTTTGTTGTCAGCCAGCGTGACATTATAGGCTTTCTCAACTGCGCCTGCTGCGCTGCCGATAGCAAGCGCTACGGAATCGCTGTTCAAAATGTCCGTTACGACGAACAGGAACAGATCCAAGCCTTTTTCTGAAACGATAGCGTTAATCGCTGTTTCTAGATCCGCTTGGCGAACCAGTACATCGTTGGTGTCAACCGCGTTTACTTGCGCGATTTCTACTTTGCTGCCGCCCATTTGGAATTCTTTCGCATCAAGCGAAAGCAGCTGAGCGATCGATTTATCGCGTACGTCTGCTCCTGCTTTCAGCATTTCCAGGCCGTATGCTTCTGTATCAACGCCCGCAATAGCTGCAAGCTCCTTAGCAGCCGCTACATCCTGCTCTGTGCAGGTTGGCGATTTGAACAGCAAGGAATCGGAAATGATAGCGGACAGCATTAGACCTGCAATTTGCGGCTCAATAGCTACGCCGTTTTCTTTATACAATTTATTCAAAATCGTAGCTGTGCAGCCTACAGGCTCAGCGCGATAGTATAGCGGGTGGCTTGTCTCAAAATTCGCAATACGGTGGTGGTCAATAACTTCCAGCACGCGAACCTGATCGATATCTGCCGCGCTTTGCTGACGCTCATTGTGGTCAACGAGAATAACCGTTTCTACTTCATTAGCTACCGTTTCTACAAGACGAGGAGCTTCTACTTTGAAATGGGTCAGCGCGTATTGCGTTTCACCGCTAACTTCACCCAGACGAACGGCTTCAACCTCAAAGCCCAGCTTAGCCTTCAAATCAGCATATGCGATCGCAGAACAGATTGTATCCGTATCCGGATTTTTATGCCCGAAAATAAATGTTTTTGCCATTTTACTGTCTCCTTAGTTCTTGTATTTGGGATTGCGGCTGCCCGCATTTCCCAATAAGTTTTTCCCACATTTGATTATATAATATAATGAAGTATACTCCTATGCCCTTACAGAGATTTTTGCAAACAATTCTCAAATAAGCTTGCTTAAAGGCGGAAGCGAATGGTATAAGGGGTATAGAACATTCGGCTTCCAAGTAACTACATCATCCAGATAGAACAGGAGACTTACAAAAATGAGTTATAAAATTGCTTTTTTTGATATTGATGGCACATTATTAGATGAAGATAAACAAATTCCCCAAGATACGATTGATGCGATTCGTGAAATTCAGGAGCAGGGCGTCGAGGCTGTCATTGCGACGGGACGCGCGCCTTATTTTTTCAAGGATATTGCCGAGAAGCTTGCGATCAACTCCTTCGTCAGCCTTAACGGAGCTTATGTCGTTTACAACGGTATTCCCGTATACCATAATCCTATTCCGCGCACAGATGTTAAGGCGCTTGTTGAGCATGCCGGACTTCATAATCATTCGCTCGTCTTTGAAGGACATGATGCATTCTTTTCCAATGCTGAAGCGCATCCGCAGGTGTTCGACTCCGTAACGTCGCTGCGCGTGGCACAGCCGGGCTTTGATCCAAGCTTTTGGGAAAAAGCAGACATTTATCAAATCTTCCTGCACTGTGAGCCGCAGGACGAGCATCTGTATACAGACGTCATCCCGGGCTTGCGCTATATTCGCTGGCACCCGTTTGCAATGGACGTGCTTACGAATGATGGCTCCAAGGCGCTTGGCATTGCCGCGCTGCTGAAGCATTTGGGACTGACGGCGGAGGAAGCACTTGCCTTCGGTGACGGACTTAATGATAAGGAAATGCTCGAAATCGTTGGACTGGGCATTGCCATGGGCAACTCCCATCCGGAGCTGCTGCCATTCGCCGATTACGTAACGACCCATGTTAGTGAAAATGGCATTCGGGGTGGCTTGCGTCACGCTGGCTTGTTGAAGTAATACTCCATAACGATCTCATCAAGGTGAAACGTCTCTTTCTGTCAGGTGTCGCGTAATGCTATACTTTCCTATATTTTAAAAAATAAAGAGGTACAGCTAACGGTTCGAACCGTTAGCTGTACCTCTTTTCATATATTTGAAATTAGCCGCCGTTTACGTTCAGCCAATTACTTTCCTAATGTTAGACATGCTCACGCAGGTCAGCCTGGCAAAACGTACTGGCCTTTGTCCCGCTTATTGCTCTTCTACGACGGTGCTTTGAAATAAAAATTGAATGAGCCACCACAAGGACAGCAGCACAATAACCGCCGATGAGGTTAAAGAAATCCATTTAAAAAACAAGTACAAAAAAGGATCGCTGGAACGTGTTCTTCTCTGATCTCCACCACTAAGGTTCATAATAAACTTCGCCTCCCGTATGCGTTTTATGAAGCTCTAAGCCAAGCCATGTTGCCATGCTTACTTCCTCCTCTTAATTATTAAGCCCTCTTTGTTCAAGAGCTCTTATCAATACTCTAACATATATATGACATAAGAACCACAGTTAACCACTAATTAGTCACGAATACGTCATATTTGTCAATAAGCTGCAAGCTGGATTTTAAACTTGACAAAAGTTAGTTCATAAAATATAGTTAGTTACAAATAGTAATCAACTTAGCACAGGAGGAATTATAAATGACCTACAGTATAAATACCGATACCGTACTCGGAAAAGTAAAGCTTAACATTAGCGATATGGAGCGTTCGCTGCAATTTTATCAGGAGGTCGTTGGCTTGCAGGTATTGGAGCGCCAAGGCAGTACAGCCAGCCTTACGGCTGATGGCGTCAATGTACTCATTGAGCTGGAGGAAATTCCGAATGCCATCGTCTCTGAGCGCAGAACAACGACCGGCCTATACCACTACGCTCTGCTGCTGCCTAATCGCGAGGCGCTTGGCGCCGCACTTGCCAGATTGATCGCCTCCGGCATTCATATCGGCCAAGCCGATCATCTGGTCAGTGAAGCGCTGTATATTACAGACCCTGACAACAATGGCATTGAAATTTATGCGGACAGGCCACGCTCGGAGTGGAAAAAAGAAGAGAACGGCGATTACATTATGGCTAGCAATCCCATCGATTGGGACGGCCTCCTTGCCGCTGCTGATCCGGCTGCCGCCACACTGCTGCCGGCTGGCACAATAATCGGCCATATTCATCTTCATATTAATGGCATTCCGGCTGCCCGTGCCTTTTACAATGGGCTGCTTGGCTTTGATATCGTAGGCGACTACACCGATTTCAAAGCATTGTTCGTCTCAGCTGGTGGCTATCACCATCATATCGGGCTTAACATTTGGGCCGGCATTGGCGCTCCTGCACCAGCCGCCAGCAGTACCGGGCTGGACTACTTCACCATCGTCTATCCGAATCAAGCGGAACGCGATACAGCTATAAGCAGGCTGCGTGAGGCGGGAGCAGCACTTGACGAGTCAGATGGCGTTATTTTTGCAACCGATCCTTCCAGCATTCGGATTGAGCTTGCAATAGCAAAATAATAAACAAGCAAGCAGCAGCTACAGCAAAAGCCGCGCAAAACCACTGGCATGTGGTTTTGCGCGGCTTTTATGCTTTTTTTTACTGAAAGATTTGCTCCAGTTCCATTAAAGAACCGCACTTTTTAGCTGCCGCTCAACAACGCCGCTTGTGGCGTCACTTCATATATGGTTATATTGCTGCCGCCTTCGCCAAAGCCTCGGAAGCTGCTGTCTTCCGCATCGCTGTTTCCGCTTGTCGTTTGCCATTCGCTGGCTGCGACCTGCTGACCATGCGAAGTAATCCACTTCGTCAGCTCATTATTATTGCCGCCTCCACGGCCCCCTTGTGAAACAAGGAAATATTTCAGCTCCCCAGCGGCCACGAGCGCCTTCAGCCGGTCTATCGACAGGACGGGATCGGAGCCGGAATAACCACCGAGTATAATCACATTTTCACCGGAATCAATGATATATGGCGCCGCGGTCGAATAGCTGTTCGTCGCAAACAGGTACTTCTCGCCTGTATGGTGCGCCTTCAAAAAAGCAAGCGCCGCTTCATTAAGCGGCTCATCGCGAGAAGAGGCATTCGTCTGATCAGGTCCTGCCTCTGGCAGCTGGCTGCTCTGGCCGTATACGATAGGTGTCGCCGCCCAGTAAGCTGGACCAATGAAAAGAACAAGCAGCCCGAGCAGCGCAATCAGATTCACGGCAGGCTGCTGCCAGACTTTGCGGCGGATCACCCCATGTTCTCCGTTTTGAACGCAAGCTCCGGCTGTCAAATATCCTCCCTGCCCATACGGCAGCTTGCCGCCATACAGCTCGGTATCTGCACCAGCATTCGCCTTTGCTTCATAGCCTTCTATGCCCTCTATGCCTTCACTGCTATTTCGGATAAATGACTTTGCTTGCTTCTGCTTCTTTAGCCGCCATGCAATAAGCAGCAGGCTTGCTGCCAATCCGCCAACTAGCACGGCAAGCGACCACCCGCTGCCAATTGTCGCGTCAAATGGCTGCATAATATACCATTCAAACCCAGCTGTTGCGGCAATTCCGAGTGGCAGCAACCAGCCTAGCCAGCCCACTCTGCTGCGATATTGGCCCCACAGCTCACTCCAGCCTGCTCCAAGCAGCGCGGCAATTGGAGGTCCCATCATAATTAAATAATATTGATGGAAAAAGCCAGCGACGCTGAAAAACGCCATAACCGGCAGTAGCCACGCCAGCCAAAATAACGTTTCCTTATGCTTCATCGTCAAGTTGCGTCGGCGAAGGCTCGCCAGCATGCCCACGCAAGCGATAAATACAAAAGGCAGGAACCAGCTCGCTTGACCCGACAGCTCCGCTTGGAACAATCGAAGCGGCCCTGCCGTACCTGTTCCAAACATGCCGCCTGATCCGCCGCCTCCAAAGCCGCCGCGAGTGCCCATGCCGTCCATACCGATGCCAGGCCCACCGTTAAAGCCACCAGCTCCAGCGCCTCCTCCGGCTCCTCCGTCCTTATTGCGGTCCACGCCCTGACTGTTTCCAGCGCGGCTCCTGCCAGCATCACCATCCAGCCCCCGACCATCCTGCTCTACAGCTGCAATGCTGCTGTTGCCGCCTGGTACATCGCCGCTGAACCAGCTATTGACCACATTCGTCTGGGCAAAGGCTGTGTTTCCAATCGTTGGAAGCTGTTGCGGCCCCATCATTGACCCGGTACCGCCTCCGCGATTTCCGGTCAGCCTTGAAAGCCCGTTATATCCGAATGCCAGCTCCAACACGGAGTTTGTCTGGCTGCTGCCCACATAGGGCCGATTATCTGTCGATATAGAATCAACTGTCACCGCCCAGGACAAGGAAACAACCAGCATAATAGCGGTCGCCCCTGCCAGCAGGCTGATTTTCTTAAACCACTTGCCCTTCCACGCCATTAAAGCAAATAAATAAAACGCCGGAAGCACCATGTAGGCCTCCATCATTTTCATATTAAAGCCTACGCCTATGGCGGCAAAAGCGCCAATCAGCCAATGCGCCTTGCCCTGCTTCGTTCCGCGGAATAATAGCCAAACCGCAAGCAGCAGCGTAAACACGAGCATGCTATCGATATTATTTGTCCGGCTCACTGCAACCGCAACCGGCATCGTTGCCATCGCCGCAGCTCCAATGCGCGCCGCCGCAAGTCCAAAGGACGGTTTGAGCAGCACATATAGCAAAATCGTCGAGCCCATACCCGCTAACGCTTGGGGCAAAATCACGCTCCAGCCATGCAGGCCCAGCACATAGGCAAAGGCCGTCTGTATCCAGAACGTTACCGGCGGCTTGTCAACGGTTACGAAGCCGCCAGAATCGACCGTTGCAAAGAAAAAATTGTGGAAGCTTTGCAGCATGCTGGCGACCGTAGTCGTGTAATACGTATTGACATGGTCATCTGTCCAAATTAAAAATCCATTCAAAAATGCCGAAACGAGGATAACTATCATTAATATTGCATCTAATCGCTGTTTTTTTATTGGTGCCATCGTTCAGCCGCCCTTTCACTTCCGTCTCTTGCTTCACTATGTGAGATTGTGCGCCTTTTCCCTGAAACCCGAATGAAGCAAAGCTGAAAATTTGCTTAAAACTATAAAAACCAGATGAAACTTTCAACGAAACAGATAATAATGAAAGAAGCATTAGTTTGCAAAACTGGAGATGATAAAATGTCGTTTAATGGAATTAAGCTGCTGCTTGTTGATGACGAGCCGCATATTGTGCAGTTTTTGGAGCTTGGCTTGCTGAATGAAGGCGCGGATATTCGGACAGCCAGCAATGGCGAGGAAGCGATCATGGTCGCTAGCGATTTCAAACCGCATGTTGTCATTTTGGATGTGATGATGCCGGGCATGAATGGCTTTGAAGTATGCCAGGCACTTAAGGCAACGGGCGATAATATCGCCATTATTATGCTGACTGCCAAGGACGAAACGCAGGATCGCGTGAAGGGACTGAACATTGGCGCTGACGATTATATCATTAAGCCGTTCAGCTTTGAGGAATTGCTTGCCCGCATTCAGGCGAGGCTTCGCAATCAGTTTCCGAATTTGCTCGGGGAAGTTGTATACGGTCCGTTTTGCATCGACGATCTGCGCAAGGAGCTGTCCTACATGGATAAAGTGCTGGAGCTGTCGCCTACTGAATATGAGCTGCTGAAATATATTGTGATGAATAACGGCATTGTACTGAGCAAGGCGCTTATTTTGGACAAAGTATGGGGTTATCATTTTCGCGGCGAGGAAAACATTGTGGAGGTGTACATCCGTTCGCTGCGCGAGAAGCTGCAGGACAAAGAGCACAGACTTATTCGTACACTACGCGGCTCTGGCTATCGCATGGATTTTCCATGAAGGGCCGAAAAGCTCCGCTGCTGCTTCGTCTCTTAAAGCCCGAATCGCTTCGCTACCAACTGCTCAGCCGCTCGCTGTTCGTACTGGCAGGGCTGCTTCTGTTAATTGGAACGCTGCAATACGTTTTTATGAAGGACTTTATTTATAATAATCGCGCTGAGGCATTGGAAGCGCAAATTCAGGCGATGCCTCCCTTGTGGTATATGGACAACATACGCGCTTACCAAAAAAAATCACCCTATAAAGGTGATGCAGCACCGAATGATGTCCCATCTGCAGCATCGCCGGAGGACCCAAGCAATATGCCTATCATTACTCAGCCAAGGTTATCTCTTGCCTATGTTAGCAATACAGGAGAACGGACGGTACTGACGATTAGCAGTGAAACTTGGACACCAGAGCTTAGCCAAGAAGAATATATGAAAACTTTAAATGATTTAAAAAAACATCGCAAGGTCAGCTATCAGCTGCTCAGCAACAGCGAAGGGGCACAGCAGCTTGTCGTCTTTAGGCTGGCCGGACCGCCAGATTCGCCTGACGGACTCTTTCAAGCGGGCAACGACACGGACTTGCTGCAAACGGTACTAGCGTATCAGCTCGCGATTTTCGCTGGGCTGTCTATTCTTGCCTTGGCAGGAGGCCTATCACTGTATTTGCCGATACTGCGCAAGACGCTTTCGCCTCTGTCGCGTATCGTGAAAGCAGCCCAGCGCACCGATGCTGTCAATCTCACAGAACGGCTTCCTATATCGCAAGGTCAGCAGGAAATCGATCTGCTCTCGGATGCATTCAACGGCATGCTCGGCCGGCTGGAAAGCTCCTTCGAGACGGAGCGGCAAACGACGGAGCGGATGCGGCGTTTTGTTGCCGACGCTTCGCATGAGCTGCGGACACCGCTCACTTCTATCCATGGGTTTCTGGAGGTGCTGCTGCGCGGTGCCGCTACAAATCCTGAACAGCTGCACCGCGCCTTAACGAGCATGAAGCTGGAATCGACGCGTATCAACAAGCTCGTCGAGGATTTGCTGCTGCTAGCCAAGCTTGATCAGGCGCCGGAGCTCGTTAAAGTGGATACGAGCATTGGCAAACTCATTCATGAGTTGGAGCCGCAGCTGCATATTTTGGGCGGAGAGCGAGAGGTGCGAATTGACGCTTCTGTAAGCATAAGCGGACGCTGCAATCCCGATCAGCTAAAGCAGGTGGTGCTTAATTTATTTTCAAATGCTGTCCAGCATACCGATGCCGATCGGGGAAAAATATCGCTAAAGCTCGCTAAAGCCGGAGCCTATGCCGCCATCTCCATTACCGATAATGGAACGGGCATTAAGCCGGAGCATCTCCCCCATTTGTTTGAGCGTTTTTATCGCAGTGAATTTTCCCGCACCCGCCTGAGCGGCGGAGCAGGCCTTGGACTATCGATAACGCAGTCCATCGTTGAGGCGCACGGCGGCACGATTGAGGCGGCCAGCATCGTCGGCGAGGGAAGTACTTTCACCGTCAAGCTGCCGTTAGAGGATGCTTAGCTTGCTTAAGAGCGCATATGCAAACAGGGTGCCCCACACAGCCATGAGCTGGCCGCCGGGACACCCTGTTTTATTTTTCACTTTGCAGCACGAACGCATCCAGCTTGTTGCCATCCACATCATAAGCCTCGTATGTCAGCTTATCTCCTTCGATGGTAATGCCGGCAAACATTTGCTTATAATTTTGAAAATGAACCTTATGATAAAATTGATCCTCTTTCTTCTCATTAAACTTCTGCCCCGCTGCGTTAGTCACGACATAGACGGTGCCGCTTGAAGTGCTGATGACACCCTCTCCATCCCCTGTCACCTTGCCATCCTTCAGCGGATATGATCTTGCATATTCATGATTGTGCCCCTGAAGCACGAGATCAACTCCGTATTTGTCAAACAGCTTAACCCAATCATCGATTTTCTCGTATTGATTACCGGCATAAGGACCACGATGCACCGATACGATAATCCAGCGTTTATCTGTAGCTGCCAAATCCTGTTCCAGCCACTTCGTCTGCTCCTTTTTGTTCGATTCCGTGTTCAGCATGATGAAGTGCGCCGGGCCATAGTCGTACGAATACGTCGTTCCAGCGATCGAGCCGTCCGCCCCACTCTCTGGCAAATTGAAATGGGATACAAATTCATCCGCGTTGCCATCAACCTCGTCATGATTTCCTGTAACTGGCATTAACGGAAAGCGTGTTACCCACTGCTGCGCCTTGCCAAAAAAGTTTTGCCATGCGATTTCATCATCCGGATTTTCCGTTAAATCGCCGTTATGCACCATAAACTGCGCACCAGGGAATGTCCTAAACGCCTGATCCAGCGTATTTCCCCACAGCTCGAAATCCTGCTCCGTTATGCCTTGCGAATCCGTCACATTAATAAAAGTAAAATGATCCGCATCCTGCGCCTCCGTCATAAAATGGAACGCTTCACTCCAGCCATTCTCGCTGCCATCGCCCACACGGTACGTATAGGCTGTGCCGGGCGACAGCCCCGTCAGCTCCAGCTTATGCACCCCTCTTATTACGCCATTGCCCGTATCCAGCGTTGTTGTCTTCCCCTCGATACGACTGACCTGTATCCCTTTGCCCTCGCCCGACAACATTCCCGCATCCATTCCTTCCATCCATTCCACCACCGTCCCTGACTGCGGATTATCGGTGAACCAAGTGAATGCGCGGCTCGTTGCCGCATCCTCCTTAAAGGTCGTAACGACTGCATAAGGCTTACCAGCAGCCTTGTCTGTGTTCCCATCCGATTTCAGCCACTCTATTCCTGCAACAACGAGCAGGAGCACGAGGCAAAGGGCAATCATCCATATCCATTCCTTTTTCATCACAATCTCCTTCCCCATGAAGTTCGTACCCATGCTGCCTTTTACGATAACGCTCCCGCACAAGGCACGTCAAACGTTTCACCTGACATTCAGCAATCTTTCAGCTGACATTCAGCAATCTTTCAGCGGGCACTCATTTTCACATCAGTATCTGAATTTACAATTGCTTTACAAACAGCTTAGCCAAGACATGATGACAGCTAAACGATTGATAGAGAGAAGGAGGGAGTAATATGCAGCAAAATTTGAAGTTCCGGCATGAGCTGAAATTTATTATCAACCAGCATCAATATTTCATTATTCGGCAGCGGCTCAAAAATATGATGCAGCAGGACGCAAATGTCGGCGATACAGGCGAATACCACATTCGAAGCTTGTATTTCGACGATGTGAACAATAAAGCGCTGCATGAGAAGCTTGGCGGCATACGTGACCGAAGCAAATATCGGATTCGCATTTACAATACGCAGGACAAGGTCATCCATTTTGAGAAAAAAATCAAATTCAAGGATTACATTGCCAAAGTTAAGGAGCCGCTTACGCGCGCTATGTATGACCAGATGATGGCTGGCGACTACGAGGTGTTCAATCGGCCCGATAAGCCGCTGCTTATGGAAATTTACAATGAGATGAAGTACCGGCTGCTTCGTCCGAAGGTGATCGTGGATTATGTGCGCGAGCCTTACGTTTACGAAAATGGCAATGTGCGGATTACATTCGACAAGGATTTGCGAACAGGCCTGCATGCGCTGGACATTTTTGACCCGAATCTTGATCCCGTCATTGCCCTGGAAGATAACCGGATGATTCTTGAAGTGAAATTCGATGAATACATTCCGGCCTCTATTAAAATCGCGCTTCAGCTCGAAGGGCTGAACCGCACCTCGGCATCCAAATACGTGATTTGCCGCAAATATCTTAAATTCAACACTTGGGAGGATTTTTAAACGATGGAGACAACGACTACGGCAGCAGCAACGACAGAAGCAGCGGAAACGGCAACCTCTTTTTCCGATATTATTAAAAACTCGGTGATGAGCAACTTTACCTCCGATATTAGCATTTCAAAAATACTCATTACAATGGGCGTAGCTTTTCTGATTGGTTTCTTCATTTATACGCTGTACAAACGAATATTCAGCGGCGTGCTTTATTCCAAAAGCTTCAACGTCTCGCTCATCGGCATGACAATGGTTACAGCTATGGTCATTATAGCGATCAACTCCAATCTGGTGCTCTCGCTCGGTATGGTCGGCGCATTATCCATCGTCCGCTTTAGAACGCCAATTAAAGATCCAACCGACCTGATCTTCCTGTTCTGGGCAGCCGTTGCCGGTATCGTCTCGGGTGCAGGCTTCTATACGCTCGCTGCTATTGGCTCTGTCATTGTTGGTCTCGTGCTCTTCTTCTTCGTCAAAGGCGGCTCGGTAGAGCAGCCTTACCTGCTTGTCGTCAATTGCGACAATGAAACGACCGAGAAAGAAATTCACGGCCGCCTGAACAAGCTCGTCAAGCGTTACAATGTGAAGCAAAAAACCGTTACGCGCGGCAATGTGGAAATGACGATCGAAATTAGGCTGCGTGATCAGGAAGGCGCGTTTGTTAACCAGCTTTCCGAGCTTGAAGGTGTCAAAAATGCCGTCTTGATCAGCTACAGCGGGGATTATGTATCTTAATATAAGGAGGTTTCCGGCATGAAGGCAAAAGCTTCAACCTTGCTTCTAAGCCTGTGCTCCCTCCTTCTGCTTCTCACCATTACAGCCTGTACCAATGGTACAGGCTCTACTACAACGACAACGGAAGCAAGTGTTGTTTCGGATGGGAAGCAGACGCTGGATGAGACGGTATTTCCCAAGGACAAGGTTATTGACGTAAAAATTACAGTGGACAAAGATGATTTTCAAAATATGCTGGACAATGCCAGCTCCGAGGAATTTAAGGAAGCGACCGTCGATTACAATGGCCAAGTTTTCAATAATGTCGGCTTACGCACGAAGGGCAATCTAAGCTTGATCAGCGTCGTCAATAATAAAGATTCGGACCGCTACAGCTTAAAGCTCTCCTTCGACGAATATGTTAATCAGACGATTGAAGGCGTTAGCAAAATCAATCTGAACAACAATTACAGCGACGCCTCCTATATGCGTGAGTTCCTTACCTATGAGCTTGCTGAAGCCATGGGCTTGCCAACACCTAAATATTCCTATGTGAATGTGTATGTAAATGGTGAGCTTTGGGGCTTTTACTTAGCCGTTGAGCAAATTGGCGAGGAATATTTGGAGCGTAACTTTGGCAACAGCTACGGTGCGCTTTATAAGGCAAACGGCGGAACCGGCAGCGAGCTGAACTGGCTGGGAACGTTAAAATCGTATACGGGGCTTGATCTCAAATCGGCTTCGTCCAATGACGATATTTTGTTGAAAATGCTCGATGAATTAAATAACGGAACGGACTATGACAGCGTTTTGGATGTACAGGAAGTGCTGAAGTTTATCGCCTTGAACACAGTCGCGGGCAATATGGACAGCTACTTGTCGATGACAAAGCATAACTACTATTTATATGAGGATGATGGCCTGTTCTCGATTTTGCCATGGGATTACAATATGTCCTTCGGCGGCTTTGGAGGCGCAGGCGTACTCATTGATGAACCGACGTCAGGCAAACTGGCGGAACGGCCTCTCGTCGCAAAATTGCTGGCAGTAGATGAATACAAGGAGCAATACCACGCGATTATAAAAGAAATGATTGAAGGATATTTGGCAGACGATACCCTCGCTGCCCGTGTTAAAGAAATATCCGAGCTGATTTCTCCTTATGTAAAAGCGGACCCTTCCTCCTTCTATTCTTATGAGGAGTATGAGCAAGGCATTACGACGGTGCTTTCCTTTGCAAGCACGCAGGTAGCGAGCGTCACGCAGCAGCTCGACGGAACAATCCCATCCTCTGGCGATGGCTCCGGCAGCGGCAGCAACGGCTTTGAAGGGGGCATGCCCGGTATGGGCGGCGGTTTCCCTGGTGGAGACGGTGCTCCAAATGACGGTGCTAATGCAGCGGGGGGCAATGCTCCAGCTGATGGTGCTAATGCAGCAGGCGGCAATCCTCCAGCTGATGGTGCTAACGCGGCGGGCGGTCAGGGCTTCGGTGGTGGTGGCTTTCCCGGCGGACAAGGCGGCATGATGGCGCCGCCGAATGGCATGGATTTTGGCGGTATGATGCCACCCAATGGCATGGGTTTCGGCGGTCAAAACGCCCAGCCGCAGGGCAGCATTTCGGAAGCTATTACTGCAGGTGTCGCCTTAATCATTTTGATCTTGTCGAGTGTGTTCGTTTTATTCTACAACCGCAGAAGGCTGTAAGCAGCTTTTTGTGAATCGCCATAAAAACAACCTAGCGGCAGTATAGGGCTAATTTCCAGTCCTATACTGTCGCTGTTTTTTGTACAAACCGATATTTGACGCACTCAAAATCCCCGTACCTTTTGGAATCCCAAGCTGCTAAACGTTCGCTTTTCAGATGAATATTCAGCATTCAATAGCTGATTATTAGCATATTCCCCCTTTATTTCTGCCAAAATAAATACTGTCAACAGCGCTCATGACGCTTTCTTCTTTTCCTTTCATTGCGACTGTAAACGCTATCCATTAACATGATTATATTCCCGTTTGTTAATAGCTGTATGAAAAACGGTGAAAACTTGTTGCGCGTGATGATCGCTTCGCTCATTCATATACCCGCGCTTATCGAAGCTGTTATTGCTTCGCAATTCATTGAGGAGGAGTCATGTCATGAGTAGTCAAGAAGTACAACCATCGTCATCCGGCGGCGTAAAGGTAGGGGTGCAAAAATTCGGCCGATTCCTAAGTGGAATGGTTATGCCGAATATCGGTGCATTTATTGCCTGGGGGATTATTACAACCCTGTTCATTCCTACCGGCTGGTTTCCAAATGAAGATTTGGCAACGCTTGTTGGCCCAACCATTACTTATTTGCTTCCGCTCTTGATCGGTTATACAGGTGGTAAAATGGTTCACGGCACCCGGGGCGGCGTCATCGGGGCTATGGTTACGATGGGCGTTATTCTCGGATCGGACATTACCATGTTCCTCGGAGCCATGATCGTAGGTCCGCTGGCCGCATGGATATTGAAAAAATTTGACCAAGCGCTGGAAGGTAAAATTCCATCAGGCTTCGAAATGCTTATCAATAACTTTTCATCCGGCATCATCGGCGCGGCTCTCTCGATTGGGGCATACAAAGGCGTTGGCCCGCTTGTTACCGCATTTAGCAATCTGATTTCTTCCGGCGTAGAATTTCTCATCAACCACGGCCTCTTGCCGCTGGCGAACATTTTAATTGAACCGGGTAAAATTTTGTTCCTGAACAATGCGATCAACCACGGTATTTTAAGTCCAATCGGGCTTGAGCAATCGCTTGCTACTGGCAAATCCATTATGTTCATGCTGGAGTCGAATCCAGGTCCCGGTCTTGGTATACTGCTCGCTTACTGGCTGTTTGGCAAAGGCGCAGCGAAAGGCTCTGCTCCAGGCGCTATCATCATTCAGTTTTTCGGCGGTATTCACGAAATTTATTTCCCATACGTCCTCATGAATCCGCGCCTCATTCTTGCGGTTATCGGCGGCGGCATGGCTGGTACGTTTACCTTCACCCTGCTGGGCGCAGGCCTTACAGCCGCTCCTTCACCAGGAAGTATTCTCGCTTATTTTGCGCTCGTTCCTAAAGGCGGCTACTTTGCCATGATTAGCGGTGTTGTTATCGCGGCGGCAGTATCATTCGTAATCGGCGCGCTTCTGCTGAAAACAAGCAAAAACGCTCAAGGCGATATTGAGGAAGCAACGACTAAAATGCAAGATATGAAGGCCTCCTCTAAAGGCGCTGAAACAGCCGGTGCTCAAGCTGGCACAGCTTCCGCAGCTGCTAATACGGTGAAATCGAAAAACGAAGTAAACAAAATTATTTTTGCCTGCGACGCTGGAATGGGCTCTAGTGCGATGGGTGCTTCCATTATGAAAAAGAAAGTCAAAGCAGCTGGTCTCCCTGTACAGGTGACCAACACAGCGATCAACGATCTACCGTCTGATGCGGATATCGTCATTACCCATAAATCTCTGACTGAACGGGCGCGCCTTAAAGTTCCTGGAGCTGAGCACATCTCCATTGAAGATTTCTTGAAGAGCCCCGAGTATGATGCGCTAATTAAAAGATTAAGCTAAACGAAGCAAGTCTAGACTTTGCGCTTAACGCTGACATTTAATGTCGGCGTTAAGTCCATTTCCCGGATAAGGATGATCTCCTATCAAAGTATCGACGAGACAGCGACGTATTGTAGAGCTGCTGCTGGAGCAGCGGGATGAAATAACAGCGGCCGATATTGCTGCTGAGGTCGGGGCAAGCACCCGAACGATTCACCGCGAGCTGAGTGACATTGAGCTTGTACTAGCTGCCAATCATATCAAGCTGCATAAGCGTTCCGGAATCGGGATCAAACTCGAAGCGGACAGCGAGCGACTAGAGCGTTTTAAGCAGGCGCTCGAGCATGCAGATCTGTTTGAATATTCAGCAGAGGAACGCAAGGCGCTTATATTGTGCAGGCTGCTTAAGCATACCGAGCCGATTAAACAATTTTCGCTCTCCCACCAGCTGCGCGTTACGATGCCAACGATTAGCCATGATCTTGATGAGCTGGAGCAAATGATTCGCAATCATGGGCTGACACTTGTGCGAAGGCGCGGCTATGGCGTAGAAATAAGCGGACCAGAGCCAGCAAAAAGGCTGTTCATTGCTTGGCTCGCGCAAACGCATCTAGACGAATCCGACCTGTTCGGCCAAGCTCAGGAAGCCGCAGCCCAGCATCCTTTATCCAAGGAGCTGCTGGCGATGGTTGGCAGGAAGCATTTTTTCTCCTTGGAGCAGGCGTTTTGGAAGCTAGAGGATGGCTGGCAGCTGCAATTGTCAGAAAAGGAGCATTTACATCTGCTCATTCGGCTTGCTGTCACGCTGACGCGAATTCAGGAAGGGCATTTGATTCCGCCGCATGTGAACGGACCTCTGCCTTCCTACTCAGCAAGAGGGGGAAGCAAAGCAGAGGAGCTGCTGCGCATGCTTGCATTGGAGCTGCCTGCTGAGGAAGTCCGCTATATCGCTAAGCTGCTCAAAGCGACCGATTCGTCTGAAGAAGACGGACTGCTGCTCGCCCAGGGAGATTGGACGCTCAGCGCAAGCGTAACGAAGCTGATCGCTTTTATGGAGGAGCAGCTGGGTGAGCCTTTTACCGAGGACCGCTCCCTTAGAGAAGGGCTGCAGCAGCATATGCTCCCTGCTTTTCGCAGAATTGAGGAAGGCAGCACGATTCGCAATCCGCTGCTGACACAAATTAAGAAAGATTATGAATTGCTGTTTACCCTTATTCGCAAAGGCGTTAATGCTATTATAAGCACGATCGAAGTGCCTGATGAGGAAATTGGCTACATGGTCATGCATTTTGGCGCCTCTATGGAACGGCTGAGGCAGTTTCCGCGAAAAGTTAGAGCGGTGCTCGTATGCACCAGCGGTATCGGTTCTTCAAAGCTGCTTGCCGTTCGAATTAGCAAGGAGCTGCCGCAAATCGAGCTGATTGGCAACCGTTCTTGGTACGAAGCGGCTCGCATGCCGGAGCAGCAATACGATCTCATTATTTCAACCGTTGATTTGCCGATAGCTGCCGAGCGTTATATTAAGCTAAGCCCTCTGCTGCTGGAAGCGGAAGTCGAACGACTGCGATCCTTTATTCAAAATATTACGCTCAAGCATGCTCCGTCGCCAAAAACGCCGGAAACGAGCAGCCACTCGCCGCTGGAGCGGTTGATGCAGTTAAAAATGTATGCTTCCGATGCGGTTATGCTGCTGGAAACCTTTCAGGTTTATACGATGCCGGAGCGGCCCGGCCTGCCGCGCGGCGATTTAGCGGTCGTCACCGAGGAGCTCATTGAGCGCATTCAGCATTTGCATGCAGTGACCGACGAGCAGAAGGTCGTTCAACTGCTGCTAACACGGGAACAGCATGGCAGCCAGGTCATTCCAGACACGGAGCTGGCATTGTTCCATACTCGCTCGGATGCCATTGCCTTTCCTGTGCTTAGCCTGTTTCGGTTTAATGAGCCGCTGCCATTTGGAGACAGCGGCGCTGTCCCCGTGAAGCAAATTTTATTGATGCTTGGCCCTGCCGAGCTTCGCCGCACCGCTTTGGAGATTTTGAGCGAAGTGAGCGCGATGCTGCTGATGTCGGAGCTGACAGAGCTGCTCAAGCACGGCAGCTCAGCGGAAATTCAAGCTTTTATATCCTTTCACCTAGAGAAAGAAATCAAATTCAAACTGGATTGGAGAAATGAGCCATGACTATTTTATCCACAGACAAAGTGAAATTGAACGTTCAAGTTAATGACAAATATGAGGCGATCCGCCTTGCGGGACAGCTGCTCGTTGAAGCAGGCCATGTTCCGGCGTCCTATGTGGACAAAATGCTTGAGCGCGAAGAACTGCTCTCGACCTATATTGGCGGCGGACTGGCGATGCCACACGGCACCAATGACTCCAAAAGCCTCATCCACTCCACGGGCATGTCCATCCTAATTGTACCTGGCGGGGTAGACTTTGGCGGCGACGAGCCAGCCAAGCTCGTTATTGGCCTGGCAGCGGTCGGCGATGACCATCTGAACATCTTAACAAGCGTTGCGATGCTTGTATCCGAGGAAGACGATATGGAGCGGATTTTGAATGCTAGCTCAGAGGCTGAGCTTATCGCGATTTTCGAGCAAGGTATGGAAGAATGAGGGCCGTCCATTTTGGCGCCGGCAACATCGGCAGAGGCTTCATCGGCCTCCTGCTCTCACAAGCAGGCTGCCGCGTAACTTTCGTCGATGTAAATGCCTCCCTCGTCGCGCTGCTGCAGGAAAAACAGCAATACAACGTTAAGCTTGCCAGCGAGCAAGCAGAGTCGTTCACGGTCTCGGGAGTGGACGCGATTAATGGCAATGATACGGCGCTCGTTGCCGCAGCGATTGCCGAGGCAGATCTCGTCACGACAGCCGTCGGCGTGTCAGTCCTGAAGCATATTGCCGGAGCCATTGCTGAAGGCATCACGCTTCGTCTGGCTAAGAACCCGGCAGCTTCCGCTTCTCCATTGCCTGTTATCGCCTGTGAAAACGCGATTGGCGGCAGTTCGCAGCTTAAGGCGCTTGTTTATTCCCATCTGGCCGCTGACGTTAGAGCGCAGGCGGAGCAAGCGATTGCTTTTCCAGACGCGGCTGTTGACCGCATCGTTCCGCAACAGCTGCATGACGATCCACTGCAAGTGACCGTAGAGCCTTTTTATGAGTGGACGGTTGACCGCTCTGCACTGCCGCAAGGAACGCCGGAAATTCCCGGCATCCATTATGTCGATCAGCTCCAGCCCTATATTGAGCGCAAGCTATTCACCGTAAATACCGGACATTGTGTTGCCGCTTATTATGGCTATTTGCAAGGGTATGCCACTATTCAGGAAGCAATGCAGGACGCGGCTGTCCGCAGTGAAGTCGAGGGCGCGCTTAAAGAAACGGGCGCGATGCTTGTTCGTACTTACAGCTTCTCGGAAAACGAGCATCAAGCGTATATTGAGCAAATTTTAGAGCGTTTTATTAATCCTTATTTGACGGATGAAGTGGTGCGTGTTGGACGTTCGCCGATTCGCAAGCTGTCGCCGGATGACCGTCTTGTGCGGCCCGCCCTGCTCGCCTTCGAGCTTGGCCTGCCTACTGTCCATTTGACTAAAGCAATGGCCGCAGCGCTGCGCTTTGCCTATACAGAAGACCCCGAAGCTGCGGAAATTCAGGCAGCTCTTGCAAGCTCAACACTGAGCGAGGTTATTGCGCGTTATACGTCACTGCCAGCGGATCATCCGCTGCACGGGCAAATTGTAGAAGCCTACAGCAAGCTTTGATCATCTTTGAAACGAATGGCTCTCGGTTTAAATCAATGAGTCGCAGGGTTAAGGAAAGGAATGAGGTTGCATGACAACACAATGGAAGGGTACCGGAGCGTCGCCAGGACTTGCGGCAGCACCCGCTTACTTTATTCATCAAGACCACTATACGCCGAAAAAGCTTGAAGCTGTAAATAGAACCGGGGAGATTCAACGCTTTCGCAGCGCAGTAGCCCAGGCGCAGGAAGAAATTGAAGCAATCAGGGTATCCACGGAGCAAAAGCTTGGCGCGGATAAAGCTGAAATTTTCGAAGGCCATTTGATGATTTTAGAAGACCCTGATTTCATTGATGCCGCAGAAGAAAAAATGAGCGAAGAAGGCATTAACGCTGAATATGCCCTTCATGAGGTTTCAACGTCCTTCATTGAACTGCTGCAAGCGATGGAGGATGAGCTGCTTCAAGGCCGCGCCGTCGATATTAAAGATGTGGCGGGCCGCATTATGAGTCATTTGCGCGGAGTGCCCCATCTCGATCTCGCGAATATGACGGAGGAATGTATTATTATTGCCGAGGATTTGACGCCTTCGGATACGGCGCAGCTCAATTTGGACGTCGTACGCGGCTTCATTACCGAAATCGGCAGCCGCACTTCCCATTCCGCCATAATGGCGCGGACGCTGGAAATTCCGGCAATCGTGGGCGTCGGCTCCGCCCTTCGCTCCCTTCCTGCGGATGCCTTCATCCTAATGGATGCCGCGGCTGGCTCCATCATCATCAACCCGTCCGCTGACGAGCTCGCTGCCTTCCAGCAGCAAAAGCAGCAATATGACCAGCATAAGGCTGAGCTGACCAAGCTGAGGGATCAGCCCTCCTTTTCCCGAGACGGCAAGCAGGTCGAGCTCGCTGCCAACATCGGCAAGCTCGAGGATGTGCAGCGCGCGCTCGATAATGGCGCCGAGGGCATCGGCTTGTTCCGCACCGAGTTTCTTTATATGGGACGCAGCTCGCTGCCAACCGAAGAGGAGCAATACACCAGCTACAAATATGTACTCGAAAAAATGAACGGCAAGCCCGTCGTCATCCGCACGCTCGACATTGGCGGCGACAAAGAGCTGCCTTACATGGATTTGCCGAAGGAAAGCAATCCATTCCTTGGCCAGCGCGCGCTGCGGCTTTGCCTCGACCGCCAGGATATTTTCCGCACACAGCTGCGCGCCCTGCTTCGTGCCAGCAGCCATGGCAATCTCAAAATCATGTTCCCGATGATTGCAGTCATCGAAGAGCTGCTTGAGGCGAAAAAACTGCTGGCCGAAGAACAGGCAAAGCTTGCTGCCGAGGGAATTGCTGTCGCTGACCATATTGAAGTCGGCATGATGGTTGAAATTCCGTCCGCTGCTGTGTCTGCTGACCTGTTCGCGCCAGAGGTGGATTTTTTCAGCATCGGGACGAATGATTTGATTCAATATACGATGGCGGCGGACCGGATGAACGAAACGGTATCGTATTTGTACCAGCCTTGGCATCCTTCGATTTTGCGCCTCATCAGCATGGTGATAAAAGCCGCGAAGCAGGAAGGCAAATGGGTTGGCATGTGCGGGGAAATGGCTGGCGATACGACGGCGATTCCGCTGCTGCTCGGGCTTGGGCTGGATGAATTCAGCATGAGCGCTGGCGCGATTTTGCAGGCTAGACAGCTCGTTGGCGAGCTGGATCAGGCCGAGTGGGCTGCTTACGCTGAGCAGGCGCTTACGCTGAGCAGCTATGAGCAAGTGACCGATTTCGTTGAGCAAAAACGCAAATAAGAATTAGACTAATATTTAAATACTTCAAATACAAATATATCCGAAATGGAGTGATCTCCTCATGATCAGTCAAACGTTTACGATTCTTAACCCAACAGGTTTTCACGTTCGCCCGGCTAAAACTTTCGTTCAGGCCGCAAGCGCCTTTCCCTGCAAAATTTCCGTCCTGAACAAGGGCAAAAAAGTAAATGGCAAAAGCTCGCTCAGCATGCTGACGCTCGGCATTGCCGTGAACGAGGAAGTGACGCTGGAAATCGACGGCGAGCAGGAAGCCGAAGCGATGAAGGCCCTTGGCGATTTGCTGACGCAAATTCACGAATAAGCGGGCTTGATTGCCCATCGCGCTTGATCCATTCCAGCAGCATCTAACGCAAGGCCGACTCCACTCGGTCTTGCGTTTTTTCGCGCCCTTCCATTTGCCCGAAAAAATCGGTAAAATGGTAGAGAATTGTTCAGTAATATGGATAGGAAGCCCATTTTGCAAATAGGAAGGAATAATTAAATATGATCATTCAACCAAAAACACGCGGTTTTATTTGTACGACAGCACATCCAGAAGGCTGCGCCGAGCAGGTCCTTCGTCAAGTCGAGTATGTAAAATCCAAGCCGGCCATTGCAGGCCCACGCAATGTGCTCGTAATCGGCGCTTCGACAGGCTACGGCCTAGCATCGCGCATCGTCTCCTCCTTTGCAGCTGGCGCCAATACGATTGGCGTTTATTTCGACAAAGCCGCTGAAGGCGCACGCACGGCTTCCGCAGGCTGGTACAACTCCGCTGCTTTCGAGAAAGCGGCAGCAGAAGCAGGCCGCAAATCGTTCAGCATCGTTGGAGACGCTTTCTCTGATGAAATCAAAACCCAAACGCTTGATCTGATCCGCAGTGAGCTGGGCACCATTGATCTCGTCGTGTACAGCGTAGCATCACCGCGCCGTACTCATCCAAAAACCGGCGAAACCTTTTCTTCGGTCATTAAGCCGATTGGCGGAACCTACACGAACAAAACGGTTAACTTCCACAGCGGCGACGTAACAGAAGCGACAATCGAGCCGGCTACTGAGGATGAAATCCGCCAGACGATTGCCGTTATGGGCGGCGAAGACTGGCAAATGTGGATCGATCAGCTTGAGGAAGCCGGCTTATTGGCAGACGGCGCAACTACTGTTGCCTACTCCTATATCGGCCCTGAAATTACGCATGCGGTTTACCGTGAAGGTACAATTGGTTATGCTAAAAATGATCTCGAAGCAACGGCGAAGCGCCTGAGCACGCAGCTCAGCACGAAAGGCGGACGGGCCTTCGTTTCCGTTAACAAAGCGCTCGTTACCCAATCCAGCTCGGCGATTCCAGTTGTACCACTATACATTTCCGCGCTGTATAAGGTTATGAAGGAAAACGGCACGCATGAAGGCTGTATCGAGCAAATGTACCGCCTGTTCTCTGATCGCCTGTACAATGCTTCCGGCGAAACACTCGTTGACGACAGAGGCCTAATCCGCGTTGACGATTGGGAAATGAGACCTGAAATCCAAGCTGAGGTTGCGAAGCTATGGTCAGAGCTGACTACAGAAAATGTGTACGAGCTTTCCGACCTTGCTGGCTACCGCAAAGAGTTTTTCCAGCTGTTCGGCTTTGAAACCGACGGCATTGATTATGAAGCCGATGCCAACCCGGATGTTGCCATCCCTAACCTACGTTAATCGCTATTTTTAATAAAACAGCCTCCAAGCCTCCACACTTGCGTTAATCGCAGGCTTGGAGGCTGTTTTGCGTTTAATTTAAGCAGTCCGCAAGGTGGCAAAGCTGGCTATCAGCTTGTCTATTTTAATTACAGCGTTACGGCAATGACAAACGACAAGGGCGAGCTATTTTGGCTCGTTGGCACGGATTCAGGCTTTGAAGGCTTGACCACCCTTTATTATGATGACATTACGCTGACGCTCACTTCCTAAATCGAGCGAACTATGACTTGAATCTGACCTCCTTCGATGTATAATGGAATGTAGTAGTTTTTCGTAGCAAAACTTAAGTTTATGTTTTCGATGCAGTTTTGCTGCGCAAAACTTAAGTTTACGCTTTCGAAGCAGTTTTGCTGCGCAAAACTTGAAGGAGGAGCACAATGCAGAAGGTTAAAATATTTTCGGGATCATCCAATCGCGCGCTTGCCGAGGAAATTTGTGGTTCACTCGGTATTCCGCTGGGCAATGTCGCCATATCCCGCCAGCAAAGCGGCGAAATCCACGTATCGTATGAAGAACCAATTCGGACATGCCATGTCTTTATTGTACAAGCACTGTCCCATCCGGTTAATGAACATTTAGTGGAATTGATGATTATGATCGATGCGGCGAAGCGTGCTTCCGCCAAGACCATTAATCTCGTCATTCCTTATTATGGATATGCGCGCCAGGAACGCAAATCCGCTCCTCGTGAGCCGATTTCTGCCAAGCTGGTGGCTGATGTGCTGACTACGGTCGGCGCTCATCGCATCATTACCGTGGATTTGCATGCAGATCCTATTCAAGGCTTTTTCGAAATCCCGGTCGATCATCTGACGGCTCTGGATCTCATTATCAGACATTTGAAAAGCCAAAATATCGTCAATCCCGTCGTCGTTTCGCCGGATGCTGGACGAGCTTCAACAGCAGAGAAGCTGGCGAACTACTTGGATTGCCCGTTTGCCATCATGATCAAAAACCGTCCGGCCCACAACCAGTCGGAAATTACCCACATTATCGGTGAAGTGGAAGGCATGACGCCGATTATTATTGAGGATTTGATCGATACAGGCAGCACCATCGTAAACGTCGTTGAAGCGCTCCACAAAAAAGGCGCCCATGATGCCTACGTTTGTGCAACGCACGGCTTGTTCTCGGCCAACGCCATCCAGAAGCTGACGCACCCGAACATCCGTCAGGTGGTTGTAACGGATACGATTGCGCTAAGCGATCATTCGGACAAATTTTTCGTACTGCCAATGTCACCGCTCATCGCAACCGCCATTAAGATCATTTCCGAAGGCGGCTCGCTCGATAAGCTCTTCAAAATCGGCGGCTAATATTTTTTGGTGATACAGGCCGCAATCGCGGCAACGCAAAAACGCAGGGTAGTGCTGCAAGCAAGCAGACCTCCCCTGCGTTTTTATTTTTGGCAGATAATAAGATCAGCGAACATATCCAAAACCGAAGTTTAGTTGACCCACTGTACAATTTCCTCTAACGGCAGCCTTGACTTGGGGCGCTTTGGCTCAGCGAGCCGGTAGCCGAAAGCAGCCATTACGGAAACCTCCAAATTCCCGCCCTCCAGCAGCCCTTCTTCGTTCAAAATCGCATGCGCCTGATCCAGATTAAAGCCTTCAATCGGGCAGGAATCAATGCCCATTTGCGCAGCAGCGGTCATCATGTTGGCAAGCGGGATATACGTCTGCTTCGACGACCAATCCAGCAGCGTGCGCTCATTATCCAGCAAATGCAGATCGGACTCCTGAAACGACTTATAAATCACAGGAACCTTCTGATATACTTCCTCGCGCATTCCTTTAACCTGCGTGTACATATGTTTCATATATTCCGAATCGTAGCGCACATTGCGGCGTGCTAAAATAACGATAAAATGACTCGCCGTTTCCAGCTGTTTTCTCGCTCCCCAGGATACGTCAGCCAGCTTCGCACGCAGCGCCTTGTTTTGAATAATGACAAATTTCCATGGCTCCAGCCCAATGGAGCTAGGGGACAGCCTGCCCGTTTCCAAAATAAACTGAAAATCCCCATCGGATATTTTTCGCTCGAGGTCAAATTCCTTCGTCGCATGCCTGAACCAAAAGGCGTCCAATATTTGCTTTTTTTTCGCTTCGTAATCGTTCATGCTTCGCTTCCTTTCCAAACCTTTAAATTCATCATAATAGAATCTAAGGCATGGAACAAGTGAACGTCGTTACGGACTTTACGCCTCCGGCTAGCCTGCCCACACTTGTGAAAAGGCAAACAACGCCCGCCAGCATCAGTTCCCTGACAGCGGCGGGCGTTGTTGTAAAGCTATACATACGCTTTTAATTGTAATGTTATTTCGTACTGCGCTTGCCGCCTGCATATTTCGCCGTTCTTGCATCTTGAATAACACCGCTCCAGTTCAGACCGTAGCCAAAGTCATAGGCATGGCCTACTGTATCGACATACACATCCATATCATGCGGCGTGTCTTCAAGCTGCTCTTCCACTGTCTGCATGTCCCGCGGCATCTGGAAAGGCAGCAGGCCAGACGGCTCGGAAGCCCCGATGATCGTCTCCAGAAGCGCCTGCTCCTGCAAGCCAAAATGGGCAATAATGGCGTCCGCTTCAGCTTCAAATTCAGCGACTACCGCCGGGTTGCTGAGCGTAATCGAAACGATAACGGGCTTGCCCTTCATTTTCGCTTTCGTGTCCAGCACCATATCCAGATCGGATTCGTTGGCAACAGAAACCGTCTTCCCTTTGTAGGTACGATTCAGCACATCGCGCGCATCGCCAGCAAGGCTCGTCTCACGTGCATGCACAGCCGTATACGGACGGTATTGAAGGCTGACCGGCACATAGCCATTTCCGCCCGCTTCAGCGTCTGCCTTGCTGTAGCCCATCGTGCTAAGCGGGCTTTCAATGCACACTAATGCAAAATCCGCCTGCTCTGGATTGTCCGTCACGTCAAAATACTTCTGGGCCGTATCCACGCTAATCGGGGAACCTTCGAAGGACGGCGTTGGCAGACCGAGCCAGCTCGCACCCTCCGGCCGGAACTTCCGGGGAATATAGGCGGTCAGGCGCCCGCTTGCAGCAGACAGTGGCAGCGTTTGCCCTTCATTTTTCAACAGCACAATCGATTTCAGCTGCGCTTCGAAGCCAGCCGCCATGAAAGTAGGGGAGCCTACCGTCGCAGTCGTCTGCGCCACTTCCAAATAAGGATTTTCAAAGAGGCCAAGCCGGAAAATATTTTTCAGCAGCCGTACTGCCGATTTCTCGAAACGACTGCGCATAAACGCCTCGCCATGCTGCTGCACGCCGATCTGATAGGCTTCAATAACCGGACTCGTCTCATTGTTGCCGCCAAATTGATCAACGCCAGCCATAAGCAGCTTGTAGTGGCGCTCCGCTACGCTGTAGCCTTCCTCGACACCCCAGCAGCGGCCGCCGCTCATCAGCCTCGTAATATCATCGCCTTCATCTGCGGTAATACCCCAGTCCGTGCAGACGACGCCGTCGTAGCCGTACTGCTCGCGCAGCAAATCATTTATGAGATAGCTGTTGTAGGAGTTGCCGACATCTTCGCCATTAATCGGGTCTTGTCCTTGCGAAATCGTATAATAAGGCATAACCGCAGAAGCTTTGCCGGTCTTGCCAGCCAGCTTGAACGCTCCTTCCGTAAAAGGACGCAAATGCTGCTCAAACTGCTCTCCCGGATAAACAGCATACTTGCCATAGCCAAAATGCGCATCGCGGCCGCCTTCGCCCGAGCCCCCGCCCGGCCAATGCTTCACCATCGCATTAACGCTGTCATAGCCCCAGCCTTCGGCAATTTCATGCTCTCCCTCCGACGTCTGGAAGCCGTCAATATAAGCCCGACCCATATCAGTTGATAGCTGGGGATCTTCGCCAAAGGTCATGCCAAAACGGAACCAGCGCGGATCGGTGCCAATATCGACCTGCGGCGACAACGCCGTGCCAATTCCGAGCGCCCGATACTCCCTGGCTGCAACCTCGCCGAATTTTTTCGCCTCCTCCGGATCGAACGTAGCGGCAAGCCCCATCGTCTCCGGCCACATCGAAATGCTGCCGCCGGCTCCAGCATTAAATTCCTTCGTCGAATCTGTCGCATGCCGCGGATCAGAGCTCGTATTTACTGGGATGCCCAGCCCTAAGCCTTCAACATATGCCTGCATCGTATTGTTCCACTGCGCCGCCGTTTCCGGGCTTTCCACCATCGTCAGCAGCACATGGCGCAAATGATCCTGCTCCAGAAAAGCAAGCTGCTGGTCCGTCAGCGCATGTGAGTCCGCACCGCTATTCGCAAATGTCTTGCCTCCATAAGTGCCCGGATGCCAGCCCAGGCTAGCCGGAACCGCCTGATGGCTGCTGTAGAGCATAAGCCCGGCAATTTGCTCGATGCTCATTTTCGAAGCGAGATCCTCAGCCCGCTCCTGCGGACTAAGCCGCCAATCCTCATATTTATCCAGCTTGCCATCCTTGTTCAAATCTTTAAAATAAAAGCCGTCCTGCTCCAAAATACGGACGCCTGACAAAGTGGAATAGCCGAGCTTGGGCCCGTTTTTATTGTGAATATATTGAATAGCAGTAGCCTGATCATACTTGTCTGCCAAACCGATCCCATCCCTTCGCGTGCCTGTAGATGCCTTGCTTACCTTATAATTATAGCGAATTGGGCCATGCTCAGGCTAATCGTATTCCGACTTTTTAGTTGTGATATTAAGACTATTATTGAAAAAATGGCCGCAGAGCCCATTCGCGCTCTGCAGCCATTAGAAGAACGGTCGGTGACTTCCGTTCTATCACCGTTTTATTAGGACATTCCTCAACTTGATTCGTTTATTTCTTGAACAAGCTCAGGGCATCGTCAAGCGCCATGCTGTGGCCTAGCGACGAATAATCGAGCCATTTTTGCCCGTCAAGCACATAAACGTGATTGTTTTTCACCGCTTTTAAGTTAAGCCATACCGGATTTTGCTCCAGCTGCTCAAAATTCGCTTTCGCCTCATTGCCTTTGCTGATGATGACGAAAATCGCATCCGCATCAAAATCGGGCAGCACCTCCTGCGATATAACCGCATAGGGCTCATCCGCAATTTTTTCAACGCCCGTTGCCGGTGTCAGCCCCAAATCCTCGAACATAATCGGTCCTACCGGACGTTTCATGCCCATGACGCGAAGCTCCTTCGCTGTTGTGCGAATCGCCATCACCTTGGCATCGGCGCCAAGCTTGCTGCTAATCAGCGTCTTTACGCTAGCTGCTTTTGCTTCATAAGCCTTAATAAACTGCTCTGCTTCTGACTGCTTGTCGACATGCTCGGCAATCCGCTTTAAATGATCTCTCCATGTGCCATTGTCCATATCGATGGAAATCGTCGGAGCAATCTTCTCGAATTTGGCAAGGTCTGCGCCAGAATATACTTCATCAATGTAAATAACATCCGGCTTCAGCGCCAGCACAGCTTCCATATCCGGATCTGTAACAACACCAAGCTTCGCTGTGCCTTCCAGACGATCCGCTACGTGGGGAAGGAAATCCTTCACGTCGCCACCGACAACCGAACCCGCAGGTTTAATCCCTAGAGCAAGCAAATTGTTCGTAATATGAATCGACATGGAAGCGATTTTCACATCAGAGCCATGCGGCTCCACTTGCCCAGCGCTCGGTGAAGCGCTCGCTTCTGCAGAAGCTTCGGCTCCTTGGGCTGCATTGCCTCCATTCGTGCTTTGTGGTGAGGCAGCTTGTCCACAAGCCGCCAGCATGGCGACAACCATCAGGCTGATTAGCGTCAGCAGCGCTTTAGAAGAAAATAGTGATTTATTCATAACTCGTTAAGTCCCCCGTATTCATCGTCTGAACGTTCGTTCAGCATCAATTGATTTAAATTGTTAAAACTTCCCCACTTGCATTACCTACATAACCTACACTACTCTGCCCAGCTCAAACTTTTTTCCTGAATAGCATGTACAGAAAATATGGGCCGCCGATAAGGGCAACGATGACACCGGCCGGAATCGCATTAGGCTGAAAAATAGACCGTCCAATCGTATCCGCAGCTACGAGTATTACAAGTCCGATGCTAGCCGCCGCCGGCAAAAAATAGCGATGCTGAGGGCCGGCTAGCCTGCGGGCCAGATGTGGAGCTACGAGACCGATAAAGCCAATACCGCCGGTCATGGAGACGCTGGCGCAGGACAAAGCTACGGCAAGAATCATCATGAGCAGCCGATTTCGCGTAACGCTGCTGCCTACGCCTGAAGCGATTTCATCGCCAAAGCTGAACAAATCCAGCGTCTTCGATTTTAAATAAATGATCGGCACCAAAATGACGATCCACGGCAGCAGCGCCCAAACGTTGATCCAATCTCTGCCCCATACACTTCCCGCCAGCCAACGTGCCGCAAATGCATACGTATCCGGGTCCAGCTTAAGGGAGAGGAATAGCGTAATCGCACTGACACCTGCTTCTATCGCAATCCCTACTAGAATAAGCCGGATCGGCATAATGCCCCGCTGCCTGTCATACGCCAGCAAAATAATGACGATGGCGATTACACTGCCCCCGGCAAAGGTAAACATCGGAATGAGCATCGCAAGCGAGCCTTCCATCGTCCGAAAGAAGGATACAAATACGATTAGTCCGAAGGCAGCTCCGGCATGCAGGCCCAAAATACCCGGATCAGCCAGCGCATTGCGTGATACGCCTTGCAGCACTGCTCCGGCAACCCCAAGCCCGATGCCGCCAAGCATCGTTACAACGATACGCGGCAGCCGGTAATCGAACAAAATCATTTGCTCCTCCGTCGTTCCCCCGCCCAGCAGCGTCTGCCATACCGCAAGCGGCGATAAGCGAATGGTCCCTGTATTTAAGCCGATCAAAATGACTACAATGGCTAAAATAAACATGACGACGCTGACCGTAATCGCCCTGCGAGCCCGATATGCCGATTGATCCATGTCTAGAGCTCCCTCCTCTCTTTACGTGCTAAATAGAGGAAAAATGGAACGCCGACCATAGCAACCATCGCGCCAATGGCAAATTCCCGCGGCGGATTGACCATCCGCGATGCAAAATCAGCCCAGACGAGCAGACTTCCGCCAAGCAGCGCTGAAAACGGCAGCACAAACCGGTAATCGACGCCGACGATTCGGCGGGCCATATGCGGAATAACAAGCCCGACAAAAGCGATAGAGCCTGCGGCTGACACCGAAGCTCCAGCCAGCACTACAGCTATGAGCAGGCCGAGTATGCGGATGCGGGCTGTTTTAATGCCGAGTCCCGTTGCCGCTTCTTCGCCAAGGGAGAGAAACGTAATGGGGCGTCCGAGCAGCATCGCACCTGCCAGACCAGCCAGTATAACGGGGGCCAGCAGCTTCAAATGCATCCACTTCATTCCCGCAACGCCGCCTGCATACCAGAAAGCCAAATCCTGGCTGAGGTCAAAATAAATCGCAATGCCTGTGCTGAGCGAATGCAAAATAGCAGCAACAACAGCGCCTGCTATCGTAAGCCGCAGCGACGTCAGCCCGCCAGGAGCTGCCGAGCCCAGCAGCATGATGAACAAGGTGCTTAAAGCAGCGCCAACGAAGGACAGCAGCATCAAATGCGAATAGGATAACGCCGGAAGCAGCGCAAAGCAAAGCGCCACAACGAAAGCCGCTCCGGCATTTACGCCGAGCAAGCCCGTATCCGCCATCGGATTGCGGGTTACCCCCTGCATAATAGCGCCTGCTACAGCAAATGCCATACCCGTAAGTGCGGCGCCCAGCACACGTGGCAGTCTCAGCTCATGTATAATTTGATGCGGCGTCAAGCTGGCATTATAATCAAAAACAGCCGTCCAAACCGTATGCAAATCCATTTCCTTCGCGCCATTCGATACTGCTATAAACAGCGAGAACACAAGCCATGCGCAGCCTGCAATAAGCGATAAACTTATCGTATATCCTTTGTTCCATTTCATACGCCTTTACCCGTAAAGCCTCCCCGAATATCAATATTGATAATCATTATCATCTTATTCATTATAACGCTTCCCGCTTTCCCGTACATGACATAATTCAAGATCGCCATATGGATTATTCTCAGGTTTACAGCGATAATCTATTCGGTGACAGCAGCAATTGCCCGGCTTCCTCCATCTGCAAATCAATGCCATAAGGGGCGTAGACGATCCATTTTGTTTTATCGAGGAAATATACACGATCATTTTTCACAGCCGGAAAGCTTCTCCACACCGGATTCGTTTTCAGCAAAGCTACCAGCAGCCTATGCTCGGCCTCGTTCGAGAAAACGAGAAACAAATAATCAGCTTCATAGCCGGACAGCTCCTCGGGCGTTATCGAAACCCAGTTGAAACCTGTTCCCGGCGCATGCTGCTGGAGTTTTTCACGAATTTTGGCAGGCGGTGACAGCTGCAGCGAGCGATAAAGCACGTGTCCAATATTGCGGGTGCCATAAATGCGCAGCTCCTCCTGCCGCGCGACGCAAATCGTTGCTGTCGTGCCTATGGACAAAGAGCGCATCAAGCTTCTGCGCAGCTGCTCCGCCTTGCGTTCATGGCGATCCCGCCATTTTCGCGCAGCCTCCTGCTTGCCCGTCAGCTCAGCCAGCTCATGCATATGGCTGTAGATATCCATCGTTGTCCAAGGAATGCCTACGATTGGCGCTACATCATTCATATGCTTCAGCGCCTTTGCCAGCACATTATCCTTGCAAACAAATAAATCCGGCTGCACTTCAAGAAAGGTTTGGCGCCCAATTCCCCAACGGTCAACCGCATGTTTTGGCAGCTCCAGCTCCCTTGTCACAATTGGTAGATGGGGGTGGACTTGAGCAGCGCAGAGCTCTACTCCCAGCGTAAACAGATGATCCGTATAGGCATAGGAAAGCGAGCTTATTTTCAAATCCCGATTCCGCGTGTACACCGTCGGCGCATAACCGCTCGTTGCCTTAAAACGGCGGCTAAAATAAAACTCGTCTCCATAGCCGACATCACCAGCAATATCATGAATCGGCTTATCGGTCAGCAGCAGCAGCTCCTTCGCCTTGTTCATCCGCAGATCGGTCAGAAAAGCGACCGGCGTCTTATTCATCACCTTCTTGAACACCTGTGAATAATAGGACGGGTGCAGCTGGGCAATTTCAGCAAGCTTGTCCACTCGAATGTCCTCGCGAAAATGGGACTGCATATAGCGGAGCGTGAGCTCCAGCCGCTTTTCCAAATCATTAGCTGCCATTGGAGCCGCATGTGCAATAACGCTGCCGAGCATTTCATGCAAATAATGCTGCTCCAGAAACCGGCTGCTCTCCTCCATACCGCTCTCTTCAGCCGTCAGCAAATAAAGCAGCCGCTTGAAGCGGCTTCCTTTGAGCTTAATAAGCCCTTCCACCGGAAACGCCAGCTCGCGCTCGTAAGCCCGCTGATGCTCGCCCTGCTCCTTCAAGCGGAATATATCAAAAATCACCCAGCACAGCTCCACTGGAGCAGTTGTATGGAGAGCTAGCTCCATTACCGTATTTGGTGAAAAAATATAATAACCATCGCGGGCAAGCTTCTCCCGTTCTCCGTTTATAATGAGCTCCCCCTTGCCTTTTGCTGCATACAGCAGCGTATGGCTTGGCAGCGGTTGCCTGCCATCCGCCCAGCTTGGGGAGGAAGAGGCTTGCCTGGCTTGTTTAATTTCCAATAATAGATCAGTCAAAAATGTCGTCATTTCTTGGACTCTCCCTTAATTGCCGCAGCAGGGCAAGGCAAAGCTTGGAACGTTCAGCGCTGGGCCTGGCCCGATTGTGCGGCATGCTGCTATTCATTATATAGAAAAAAATAGCCGCTGGCACTCTTATCCCCCACTAGCGCTTTATCTCGTCTGCATACAATTTGCCTCTGCTGGAAAAAATACCTGAGCCTAAGCAAATCAACAGGGAGGATGTCTGCCGCTATGCCTGATAACAAAACGGAGCAAAACATACCGCATAGCGACCGCATCAGCACCGACTTACAGGAAAATCTCGCAAAAATTCAGCAGCTTTTTACAGAAACACCCGATATGGTTACCCGCCACCTGACCATTAAGCAATCAGGCAAACAGGCTGTTCTGATCTACATCGACGGCTTAAATGACAAAGCGGCGATTAATGACGATGTTCTACGTCCCCTGCAGCAAGAGCTTGGTGAGGATAGCCAGGAAATTGCCGTCACGGTTGGCCATGTGGGGCATTTGTCCAGCTGGGAGCAAGCGGAGCTCGCGTTTTTCCAGGGGAACAGCCTCTTATTTATTGATGGCGGTGAGCAAGCCTATTCCCTCGATACTAAGGGATGGCCGCAGCGCAATATTGAAGATCCTCAGCTCGAATCATCGCTGAAGGGCGCGCATCAGGGCTTTCTGGAGTCAGGCGATTTGAATATTGCCCTCATTCGCCGTTATCTTCCCCACCGCGGACTCAAAATCAAACGGCTTATGGTCGGCGAAAGAGGACAAACGACCGTTTCGATTTTGTACATAGAGGATATTGCAAACGTCAAGTATATGGCGGAGCTGGAGCAGCGAATTAAGCAAATCACTGTCGATGCCATCATTAATACAGGTGAGCTGTGCGAGTTTATCGAAGATAATCCTTTTTCACTGTTCCCGCAGCTCATAACGACGGAGCGGCCTGACACGACCGCTTCCCAGCTGCTGCAAGGACGCTGTGCGGTTGTTGTCGACCGTTCCCCGAACGTTTTGATTGCTCCCGTCACCTTTATGTCCTTCTTTCAAAATATTGACGATTACAGCTCGCGCTGGACGATTGCAACGTTTCTTCGCCTGCTGCGCATGTTCGCTTTTATTACGGCTGCCTTTTTGCCCGCCATCTATATATCAGTCGTATCCTATCACTTTGAAATCATTCCACTCAAGCTGCTGCTCACGCTTGGGGAATCCAGGGGGCAGGTTCCCTTCCCGCCGTTCGTTGAAGCCATTCTAATGGAAATTACGCTAGAGCTGCTTAGGGAAGCTGGGATCCGTCTGCCTGCGCCGGTCGGCCAAACCGTTGGCATCGTTGGCGGTATCGTCATTGGACAGGCGGTCGTGCAGGCGGGACTGATCAGTAATGTTATGGTTATCGTTGTCGCCTTTACCGCCATCTCTTCCTTTATTCTGCCTAACTATGACATGGTCGCGGCGGTGCGGCTTATCCGTTTTATTTTAATGATATTGGCCTCCATGTTTGGATTCGTTGGCCTTGTCATTGGTTTTATGACGATGATTGGGCATATTATAGCCCTTAAATCACTGGGTACCTCCTATGGCAGTCCTATCGCTCCTGTGAGACTAGCCGATTTGAAGGATACGCTTATCCGTGTCCCTCTCTGGCTCATGGACAAGCGTCCGCTCAGCACAGCGCCTAAACAATCCAAACGTCAACGACAAAGCCGGATTCAGGAGGATACCGAATGAAAAGCTACGTGGGGAAGCAAATCACGCTATTCCAGTTCATTGCCATCATTTCTGGCAGCCAGGTCAGCGTTGCGGTACTAGGCTTGCCCAGACGGCTAGCGGAAGCGGCAGACACAGACGGCTGGATTGCACTCATCATCGGTTGGGCGCTAAGCCTGGTTGCCGGGCTCTCAATTGTTCGTATCATGAAGTTTCATCCGAATGGTAACTTATTCGACCTGTTATCGGAGTATATTGGGAAATGGGCAGGCAAGCTGGCCGCTCTGCTGTTTGCACTCTACTTTTTCTACCTGATGTACGATGGGCTTGCGCGCACTATTCTCGTTACCAAGACTTGGCTTCTGCCCACTACACAGTCGTTCATACTCATGCCGCTTCTGCTCATTCCCGCCTATTCCATTGTCAGGCATGGCGTCCGCAACGTGGCGAGATATGCCGAGCTTGTCATATGGATGTCGCTTTGGATACCGTTTATCTACTTGTTTACATTAAAGCATGCACACTGGCTGTATTTGCTGCCTATTCTCAAAAACGGCTGGATGCCTGTGCTGGCGGCGGTGAAATCAACCATTTATCCGATGCTGGGCATGGTCGAAATATTCGTGCTATATCCACATCTGAAATACAAGCAATATGCGGGAAAAGGTATTGTGATCGCCAATTCCATTACGGCACTCCTCTACCTGTTCGTCACGATTACTTGCTATCTTTATTTCAGTCCCGAAGAAAACAAGCTGTATAACGATCCAGTCATCAGCGTATTAAAGTCCATTGAGTTTAAATTTATCGAACGCATTGAAGTTCCGTTCATTGCCTTCTATCTGCTCATCTTTTCACTCATTTGGGTTCCAACGATTTATCTCGTCTCCTTTTGCACTGCCTGGCTGTTCAAGCAGGATAGCATTATCGTTCCGCTTCGAGTGCTGATTATATCGTTGGCAATTGGGACGTACTTTTATTTTCCCACCTATAATGTCAGCACCTATATGGCCAATTCTTTAAACTCGGTAGGACTTTTTATGGAATACATTTTCCCAATATGCCTGCTTGGTTATTTGTGGTTAAGCAAGCTTTGGAGAAAAGAAAGGAGCAGTCCATGAGCCCTATCGTCACACGAATCGGTTTAATGATGATCTTGTCTCTTTTCCTTTCGAGCTGCAGCGATCAGCTTAATTTGGAAAATGCGAATATCCCGCTTGTGCTTGGGATGGATTTGGATAAAAACGAAAAATTCCATTTTTATTTGACTGCGCCCGTGTTCAGCAACAACATTAAGAAAAAGAGCTATGAATTAACAGGCACAGCAAAAACGCTGCGGCAGTCCAAAGCCGCGCAGGATGCTCAAAGCTCAGGGTCAACACAGGGAAGAAATTACCAGGTCATTTTAATTGGCAAGCGAATGCTGAATTATGAGGGCTGGTTCAAAATGCTTGAGGTCATCTACCGCGATGCCCGAAATACAATAACGGATCGGGTCATAGTCGTTGATGGTTCAGTACCCGAGATGCTGTATTTGAATCCACCAGACCAGCCGATGCTTCCCATTTTGCTTCGCGGCATGGTCGATTCAACGAGCTCCCACTCAGAAACCGTTAGCACTACAGCTCATGAGCTTCACCGACAATTTACAGACTCAGGAATTACCCCATATATCTCACAGGTCAAAGTCATTGGCGGGAAAGTGCGGCTTCAGGGGACAGCGCTTATTTCCCAGACAGGCTTGTACAAGGGAACCCTTGACGCCCAGGAAACGGTGCTGCTGCGCATTTTGCAGAAAAATGCAGAGCCAGGCTTCAGCCTATCCTATCAACTGCCACAGGAGCCGGAAATCTCGCCTTTTGCAACTAATATGGTCAGCTTTACTGCGGGCAAGGTCAAAACTAAAATAAAAACGAGTTTTCAAAACAACCGCTTCAAATATGATTTTAAAATAAGCCTAGTCGTCGGCCTCTCCGAGCATCTGTTTCCCTTCGATGTTTATCATGACAGCAAGCAGCTTGAAAAAATGATTGAGGAGCAGTTAACCGCCCAGTTCAACGCGCTCATTGCCAAAATCCAAAAGCTCAAAATCGACCCTATTGGGCTAGGCATATACGCCAGAGCGTATGAATATAAAGCGTTCAAAAAAGTAGAGGATGAATGGGGAGAAGTGCTGTCACAGGCCGAAATCAATATTTCCACCAAGGTAAAAATCTCCGCAATGGGGCCGATAAAATAAGCCAAGCAGACTGTCCTTGATGGACTGCCTGCTTGGCTTATTTTCAAACGTACAGCAACATGGCTTCATTAAATGGTTCGCTTACGCTTGCTTTATAATGTCGAGCTTGTCGCCCGGCGCCATCACTTTGCCATTAAGGCCTCGTGCTTCAAGAGCCTGCACAAAGCTTTCGGCATCCTGCCTGATGGGCTCAAACGTATTATAGTGAATCGGTATTACGAGCTTCGCCCGGTACCATTCCGCTGCCTGCAGCGCTTCCTCCGGTCCCATTGTAAACTGGTCGCCGATAGGGATAAAGGCAATATCGATAACCTCTTGATCGCCGATCAGCTTCATATCGCTGAATAAAGCGGTGTCGCCGGCATGGAGGATCGTCAGCCCTTCGGAGCGAATAACAAAGCCCGAAGCAAGCCCTCCGTATGTAATCGTCTGCTTTTCTTCGTCAATAATGCCCGACGTATGGATAGCCGGCACCATTTTCGCCTGCGCAAAGCCTAAATCGACAGTGCCTCCGATATTCATCGGTATGGTCTGCGCACCTTTCCAGGACATATATGCCGCAAGCTCAAAATTAGCTACAACAGGCGCATCATTGGCTTTAGCTACTGGCGCCGCATCCAAAATATGATCTTGATGAGCGTGTGTCAGAAGGACAGCATTCACTTTAATATCCTCGGGCTTCGTAACCGCCTGCCCATTACCGCTGATAAACGGATCAATAATCAGTGACTTGTCCCCTGTTATGAGCTGTACAGCAGAATGACCATGGTAAATAATTTGCATCGCTTCCTACACTCCTTTAACGATAAATTAGCTTGAAGTCCTTATTTCCATATTACGCTCCGGCCTGTACAGTTGCAACCTAACGCGAGGAGCATCGCCTTGAATATACGAAGGGCAAGGTGAAACGGCTGCCCTCCGTCCTTTGGCGGCGCGGCGCGTTTCAGTCCGAGAAATATAGAGGAATGATGAAAAAATCATATCCTTTCCTATATTTCAAACAAAAGGCGGCCAAACGATAAAGATCGCTTGGCCGCCCTTTTGCCACTAACCTATCTCAAACCTTCAAGAATCCGATCCTGAATAACCGAGTCATCCTCAACAATTGTCGCTCCGGCTTTCATAATGTAAATAACGCCTCCAAAAAAACACGCTGTAAGAATTAAAAAGCAATATAATGCCAACATCGCTTACACCCCCTTGAACTATTTTCCTCTAACCTTATTATAGGAGAGTATGGGGTGTAATGGCGCACGAAAATTTAACAGGATCGTGAACATCTGCAGCTGCCCTTGCACGCATTTGTACAAACCAAAATCAGCTTTGAATTTTATCCATTGTACAACTGGCCGCAATCCATTATGCTAGTCGACGATAATGATTATCAATATCTTTGAGATAACGCAGGAGGAGAAACACAATGAAACAAGCGGGACGAATGATTTCTTTACTTACTACTGTCACATTAATGGGGGCATTATTGTTGGCATGCGGAAGCAACACGGAGCAGCCTTCAGCTGAACAAGTAAGCACCTCTCCTACTACAGAAGTGAGCAGTTCACCAGCTGCGGAAAGCCCAGCGGCTTCGGCGGAAGCTGAAACGGGAACTCGAATTTTCAAGGACTGGACAGGCCACGATGTTGAAGTGCCGGTTACGCCTCAGCGCGTTATTTACCATGGCGAAACGACAGGCGATTTGCTTGCTCTAGGCGTTACACCTATCGGAGTTATGAAAAACACAGAAGGCTCCGTCTACGAGGAGCAAGTTAAAGAAGCGGAAGATGTAGGCTTTCCAATCAGCGTCGAAAAGTCATTATCGCTTTCTCCTGATCTGATCATTTTCGGCAATTCAGATGATGCCCAGTATGAGGCGCTTGCCAAAGTCGCACCTACCGTTACCTTTGATACGTTTGCGCCGCTTGAGGACCGCATGCGCATTTTGGGTGACCTGCTGAATAAGAAGCAAGAAGCCGAGGACTGGATTGCCCAATATACAGCAAAAACCAAAGAAATGTGGGCTATGCTGCACGAGAATGGCCTGAAGGAAGGCGAAACGGCTTCCATCTTCACGATGTATCCGGGCAACCGCCTGTTCATTATGGCTAATGCTGGACTTCCGCAGGCTGTTTACAACGAGGATGGCTTCAAGCCGACTCCACTCATTCAGGAAATTATTGACGCTAGCGAAGGCTTCCGGGAAATCTCCGCAGAAATTTTGCCTGAAGCTGCAGGCGATCGGATTTTTATTTTAAATCCCGTACCTGATGATGCCAAGAAAGACACGGAAGAGCTGCTGAAAAGCACGATTTGGAAAAACCTACCTGCCGTAAAAGCAGGAAAAGTATATTACTTTGACATTCAGAAAGCTTCCAGCGATGCAACTTCCCGCGAGTGGCTGATTGACGCGCTGCCAGCAGAAATTTTGAAAAAATAACGCTTACTGCGCAAGCTTCGCTACGAATGGTAAATAACAAACGATACAGGTCGAGTTAAAGGGCATCATTGAGCCCTGACTCGGCCTGTTTTCTTTTTCAGCCAAAAAGTTCAATCCTTCTTTCCGTCCATTCGCTTCCCCTCTTATCTGTGGCATAATGAAAGGATACAAAGCAATCGTATTGCTAAAGAACTTAAATGTAAGGAGCATCGCTCGCATGAATGCCCATGAAACCCCGTCCGTTCCGCTTCACCACCTCTTGCTTAAGCTTGTAAGCATGAAGCGGCTAACGAAGTCCGCGGACGTTACTTTTGCCGAGCAAACCGTAGAGAGCCATACGCTGCTCATTATTGTCGACAGTGAAGGCACGCTGTATTTGAACAATCGCTTTATCCGGTTTGAAGCGTTCAGCGCATTCCAATTAGCTCCCGGAGATTGCTACCAATTTGATGGCCAGACGAATGAGACGATGGACTACTACTGCCTCGTCTATTCCGTTGTTCGTGTGGACTATGTGCAGCCATCGTTTTATCAGCAATCGCTGTTTCCTAGCAAGCACGAGCTGCGTCTTTACCCGCTATCTCCATATATCAAGCTGCTGGAATTGATACAGGCAGCTGGCAAGTCACTCCAAGGCATCGAGGCATATAAACAAAATCTCGCTTTCCAGAAGCTGATGGGCATGCTGCTAGAACAGCATCTTCCGGCAAGCCAAGGCGACCGCCAGCTATATTCAGTTGAGGATACCATGCACTATATTCAGCTTCATTATAAAAGCCCGCTTACAGTCAAGGAGCTCGCGGCGCTGACGAACATGGCCCAGTGGCAATACAGCTCCTTGTTTAAAGCGCTAACGGGGAAAAAACCGCTTGATTATTTGGTATCCCTGCGCATTGACCATGCCAAGGAATGGCTCGCAAACTCCCATGCCTCGCTGCGTGAAATTGCCGAATGGTGCGGCTTCGCCGACGAATATTATTTCAGCCGCCGCTTCCGGCAAATAACCGGCGGTTCGCCAAGGCAATATGCCTTGTCCATGCGGCAGCGCGTTCAGATCAAAGACTGGCTGGGACATCAAGTCATCATCCCAGCAGAGCCGCAGCGCATTTTGTATTATGGCGAGACGCTGGGCGACTTGCATGTACTTGGCTTTCAATCTATCGGGGGAGAGGATTTTTCCGACTTCCCCATGTTCAATAAAGAGCAGGCGACGGAGCTTGCGCCTGATTTGATTATTTTGGCAAGCGGCGACGAGCAGATTTATGAGCAGGCGGCGGACATTGCCCCGACGCTTGCCTTTAACTCTTGGGGAACGCTGGAGGAGCGTTTGCTTATGCTTGGAGACTGGCTTGGAAAAAAACAGGAGGCGCTGCGCTGGCTAGCTAGGCACAAGCGGCGGACGGAACAGATGTGGCAGCAGCTAAGCAGCCATTTAAGGGCAGGCGAGACAGCCTCCGTATTCATTTTTGAACGGGGAAATCGGCTGTTTATTATGGCTGGCAGCGGGCTGGCATCCACCCTCTACCATCCGCTTGGCTTTGCCCCAGTCAGTGAAGTGAAAATGCTCATTGCCGCTCAGCGTGCTTATAAAGAAATAACAGTAGCCTCGTTGCCCCAATATGCCGGAGATCGCCTGTTTATGATTGTTCCCGAAACAGACGATTCGCGGCAAGCGATGGAGTCGCTCATAAGCAGTCCGCTCTGGAAGCAGCTTGCGGCCGTCCAAAGGGGCCATGCCTATGTAGTAGACAATAGCTGGAACTACAGCGATGCGGAAACAGGAAACAAGCTGCTCGGCATGCTGCCCAAACTATTGCAAAAACCGTCTTGAAGCCGGAGCTTCAGGACGGTTTTTTTAATAATATAGGAAGGTAAATCCATGCGCTATCCGTTCTCTATATTTCTCGGAATGAAACGCGCCGCGCCCCCATAGGATGGCGTCAGCCGGTTCACCTTGAAATATAGGAAAGGATATGATTTTTCCATCCTCTCTCTATATTTCTCGGAATGAAACGCGCCGCGCCCCCATAGGATGGCGTCAGCCGTTTCACCTTGAAATATAGGAAAGGATATGATTTTTCCATCCTTTCTCTATATTTCTCGGAATGAAACGCGCTGCGCCCCCATAGGATGGCGTCAGCCGTTTCACCTTGGTTAGCCTTTTACTGAGCGGTTGTCTTCCACCAAATAGAAGATGGAAGGCGGCCGGCCCCAACGGCTACCGGCTCCCCAATGATTGGCGTTGCAACCTGTACATTCAGCTGCTGAGCTGCTCTCGTCACGCGCTCTACTGGATCATTCCAGTCGTGAAAGCTGAGCGTAAAAGCTCCCCAGTGAATGGGAAGCAGCGTTTTTCCTTTTACATCGACATGTGCCTGCACCGTTTCCTCCGGCATCATATGAATTGCCGCCCAACGCGGATCATATTGTCCACATTCCATAAGAGTCAGGTCAAACGGGCCATATTTCTCGCCAATTTCTTTGAAATGCGCACCATAACCGCTATCTCCGCTAAAATATATATTAGCTGCTCGTCCTGTAATAACCCAGGAGCACCACAAAGTAGAATCCCGATTGTTCAAGTTTCGTCCTGAAAAATGCTGTGCTGGAGCAGCCGCTAACCGAATGCCTTCAAATTCCAGCTCCTCCCACCAGTCATGCTCCGTTATGATGGATTTATCTACTCCCCAACGCTCCAAATGGCTGCCTACACCGAGCGGAACGATGAAGCGGCGAACTTTGTTTTTAAGCTTGAGAATGGAATCATAGTCCAAATGGTCATAATGATCATGAGATAAAACAACAGCGTCAATTTGCGGCAGCTCGGCAATTTCAAACGGCAATTTGCCGCTATAACGCTTGTTTCCGAAAAAAGGGAACGGCGATGGCGCTTGGCCAAACATCGGATCGAGCAAAATATGTTTCCCATCCAGTTCAAGCAGCATAGCCGAATGCCCAAACCAAGTGACTTGTGCTTGCTCTCCCTTATCATCCCCGCCAAATTGCAGCTGCTGTAATGGCAGCTTAGCCTGCGGCCTGCGATTAGGGTTTGTTTTCATATAGTCTCGCAGCATGGAAAGTAAGCCCCCTGCACTGTTGTCCATGACCGTCATGCTCAAATTTTTAAACTTGCCATCTTGGTAATGGGGTAAATGTGAAAAAGCCGCCTGCTGCTCCTTCGTTAACACGCCTCCGAGCGCAGGATAGAATTTTAAAACAAGCACTACCGCAAGCAGCAGTATAGCAAGCACGATAATAGCAGTCAGCACGGCAATTACTCCTTTAAGTGATGGTTAATAAAAGCTGGATACATCATAAACGAACGATCATTTATTTAAAAAGAGATTTATGAAGCGCAAAATGAACGCCTTCGCTAATAATAAATGATCATTCAGTTAATGTCAACCTATGTGCTTTTCCTCCTGTTAGCTAATCATCTAAAAGATTGTAACATTTTTCACAGCTTCCCTGCGTCCAATGGATTATAATAGAAGTGAGCCCGGAAGAATAAGGAGGAAGCCCATATGTCTATCCAACATACCGTACATTTCAAAATCATTCGCCCCCATGAAACGAAGACGCTGCACGGGTTGATTTTTCTGGAAGAAAACCAGCAGCCTACTGTAGAGGATTACGCCAAATGCCTTAAATTGTGCGGCCACGATGTGGTCATCCACGATGTCGATAAGTTTATTTTCAAAGCAGAATCTGATGGTGAATCCTATTTAATTGATGTTTTGGAGGATTTCGAAAAGCGCGTGCGTGATCTTGACGCTGAAAATCTCAGCAGAAGCTTCCAGAAGCCAAACCCAAGCTTTTAATCCGCTCCTTTCTTATCGTATAAAAAAACGCCAAGCTCCAGCCCTTCACAGGTCTGATGCTTGGCGTTTTGCTTATTGGTAATTGGACTATCTGACCGGGCGACGCTCACTTGCCTGCGGGAAGTAGCCAATTGACGTTGCATACGCGAGCATATTTCCGATTAGCTGCTCATTAGGCGCTGCGCATGCAATGCTTGATGGCTGCAAGGCGCCGCTTGTCAGCTCGCAGCTGTAGCGATAGGCCGAGTCCTTCGCCCCGTCGCCTTCTAATTGCGCGATTGCGAGCTGCACACCCTCCTGATTTTTCGGAATGGCTTTATCAAGCAGCCACTTCGTATAGGCCGCTGGGCTTGACGTTTCGATGGAATAGCCGCTGCTGCGCAGCATGTCCATCAACCTCCCGTATGGAAGCGGCTCCGGGTTGCAAATATGGTAGACGCCTCCAGCTGTATCCGGCTTAAGTGCCAAGCTCACAATCGATTGTCCGGCATAATCAATTGGCGTAATATCGATATCCCAAGTAACCTCTGGCGCTTGTCCAAGCAGCAGCATCGATTTGAGCATCCGGTAAAACGCGTTGCTGTCAATGTTTCGCTGGAAGCTGCCGCTTACCGAGTGGCAGGATAAATTTCCTGCCCGATAAATGCTGACGGGCACGCCCTGCTCAGCAGCAGCGTACAGCAGCTTCTCCGCTTCCAGCTTGCTGTTCGCATATAAGCTCTCGACTCGCAGCTCCGGCGCAAGCTCCCCTGCGGCTACCACGGCCTCCCATTGACCGCTTAATGCAAGATCTTCCGGAATGCCAAGCGTAGAAATATGGTGGAAGCGAACCGTTTGGCGGCAAGCGGCGGCAAGCTCCAGCAAATATGCTGTCCCGAGCACATTCGTACGGGCAAATTGTCCCTCTTCGCCAAAATGCCTCACATCCGCTGCACTGTGCATAATCGCATCCAAGCTGCTTATCAACTGCTGATACTGCTGCTCCTCAAGCCCGAGCCGTGGCGCTTCCAAATTGCCTTCTACCGCTACAACGCGCCCTTCCATTAATGGTATCGCCGCATCTCCAAAATAATAAGCAATATGGCTCCGAAGTCTCGCTTCGCCCGGCTCTGTACCTGGCCGTACGAGGCAATAAATGGTAGCATCGCTTTGCATAAGCAGCTCATAGAGCAAATATCCGCCTAAATAGCCGGTAGCACCAGTCAACAGTACGCCCTTCGGCTGCTGATCAAAGCTGACAAGCAGCTCAGGCCTGTAGCGCATAGCCGGCAACTCTTCCAGTGGCAAGGCTGGCCCAACATGGCGGGCCGTCTCCTGCTGCTCGGGCGCTTCGGAAGCAAGCTGCTCAATGCGCGCGGCAATCGCTTCAATCGTTCTATATTGAAATAAATCATTAATTTTCAATTCCGGGTAATACGGCTTAAGACTTGCTAAAATATGAATAATTCCGAGCGAGTCGCCGCCGATCGTAAAGAAATCATCATGAATGCCGATATGCACAAGGCTGAGTGCCTCTGCCCATGCGCCCGCAATCATTCGTTGAATGCCATTTTGAGGGGCAACGTAGTCTACGCTGATCTGCTCCTCTTGGTAGGAATAGCTTTGCAGCTTTTTCCGGTCGATTTTTCCGGTTGGCGAAATCGGCATTTCGTCCAATTGGACGATCCATTTCGGTACAAAATAAGAGGGCAGCTTATCGCCCAGCTCTTGCTTGATGGTAACGGTAGAGAGCGGCTTACCGTCCTTTGAAGTAAAGAAGCCGACGAGCATATTTTGCTCCTGTGCATCCTTTTTGCAGATGACTGCTACGTTTTGCACATTGGCGATTTTGGAAAAGCTGTCTTCGATTTCCCCAATCTCAATGCGATGTCCGCGAATTTTAATTTGCGAATCCCGGCGTCCCACATATTCAATTGTGCCGTCCGGCAGCAGCTTCGCAATATCGCCTGACTTATAAATTTGACCATCGCCAAATGGATTGGCTACAAACGCATCCGCCGTTTTCTCCGGTTGATTTAAATACCCTTTCGCAAGTCCAATTGTTTCAATCAGCACCTCGCCATGCACATGTACGGGGCATAGCTGGTTCAGCTCATTGACGATATACACTTTGTAGTTTTGAATTGGCTTGCCAATTGGCACGTTTGTCAAATCATCGGAAATATAGCTGCTGATTTTATGCGTAGTGGTGCACACCGTGCATTCCGTTGGCCCATATACATTGACGATCGCAATGCTGTCCTGGAACTTCCGCTGGAACGCCCGAACCTGCTCGCCATAAAGCGCCTCTCCTGCTACAGTGATCAGCTTTACGCCTGCAAGCTTTTTGTAACCCTCATCTGATAAATAAGCAGAAAGCTGGTTAAAAAAGACGGTTGGCAAAATCGTAATAATCGTCGTTTTCGTCCGTTCAATGGCTGAAGCAAATTCCTCAACAGATACGCGCTCCTCTGGAGAAAGCAAATACAAATGCGCACCATAGAACAGCGCTCCAATCGTATCCCATACCGATGCGTCAAAGCTGTAGGTGGCGAACTGCGTCAGTATATCCTCATGTCCGATTTCACAGTCCAGCCTCACCGTGTCGCCTAGATTGACGACGCCTTCATGCGCAATGAGAGCTCCCTTCGGTCTTCCCGTAGAGCCGGACGTATAAATAATATAAGCCAAATCATCAGGCGCTACCTGAGCATTCGGGTTCGAAGCCTCTACCCGGTCATAAGCGATATGCTCCACTACGATGATTTCCTTCAACTGCTCTAGCCCTTCGGACTGATGCTGCGCCTGCTCCTCATATTTCGCTTTGGTCAGCACGAACACCGACCGGGTATCTTGCAAAATGTAACGGTTGCGCTCCTCCGGATGCTCGGGGTCTAGCGGCACATAAGCGGCTCCCGCCTTCAAAATGCCAAGCAAGCTGACGATCAGTTCCAAGCTTCGCTCCATATAAATGGTGACGAAATCGCCTTTGCTCACGCCTTTGCTGATCAGCAGGTTCGCCATTTGATTCGCCTGCTCATTGAGCTGACGATAGGTAAGCTCCCCATGTACAGATGATACAGCCGTTCGCTCGCCATGCTGCGATGCTGCAAGCTCAATCATGCCATGAATCGTCTGCTTGCGGTCATAAGCGCCGGTTGTTGCATTCATTTTCTCATAGACGAGCCGGTCCACATCGGTTAATAGATCAATGGCTGCCACACGCGCGGCCGAATCAGTTAAGGCCGCTAGGAACAGCGTCGTATAATAAGCGGCATAGCGATCTACAGTCGCTTTTTCCAGCAGTGATTGATCATATTGAATGCTGAGCTGCCACTTTCCACCGAGTTCTAGAAGCTGAAGGTTAATCATTTCCGAAGTTGGCTGTACCGGGTGTCGATGCGAGAAGCGAGTGTCATAATGGGCTTGGGCCGAGGATGATCCATCATTTACAGCTTGCAATAACGAGGTTTTCAGGCTTGCAAATGTGTTCGTTTCTTCGATATGCGCTAACCATGGCTTAACCTTGCCCTGGGCTCCCTGCACACCGATGAGCAGCTGCTTCTCGCTTGAAAGTCGGTATAAGAGCGCTGCATACGCCGCAGCGGCCTCTGCTTCTAAATCCTGTTCTTTTCTCGTTTCTATCAGTTGGCTTACCTGTTCGCCCAGCGCGTATTCTTCCGTTGCATAAGAATACGTGCGGTTATGACGCGAAAAATCTAGTGGGATTAATAAGACAAATTCGCTGGAAGCAATCTGGTTAATTGTAGTGTGTTTATTTTCCGTCATAATTGTAAAACCTCCTGTGGGGGAATTGCCCTGCAGCTGCAAGCAGCCGCAGGGCTCCCTTTATGATAGTTATACTGGGATTAAGAAGTACGGACTTGGAAATGGTTGATGAGCTCTTGCAGTTCTTCCGACATTTGTGTCAATTGCGTCGACGATTCCACAATGGCATTCATCGATTCTTTTTGCTCGGCAATCGATTTAGAAATTTTCGCACTGTTTGCTGCTGTAATGCCTGCGGAAGCCGATAGATTTTCAGCCGTAGCCGTCAACTCTTCCGTACCTGCAGAAATTTGCTCTGTAGAGCTCGATACTTCTTGAATTTGGAGTGTTACACTGCGAGTAGCGGACAAAATATCGTCCAGAAGCGAACCCGTCTCGCTGGAAATTTGCAAGCCCGTACGAACTTGGCCTGTCCCCAGATTCAATGCATCAACAGCTGTCGTAATTTCCTGCTGGATTTCTTTAATCAATGTGGAAATCTGCGTTGCCGAGCTATTGGACTGCTCAGCGAGCTTGCGAACTTCGCCTGCTACGACTGCAAAACCTTTGCCATGTTCGCCGACTCTAGCCGCTTCGATCGCTGCGTTCAGTGCTAGAAGATTCGTCTGCGTCGCAACTCCCATAATGAGAGAAACGATGTTTTCAATTTCCTGTGAACGGCTGGCAAGGGATTGAATCGCACCGGAGGACTCCACCACAAACTTTTCAATCTGCTCCATTTGCTCAACAACTTGGCCAACGACCTTGTTGCCTTCCTTCGATTTGTGTTCCATATCGCCAGCTTCTACTGCTACGCTCGACGAGCTGTGAGCAATGTTCTGAATAACGGTCGACATTTCGTTCATCGCTTTGGCTGCTTCGCTGGAGGACAGCTCCTGGTTAGCAATTTCAACGTTGATTTCCCGCATGTTTTCGGTAATTTCTTCTACCGTCCTGCTGTTCTTTTCGGAAAACTCATACAAGGACTTAGCAGAATCTGTTACAGCATTCGACGTTAGACGCACTTTGACCATCATGTCGTTGATCCGGCGAATCATAATGTTGAATTTGTGATTGACGACACCTAGATCGTCGACGCCCGATTTCAGCTCGACATTCAAGTTGCCTCCGCTCACTTCCTCAATGCCTTTAATGAGCTCTTTAATCGGCTTCATTGTCATACGTGAAATAAAGAACTGAAGCAAGAAAATGAGCACAAGGAAAATGAGCATGATCGAAATGCCGCTGATCAGCAGCGTGTGCAAACCGTTAGGCACAGCACTCGCATCTACATCCGCCGCGAAGAAAGCAAATACATTGCCACTACTGTCTTTAATCGGATAAAGAATCGTCGTCCAAATACCAAAATCATCGGAGTAAAAGCTGGTGAATGTAGGTACTCCTGTATTCAGCATTTCCCCTATAGCGGTCGACATCGCCGCTGGCTGCTCATACATCGTGCCCACGCCCATATTTTCGCTGGAGAAAGCTTCTACCAGATTCGTAGGCATAGCAATAATTGACGTTTGATTGCCATTCGTCAGCTCTGTTCCGAATACATAAGCCTGCGCGATATTCGGATTATATTTATGTATCAGGTCCAGTGTTGCTTTCAATTCCAATTGTGTGGCACCTTCGTAGCTTTTCTCGTTGATCGCTTGCTGGATTTTCGCAGGGTCCATTTCCTGTGCCCATTCCTGTGTAATTGCACTAATTTGTCCGCGAAGCTGCTTTATCAAAATATCCTTTTGAATGATGTAGCCTGATGCAATTAAGATCGATCCAATTAGTACAATGTTAAAGAAGGCAAGCAGCAAATTTTTAGAAAAAAAGGACATTCGTTTTATGAATTGCATTCTGTCAACGCTCCTATGTGTATGATGTAATGCTACTTTCAAAAAAATGGTGATGGTTCGCTCACGGTTTTATCATCCGGCTGTTGCAGTTGTCTGCATTCTATTCGCTTCCCATCCGCGACTGAGACTAAAGATCTATCTTCGAAATTTTCTAATTCCCGATTCGTTCTTTAGCCTTATACAGGTTTATTTATCAGAAAATTCTAAACATTAACCACTCCCTCGCTCTTCTACCTATTTCTCTATATATGATCTGCCGAAAGTTTCCCCTCAAACTAGCTCAATACATTATTCAACAGATACTATTAATACTATCGACCTATTCGATACGAATAGTAATAGATTTTGCTAAATTGTTATTTATCTTATGTAAAAATTTATACAACAGGCAAAACGCAAATAAGCGGACGACAGGAAATCCCTGTGTCCGCCTGCTTTCAAACCGAGTATAACAGCTTGCTAAAACGACTATATCACTTGCCTGACCACACCACTGTAATTTCGTTATAGCCATCTTTGTCCCGGTCAGGAGCACCGGTAATCGTTACAGCTATATCATCACCCTTTTTGCCTACCATCGTTAAAGATGTGCTGCTTACATCCTCTGAAGTGTCCGTCAGCTCTTTCGTTTGGAAATAGGCTTTGTAGGATACGCCAAGCGAGTCTAAATCATTTTGCGTCTCATAAACGAAGTACACTGATTTTTTGTTGTCCCGGTTGTTTTCCACCGTCTCTTTTATTTTCGCATCTTTCGGAATCGGGAAATCTGCCGGCAAATATTTCGGGCGTTGGCCCGTGTACACATTGCTGCCGGTACCTCCGCCTCCCGTGGAGCTGCTGCTGCCAATTTTCACTTTATTGCTCCCTGCATCATAAGTAACGGGCACGTTCAAAGCATCTGCAATCGAGCGTACCGGCAAGTAAGTAGAGCCTTTATAAGTAATTGGAGCCTGCTTGGCGCCATTGCCATCAACTGGCGTATAAGTGCTGCCATTAAGTTCGATTTTCAAGCCATTATTCAAATATGCTTTAATTTGCTCCAAATTGCTTCCTGCATATACACCTGCCGAGCCGGTAAGCACCATGCCGAATACCGCTGCGGATATGACCATTTTTTTGCTTTTCACATCTATCTACCCCTGTCTATTGATAATAATATTCCCCCAATCATTACCTCCTCTGCATGCGCTTAAAACCATTTTCTGCAAAAATAGTTCTAATTTCCTTGCTGCTTTCGGGCAGCCGTCTAGAAGCCTGCATCTGAGGAACCAGAAGCGGTGCTGCATTAGCCTGTTTCTTCAAGCAGCTCTTTGGACAGCAGGCAGGCTGTTCCATACCGTTCAGCTGCTTATTCCGGCTCCGTCAGTGCTTGCAAACGCTCCGGCTGCTCAAAGCCGCCCCCTTGATAGAGCGTATGCCCAAAATGATGTGTCCCATACATATACAGCGTCTGATCCACATAAACGAACGCCGAAGCCGTCTCGCCCGGCCGGATGCAATTCCCTAGCCGCTCACCCATCGTACGCAGCCGTCCATACACATCATCCTGCCAGCTCACGTGTGCCATTGGCCCAATTTTCACCAGTTGATCGACGAGCGCCGCCTTTGTAAAACTGGGGTATAAAATCAAATCGGGATTGAGCCGCACAATTTGCTCTGCATCAACAGGCTCCTCAATACTATGAACACCGCGCAGCAGCTCTTCTGCAAAACAGGGAACATCGCGCTGCTCCCCGCAATCGGACGAATGCCAAGCGCCAGCAGCTCCCCAATTTATTGAATCGAAAATATACGCGGAGCGCGACCGAACTCCTGCATGTATTGCGTCGGTGTAAGCCCGGTCATTTGCTTGAAGCGCCGGCTAAAATAATATTCATCTCCGAAGCCGACCCGCCCGGCAATATCGCGAACACGGGACGTTTGACTCAGCAGCAGCTGCTTCGCCCGCTCAATCCGCAGTGCAGTCAAATAAGCGGTTGGCGTACTGCCCGTCAACGCTTTGAACTTTTCCTCATATTGCCAACGGCTCATATTCACTTCCTGCGCTGGAGCGCCCAATAGAAATTCCCTCTTTGTACGAATGCTGCATAAAAGCAATCGTCCGCTCCACTGCCCTTCTAGCATCCAACTCGTCCTCCGCTTTGTGCTGGTGCTTCAAAACTCCAGCATGAGCTGCTGAAAACGAATATGGCGCTGGAGCGCCTCCAGCTTGCCACGGGGCGGCTTGCCACGAAGCGACAGCAGCATGTCTTCCAATAATGTAAACGGCTCAAAAACCATTTCGCCGCTGCCAACAAGCAATTCCTCATCCTGTGCATCTATCTCGAAAGAAAGCTTATATAATCGAAGCGGCTGAAAAGCCTCGCTATCGACGCTGATCGCTGTGTTGGGCGCCAGCAAAAAGCATTTGCCGTATGCAGCGAGATGGCTCACCCCGTTTATCGTAATGGTGCCCTGCCCCTGCATGACGGCTAGCAGTGTGTAGGCGGCCAGCCAGACGAAGGCCCGCCCTCTGCTCTGCTGTTCATTTTCCTGGCAGTCATAGAGCCGATACTCCAGCCCCAAAAATTTGAGGGCAGGAGGAAACGCAGAAGCTGGTCCATCATGCTGATATGCCATCTTTTACCCCCTGCCCAGTGATAACCATTATCAATAATATGCTCCCATTATAAAAGATTCCGGCAGAGACGTAAACGGCTCAAGGTGAAACGGCTGTCGCCGTCCTCTGGCGGCGCGGCGCGTTTCATTCCGAGAAATAGAGAGAAAGGATGGAAAAATCATATCCTTTCCTATATTTAAAAAAAGAAGCCTTCATACGCCAAAAAAGCGCATAAAGACTTCTAAAGAACACGGCTATACTCGTCAATGGCTCGCTGTCAGCCGCTTATTGCTTTGCTAGAAGCTCATTCGTCATTTCATCCAGCAGCCAATCGAGGGTAAGCGGATCGTTGAACGACCAGCGTTTGCCTACAACGTAGGCATGTCCATTTTTCACCGCAGGGATGTTTTTCCACACTGGACCATTCATTATTTCTTCCGTCCCCTTCACGGCATCCTCGTTGTCATCCTGCAAAATAAGGAAAATATGATCGCCAGCAAGATCTGGCAGCGCCTCCAGCGAGATTTCCTTCCACAGGTCCTTGCTGTCCTTGAACAGCTCAGCCACTTTCTCCGGGGCTTTAAATCCGAGGGCTTCATACATCGTTGGCCCAAGACGCTGCTGCCCATAAATATAAAGCTTGCCATCGATATATACAACAAATGCAGAGGCTGTACCGCCCGCTGCGACAACGGGCTTCAGCAGCTCGCGCTTTTCTTTGCTTTTGGCCTCATACTTTTTAATCCAATCCTCAGCCTGCTCCGGCTTGCCGACAATTTCGCTCAATGTGCGCAGACGGCTGAAAATGTCGCCGCTATAATCAATGACTACCGTAGGGGCGATTTTGGACAATTCCTCAAACTCTGCCGCATCTAGGAAATTTGGCACGATAATTAGATCAGGCTCCAGAGCCAGCACCTTCTCCATTCAGAATATAAGAAAGCCAAAATACGGGTTGAACTGTAACCTCGCATTGTGGCATTTTATTGAGAAGATTAACTATGAGCTAATTCGTTTAGCTCATAGAAATTGGGTTATAGGTTTTCAAAGGAATTTATCTATAATTTTAGAAGTACTATCAAATTTGAATTACACAATCCTAAAGCCCGCTGCAATTTTGTTCAAAAAACTCTCCACTCGCACGCGTTCTTGAGGAAAATCAATAAGATAACTCGTACATCACTCTAGTAAATATTACATCTGGTATTGAATAAAAATAAAATTTAGCAACATAATATTGATCACTCATATCAGGTACAACACGAGAATTCCCCATAAACAGCGTCCCCTCTTAAAATTCTAATCAGCTTTCAAACCTAAGATGTATTCTACTCTTGATTTAGTAGAATCGCTTGTTTCCCTGATGGTGTATTCACTTTTATTATTAATTAATTGTTTACAGATTCGAATGTCTTGTAACAGCTTATCAATGTCATATTTATCTATATACTCTTCAAATTTAGTGTTTTTCAGATAACTATCCAGTCTAGAATATATAAAATCAGCAATTTCTTTATATTTAAAACTCTCTATTGTAATAGAAACAAAATATAATGTTTTAGTAAACAAACTATCGTTTACTATTCTCCAATCCTCTTCCAAAGTTTTTGCTGAAACCTGCGCCACATTTAAACCTTCTTCTTCAATATATTCTTCAAAGTCTAAAACTATAGATGATTTTATTGATTCATAACTTGTCATGTTCATATCATCAGTCCTTATTTCATATTTTTAGAATAGATATTTAACTCAATATTTGGGAACTTACGTCTAAATTCCATAATTAAATTGGAACAACTTTGACATGCATCTAGTTCTGTAAACAAATCTATTCGCCCTTTAACATTTGGGTCTTTTATTTGAGAAGCAATATCCTCAAGAATCTTTGCCTCCGTGTCATTAAATCTTGGAAATTCATCATCAACATAGGTTTCCAATGACTTATCAACTTTGGAAGAACTAAAATCTCCAACATTACTACCAACGCTATCAGAGGAATGAATCTGACTGTGTGCTTGAAATTCTTTTTTAACACCAGGAATGCTTACATCTGCCACTGCGACATTCCCACTACTTAACTTTCTTAGTTTTCTATCAAGTTTATCTCTCTGTGTTTTTGAGAGATTTTTGTATTCGTCGGAATTTATTATTTTTTCTATTTCTCTGTTAATATCGCCTCTAACATTTTGAGTCTTCTCATATAAGCTATCTATTGTCCGATTAGGTAATTTATTTTCACCCGTCCCCTCAGCCTCTCGCTTCAGCCGCTCCATCTCTTTCAGATATCGTTTCTGCACGTCCGTTTTCGGGACTTCAATAGGCTTCTTGTTATTAGGAAAAGAGTCCATAAATTGTATCCCCTCAGGGGTCACAAGCTGATTGCCAAATCCTAGTCCACGGCCACTTCCTGCACCCTCCGGTTTGACCTCGGGGCTTTTCGGAACCGTCGGTTCTATTCCTCCTGGTACCTTTATTTTAACCGAGAACAATAAGCCGAGCACTCCGATTACATCCTGTACATGCTCCTTGGAATTCGGATTTTCTGGGGCAAAGGCTCCCTGCACCATCCCCGTTAGACCCAAGCTCAAATAGTCCAAATACGCAGACACCGACTCATTCTTATTCGCCGTACGATCAACGTGCTCCTTCCATAATGCCTCTGGCACACTAAGCAAGCCCATCGTCGCATTGTTAAAAAAATCATAGACCGAGTCGTTGCTCTTGTTCGCTCGATCAACGTGAGCATTATATAAATCCGTTGCCACTTCAGCTATGCTATTTCCAGTTTGCTTGATTGCAGCCCATTCCACCGCCGCTTGGTTTTTCAATACACTCCAGTTGATCTCAAGGGTTCGCATCGCATCCTGTCCAAACTTCTCCAGCATGCCCGGCTTTTCCTCTACGACGACTTCCTTTGGCGGTGGATCATATTTACTTAATGCCTGCATGCTCTGCAAAATCGTCAGCACGTTCAGCAGACCGCTTTTCACTTGCCCCTGCTGTATATCCGAGACTAATCCGCCCGCTGCAGTTCGAATCGTTTGCTGCAGCGCATGAATTTCCTTAAGCTGCACCCTCGCCAGTTCTCCCATTGGACCCTGCGTTTGCGCCATCATCACCATAAACAAATAGCGAGCGTTGTTCGGCAACGGCACCCGTGTCGTGAGGTCCCCTTCTAGTGCAAAGGAGGGATCATAGTCACACGCCAGCAGCGGCACCTGCTTGAAATAGCTCGTCATATTCACGTTGGGGGCAAAATAGCTTTCCGCTACCCCAAGCGCCTTCAGCTTCTCTCGGCTAATCTCCGCCTGTTTATGCATCTCCGCCATTAGCAGATGATTGCCAAACTGCTTGTACACCGCATACGCCGTCTGCGCCTTTGCAATCAGATCCCGTTCGGCGAATATCGCCTCCAGCTTCATTTCCGCATCCAGCTTCTCTGCCGCCGTCGCTCCTTGCAGGCCCGCGACACGCCGCAGCTCCTTCACCAACGGATCGCTCGACCAGCGGTCCCGGCTGGCCTGCGGCAATATACGGTCGATCAGATTCGTCACCATCGGGCGGAAGGTGACGGGGACAGGCGTGTAGCTGCCGCCACCTGTCGTCCCTACCCGCTTCAACAGGTCAAAACGCTCCAATCCGCTGAGCCCCTTCGCCAGCTGCTTCGCTTCTTGCGCTGCTTCCGCCTGCACACGCTCGATGCCCTTCAGCGCTTTGCTGATCACTTCCGTCATCTGCTCTGCTTCCTGTGTCAAACTCGTCAGCTGTCTCTGAATTTGCTCCAGATTCCCCAGCACCGGCAAGGGCCGATCCCAGCTCGCTATTTTCCCGCTCACCCGTCGCCGCAGTTCATCGGTGTCTGCCCCAATTTGTATCATTCGGCGCTGTAAATTTCGCACTTCATCTGGTTTAAATACAACCTGCTTGCCTGCCATTTCACACCTCCTCGCTTACCCGTTCTATCTCCCCGTGCCTTGGAAGTCATTGCGCACCGAGAAGCTTGATTCAAACATCGCGATATCCCCGTATTGAAAACGATACGTCTGACCGCTATAACTCACACTGCTGAGCGGCTGTCCTTCAATTTCCCACATATTTGCTTGCGGCGCGTCATACCGAATTTCCGGATTTGCCTTGCGCTCTTGCTGGTAGGCGCTTAGATCAAAATGAACCATCAGGTAGCCGTTTTTCAAAAACGCTGCCTCACTGCCATTGAGTACTCCGCCGTTTTGCCTTGCCACCTCTAAAATATTCGTGCCCTTCGGCAGCACATACGGCGCGATCGGCAAGCTGTACTCCCCGTACCACCGCTGCACACTCCGCAGCGCTTGCACCGCATTCACACTTGCCGGCACCTGCGAGCCGCTTGGGCCCACTAGCGTGCGGGACGCATACGACAGCTCTTCCAAGCTGTAGCCTGCACTAATAACCGTTTTCCGCGTAATGTAGTGCTTCCAGAACTTCTCCCAGGAAGCGCCAAACCGATTAGCTGGCGATAACAGATAATCATATTCATAGCTCGCCGTTTGGCTCAGCGAGGTCGTCGTCACCCCGCGCAGCAAATCCGCCAGCTGATACGTTCGGCTGTACAGCTCCTGATCCCGCGCCGAGCCGACCTTAATCAGCTTGTTCCGTGGTCCGGATACGTCGTAGTACAAGTCCACCTCCTGCGCGCTTCCTCCCTGCTTGCTCACAAACCAGAAGCTTGGCTGGATTTGGATGCCTGCGTCCTTGCCGCTGTAGCTGCCGATCGTCTCAAAGTAGAACGAGATCGGGTACCCATTATGCGGCACCGTGGCCGCTTCCCGCGGATGCGAGCCTGGCCGAATCGGCAATAGCCGTGAAGGCTGGCTCGCTAGCGCCGTCTCTTCTCGGTCCTTCGTCCGTCCACCGGATTCATAGACGTAGCCCGAATGCTGCTTCGACCCTTTCGCTATGCGAAAGACGGTTTCATAGCGAAGATCCCCTATGTCCGTGATGGTGAAATCCGAAATCCGGCCTTGCACCGTAAAGAGCAGCGTCCGGCTCGCTCCATAGTTCGCGAGATCCCCATTAAAGTCCGTCTGATACGCCGATGAGCCATCCGGCGTATTAATCGCCCATGCCTGCGTCACCGCATCGTAGTTCCCTTCTGGTACCCACACCGGAATCCGGTACGTTTGCTTCGCTGCTCCGACGGGATAATCAATCCACGTTTGGGCGGGATAGAAGGTGCTGCCGCGGTACACATCAAACGGGAATACAATCCGTTTGTTTCGCGTATATCTCGCATAGTCCCGGTTACCGTATCCGAGTTGGTTCAAATGCGGCGCCGTCTCGTCAAAGTCGACGGAAAACTCCCGCCCCAGTACAAGCACCGTTCGCGCCATATTCGGAATAACGCTCTGGTCAAAGCCGCGGTTTTCATCCGGTGCTTCAGAATCATTGACCACTGGGGTATGGACAGTCACTGTATTGAGCCCTTCAATCGGGAACGTTTGAACATCCCCTTCGCCATTGATGCTCAGCAGGCTCTCGTACGACAGGATGCCATCACTCGGCTCATCCCGGCTGTTCGCCCGGGTCCCAGGAATGACCAAGCCGCTCTCGTAGAGCACATCTTCCCCTATCTCCTCGGCTTCTAAGATGTCGATCGGCTCTGGCGTTTCATCGTCCTGCTGCACGTCGTCCATGATGACGGAGCCGTCAAAATCCAGACGATCATTCCATACCTTGATGCGCCCAACCTGTCCTTCTGCTTCTTCGGTCCAGTCCTCCGACGGCACGCTCGGACGCTCGCTACCGCCATCAAGTGTTTCACCCGCCAACACTTTCGCACTGTATGGCGGCTTCTCCATATGCTCGGCCGTCACGCCTCCTTGCACATCCGGCGCAGTATAGCCATTTGGCAGCAGCGTAATCGCCCCATAGGGCAGTGCATATTGGTTCAGCGTCGCTTGTTTCAGTCCCCATGCATCGAACGTCGTGATTTCCCAGTAGGAAAACGGACGTTCCACGTCATATATCGTCGTCACCGTTTCGGTTTCCTGATGACGGACCATTCTCGTTCTCGGGTTGCCATCCGAATCGGTCCCATCTGATTCCTCGGTCTGCCATTTCAACGTATACGTTTTAGACACCGGAATTTTAAACGTACAATTTCCTTCCTCTTGATCAAATGTATAGTCAAAGAGATACGCTTTGCCGAATACATTGGCATACAGCGCGTCACTGCTTGGAATCCCCTTGCTCACATCGAACTGCTCTGCCCCTCGCGCATCAGCCCGAATCTCGCCTCGGGCATCCGGCGTTATGGAGGTTTGGCTACGGCTTAGGCCTGGCTGCGGAACGCACATGTCCGAAGGCTCGCAGCTTGCTCCTGTACACGTGGTAGCTCCCACAGTCAGCGTGATTCTCGCCGTGATGTTATACCCATCTGCCCCGTCATCTTTCCAGTTCGCCGTGATAACAGCCGAGCCTCGGCTATGTGCGGTCACTAGACCTGTTCGCTCATCAACGGAAATGACAGCCGAGCGATCACTTTTCCAAATTACATTTGTAGCTGTATTTTGCCAATCTCTCGCCTCAAACCCCTCCGTTTTTATTTGGGCAGTTAACTGAGAAGTTGCTCCCACTGCGCTGGGAGAAGCTCCCTGTATTCGTATTTCCTTAATTTGCTCATCTTCTCCTCGCCACGTAAGCCGTGTCTCAAACCAATACTCAACGATAAACTTGTCTTGTCCGCCAGGTCTTTTATTTCCAGTTGCATACCAATCCGTTTTATTCGGACCACCCGTGGTAACCTTATACACCAGAAATTTATTATTTGTTCTGCCAGGGTTTAACCACACCCCTTGTGCTCCATTCCATACTGACTCATTAATAAAAGCATGTTCCGACGGAGTCGATGACAAACCATATTTATCCTGAGTTAGAGTATGCTCTTGACCTTTAGCATCCTTAAATGTTCCTGGTGCATACAAAGCCATACGTGTAACCCCAATAAATGTGGTCGGTACAGGATACGGGGCCGTATCTCGAGTAGCGGGATTTGTATTTCCATTGTCCGCTTCAGCCCTTCCGGGATACCCTTCTCCAATAGAATCTGCAGAATCCGCCCAAAAATTCCCATTGTCTATTTGGTACCACATGATTTTAGGGGTAGCAATTGATTGAGCTATAACTGGATAATATTTATGCTGTTTACTTCCTGTATAATTTGCAGAAAGTGGATTAAATCTAATATCGTAGGCTAGGGGAGCTACCGCCTCAGCAGCCCTTACGGATTTGTCATTTCCACTCGATAGTAGAAAGGCCATTAATGTTCCTAGCACCATTAGCAAAAGAAAAACTCTCTTTGTATTCATTTTCTCTCTATCCTACCAGTACATATACACAGTGGCCTCCGTGCCATCTGCTGCTGTTAGAAAAGTAGGCGTTCTAAAGGCACTTATTCCGGTCCAAAACGTTTTGGGCTTGCCTAAGCTTACAAAATCCGAAAATGCTTCATATTTAGCTCCCTTTCCAGAGTGTGTAGGCAAGGTTTCATAACCATATTTTTCAGACAGGTCACCTGGAAGCGGGCCTCCTGTTAGAGTTGGATAGCCATTAATATAACGAGATTTGTTGTCCATTTCTCTGCTTGCTGTTACGGTTTGCTCGGTATATGCTGACCAGCCCTCAAATATGTCATCATAAAACATTTCTCCATAAATTCCTCGTTCTTCGCTGCCGATTTTTTCAGATAAATTTACAACAATGACTCGATCTAACGTGAAGCTCCCAAAGCCATAGGCCAGATTAAATGTCTTTCCCATCACACTATGAATATTTCTAGGTTTCCCATCTACACCTTTTATGTCCCTTGCCTTGCCAAAACTCATTACATTTGTTCCATATAAGCCCACTTCTCGCAATTCATTTAATCCTGTATAATTCTCCGCTTTGCTTCCTTCAATTTTCAAATAACGGTAGATCATGACAGCCACTTCTGCACGCGTAGTCGTATCCTTTAGTCCGAAGCTATTATCCGGTTTACCCTTCATCAGCCCTGTTCCTCTAGCTATTGCTATGTATGGCGTTTGAGTTTTGCTAATTCCTGTATTGTATGTTTCTGTAAATGGCAGCAGTGTCCCCTCAACTTCTTTTATAGAAGTTGCAAAGCTGGGCTCACTTCGCACAAGACCTTGTGAAAACCACTTCGCCATATCGTATCTAGTCATCGCCTGATTGGGGTTAAATTTTGCTCCTGGTGCATCTCCTGATTTAATGAAGCCCGTTCCAACTGCTCCATTAATCGCGCTGGCCGCCCAATAGCTTCCCGGCACATCCGTAAAGCTTGCTTTGCTTCCGTCATTTTTATTTTTGGTTATTCGAACCAGCACACTTGCGAGTTCTGCTCGTGTAATCAAACCATTCGGCTTAAATGTATCATTCGAATAGCCCTTTAAATATCCATCCGATACTGCTTTCTTAATGGTTGATTCTGCCCAGTGGCCTTTTATATCTGTGAAAACGGGAGCAGCACTTGTACTTGCATAAGCTTCTCTCACACTTGACAGATCTTCCCTTGCTGTCACCGCTTCCTTCCCCATTACGACACTGCTAGTCATTAAAAAATTAGCAGATACAACAAATGCTACTATGGCTTTAGTACTTCTTCTCATTGTTCAACTCTCCTCATCGCTTGAAAGGATAAAAAGCTCTGTTTAAAAATGGATTACCGTGTATTAATTCCTATCCACTCATAATTGCATCTAACGAACCAATTTGCAATACATTTTATATGAAAATAGTAATGGTTTTTAAATATATATCTACATTTCACCCCGTAATCATCCTAAAACATGACTTTTGTAGTACGTAAATGACGAATCAAATACAATTGATTATTTGGAGATATCTTCAATATAAGAGCACACAAGCAGTCTCTTTGCTAAAAAGCATACAAAAAAAGCTGTCGAGATTTCCTCGACAGCTTAAACAACGGTTTATGAAGTTTTTTTATTCAATTCCCCATTCTCCGGCTTCTCCACATCCAGCACATCCATAAGGAACATGAAGATAGGGATACCGATAATGAGTCCCCATATACCCATATAATGCTGGGAGAAGATGAGGATGATAAAGGTGTAAAACATCGGAAGCTTTGTTTTATGTGCATACAGCCTTGGATTCAAGAAATACGTCTCCACTGCGTGAATGAACAAAATAATGCCGATCGCCCACAATACCATCGGCAGCCCGCCAATCTGGTAGCCGATAATACCAATCGGGATGAACGAAATGATCACGCCTGCTACCGGAATCAGACTGAGCAGGAATACCATAATCGTCAGAGCGATTAAATACGGGAAACCGAGTATCCAGAGGCCAATCATCGTCAGCGCTGTATTAAACAGGGCGATTAGCAGTTGAACCTCTATCACCTTCCCGAAGGAAGAAGCAAATTTGCTGCCGAAATAATGAAACTCCCGATAGGCCCAGGAAATTTTGCTATAACGGAATTTCTCGGTAAATTGATCGACCTTGTTTTTTTGCAAAAGGTAGAAAAAGCTGAGCAGAATAACGAACAAAATAATTTCCAGCCATTTTCCCAGCTTCATAATATAATCAACAGCACTGCCCAAATACTTCTGGTAGTCCACCTTCTCCAAGGCATCGACCAGTACTCCAACAACCTGGTTGTCTTGAGAGGTATCTAAAAACCTCGTAATATTATTAATCATATCCACAACTTGATTGATCATCTTAGGCAAATAATTTGATATCCCGAAAACTAATCCGGTCACCAGCAATATGTACAACACAACCGTCACCAAGACGGGCGATATAGGAAACAGCTTGCTAAGCTTTTTCGTTACAAACCCTTCAAGCCGTCCCATAACGAACGTTACAAGAAAGAGCAGCAGCAGTAAATTAAGCATATTGTGTAGGCTGTAGAATAACAGCACAACCAACATAATAAACAATATTCTTCTAACAACTGAATGGGCAAAAAATGTGCGCATCGCTTCCATAGACTTCCCTCATTTTTATCTAGTCTCGTCTCTTGAACCCTTTCACCTTATACGGCGCAAGCCTGTACATGTTTCACTTTTTTTGTAGAAGGCTACGGACTTAAAGCAACGTGTTCATCACTAATAGTACCTGATACCTAAGCGAGACACAAGCAATCGCCGCGCTTTTATCCTTCATATAAAATTCAAACAAAATCATAAATTTACGGCATCGCAACCAGCCCGGCCAAACCTTTAAGATAAAGGAGGATGGAACATCAGCTGATTTAAGCAATCCGCCCTTTGGAGGGGATCTATGACTACGATGAAGCTTAAAGATAAAGTCGTCTTTATTACCGATGCGGACAGCGGATCTGGAAGAGCGCTTTTTCGCCTTTTTGCCGAGCAGGGCGCGCATTTTATTTTAAATAGCATGTCTGATGGTGCCCATATTAACGAGGAGCTTAAGCGGGCCAGTACCTTGGGGCTTAATGTCTTCGTGAGCACTGCAGATCTTTGCAGCAGCAGTGGCCTGCATGCGGTGCTAGAGCAAGCAACGCTCAAACTTGGCCGAGTAGATGTGCTTATTCATAATAATGATCTCATGAAACCAACCTCTATTGAATATGGCGAGGAGGATTTGTTTCTGGATCTACTGAATACGAATGCTAAATCCGCTTTTATATGTACGAAGGTAATCGGCCGGCAAATGGCTGAGGCTGGGTCAGGTTCGATTATCTACGTCTCCTCAATTCATGCGCAGAAGCCGACCGGCTCCTCCTTCGCCTACAGCGCGTCCAAAGGCGCGGTCAGCATGCTGGCGAAAGAAGCGGCTCTCGTACTTGGACGCAGCGGCGTAACCGTCAATACGATTGAGCTTGGCCCCATCGAAGGCGATGATGAACGGTTCGCGAGTGAGCTATCCACGCTATACGAGGATTACGCGTACAAAGTGCCAAATGCAGTACTCGGCAGCTATGATGATTTGGCTCAGCTTTCGCTGTTCTTAGCCTCTGGCGAGGCGCAATACGTGAATGGCGCTGACATTCGGCTGGATGGCGGATTTTTGCAGCATTATATGGATTTCAAAATGAAGCGTCCCCCACTACTGGACAGTCAAGGAGGATGAGCATGGACCTGACAGGCAAGGTGGCCCTCGTAACGGGTGCCGGAACAGGTATCGGCCAAGGTGTTGCCGTCCAGCTCGCACAATGTGGCGCGAAAGTCATCATTCATTATAATCGCAGCGATGCCGGAGCAAAAGAAACACTAGCGCAAATTCAGGCAGCCGGTGGAGAGGCCGTTATAGTGCAAGCCGATGTTGCCAGCAAAGCAGAAATCGAACGGTTGATGGAGCAAGCCGCACATGCCTTTCCTGCATCGGAGTCTGGAGGCACAATCGATATTTTAGTCAACAATGCCGCTTTGCAGCTTAATTATGGGCTATTTGACCATGACGAGACGTCCTTTGACCGCATGATGAACATTAATTTGAAGGCTTATTGGCAGTGTATGCAAGCAGCTATTCCTTATATGAAAAATAACGCTGCTGGAGGCCGCATTATTCTCATCTCCTCGGTTCATAGCAAGCGTCCAACTGATTTCGACGCCGTTTATTCCATGACCAAGGGCGGCATCCGCATGCTGGGGCGGGAAGCGGCGATCGAGCTAGCTAAGTATGGCATTACCGTTAATACAATAGAGCCTGGGCAAATCAACGTTGGCGTGCAGTCTGCAAGAGAATCTCGGCCCATTGGACCTGCTGCCTCAGACACTAACGGAGCAAAGCCCATACGCCCAAAGCGGGATATCCGCAAAAAGTTTCCGCTCGGACGCGTCGGCAAGCCGCTTGATGTCGCTCGGCTCGTCTGCTTTATCGCATCTGATGAAAGCGAGTTTATGACCGGCTCCGCCATCCGATTGGATGGCGGCAGCATGCTGCTGTAGCTGATGGGTGATCCTTACGATAACGATAATAGAGGAGTGACGGTTGTGATTAATAAAGAAACGTATGAGGAAACGCTAGCCCATGTGCGAACAAGCTCCAATCCGACACAGCTTCGCATTACCGATATCCGGTTTACTGACATTGTAGGCGGACCTTTCCACAGCAGCCTCATTAAAGTGTATACAAATCAGGGATTGGTCGGGTTTGGCGAAGTTCGTGACGGAGCCGATAAGGTGTATGCACAAATGCTGAAGGCACGGCTGCTGGGTGAAAACCCTTGCCATGTCGATAAGCTGTTCCGCCGCATCAAGCAGTTTGGCGGCCACGCCCGTCAAGGCGGCGGGGTAAGCGGCCTTGAAATTGCCCTATGGGATTTGGCTGGAAAAGCGTATGGCGTTCCCGTCTATCAAATGTTAGGCGGACGCTTTCGCGACCGCATACGCATGTACTGCGACACGGAAGTCGTAGGCAAAGACACCGGTAAAGCAATGGGCGAAGCCTTGAAGAAGCGTATGGACGAAGGCTTTACTTTTCTAAAAATGGATCTCGGTATTGGCCAAATCATCCATGAACCGGGCACCTTAAGCGCGCCGCTCGGCTTTCTCGAGGAAATGCGGGAAAAATCGCGCAACCGCTACAATCAAAATTTTGACGGCATGTCAGATGAACAGCTTCGCGAAATAACGAACCGCCATTATGATATTTATAATATTGCTCACCCGTTTACCGCCATTCAGGTGACTGAAAAAGGGCTCGATCTGCTTGAGCAATATGTAGCGGATGTCCGTTCCGTCATCGGCTATCAAGTGCCGCTCGCTATTGACCACTTTGGACATATCGGGCTGGAAAGCTGTATCAAGCTTGGCCGCCGCGTCGAGAAGTTCAACCTCGCTTGGATGGAGGATATGCTGCCGTGGCAGTATACCGAGCAATACGCTAAGCTTGCACGGGCAGTGGCCACGCCGATTTGTACAGGCGAGGACATCTATTTGAAGGAAAACTTCAAGCCTTTGCTAGAAGCGGGCGGCGTATCCGTCATTCATCCGGATGTGCTGACGACCGGGGGGATATTGGAGACGAAAAAAATCGGTGATATGGCTCAGGATTACGGGGCGGCGATGGCCATCCATATGGCGGAGAGCCCGATTGCCTGCTTGGCGGCCGCGCATGTTGCAGCCGCAACGGAAAATTTCCTCGCCCTCGAATACCATTCCTGCGAGGTGCCTTGGTGGGATGATATTATAATTAGCAGCAAGCTGCCAAACAAGCTGGTGCAGGATGGCTTCATTACGATCAGTGATGCGCCTGGACTTGGCATTGATGATTTGAATGACGAGGTGCTTGCCGAGCACCTGCATCCCGATATTCCCGGCATCTGGGAGTCTACCGACTCGTGGAACAAGCTGCTGTCGAATGACCGTTTGTGGAGTTAGTCAAACGGCAGAATACGAAGGAACCATCATTTTAGTAAAGATAAGTGTGTATAGCAAACAAGCTGCTTCACATGTCCTAAAGGGATTTGTGAAGCAGCTTGTTTGCTCTTGCAGTTCCCTTTTTGAGGATAGCTTGTTGATGAGCTCCCCGCCGTTCATGACGAGGAACAAATTTGATAATCATTCCTTTATGGCCGCTGAACTTGTTATAATGGACAGGAAGTGTTAACTGCAAGATAAAAACAGGAGTGCACCTATTGGAGGTAGAGAAATGACTGCAAACCAAGCAGGCTATGAAGTAACCAGCTATATCGATACGTATCAGATCTTTGAGCTAAAGGAACACGCAACAAATTCCCGCGTCCTCATCTGCCCTGAACGCGGCGGCATCGTAATTAGCTGCCAGCTGCAAGGCCAAGAGCTGCTGTACCTCGATCGCGATACCTTTATTGATCCGGCTGCCAACATTCGCGGCGGCATTCCGGTTTTGTTTCCCATTTGCGGGCAAGTGCGAAACGGTGCCTACGAATGGGATGGCGTAAGATATAATATGCGCAATCATGGCGTAGCCCGCCAAGCTTCCTGGAACGTTGAAGGGCAGTCTGCTGAAAATGGAGCCTCGCTTACGCTTTCTTTGGAAAGCAGCGCACAGACACAGGCTGCGTATCCGTTCAGCTTTAAGCTGACATTCACCTATCGCTTGAAGGACGGCAAACTGGACATTGAGCAAGTATACAGCAACTTGTCCGAGACTAGCATGCCTGTACATGCCGGCTTCCATCCTTATTTTGCAATTGCCGAAAAGAATCTGAATTATCGCTCTGACGCGCAGCAAGCGCTGGATTACAACGACAATCAGGTGAAGCCGTTTGCAGGCCCGCTGGATTTGAACGGTCTCGTTGAATCCGTGGCTTTGCTGGATGCGACTACACCGGAAATTTCATTTCCTTTCGGTGATCAGCATATTAAATTAAGCTACAGCGAAGTGTTCGGTACAACCGTCATTTGGTCGGTAGAAGGCAAGCCTTTTGTATGCGTGGAGCCTTGGACTGCTCCGAATGAGGCGCTGAACGACAAAAAAGGGCTTGTAATGGTCGAGCCAGGCCAAGCTTTGGAAGCCAGCATCACGATAGCCTTGGAGGCTTAATTTAACTGCAACTAGGTGAAACGGCTGTCGCCGTCCTTTGGCGGCGCAGCGCGTTTCATTCCGATCCTATATTTTAAAAAAGGTACTGCTCTTGGCCAGCATGTCAACATGCCAGCCGTGGACAGTACCTTTATTTTACCCGCAGCTTATTCTACAGCTATTTTTTGTGCTTCTGCCGTGTTTGTGCTGGTTTGCGCGCCTTCCACTTGCCGTCTGGACGCTGCCTCCATCAATCCTTTAATGTAGCCTACCCCGAACAATCGTCCCAGCAGCTCATAGCCGGGGTTATCATTCGTCTCGCCTTCCATCGTCGGCACATGGTCGGGCCTTGCCGGTCCAGCAAAGCCAACATCATAGTAGGTGTACATCGCCTCCAGCATGTCGGTAATGCCATCATCGTGGAACGTTTCCTCAAACTTTTCCGCTGTGCCGCGCACATCTCTAAAATGAACAAAAAACATTTTGTCCTGTCCGCCAAAATGGCGAATGACGCTTGGGATATGCTCCCCCGCCGTCGCCAGCGTACCTTGGCATAGCGTAATGCCATTATAAGCGCTTGGCACAAGATCAATGGCTCGCTGCAAGGCATCGGCACTGCGCAAAATACGCGACACTCCGCGAATAGGGGTAATCGGTGGATCATCGGGATGCAGCGCCAGCTTGACCTTCGCTTCCTCCGCCACAGGCACAATCTGCTCCATAAAATAATGCAGATTTTCCCACAGCTGCTGCTCGGAAACGATGCCCGCTTCGGTATGCGGCGCATCCTGCATCAAGCTGTGATCATAGCTGGAGACGAGCGCCCCGCCCCGCGTACGAGTCGTCGTTGAGGTGCGGAACCAATTGAACTGCGCCATAAAATTGTAGCATAGCACAGGGATACCCGCCCTCCCCATATGAACTATAAATTGCTGAAATGTTTCAATTTCCGCATCGCGCCCTGCTGTGCCAAGCTTAATTTCATTGCTTGGCGGCATCGATTCAATAACAGCCAGGTTGATGCCGCTGTCGGCAAACCGCTGCTTCATGCGGATCAGCGGCATTAGATCCCATGGCTTTTCATTTTTTTCATCCCATGCCAGACCGCTTACCGCGTAATTGACATCCATTTGCTTCGCAAGCTGCCACAGGCGGTCAGGCCGCGGCGAGAAAAATTCTGCTAGCTGCATTAAAAATTCCTCCTATTTCGTTTACAAGCTCTGCAACCATCACGTGAATTAAGATTTTCCAGCTTTGGCGGCCAGCTCCTTGCCCAGCTTGTCGATTTTATTAAAGGCGTCTTCAATCGATTGCTGGCCGAAGGAGACGGCATCCATTTCTTTTTTGTACGTATCCACCCATTCCGAAAATCCAGCAGCAGGTGAATAAAACGGCAGCGCTTTATCCACCGACATATCATAAATCTCCTTGCCCAGCAAATCCTTGGCTTCAAGCGTCGGCTCAAGCGCCTTGAATATTTCCGGATTAATCGGCAGTCCGCGCGTCAAGCCAAGTGCTTTGCCCGCCTCCTGATCCGTTATAAACCATTTCACAAACTTCTTCGCTTCCTCCTTGTTTTTTGAATTGGCGCTTACGCTGAGAAAAATCGTCGATTGCGCCCAGCCGCCGCCAACTGGTCCCGTCTGCAAATTGACAACGCCCAGCTTGCCAGGCATCAGCTGCTCCAGTGCGCTTACGGAGCCAGTCGTCGCGCCTCGCGTCAGCACTACGCCTGAAGCCATAGGGTCGGCTTGCGGGTCATTTTCCAGGAAAGAAGCGGCTAGCTCTGCTGGTGGAACGATTTTATTTTTGCGGAAATCGTCATAAATGCCATAAAAAGTCATGAACAGCTCCTTGTCGAGCGTGAACGTTTTGCCGCCGTCCGACATAATGGGCGGTTTGCCCATCGCCGTCTGGTAATAGTTGAAGCCATCCCAGGTCGATGTATCACCAATCGGATATTTGCCCTCCGGCAGCTTGGCACGAGCATCCCTCGCCCACTGAAAAAACGCATCATATGTCCAATCCTTATGCGGCAGCGGGATGCCGAGCTGCTCCAGCTCTGTTTTGTTGTAGGCGAAGCCTTGCGCGTTCTGGCTGAGCGGGATTCCATACAGCTTGCCGTCTATTTGCAAATTTTTCAGCACATTCGGGTCCACTATCCCGCTGAGGTCAATGTCGGATAAATCCTCCAGTTGGCCTCTGGACACGTATTCCTGAATGTAAGCCGCATCCATTTGCAGCACGTCGGTAATCGACTTGGAGGCTGCCAGTGTCGGAAGCTTCTGCCAATAAGCATCCCAGGCCATAAATTCCGGCTTGAATTTCACGTTTGTAAATTGCTGAGAATAGATGTCCAGCGCTTTTTTCGTTGCTTCATGACGGGCATCCGAGCCCCACCACATAATGCTGAGCGTCGTCGCTGCCCCGCCTGCTTCCCCAGCCGCCGCTGTCTCCGTTGCCGAGCTTGGCTCCGCGCCCTGATTGCCTCCACCGCTCCCGCTATTGCCGCTGCATGCGGTCATTGTCAGCACCACAGCGAGCGTCAGCACCGCCCAGCCTTTGCTTTTCAGCCACCTTTTTCCCATTATCAGCTCATCCCCTTCAAATGAAATATCTTTTTCTATAAGCGATTTTCACAAAAGCCGTTACCCTTTGAGTCCTGTTGTAGCAATACCTTCTACAAAGTGCTTTTGGGCCAGAAAAAAGATGAGAACGGAAGGCATAATTGACAGCAGCGACATCGCAAGCAGCTGCCCCCATTGAATATCAAACTGGTCGATGAACATGCGCAGCGCAAGGCCGACCGTGAACTTCTCAACCGAGCTTAAATACAGCACCTGCGCAAAAAAATCGTCCCAGCTCCAAATAAAGGTGAAAATCCCCACGGTCACCAGCGCTGGCTTAATGAGCGGAAAAATAATTCGCAGAAAAATGCCGTAGACGGAAGCTCCGTCGATTTTGGCCGCCTCATCAAGATCACGCGGGATACCACGAATAAACTGCACCAGCAAAAAAATAAAGAAGGCGCCGCCCCCGAAAAAATGCGGCAGCACAAGTGGAACGTAGCTGTCGACCAGCCCCAGCTTATTGAACAAAATGTATTGCGGCACGACCGTTACCTGGCCCGGCAGCATCATCGTCAGCAGCAAAATCGAAAACCAGAAGCCTTTAAGCCCGAAGTACAAGCGGCCAAAGCCATAAGCTACAATCGCCGCCGTCAAGACGCCGCCTGCCACATTGCCAAGTTCCATCAGCAGCGTATTGCCGAAAAAGTGAGCAAATGTATATTCGCCGGAGAAACGCCAGCCCTTGCTGTAATTTTCCCACATCGGAATGGAGGGCCAGATCGTCGGCAGGCTCAGCTCGGACGTTTTTTTGAGCGAAGCGCCCACCCACCAAATGACGGGATAAATCATGATGAAGGAAAACAGCGCCAGAAAGATATGATCGAAACCTTTTGCACCCAGCCTTCTCATTTCGCTTTCCCTCCATCCGACTCGTAAAATACCCAATAGCGGGAAGCGGCAAAGTTAATAATGGTCAGCAGCGCTACGATAACGAGCAGAATCCAGGCCAGTGCAGAGGCATAGCCCATCTGGTAATGCTTGAACGCTTTTTCATAGAGGAACATGGCGTACATGTAGGTTGAGTTGATCGGCCCGCCCTTCGTAATAATGTAGGCTGACGTAAACGTTTGAAAGGAACCAATAATGCCAAGCACCAGGTTGAAAAACATAACGGGAGAGAGCATGGGGAGTGTAATGCTAATAAATTTTCGCGTTTTGCCCGCTCCGTCGACCGAGGCGGATTCGTACAGCTCCTGCGGAATTTGCTTAAGCCCGGCCAGGAAGATAACCATGGTGGAGCCGAACTGCCACGTATTGAGCAGGATGAGCGTAGCCAGCGACGTATCGGGATTGGATATCCAGGCGACGCCTTGAATGCCAAACCAGCCAAGCACCTGATTCACATACCCGTCTAGGCTGAACATGTTGCGCCACAATGCCGCTACTGCAATACTGCCGCCGATGAGCGACGGAAAATAAATCGCGGTGCGATAAATATTCATGCCGCGCAAGCTTTTATTCAGCGCCATTGCTACCATAAGCGAGAAAAACAGCTTGAGCGGCACGGAGAACAGCACGAACATAAATGTAACTTTTAACGACGTGGTGAATGTGGAATCATTCGTAAAAATGTTGACATAGTTGTCCATCCCGGTCCACTCGGGCGCTTCAAGCAGCGAATACTCCGTAAAGGATAAATAAAATGACTGGGCAATCGGCCACAATGTCAGCAGTAAAAACCCTAGCAGCCATGGCGAAATAAACACGTAACCAGCCAAATGTGTAATCCGGTTATCTTTACGCTTCACCCCATTTCTCCCCTCCCTTTGCTTATTCGAGTCAAATGCTTGCCTGAGTCAGTTGCTTTTTGTCTAGCCTTACTTTATACGAAAACGCTTTCATAAATGAAGGAGACAATTTTATGAAATGGTTGGTTTTTTTTAGAGTCCGCTGTGTAAAACCTTAAAAACGTCGCATCGACAAATTTGCCGCTGCCTGCAACAATAAAACTATAGCTTGAACAGCTCTAATTTGAACTAATTACAGTAGCGGAAGAGGTGCTGCAAGATGAAGTTCGATAATCCGGAAGATATAAGACAATTGACCCCGCTTTGGGAGGGTGAGCGCTTTGAGAATGGCCGCCCTAAAGTAGATGAAGATATATTGCGCCGCATGCGAAAAATAACGCTGGAGGAAGCATGGGGCCCGCTGTGGAATCGCGGCTATACGTTTCAATTCGAAGGAGAGTTCAAAATCATGCATCCCGAGCAGGTGATGGTCGGGCGTGCGGTTACTGCGGTCATGGTGCCCAAGCGGCCTGACCTGCATGAAACGTTGCTTGATTACGGACATGAGCAGGAGGATCGCCACGGCTTTTTCAACCAATGGGTCATTGATTCGCTAGTGGAGGACGATGTGGTCGTCGTCGATATGTTTGATAAAATTCATAGCGGCACTTACGTTGGCGGCAATTTATCTACGGCGATTGCCACTCGCACGAAGCGCGGCGGCGCCGTGATCTGGGGCGGTATCCGCGATAATCAGCAGGTGAAGGAAATCGGCGGCATTAACGTCTATTATCGGGGCAGCGATCCGACGGCGATTGCCGATGTGACGATGGTTGGAATGAATGTGCCGACACGCATTGGCAAGGCGATCTGTATGCCTGGGGATGTCGTGCTAGGCACGCCTGCGGGGGTTATTTTTATTCCGCCGCATTTGGCTGAGCTGACCGTTGTGCAGGCGGAGAAGTCGCAGGTGCGCGACGTATTCGGCTTCATTCGCCTTAAGCAGCAGGTGTATTCAACGGCACAAATAGATGCTGCGTGGAATACGGCCCTATGGCAGGATTTCATCGACTGGTTCAATAGCGATGACGCCGCAGCGGAATATCGGCATTTGCGCTGGGACGATGAGCTTGAGGATGCGAAGAAGAGAGAGCATGATGGGCCGCGGAGCGATGTGCGTCTGTAGAACGCAAAAGGAGGTTAGGAAAATTTTCCTGACCTTTTCGCATTTTTCAATTAACCCTTTTTAGGAATCCGTTTAATCAGTCTATCATTGTTGTCGTAGACCAGAACGCATAAATCTTTGAATTCTCCCTTCAATTCGAAGTACATTTTAATAGCCTCATCCTTTGACATTGCTTCTCCAAATCGCTCATTTTTGTATGCAATATAGTATTTTGTCATAAACAAATACTGACAATTTTCTACATTTTTATCAATTTTCTATTTTCACCGGACAACCATTAGGATAATTGGCGCAGCCTTCTGAGATATAAATGAGAACGATACTTTCGTTTAGCAAATTCCGGTTTCTTATTTTGCATGGTATAATCATGTTGAATGGAGCTGATTTGGGATGAACGAGTTGCTTGATCCTCGTAATGATTTCGTCTTTAAGCGCATTTTTGGCAGTGAAGAAAATAAAGATGTATTGCTTGCCTTTTTGAATCGCACTTTTGCAGAGTCAAACGAACCTCCGCTAACTGAAATTGTACTTTTGAACCCCTATACGGATAAGGATGCCCCATTGGACAAACAGTCTATTTTTGATATCTGGGCCAAAACATCTGAGGGTAAGCTGATGTGTGACTATTAATATATTGAATTATTCCTTCCTGTCTAATGATCGTTATCATAACGTGTTCCATTTGCGGGAAGACCATACCGGTCTCGCCTTAACGGATGATATTGAAGTTCACTTTATGGAGCTTTCCAAGCTAAATGATCAATTACTGCCTCATAAGGGCGGCTTAATCAATTGGCTGTTATTTCTGAAAGGTGCCGATAAATCAAATTGGGAGGTGCTAAAGATGAATGAACCGACACTAGGCAAAGCGATGGATACCTTGGAATTTCTAAGTCAGGATGGGGAGGCTCGCCGTTTGTATGAGGAGCGGCAGAAATTTTTGCACGATGAGGCTTCCATGATTGAATGGGCTACGGAAAAGGGTATGAAACAAGGCGAACGCCAAAAAGCGATTGAAATCGCCAAAAACATGCTGGCCTTGGGCATCGAAATTCCGCTCATCGCCAAAGCAAGCGGCCTGTCTGAAACGGAAGTTAAAGCGTTATAGCTGGAGCTGTCTATCATTCAGTAAATAATCATGCTGCTAGACTGTCCATAGCACAGAGGGAGCCCGCCATTGCGTGGGCTCCCTCTTCCTTTATGCATCCGATCTAATGCCCCGCTGACTCGCGGTACTCGCTTGGAGACAAGCCGACCCGCTTTTTGAAAATTTGGCTAAAATAGCGCGAATCCTGATAGCCGACCTTTTCCGCCACCTCGTAGTTTTTAAAATGCGTCGACTTGAGCATCGCTTTCGCCTTGTCGATTCGGATATCGGTCAAATGCTCGATGAACGTTTTGCCAGTATTGGTCTTGAACAGCAGGCTCAAATAGGTTGGCGTCATGTACACCTTCTCCGCCACGCTTTGCAGCGAAACATGCTGGCATTCCTGCTCCATATAATACATCGTTTTTTTAATGATGCTGCGATGGCTCTCACCCTGGTAGGGCGCTACCGCTTTCCACAAGCCTGTGACAAACTCGCTGACACAGCGAACCAATTCATGAAGCGTTTTCATTTTCAAAATGGATAAAATTTCATAAGGTTTATTAGCTGCAGCGGTATCCGTATCAGCTAGCACTCTTCGCTCCATCCCCACGAGCAAACGCAGCGTCAGCTCATACATATGTGAAATATCAATCGGCCCGCCCCTCATCACACTGCGATAAAACGCCTTTACCGCCTCTTCAAGCTGCCCCTCCGACGTCGCCGCCTTGCAGCCATCAAACAGCTCCTTCTCCATATGCTCCGGATATTCCTGAAGCAGCACATAAGCGCGAAGCTCGCTAAAATAAATGATTTCGCCAATGCCCTGATAAAATTGATGCTGGAGCGCCTGCCCCGCCTGTTCATAGGAATGCTTTACTTCGTGCAAATAGCCACAGGGCTTCCCTACACCAATCGTAATCGGATCGGAAAACTGCTCACCCAGCATCGCCTGCACATTATCGAGCATCTTCTTCGACACCCAGGAAAACAGCAGCACGAGCCGATGCTCCTCATCTAAAAAAAGAACACTTCCCGCCGGAATGCGCGGCTGCAAATATTCCCTTATTTTCTCCATATAGCCGAGCCGGTCATGCTCCTGATGAAAATAGGCCGCTGGTGCAAGCATGGCTACAGCCGGATACGTAAAATATGGATTTACATTCAGCTTCACCAGCTGCTCCTTCACATTCGCCTTTCCACTGCCGCTGACTCTGTCCAACACCAGCTCCTGCAGCAAACGATCCCTCATCCAGGTCAGCATATAATCGTCCTTCAGCCATTTTTCTTCTTTCACCATGCTCCATTTCCCCTTTAAATTGAAAGGTTAACAAGCAAGCTGCCCCTCGTCTTAAGTCACGGCCTAGTCCAGATGAATGATTTTGTAAGCGTGCATATGATCGATAAACGCCCGCTCAGCCGCTGCAACATCCCCTTTGCGCAGCACGTCAATTAGTACAGTATGGTAATCTGCCAGCCCTAGAGTCGTGTAATGCCGATTGGAAATCGCCATAAACCGCATAAGCTTCGTCTTCATATCCTTCCATAACGTCAAAATAGCCCCATTATCACATTTGCGGTAGAAAAAACCATGAAAATCCATGTCCAGCTCCAATATGCTAAGTATATCGTTTTGCTTAACCGCTTGGTCCATCTGCTCAATAATGCCAGCCAGCTCGGAGAAATCCTGCTCCGTAAGCAGCGGCATTGACTGCCTAACCGCGAAGCCTTCAATCATTTCCCGCAGCACGAACAAATCCTTGATTTCCTTCGCCGTTATGTTGGAGACCACCGAGCCTTTGTTCGGAACACCAATAATGAGCCCTTCTTGCTTGAGCCGTTCAAGCGCCTCTCTTACAGGAGCCTGGCTGATCTGGAATTGTCCGGCGATTTCCAGTACAATAAGGCGGGCACCCGGTTGAAGCTCGCCAGCCAAAATCTCTTTCTTCAGCTTCATATATACATGTGTACTTATAGAATGAATGGGCACGATTGCTGGATTTTCTGACACATAAACACGTCCCTGTTTCAAATTATCGATTATCGTTAATCTATACACTTCCCATTATATCGGCTCATTTCCAGCTTCACAACCCAATTTTGGAAATAAGACCGAAACAGCCTTTGCAATAGCTTTTACTTCTAACTTCCCCTAAAGTATGAGAAGCTGGCCTAAAGGGGATATTGCAAGAAAAGGAGGAACTTCCCACATGCTTAAAAAAATCACTTCATTGATCCTTGCTTCGTTTCTCGTTATAAGTGCGAGTTCCTGCGGCAGCACGGTCGATCGTACCAACAGCGGGAACGGCAGCCATTCCGGCTCTAATCAACCAGCCACTGCCTCGACGCCAACCCCTTCCGCCACAGAATCGGCAGCAGCAGCCATTCCAACTATAGCGCCTACGCCTACGCCAACGGCGACGGCAGCGACGGACCCTATTAAACAAGAAATGGCCAGCATGTCGGTCGATGAGAAAATCGGACAGCTCGTGCTCGTTGGCCTTGAAGGCACGACCATACAAGCTGATGCTATCGAAATGATGAATACCTATCATGTAGGCGGCTTTATTTTGTACAAAAGAAATATTACGGACGCTTCGCAGACGCTGGCCCTGCTGAACGAGCTTAAAAAACAAAATAAAAAAAATCCCGTCCCGCTGTGGCTGAGCATCGATCAGGAAGGGGGAACGGTGAGCCGGATGCCCCAGGATTTCGTAAAAATTCCTTCCGCACAGTCTATTGGCAGCAAAAACAAACCACAATACGCCTACGGAATAGGTGAAGCTATTGGCGCCGAGCTGTATTCCATAGGGTTTAATATGGATTTTGCCCCTGTGCTCGATATTAACAGCAACCCGGACAATCCGGTCATTGGCAACCGGGCGTTTGGCTCCACAGCGGAAAGCGTCATAACGAGCGGCATTGAGACGATGAAGGGCATACAGGCGGGACATGTCGTGCCTGTCGTTAAGCATTTTCCCGGCCATGGGGATACGTCGGTCGATTCGCATCTGGATTTGCCGGTGGTAGACAAAAGCTTGAAGCAATTAGAGCAGTTCGAGCTTCTTCCCTTTAAGGAAGCGATTAAGCAGCAAGCTCCTGCTGTCATGATCGGACATTTGCTTATTCCGGCTATCGACAAGCAATACCCTGCTTCCTTGTCCAAGACGATCATTACTGAGCTTTTACGGGACAAGCTCGGGTTTACGGGTGTTGTGATTACGGATGATATGACGATGCTTGGCATTACGAAGCATTTTGGCATTCAGGATGCGGCGGTCAAAGCCGTTCAAGCGGGCAACGATATTATTCTTGTTGGACATGATGCCAAGCAGCAGATCGCCGTGCTGAAGGCGCTAAAAAAAGCGGTCAAAGCAGGCGACATCTCTATGCAAGCGCTCGATGACAGCGTTTATCGGATCATTCATCTCAAAAGCGCCTTTACACTAAAAGATGAGCTCATCACCCGCGTCAACGTCGATGCGGTCAACCGTCAAATTAAAAAAGCGCTGAACGCTTCTAAATAGAAGCAGTCAGCGCTTTTTTCGTTGTTCAAATAAATGCCTGGCATAGATTACACTGGCGACATATAACGGCCATAGCTGAGATCGAGCTCGGAAAACTTGCCATCCTTCTCCGAAAGGAACGACACATTTTCCCCTTCCGCCCCCATCCATTTAACCCCAAGAACGATACCATCAGCCGTCTTCGCAGCGAATAAGAAGGAAAACATTTCCGGCACGACCTCCCCGCCATCATCCACACGCCAAGTCGAGCTTTCATTAAACACAGCCGGATAGTCTTGGAAAACGAAGCCGTCTGTAGTCTGCAGCGCCAGGCTCGCCAGCATATCCTTGCCCTGACGCTCGAACTGCACCAGATACAAGATATTCCCCTCGTCCCCTATTTCCTCAAGCGGCCATAGCTTCTCCACGCTGCGGTTCTTGCTCTTGGCGATTGCCGACAACACCTCATCTGCTGCCTGCCCGTTTCGCTTTCCAGTTACGGACAGCAGCATTTCCGGCTTTACCGACTGATCATCGATTAGAAAATACGTTTCATTCGGCTCCGCCTTGCCCTCCACGACCTCAAACAGCTGGCCCTGCTGGTTTGCAAAATTTTGCGCCGTTTGCCTGCCGTTATCGGCTTCGGAGGCCGTTTGCTCTGTTTTGTATTTAATTTTGAGCAATTGCCCATTGTGGCCAACCGCGAGATTGAAGCTCGACCACTGCTCGCCGCCCCCTTCAGTCGGGCTGACAAGCAGCTGTTTGCCCGCTTCATCGGCAAAGCCAAATGCTCCTTTGCCAAGCACGGCGGTATCCAGCAGCGGTGCGGCTGTTGGATCAGCTGCCGACCCAGCGACGGGCCCCTTCGTCGCCTCTCCACCACTACCTCCTCCATCTGCTGGAATCGTGACCGCTGGCGTCTCCAATCCCCCGCTCGTGGAGGCCGATGCTTCTCCAGATGGCTTAAGCTCTGAAGAGCATGCGCCTAAACATATCGTCAATATGAGTGAAATGATCAACAAACTGCTTTTTCTCATCCTAATCTACCCCTTTAAACAAATGATGCAACGTCTACAAACTTAAGACGAAGCAGCTATTCAAAAAGGTGCAGTCCGTAAGCAGTCGGTTTTAGATTTCGTTTATTTGGTTTGGCCTTGCGCTTCGTAATAATGGGCCACTTCAATGATCATTGCACCCATTCGTTCAATATCCGGCACGATATAACGTTGTACCCCGTTCAATTGCAGCGCCTCGGCGGTTACTTTGCCCACAGCTGCTGCTAGGACCTGCCCAGCGAATATTTCCAGAAGCTGCTGCTCAAGACCTATTTTTCTTGCATAGCGGAATAAATACTGCACTTGAACGGCAGTTGTAAAGCAGACCACGTCAACCTCGCCTGCCGTCAGCTCTTCCATGAGCTGAGTAAGTACGCTCACCTCGGGCGGAACATGTTTGTAGGGCAGCAGCGAAATAACCTCACCCGCTTTTTTCGCAGCAAAAAAACGTTCCAGCTCGGGCGAAGGCTCGCCATGCAGCTGAATGACGATACGCTGCCCGGCAAAATCAAATTCCTCCAGCTTGTCGATTAAATTTTGCACCGTGCCATCATCATCCGCCACAACGGCTTTCAAGCCTGCCCGCTTAAGATAAGCAGTCGTCTTATAACCTCTGGAAGCAATCGATGCCTGCGACAGCTGCTCCAAAAACGGCTCCTGTATATTCAGCTTTTCCGCATTGCTGGCAAGCGTCTCCGAGCCAATACCCGTCGTTAAAATAACCCAATCAGCACCCTCGACTGCAAACTGTCGCAGTGGCGCCTCCAACGTTTCCTCATCGAGCAATGTCATTCCCTGAAGCGAACGCACGACCGATGTCCCGCCCTGTTTTTCAATGATGGCGCTCATTTCCTCTGTCTTGCGAGATCCTGCTATGACCAATCTTTTCCCCTTCAATGCACCCATTCCCATGCTTGCCCCGTCACCATGCTTTCTCCAAATGTGTTTGTCATATATCTTAACACAAGCGGAAACAGCTGTCGCCATTTCAAGGTAGGCAAAACTTGTTTTACCCTTTAATAACTGCGGCACACATATAAAAAAACCGTTCTCTAAGCCAAGAACGGCGATTTCTTAACATCAATAAATTGTTCCAAAATAACGATAAATAGCGAAAAACAGAGAAAAACATCGAAAACTAGATATAACATATATTTCTTTATGTATGTTATAATTCCAATTGTCAATCAGGCGTCCACATTTTTGATCACATTTTAATTCCACTTTTAGGAGAAAAGAGGAAGTTGATGCAGGAAGCAATAGACACAGGCAGCATCTACAACGAGCTCCCCCTATTGATTACCGGATCTGGAAGCGTTACCGTCACTGAGCCCGACCGTTGCCCTGGAGGCAGCCCTGATTACAAAATCGTAAACTGCGTAGGAGGTACAGGCCGCCTTGTTTTTCAAGAACGGGAAATTCAGCTGAAGGAAGGCGTCGCCATTCTTTATTTTTCCCACACCGCTTCTATTTCCTGCGAAATTAGTGAAACGCTCAGCATCAAATATTTAACCTTTACCGGTTATTTGCTGCCAGCATTTCTGCAGGCGTTACATATCGCCAACCTTTCCGTATTTCGGCTGGATCCCGCTCCGCAAATGCTCATCGACGAAATTATTTTAAGCCAGCAATCCACCCGTCAGGAGCGTATTTTCACTGGATCAGCGCTCTTGTATATGCTGCTTATCAAGCTGAAGCTCTCCAAGGACCTTTACCTTGTTCCTGAACGCAAGGAGCATACACCGAAGCTGTCCAGCATCCTGACCTATATTAAGCAAAACTATCATCTCGACATTTCCCTATCTATGCTGGCCGGGCAGCTCTACATAACCGAGCAGCATTTGAATCGCATGTTCAAAAAAGAATATGCGATGACCCCGCTCGATTTTTTAACCCGCTACCGACTGCTCAAGGCAAAAGAAATGCTCATTCATGACGATTCCATGACAGCTCATGACATTGCCAAGGCGGTCGGTTTTAATAGTGCGAGTTATTTTGGCTCCGTTTTCAAAAAGCATGAAGGCTGCTCACCGATGGTGCTGCGCAAAAGCTACAAAGCTTCTAAATCAAATTCGGCGATTGAGGCAAGCCGCTGATCAAAATTCAAAAATTCCAAATCCCTCGTCACTTCATTCGGCACCACGATACAGCGGATGCCAGCCGCCTTCGCAGCTTTCAAACCATTTGGCGAGTCTTCAAAGACGATGGCTTCTGAGGCATCAATGCCAAGCCGTGCCAGCGTCAGCTCATACAGCTCCGGATCGGGCTTTACCCGCCCCACATCTTCAGAGGTGTGGATGACATCAAAGGCTTCAAAGATGCCGAGCTTCTTCAAATAACTATGAACCCAGTCCCTTGTAGAGCTCGAAGCAACCGCAAGGCGCAGATTTCGCTGCTTCACGCTCGCCAGCAGCTCCGCAACACCAGGCAATAGCCCGGCTTCGCCAATATAAACCGCATATTTTTGCTCAGAGAGCTCTTTAATATGGTCATGGTCAATCGGCGTTTGCAGCGCTTCCTCCAAATAATGGAAAGGATTGAATTCGTCGAAGTTTGTACCCACATTGCGGGACCATAGGCTTAGCGACAGCTCTACGCCATGCTCCTGATAAATGTCCCGAAAAGCATAATACCAAGGGGTCTCCGTATCCATAATCAAGCCGTCGAAATCAAAAATGATTGCTTTCAGACTCATCGCTGTCATCAGCTTCCTTTCCTGCTTTTACTTGCAGCTTACCTGGAGCCGACTCTTAGCTTGCAGCTGCCGCTGCTAAAATCGGCTTTCCTCGTTCGCCTCGGTGAGATGAACAAAGCTAAACTCGCTCGTGCTGCCGCTGCCTTTTGGCGATTGCGCAACGATGCCAACTTTCACTTCATCCGGCGTACGCATGCCGAAATAACGAATCAGCTTCCATTCCTCACCATCAGGCGAATAATAGAAGGACACGCAGTCCTCGACTTTATTGATTCGCAAATAAGGATTGTCCGACTGGATCTCTTCCGAGTTGCAATCATCTGACCAGCCATCCTTAGTGACGACCGAGACGATTGAGGCAGCCCGCCCATTAAATTCAAAGCATAATTTGCACCAATTGTCTTTATCGACGTACAGCATTAGGCATCCCGAGTCATACTGCTGCTTCATCTCCACCGTTAGCCTTGCCGTCAATTCGAAGGAGCGCTTGACCGGAGCATACAAGAATGGAGCGGAGCTGGCAAAATGCTTGCCTGATGGATCGCAGAAAAAATCCGCCTCCGGTGGTGCCTCAATAATAACGCCGCCCTGCTCTGTGAACTGCCACTGAGATGGTTCGTTAATCCATGCCAGTTTATCGCGTGTTTCATGGTTTAATACATTAATCATTAATTATCCCTCCGTAGCCATTTTCTGTATAACCATTCGACCTAATTGGCGAAAAACCTTCTTTTGTAAAAATATAAGAATTTATAAGTTTCCCCTTATAAATGGGCTTATATTTCTCGGACTGAAACGCGCAGCACCGCCGGAGGACGGCTTTCGGCCGTTTTTGCTTGCAATATAAGAATTTATAAGTTTTGCACTTCAAATAGGCTTATATTTCTCCGACAAAGCTCTTTACGTCCTGGAAGGACGACGAAGTCGTTTTTGCTTGCAAATGGTTATTAGACATGATGGTTCGCTTCCATAACCTGCTGTTGCCGGGAAGGAAGCGGGAGGAAAAATACGACAGCCATGAGCACCATATAAAGCGCAACAATGACGGTGAACAGCAGCTTTGGACTATAGTTATAGATGAGTCCCGTCAAATAACCAGAAGGTATAGCAATCAGTGTCATGACCGTCTGTACGGCCGAAAACATATCTGCTTTCTCATGCGTGCCGAGGCGATTCATCAGCAGCGCATCCCGGTACGTTTGCAAAATAAACGTACCTGCCGCCAATATAACAATCGTCAGCATGAGCAGCGGCACATTGCCGGAAGGAATAAAGAGCAGCAGCAAGGAGCCCGCGGTGCATAAGGTGATCGACAGACTCACGTATTTTTCATCCGAGCGCTGTTTCAGCCGAGGAATGACGACCAAATACAGCACCATGACCGTTACCGCAGTGACGACTGGAATGTAGGAAATCGTCCAATCACCGAAATGCAGCTCCTCTTTAAAAAACACGACCTGGAAAAAATTCAGCTGCAAAATAAAATTGGACAGCACCGTGATTAAAATAATCGGGAACAGCCGGCGAGTATAAAACGCTTTGCCGAATAGCCGCAGGCTGGCTCCCAAGCTTTTCAGCACCTTGGTTTGGCTATGTACCGCAATGAGCTCTTTGCCCGCCTCCGTCTCCTCCGTCAGCCGGTTCCTTACAATAAACATTATCGTCATCATTACGCCTCCGGCAAAATAAATGACGGCGAGCGTTTTCCCGATACCAAAATCGGCGATGACAAAACCCGCTAGCGGCGTAAGCACTCCAGCTGCGGTAATAATCATATTCATGATGCCAAATACTTTCGGTCGCTTTCGCTCCTCCACATCTTCAATAATGAGCAAATTGAACGACACGGTGACGAACTTGGATGTCGCATTTAATAGATAGGCAATCATAAACAGCCAGAAGCTTTGCGAGAACGCCCAAATAAACATCGGAACGCTCCAGGCTACAATATCAAAAATGAGCGAGGTGCGTTTTCGGCCCAGCTTATTCGTAATCGATCCGGCAAACAACTGAAATACAAAAGCAAAATACAGGTTAATGGAATTAATCAGTCCAATTTCAATATCGCTTAGTCCGGCATCCTTCATATAGAGCGGCGCATAAAACAAAACGATCGTTCCAGGAATCGCCCAGAGCGGCTCCAGAAAAATCGAATACCGCGGATTTTTTGGCAAATCGGCAAGCAGCTTCATCTTTAAGGCTCATCCCCTCTTCTTCATGCGTCATTGCTGCGCGGCGCCCCGTAAGCCTTTCGCCGCGCAGCCATAACGCCCTTGCCTTGCCCTACATTATGAAATAAGTGCTGTCTTCACGGAGGTCATCGCTCTTGGCGCGCCTGTACTCATGTCATAACCAATCGTTTCATTAAAAGCGCCTTCGTAGTCCTGCAGCTTTTTGGTTGAAGTGACCATGTTTTCGAGCTCCGGCATGCTCTGAGCAAACTTGAGCGCCGTGCTGATCATTTGATGAACCGCAACATCGCCAATGACATTGACACCGTTATTAATAAAATCAGTCGGCTTAAACGATACTTCATAGCTGTCGTCATAGCCCATTGGGATAATTCTGCCGCCTTTGCCGATCAGCTCAAGAGCAACATGCAGCTGATTGCCGACCGCATCAATAATAATATCGAATTTATGGCCATTGTTAATTTCGAGCACTTTCTCAAGCGTCAGCTCCTGAGGATGGAACACATAATCTGCAATGTTCGCAGCGAAGCTTTTACGATATTCATCCACCTCTGTACCAACGGTCAGGCGGCCCAGCCGCTTGCCAACGAGCTGGCACAAGGAACCGATTGCGCCGGAGCCAAGCACAAGCACCGAATCGCTAGGTTTAACGCGAGCTTTCAAGAAGCTGTTGAGCACGCAGCCAAGCGGCTCGACCATCATTGCCGCTTCCCAGCTCATCGTGTCAGGAATTTTGAACACATATCTTTCTTCGCCCGCGTAATATTCCGCGAAAGTGCCATGGATGGTCATGCCAACCTGATGATCCTCGAAATTTTCGCAATAGCAGTGCAGCCCCTCACGGCAATAGGAGCAAATGCCGCATGATTGGGTCGGATCGATGAGCACACGGTCGCCTACTTTAACGCTTCTTACTTTAGGACCAACCTCAACGACGGTTCCAACCCCTTCATGGCCGATAATCGTGCCAGAATTGGCCGGAATTTTTCCTTTTACAATGTTAAGGTCTGTTCCGCAAATACCTGATCCAAAAATTTTAACCTTGACGCCTGTCGGCGACACGATGGTCGGCTCCTCCATCTCCAGAAGTTCCACCTTGCGATAATCCTGATATACTAATGCTTTCATTAAATTGCCTCCTCTTTCTATTTGTGAATATTAGATTAAACAGCCGACTTGCTAGGCCTATGTTCTTGTTTGCTCCACTCCAGCAAAACTTCCTTAAGCGACTCTTGTACGAGCAGCAGCTCCGCCTCCGTATGCGCATCTGAGAAGACGAAGAAGCCTTTCGTAAAAATGCCCTGCTGAGCGAGCCGCTTCATCATATAAGCGCGGAACGGATCGCGGTAAAAGTCCTGCTCCGCCCGCGACCTCAGGCAGAAGCTCGCATAGGTACCGTGCAGTGCGAGCTCCTCTGTCAGCCCCAGCGCATCCAGCTGAGCCTGTAGCTCTGCCATCAGCTTCTCCGTACCGCCGCGCCAGCTTGGCCAGCTCGGTGCCGCCTGCATCAGCTTCTCGCAGGCAATAAGCGCTGCCAGCGCAATCGTCTCGCTCGAATGGGCGCTGCTGAACTTGACCTGCCCACATAGCCGCATAATCGGCTCTGATCCCAATACGACGCCCAGCGGCAGGCCATTGGCCAACCCCTTCGACAAGCAAAGAATATCCGGCCACAGCCCGTATTCGCCCGCGGTCGCCTGCTTGCCCATTCTTGCGCCCGACGTTACCTCGTCGAACACGATTAGAATGCTGTGTCGTGCGGCCAGCTCCATCACCTTGGCCAGCTCCTCGCGCTGCCACTCGCTCGGGCATAACACGATGCAGGCCAACTGGTCGCCATGCCGGCGCACCTCGTCTTCGATTCGCCGCAGGCTTGCATGCGGCACCCAAACGGTACTGCTGCGAATTTCCGCCGGAATCCCCATCGCTTCCGCGTCTCCGCCGTAATAGCCATAGGCCGACCAATCGCTCCAGCCATGGTAAGCCGTCGACATCACCTTCGGCCTGCGGGTGTAAGCTCTTGCCAGCCGGACTGCGCCGCTAACTGCATCGGCTCCGCCCTTGCAGAAGCGCAGTGCTGCATAACGCTGCTCGAAGCGGGCGAGTATAAGCTCCGCTGCCGTCAGCTCCACATCAGCGGGTACCGAGAAGCTTGTCCCTTTGGCGAGCTGCTTTACAATCGCCGCCTGCACTTCCTCGCGGGCATGTCCCCATGAGGCGGTGCCCATCGCCATCTCGCAATCGAGCCACTCATTGCCATCGATATCGATAAATCTGGATTGTTTGGCTTCTACGCAGCAGATGGCCGTTTCGCCGGGGAATAAGCGCTCTGGCGTCTTCGCCAGCGTGCTGCATCCGCTCGGAATCAATTGCTGCACGCGCTCCAACCATTGCAGGCTTTGGGTAAATACCGCCTGCTCCTCTCTCGTCTTCATGGTTTCTCCTCCATTTAGCGCGTTCTAGCGCACCTTTGTTCCTGGCCAGCAGCTTTCGTAAATCCGGTCGATGGAGATGACATTGCCGTAGAGGTCAATGATCAAATCCTGTGCCCGGTGGGCATGGCGCATTTCAATCCAGTAGCGATTTTCCAGCAGCCGCGTGAAGTTGTCTACGAGGAACAATAGACGGCTCCGGCTCTGAATGAGCTCCTTGCCCAGCACCTGCGGCAGCCAAATCGCCCCATTCGAGTTGAAACGGTTCGAATAGTCATACACTTCGGTGAGCGTAGCGAACTCTGCCTCGCGAAGCTGGCTCCAGAACATGTCCGCATCGCTGCGCACCTCAGCCAGATCGACGCCAATCATCGGCAGCGATGCAGATGCTGCGTCCTGCTGCTCCAGATGCGACTTCAAATGGTCAAACATGAACGGCCAAATATCGGCCTTAATGTCGCTGCCCCATTTTTTCCAGAAGCGGGCCAGATTGTTTTTGCGATTGAAGCTGCGGTGAATGCCGCTGCTGCGCTCCCAGTGATAGGCCAAAACTTCCGGGTTAATAACGATGTCATAGCCGGCTGCCCGCGCTCTCATCTGATAATCGAAATCCTCGTAGCCGTTGAAAAACTTCTCATCGAGCAGCCCCACCTTCTCATACACTTCGCGTTTCATGCCAAACATCGCGAATATGACGAGCTGTACGGAAAACGTCTGCTTCGGAATATCCATAGGGGAAGCGTTCAGGAAGAGATGACGGCCAATCGTATCCGCAAAGGCGATGCCGCAATGCTGAACGCCGCCTGTTTGCGGATACAGCAGCACGCCGCCTGCCATGCCGATTTCGTCGCTGCTGTCCAGCGTTTCGCTCATCAGCTGCTGCCAATTGTGATTCAAGATCGTGTCGGAATCGAGAAAATAAATATATTGCCCCTGTGCAATTTTTAGCGCGCTATTAATCGAAACGGCGCATCCAAGCGGATAGTCGTGCTGCAAAATCTCCACCGTCACGCCTTCCTTGCACTCTGACTGAAGCTTATCCAAATGCTGTCTGACTGCTGTGCCGGAACCGTCATTGATGAAGATAATCTGGGTGGATGGGCTTACTGTCCGCAGCAATGAATCCGTAAATAAGTTCAAAATGTTATAATCCTGGTTTACTGGCACAATAACTGTGTGTAGCATGTAATCTCCTCCACGTGATTTATAGTTTCAATTTCGTTCGACGCCAGCTGCCCTCCCTTTATCCCGACTCGACTCTATCTAATTTTGGAATTTATGACGTGTGACTGGAATAGAATCTGGTTACAGTGTATGTTTATGCACCTAACTGTGTAAATCTCAACATCTGAACTCTATTAAATTTTGAACCTGTTCACTAGATTGGTCGGTAAATTTGACAAGGGGTTTTAATTCGTTTTAACTAGAGATAACGGTTTTTTTAATATAAGAATTTATAAGTTTCACACTTATAAAACGGCTTATATTTCTCGGATTGAAACGCGCCGCGCCGCCAAAGGACGGCGAAAGCCTTTTCACCTTGGCTGAGAATCATTTCGCAAAATTCATATAGATCGGAGCTATTTCAACATGTATCGCCACTTGGAACAATGTGTACTCGATTTGGAGCAGAACGGACATCTCGTCCGGATAAAGGAAGAGGTCGACCCCCATTTGGAAATGGCGGCGATTCATATGAAGGTATTTGAAGCTGGCGGTCCCGCCCTATTGTTTGAAAATGTAAAGGGCTCCAAATTTCGAGCCGTATCGAATTTGTTCGGAACGGTTGAGCGGAGCAAATTTATGTTCCGCCATACATGGGAATCCGTCGAACGCGTCATGGATTTGCGCGGCGACCCCATGAAAGCGATGAAAAACCCGTTTGGACATATCGGAACGGGTCTCGCGGCATGGAAAGCGCTGCCGAAGCAAAGCTCGGGCAGCGTGCCAGTAGCGGCGCAGGAAATTCAAATTTCCGACCTGCCGCTCATTAAGCATTGGCCGGATGACGGCGGCGCTTTCGTGACGCTGCCTCAGGTGTTTACGGAGGAGCCGGGCAAGCCGGGACTCATGAAGGCGAATCTTGGCATGTACCGCGTTCAGCTTAGCGGTAATGATTATGAGCTGAATAAGGAAATTGGCGTCCATTACCAGATTCATCGTGGTATCGGCATTCATCAGGATATGGCGAATAAGCTGGGCAAGCCGCTGAAGGTCAGCATTTTCATTGGCGGTCCGCCAGCCCATACGCTGGCGGCTGTTATGCCGCTGCCAGAAGGCTTAAGCGAGATGACCTTTGCCGGCTTGCTGGCGGGACGCCGTTTCCGCTACAGCTACCGGGACGGCTTCGTGCTTAGCAATGACGCAGATTTCGTCATTACTGGGGAAATTCATCCCGGCGAGACGAAGCCGGAAGGTCCGTTTGGCGACCATCTGGGCTATTACAGTCTGACGCATCCGTTTCCGCTAATGAAGGTGCATAAAGTGTATGCAAAGCCCCATGCAATCTGGCCGTTTACCGTTGTCGGCAGGCCACCGCAGGAGGATACCGCCTTCGGAGCGCTTATCCATGAGCTTACGGGAGATGCGATCAAGCAGGAAATTCCCGGCGTGAAGGAAGTCCACGCCGTCGATGCAGCAGGCGTGCATCCGCTGCTGTTCGCGATTGGCAGCGAGCGGTATACACCGTATCAGCAGGTCAAGCGGCCAACGGAAATTTTGACGCTGGCGAACCGGATTTTGGGCACGGGGCAGCTTAGCCTGGCCAAATATTTATTTATTACGGCGGAGGACAAGCAGCCTGTAACGACGCATCATGAGGCGGAATTTCTCACCTATGTGCTGGAACGGCTGGAGCTGCGCCGCGATATTCATTTTTATACGAATACGACGATTGATACGCTCGATTATTCGGGGACGGGGCTTAATGAAGGCAGCAAGGTCGTTTTTGCCGCCTACGGAGAGAAGATTCGCGAGCTGTGCCGCGAAACGCCGGAGGCGCTGAAGGAACTGCGCGGATTTGAGAATGCACGTCTCGTTATGCCTGGCATCGTAGCGATTCAAGGGCCAGCTTTCACAAGCTATGCCGACGCGAAGGTCCTATTGCAGAGCTTGAGCGAAGCAATTGCCGAGAAGGGGCCGCTGCCGTCCTGCCCCATGATTATTTTATGCGACGACAGCACGTTTTTAAGCGCGAAGGTGGACAACTTCCTGTGGGCAACGTTTACCCGCAGCAACCCATCCCATGATATTTACGGGGTAAATAGCGGCTACGAACATAAGCACTGGGCCTGCGATAACGTTATTATTGATGCGCGGACGAAGCCGCATCAAGCTCCGCCGCTCATCGCCGATCCAGCGGTGGAGAAGCGAATTGAGCGCCTGTTCGCAGCCAGCGCAAGCCTTGGCGGACTTAAGCTTTAGACTAGACTGGTTGACTGCCGAATTATCAATAGACAAACAAAGGAGTACAGGCTCATGCGCCTGTACTCCTTTGTTTTGTTCATGATGCGTTGATTCGTTCGAACTATGCTTAAGATGCGATTGTATAAAATTAAGCAATGCACCTCCCCTGGCCTCGTCGCATGGAATGCGCTCGCGGCCGCCGCTTTATTTTTCCGCTGCTGAGTACTTTAATCTCGAATAATATAGCCTTGGCCGGGCTCAAGCTCCGCGAATCCAGCCATGTGGCGAGCTTGAAAGGCGACGGGACGATCGCTGCCCATGAGGACGATATTTTGCAAATCAGCTGATCCATCTGCTGGCAAAATGAACGCTTTCGTATAAGCAAAAACTTCCCCAAGCGTCGATTGAATGGCATGAATGAGCCTGTCTCTCTCCCCTCTGCCCATGAGATTCAAAAGGACTGCGCCACCCTCGCTCAGCTTGCTTCGAATCAAGTGAAAAAACGCCAGCGACACAAGCTGCTTCGGCGTCCCCTGTCTAGTGAAGGCATCAACAATAACATAATCGTAAGCGTAATCTGCTTCCCCTTCCAGCAAAGCACGCCCATCTCCAATGACGACATTATCCTGATTATAGCTAAAGTATGTCCGGCTCAGCTCTACGACTGTCTCATCTAGCTCGGCTACCTTGAACGTCTTATCTGCAAAATATCGTGCGATCGTACCGATGCCATGACCGATGAGAAAAACCTTTTCAAAAGCAGCTTGATTGCTTTCCATCAGATGAATGATCGCCCGTGGATATTCGAACAATATACGCTCCGGGCGTTCCAGATCAAGCGCCCCTTGCGTCGCATCTCCAGAAAATTGCAGGACGCGAAAGCTCCCTTTTTCACCGTCCAGCTCTGTCGTGTCGTAGACGGCAATTTCGTGATGAGCAGTCTTCTCTTCAAACCACACGCATCCTTTTTTATTCCCTATCTGATTCGTTTCATTATTCACCTAGCTTCATATCCACAACATCCTTTATAAAATCAATCAATACCCCTGCGGCTTTGTCCTTCTCAGCCAGCTTTACGAATGTGTCGAGGCTCGTATCCAGCTGCTCTACCAGCACGGGAATCTCATTAAAATCCTCCTGCGACCACATGAATGAGTCATCTTTTTCAGCAATAGCCTGTTTCTCAAAATCAAGCATCCCGCTTCGCACTTGCTTCCAGCTTTCCTTAACCTCACTCAAGTCAGTATCATATTGGCCAGCAGCTTTGCTGATGCTCTGCACAACATATTGATGGATGACTACTTGGTGTTCAAAGGCGTAATAGGCTGCTATATCATTCCACATCGTGCCTTTCCCCGATTCAATATAATTGTAATTAACCATGCTGCCGACCATATTGCCAACAACCTCATCATATTGCTTTACTTTAGCGGCAAGTCCAGTCTGTCCAGATACGATACGCTGGCTATCCTTTGCGATACAACGCCCTATCTGATCCAGCAATTCCCTTTCATTGTTGCCGTAAACTCCAGTAAACATCGGAAAAGAGTAATAGGCTGCTGCATAATCCACATCTCCCGTTTCCAGCAGCTTATCACTGCAAATCAGGGCCGCCATACGCTCCATTACAGCTTCAGGCGCATCCTTCCCTGTCTGGACAATTTGATTATAGATGGATGCCGCCGCTTTCTCCACGCTATTGATGGTTTTACTACTGCTGGAGCGACTCAAAAGATCATCATACCATGGGAGAGAAACATGATGATCTTCGTTTTTAAAATAAGCCGAAACCTGCATGACGGAGCCGCCTTGTCTATTCTTTTCTTCAATGCTCGCGTAATTCCCGATAATGATTATGTCTTTTTCCCCGTCATTATTTATATCACGAAAACCCACCGCTGCAATATTCTCAAGATCGTAGCTGGATGCGCTGTTGTCCGGTAGCCTGTATACCGCTTTTCCCTCTTCATTAATAAGATAAAATTGCTGCTCCCCTTTATGATTAACGTTAGAATACCCGCTTACAAAATGTATCCTTCCCCAATCCTGAAGCTCTACCTCAAAGGATTGATCTTCTATAATAACAAATCCCTCGTCTTGCAATTGAGTGAGTGCTTTCTCCATATTTTGGTCCTCAGCCCATTCCTCTTCTTCCTTCACGACTGCCGGCTCAACAGGCTCTATGTCCTTATCTGTATTCTTATTTCCTTGTTGAATCGAGTTCTGATCCCCTTCATTTTCCGTATGAACCACTGCTACAGCAGTTGCTTTGTCCTCGATCTTATTGGACGAGCAGCCCGTAAGTGCGACTACGATTGCCAGTATCCCTGCTGCTGCGGTGTAGTTGAGTGTTTGTCGCATGTTTTCCCTCATGTTACATCACTAGCTCCCTCATTTTTATAGATCACCACCTCTAAAATTCGACAAATTTCCTGTGGCTCCTTCCTTAATTTTCAAATAAATGAATGAGAAGAAAACGTGATTCACTAAAAATATTCGCCGTCATCTTGTAGGTTGAACAACCAAGGCGGAAGCTTGAATGGGGCAATCGTCCGCTTAGAGCGCATTCCCCTCAATTTCAAAGCCCAAGTCTTGAATCATTTGATGGTCAATCGAAATATCCTGACCCTCAGTCGTCAAATAATCGCCGACAAACAGCGAATTTGCCGCATATAACGCTAAAGGCTGGAGCGATTGCAGACTGCGCTCTCGTCCGCCAGCTACGCGGATTTCCCGCGAAGGGCAGATTAAACGAAACAAGGCCAGCACCTTTAAAGCTTGCAAGGGCGGTACGCAGCCCGCATCTGCAAGCGGCGTGCCTTTTATCGCATGAAGAAAGTTAATGGGGATGGAGTCCGCTTCAAGCTCGCGAAGGGCAAATGCCATTTCTACGATTTCCTCGTCTGCCTCCCCCATTCCGATAATAACGCCAGAGCACGGAGAGAGACCGTGGAGTTTAGCGGTTTGTACCGTATGTACACGCTGTTCATAAGTATGTGTCGTTGTAATGGATGGATAATGCTTTGGGCTCGTATTCAAATTATGATTGTATCGATGAACGCCTGCATCAGCTAAACGCTTCGCGTGCTCCTCTTTCAACAGCCCGAGACAGGCACAAATTTTCAGCGGCATCGTCGCGCGAATTTCCCGCACTGCTTCCACCACTTGACTGAGTTCCTTGTCTGTCGGCCCCCGGCCTGCTGCAACGATGCAGTAAGTTCCCGCCTTGCGGGCCAATGCTTCGCGTGCGCCAGCTAGCAGCGTCGTTTTATTAAGCATGGTATATTTGGGAATGGAAGCAGTGGACACAATCGATTGCGAGCAGTAGCCGCAGTCTTCGGGACAGAGCCCGCTTTTCGCATTAATGAGCATATTAAGCTTTACCTTCCTGCCAAAAAAATGCTGCCGCACCCGAAATGCCGCCTGCAAAAGAGGCAGCAGTTCCTCCTGCTTCGCCCCAAGAATAGACAGCCCCTCCGCTAACTTTAGACGTTCCCCAGCAAGCGCCTTTTGCGCCATTGCCTCCCACTTGCTCCAACTGAAATGTTGCTCCATCATCTTACAGCCTTCCTCCCCACCTAATAAAAAACAACTCTGGACATACCCTCTTATTTATAAGTCCGATTAATTGTTAACCTAAATAAATAAATTTAAGTTAACAATTAACTTTTGTTATTCTAGCAAACCACGCCCTCTCTGTAAAGACCGCCTTCATTTCTTGCCTGAGCAATGCATAACAAATAGACTATTCCCTTGGCAGCTTGCACTGCAAAAGGAATAGCCTTCGGGTGTTGATTAAAGCTTGCAAAACGACTAGGTTAATTAAACTTAGCCTGCCTGAACCTCTTTCAAATAAGCTTCAAGCTGGTCGAATGTTCCGCCAAAGCCTTGTCTCATGGAATCGAACATGCCAATGAAAAATTGGCGTTCTTCCTCCGTCGCATTAATCGGTCCTCCGCGCAAGGTCAGAATCGTTTTGCCATCCTGCTCGGTGAATGTTAACGTATTGGAAATTTCAATCGGAAACGTTTCGCTGAAAGGGGCACGTACGGCATTGCCATCCTTGTCCGAAAAAGAGTTAACGAAAACGATTTTTTCCGGTTCTACAATTTCTCCAAACACGAATCTGCCCCACATTTCAGCACCATCCGGCGCCGTCATCTTGTAATGGAACATGCCGCCCGGTCTAAAATCCAGCTTGGCATAGCTAATTTCAAGCCCGGTTGGTCCCCACCATTTTTTCAAATGCTCTACCTCAGACCATACTTTAAATACAAGCTCGCGCGGCGCATGCAGTTCCCTTGTAATTTCCAATTGCTCAGTCATGTTCATCCTCCGTCTTTAGCTTAGTCATCGGCTGCTGTGCTTGTGCTGCCTCTTGCTTCTGAAGCTCCTTCAAATAAGCATCCAAATTGTCGAAGCGCTGCTCCCACATACTGCGGAACGTCTCCGACCATTCATTTAATTGCTGTAAAGATTGCGGTCGCAGCTTGTAAATTCGCTTATTGGCAGCCGGCTGCACCTCCACCAGTCCCGCGTCACTGAGCACGCGAAGATGCTTCGACGTCTGGGGCTGGTTCAGTTCCAGCTGCTGGGCAATAGCGCCTACGGGCAGCGGCCCGTCACGCAGAAGCTCCACGATACTTAGGCGGTTCGGCTCGGCTAAAGCGCTGAAGGTCATCGCTTTCATCATCATAAATCTACTCCAGACTTGTTATCCATTAAAGTATACTCCAAAAGGAATATTCCTGTAAACGCATATTTATTTCAATTTTAATTTTATATTCCTGCTAGCTTCCTCATTATAGCATGCCGAGCCGCCGCCGCACGCCTCCTTTGCCACTTCCGTTTTGAAGGCTTTACATAGGTTATCCCTTTAGCTCAGAAAAAATGATTGAGGCTGGTTGCTAAAACCATTAACACAATCACCCACATCTTCTCCAACTATAGGGAAGGGATTATTCCTGTGACTTTCAGGTGAACGTTCAGTCAAACATTAAGCCCATCCTTGCATGCATTTCGTTTCTGAGCTAAGGGGATAACAACGCAAAGCAAATAAAACGAGCAGGGCAAGAAGAAAGCGGCGGATCGCGTGTAAGGATAGACGAATCCACGGGCTCATGCCGCTTGCAATTTAAACTTGACGTCATTGCCGTCCTTTGCGGCGGCATTATCCTTTTGCACATAAAAAAAACCGCAAAGCAGCCCATCACTGCCTTGCGGTTTCAAATAGCCACGCCTTATTTAAACGCCCTTGCAGCATTCACTGCTTTTTTCCAGCCGGTATAGAGCTTTTCTTTAAGCTCTTCCTCCATGGCAGGCTGGAACGCCCGCTCCTTGTGCCACTGCTCCATAATTTCCTCGCGGCTGGTCCAGAAGCCTACGGCGAGTCCAGCTAAATAGGCTGCGCCAAGTGCCGTCGTTTCTGCATTAACCGGCCGTTCAACCGGAACGCCGAGAATATCGCTTTGGAATTGCATCAGGAAGTCATTTTTCACGGCTCCGCCATCGACGCGCAGCGTTTTGAGCGTCAGCCCTGAATCAGCCTCCATAGCGGCAAGCACATCGCGCGCCTGATAAGCAAGCGCCTCCAGCGTCGCTCTAATAAAATGCTCCTTGGTCGTGCCGCGTGTCAGTCCGAATACCGCACCGCGCACGTCGCTGTCCCAATAAGGCGTACCGAGTCCAACAAACGCTGGAACGACATAAACGCCTTCCGTTGAATCGACTCGTGCTGCGTACTGCTCGCTGTCGGTCGCATTTTGCAGCATACGAAGACCATCCCGCAGCCATTGAATAGCAGAGCCCGCAACAAAAATACTGCCCTCCAGTGCATATTCAACTTTTCCATCTATCCCCCAAGCGATGGTGGTCAGCAAGCCATGCTCGGAAACAACAGCTTTTTCCCCGGTGTTCATCAGCATGAAGCAGCCGGTTCCGTAAGTATTTTTAGCCATGCCTTCCTGATAGCAGGCTTGACCGAACAAGGCTGCTTGCTGGTCGCCTGCAATACCGGAGATCGGAATTTTACAGCCGAAGAAATGATATTCATCGGTATAGCCGTAAACTTCGGAGGAAGGACGTACCTCTGGAAGCATATTAGCTGGTATGGTGAGCAGCTCCAGCAGCTCTTCATCCCATTTTAGCTCGTTAATGTTATACATTAGTGTCCGTGATGCATTGGAATAATCCGTCACATGGACTTTGCGTCCAGACAGACGCCAGATCAGCCATGTATCAACCGTTCCAAACATAAGCTCGCCACGTTCAGCCTTTTCACGCGCACCCTCCACATGATCAAGAATCCATTTTACCTTCGTACCGGAAAAATAAGCATCAATAAGCAAGCCTGTCTTGCTGCGGAACAAAGGCTCGTGACCGCCCGCTTTAAGCTGCTCGCAAATTTCTGCCGTTTGGCGTGATTGCCAGACGACTGCATTGTAAATCGGAACCCCTGTCTCGCGATCCCACACAATTGCCGTTTCACGCTGGTTCGTAATGCCGATTCCAGCAATCTGCTGTGTTTTAATGCCCGACTCAGACAGGCACGCGGCAATGACAGCCAAAATAGAGCCCCAAATTTCATTGGCATTGTGCTCGACCCAACCTGATTTTGGAAAATACTGCTTAAACTCCTGCTGGGCTGTATGAACCTTTTCTCCTTTTTTATTAAAAAGAATAGCTCGTGAGCTTGTCGTGCCTTGATCGAGCGCCAATATATATTTTTCCATTCGATTAAAACCTCCTGATTTACACGTTATGCCTAATCGTAATCATCGATTTATAATTTCCAAAGCGCCGCATTGCTGGATGAAACAGCGATGGCCCCGGAGCCGAACAAGGCGGGCAAATCCTCGCGCGTATGCACAAAGCCGCCCAAAATAATTTCCGTATTCGTCTCCTGCCTGATTTTGCCGACCATGGAGTGGGCGAAGCTTGGCAGCAGCTCGATGAAATCGGGCTTCACATGCGCCGCCGTATTAATAATCGTCTTGACCGAATGCGAATCAATGAGAAATCCGCGTTGGATCGCTGCCAGCTTATGTTTCTTGGCAAGCAGAAGGCTGGATGTTCTTGTGCTGATGACGCCATCAATCTTGATTGCCTTGGCTAAATAATGAATGGAGGCCTCATCGTCCTTAATGCCCTTGACCATATCCAGATGCAAAAACAGCTTTTTGCCCGCACTTCTCACCGCATCCGCAATGCCCTGCAATTGTATAAGCTCGCCCTCGAGCAAAAATAAGATCTGCTGCGGCGAGGCCAGCGCCTGCTCTAATTCCTTGAAATTCCGAATCGCCGGAATAACCGTATTCGGCTGCATGCTTGTTCCCTCCAAACCTCGCAACCATTCACGGCTGCTAAAATCACTGCTTTGGCTGTAAAGCTGTAAACGATTTCAACGGCTATCAATTAAAAAAAGCCGACAGAAAGAATGTATACACCCCATATTCGGAATTTATATACTCAATCCAGCGGCTGTTCTCATTAGTCTCACAGCGAGTTTTATTTACTTGTCAGTGACGATTATAATATACTAAGGTCAAGCTGTAAACCCACTCATTCCTTAAGAAAGCTTAAGAAGGCCAAGCTCTTCCAGTTCCTCAAGCGCTTCCTCAGCGTCCCGCTGCGGATTCAGGCTGGCAATGAGTTCTTGTGTGATTTCGGCGCCTTCAAAAACCGAACGCACGGCTGCCAATTCCAGCTTCTCCTCGAAATAGTCCTGCGCCCATTCCTGATAGCTTTCAGGGGAATCACACAAATAACCCAGCAGAAAATCTGCTCCATTTTCCCAGCCCTCTGGCTGCTCAAATTCGCTAGTGTGCCACGCGGAATCGCCATTTTCCCGCCAAATGCAAAAGGTGACATCCTCATGGGTGAATGCCACATCCTGTATACGATGCAGCAGCGCTTCCGGCACCTCATTATAAATACCCGGCCAAATACCGTATTCCTCCTGCGCATGCGGACTGTACGGGGATTCATGATCAAAGCCTTTAATAATGGTCCCTTCCGGTGCAAAAACAACAAATACAACATCGCCCGAGCCATTGTTCAAGCTGCCCATCGTTTCATCATCCGACCATGTGGAATCATAGTGATGAACGCGAAGCCAGTCTTCCTCACACATAATCAAATCCAGCGCAGCGAGTATGCGCATCTGCTTCTCCAACTGCTCCGGTGCCGGCAACCGCGGCTTCTCCCATATTATCATTCGTATCTACCTCTTTCTCGGTGATCCTATTTAGGCTGTATATTTCCCATTATACAGCAAAAGCACCCGACGAACCGCCCGCTCCGAAATGCGGATACTGGCAGCATTATTTCGATTGGGCTGGAAAAAGTTTTTTTCTGCCAAACTATTTTACGCTACACTACGAATATATACATAAGCGGCGAAAAATGACTGGCAATTTAACGTTTGAGGAAAAGAGAGGGCGCATGGAGACGGAAGCAGCATGGATTAAGCAAATTCAAAAGCAATCAAGCGAGGCGGCAGCGAATGCGCTGGTCCGCCATTATTACAAAGAAATGTACAGCTATGTGTATAGACAGACGACAAATAAACAGCTGTCCATGGATCTCACACAGGACATCTTTATCCATATGCTGCAGGCGATTGGACGCTATGATGGAGGCAAGGGGTCCTTCCGCTCATGGCTGTACAAGCTTGCAACGAACCGGATCGTCGACTATTACCGTTCGCGTTATTATCGCTACGATCAACGGACGACAGCGATGGATACAGAGCTCGCCGGGGATGAGGATTTCACACTGGAATTCGAGCAAAAAGAACAGGTCGAAGCCGTTTTGCAGCTTGTCAACGAGATGGATGCTGCCGCTCAGCATATTTTCCGACTCAAATTTTTCGCCGAATATACGTTTGCCGATATTGCGCCGCTGCTGCATATGCCGGAGTCGACCGTCAAAACGAAATATTACGCCATGCTCAGAAAGCTGAAATACAGGTTGGGAGACGATTACGATGAAAACCGATAAAAGGGAGCCGATTGAGCTGCCAAGCGAGCTGGAAATGGAGCAGCAAGTGAATAGAATTGTGGCACGCGGACTTGTGCCGAAGCAAACCTTTTTAGCCTATTTGCGCTTGATGCACGCTCGTCTTGGCTTTCGCTATATATTTCATGACTGGTCGGAAATTGTCTTTGCGCTCGCTGCCGGCTCCCTGCTTATGCTATTCGCCCTATATGTGAAATCAAGCCATTCACAGGTCATGATTGAGGATGTTTATGCAGCTATCTTTATGGGGTCGCCCGTCCTCTACCTCCTTGTATCCACCCTCTTCTTCATCCGCCCTAAGCATAGCGAAACGTATGAGACGGAAATGGTGTGCAAATACAATGTGTATCAGCTTGCTTCGCTGCGGATGCTGGCTTTTAGCATAATCTGTCTGGCGCTAAATGCAGCGCTCGTGCTTGCCGCTTCCGCCATGTTTCAGCAAATTCAATTGCTGTTTGCACTGGCGCTGTCAGCCTCGTCGCTGTTTCTGTTTTCCGTTTTTTTTCTCTATATCGTTCTCCGCATTCGCTCGGACATGATGAAATATGTGCTGATTTCGCTCTGGTTCGCTGGCAATATCGGCTTGAAAGCTTTGTACAGCACAGGTTATATGCAGCTGCTTCAAACGATACCTGTCTCCGTTTATTTGCTTTTAACAGCTGTCTGCGGGGCGTTATATATCAAAAGCCTAAACCAATTGCGAAAATTGCAAAATCCGGAAGGAGCGATTTAAGATGCTGACTGTACAGCAGGTTTCCAAACGCTTCGGCAGCTTTAGCGCGCTGGAGGACATTAATCTCGAATTTACCAATGGCGTATATGGGCTGCTTGCTCCAAATGGCGCTGGCAAAACAACGCTCATTAAAATGCTCGTCACACTGCTGTTTCCAAGCGAAGGCGAAATTTTATACAACGGTGAAAATATTATTAAAGCGGATGAGCGCTATCGCGAGCAGCTCGGCTATCTTCCGCAGCAATTCGGCTATTACAAGCACTACAGCCCGCGCAACTATTTGCTGTATATCGCTGCCCTGAAAGGCATGCGCACAGCAGACGCCAAACCGCGAATTGCCGAGCTGCTGAAGCTCGTTGCGCTGGAGGATGTCATGGATAAAAAGATGCGCAAGTTTTCCGGTGGCATGATACAGCGCGTGGGCATTGCACAGGCGATGCTGAATGATCCGCGCATTCTCATCCTTGACGAGCCAACCGCGGGGCTTGATCCGAAGGAGCGCGTCCGTTTCCGCAATATGCTGGCGCAGCTGGCGCGCAATCGCATCGTCATTTTATCGACCCATATCGTCTCTGATGTGGAATCGATTGCCGATGAAATTATTATGATCAAGGACAAGCGTGTGCTGCACAAACGCCCGATCGCGGACATTTGCCGCTTGCTTGCGGGAATGGTATACGAAACGACTGTCGATTATGAGGAAGCTGATCACTTTCGCGGCAAATATTTGTCCATCTCGGAGCGGCAGGAGCAAGGAAGGCTAAAAATCCGTTTTATCAGCAGCGGCGAGCCGCAGCCGGATTGGACGATAGCTATTCCCAATTTGGAGGACGTGTTTATTTATATTTACCAGGATGAGGCGCAGGCGGATGAAACACCATGAGGTCAGTCATCTGGCGATATGAGCTAAGAAAAGCGCTGCTGTCCCCCGTCCTTTTAGCGCTGCTAGCTCTCTTCATCGCATTCAATTTGCTGCTCATTGTCCAGCAGCTTCATAAACGACCAGATATGACCGTGTTGAATGCAATGGTAGAGCAGTTCGGCGTACAGATAACCGATCAGATGCAGGCCAAGCTTGAGCGTTTTGATCAGTCGCAGCTCGCGGAAATGAACGCGCTGACCAAGGAACGTGCGGGAAAAATATATGCACAGGCCGATGATTTCTTCATCTATGATAATTTCAACGAGGTCGTTTATGAGCAGCCGGGCCTATTTCTGGAGCAGGAAATTGCCCGCTTTCATCGGCTGAGCCTTGTTCAGCATTATGCTGCGAGAATGCAGAGCATCAATGAAGCTTATGCCAAGCTGGATACGAGCCAGTTGGCTGAAGGCCAAATTCAATTGTACGGCCTTAGCGGGCAAGCGGCTGATGCCTTGATAGCGCGATATGCCAAGATGGACACACGGCTGCAGCAGCTCGAGGCAAGCGGCGAACATAAGCATTTATTTTTCGATGGCCAGGTGTATGGCACGCATTCTATGCTGTTTAAAAGCCTGTTTCGAACGCTGCTGTTCGAGCTTATGATTATAGCGGTGCTCCTTTCCGTCTTTTTGAGTAAAAATGAATTTGAGCAGCATACGCATTTATTATTTTATGCAACCAAGCATGGGCGAAAGCTGCAATTGGACAAGCTGCTTGCCGCGCTTGCTTCTACAGCAGTATTCACAACTATAGTGGCTGGGGTTACCCTTTCCGCCTACTTTCTCACATTCAGCTACAAGGGACTGTGGGAGGTGCCGATTAGCAGCTTTTTCACCTGGGAGCCCGGCATGCTCTTTCCGTTTCTGACCTGGCGCAATCTTACGTTCGGCGAGTATTTTGGCTGCGCTGTAGCACTTATGTATGGGCTTCAGCTGATTTTCGCTGCCTTGGCCTTTGTACTCGGCTCTTTTATCCGCAGCAGCTACCTTGTATATGGAAGCTTTGCCGTGCTATTCGGCAGCCTGCTGCTGCTAGGGAGAGTCGTACCCGCGAGCTCGGAGCTTTTATTTTATGCGAGCTTTACTCCATTTCACCTCATGCTCAATCCACATATCTGGTTCACCGCAGGCGGTGCGTTCAATATGATCCGGGATTGGGAATGGATGACAGCCGGCGGCTGGGCCGCCATGCTTGCTGCCCTCTGCTGCATATGCCTAAAGCAATTTAAACGCCAAAATATTCATTAATCGGAGGTGCAGCTGTGAGGATCGTCCTTCACGAGATGAAAAAGCTTTTTAGCCTGAAAATGATCGTTTTAGTCAGTGTGCTGAACGTCCTTTTTTATTTGATGTACATCCAGTTTTATTTTGAATATTTCCCGAACGGCAGGCCCGATAAAGATACGTATAAGGTTGTCATTGAGATGCAGCAGCAATATGGGCTGGAGCTTGATGAAGCGGAGTTCGAACAGTTCAAGCTGAGCTATCGCGAAAGGGTTCAGGAAGCCGAGCAGCTTATGCTTAATGACCCACAGTTTAAGAAGGCCGGCATTTCTACTTATGAGGCTTTTCGTGCAATGGACGTGTTCAGCGGCAATAAGGAATGGAATGAATTGAACAGCTACGCCATGTTCAACCCCGGCATCGATCTGTTCTGGGAGCTGCAAGGCAGAGCGTATTTAATCGAGAATTATGAACGCAGGCTGGAGCGACCCTATGCAAATCTTTCAAATGAGGATGCGGCGACTCTACAGCGGATGGATGAAATGGTGGCGTCTGGCACGCTGAATACGATTTTTCCATCGATGATCTATATCAATTTTAAAAATGTGATGTTTTATGTTTATGCGATAAGCATAATCAGCATTTTGCTAATCGTATCTCCGATTTTTTTGCGCGACAGGCGCAGCCGGGTCGTTCATCTCCAGCACGCCTCGCGTATCGGGCGCAGCCTATTCCGCAGTAAGCTGATTGCGGCAATGCTGTCTGCTGTGCTCATTATTTCCTTACAGCTCGGCTGCTTTTTTCTATTGTACAGTCAGCAGCCAGACATTGATTTATTTTATGATGCGCCCATTAATTCGGCCTTTAATTTCCCCTACTTCTGGTATGATCTTACGTTTGTCCAGTTTATGATGCTGACGGTTGCCGTCCTCTATCTACTAGGCTTGATTACCGCTCTGGCGGCAGCTTTCTTCTCCAGCATCTCGGCAAATTACATGGCGCTCGTTGCGCTGCAAATCCCTTATATTTACCTCATTACGCAACCACTTTCCCGCGTGCTGATTGAGGAGCTCATTATGTTGTATAGACCAAAGTACGTACAGCCACTCGCTTATGGGTTGTTTTTCGCCATCGTCGCTTGCTTGCTCGCGTACCGGTGGCATCGGGAACGAAAAGGAGATTTGCTCCTATAATACATGTTTTAAGGATCGAACAGCAACAAAGGCTTGGCTCCTGTCTTCCAGGAAGCCAAGCCTTTTATTATTTCCGCTAGGAGCACCATTCGACAGTTATCCACAATTTCCAGCAGTAATTTACAAAATAATACTTTCCCATTTTTTTAATCTATTGTAAAATGATAGACGAAATGATATTTTCCTAGATGTATCCATAATTTCAAAATCAAAGTATACGAGGGGGGGGAGGATCAACTAGCGTTTTAAAGCAAATCTAATTTCAGAATATGGAGGAATACAAATGTTAAAGAAAACCAGCCTCACCTTGACTTCCTTCTTGCTCTCGACTTCCCTGCTTGCAAGCAGTCTTACAGTCACAGCAGGCGCAGCCTCAGCAGCTCCAACGATGTCGCCAGCGGTTGCTTATCAAGCTTCAGCCGCGGCGGTCAGCGGCATTACGCTTGCCGATATGCCTGCCAATCTCAAAAGCTCCATTGAATGGGTATGGACCAATCGCATGGTAACGGAAGGCTCGACGACTCGCAAAAACTTGATTTTCGATCAAATATTTGCTGGAAAAGGCACGATTAATTACGTCGTGCGCTGGCAATCAGGCAAAAACTTGACGCTCCAGCAGCGCAAGGACCTTGCCGCCATGCTGCAGCGCCAGATGAATAACTGGACGAAGCATTTGAAAGATTATGACGGCTGGCCATACGGAGACATTCAAGTGAAAATCGTTGGCTGGGCCGTAGCCAATTCCGCACAAATTTTAGACAAGCAAGCAGATGAAATCATCTATACAGACTATATAACGGACCAACTGAGCACCTCTAATCCTGCTATTCCATCGAAGCTTCCTGTCGCACCGAGCGCCTTGTCGCGCTTTGATCATTTTACGAACCCCAACTATGTTTATCCGGGCGGACTCGACAAGCGCTTTGATATGTATTTGTGGGCAACGTCAGGCTTTGGCGGCGGAGCAGGCGGCGATTGGGGACAGCGTATGTCCGACGATTACATTTTGAGCACCGTCAACTCCAATGAAATTCAAATTACAGAGCATGAAATCGGCCATGGCTTCGGTTTAACAGACTTTTATGAAGCGAACGAGCGTCCTCCAGGCGGCTTCCCAGTGCCAACGATTATGTGGGCAGGAAATTCACCAACGATTACGAGCTGGGACATTTGGATGCTGCGATATACGTGGAGCCAAATTAAAAAGGATGCTTCCCGCTTCCCGGCTACGACCGATAATGGCAATACAAATTTGAGCAACATTGCGCTAAACGCGTCCGTTACGTCCTCTTATGTGTCTCCTTGGGAAAGCATTAGTGCGCTAAATGACGGCTTTGATCCCATTCATTCCAACGACCGCAACCATGCTGTTTATGGAAACTGGCCGGAAACGGGTACGCAATGGGTCCAATATACATTTAATAAAAGCTACACTGTTACACAATCCGATGTTTACTGGTTCAAGGACAATGGCGGCATCGACGTGCCAAGCTCATATAAAATTAAATATTGGACTGGCAGCGCCTGGGTAGACGTCCAAAACGCCGTTGGCCTCGGAACGAGCATCAACCAATACAACACAACAACGTTTACTCCCGTAACAACGACATCGCTGCGAATCGAAATGGTATCTAAAAACCCGGCATCCACCGGCATTTTAGAGTGGAAGGTCAAAGCTTCCAGCTAGCATTATACACTGCATACTAAGCAAAACAGCATTAGTATAAAAGGAACGCCAAAGGAGACTATCCTCCTTTCGGCGTTCTTTTTTACCTTCTATAATCGTCGCCTTCTAAAAGAGCTGCTAACCTCCCCTCCATCTTGCATGCTATTGACATGACGGCTTAATCGATCGAATATACTGATAAGCATCCTAATGTGGAGGCCTATTCAATGAACGAGCTCCTAGTAATTGACCGTCGCCTGCGGTATCGCAATAGCAGCATTTTTTATCAATTCATGCCCAACCCCGCCAAACAAACGCTGCTGTTTCTCCATCCAGCGTTCGCGGATCATCGGGTCTTTTGCAGGCAGATAAGCTATTTCAAGTCCGGCTACCAGGTGATAGCTGTTGATATGCCAGGGCATGGACGCAGCCAAGTTCAAGGCACCAAAGTGACGTTAAAAGACATGCCGCACATTGCAGCTGGGGTTTTAGCTAAGCATAACATTGCCGCCTGCCATGTGGTCGGCGTTTCCCTCGGCTCACTAGCAGCCCAAGCTTTCGCAGAACGTTATAACGAGCGGGTGCATTCTGTTACAATCGTCGGAGGCTACTCCATTCATCGCGAACATGCAGAAATTTGGAAGGAGCAGAAGCGTGAGGGGCTGCGTTGGCTGTTTTATTTTTTATTTTCCATGGGGCGGTTTCGCCGCCATGTGACTAGCTTTTCCTGCGCCAGCGGCTATGGCCGAGATATATTTGCCCAAGGCGCGAAGCTGTTTAATCGGCGCTCTTTCGCAGCGATGACGGGTCTGGGCGATTTTTTCACGAAGAAAGAGTCGCCCGTACCCTACCAAATGCTAATCGTATACGGGGATAAAGATTTGAAGGTGCTTTTGGATAACGCACGCAATTGGCACATGGCAGAAACCCTTTCGCAGCTCGTGCTGCTGCCCGGTGCTGGCCATTGCGCCCAGCTTGATGCGCCAGAGTCGTTTAATCGCATATTGGAGCGTTTTATCACGTCTATATCGTGTTGAGCATGAGACTTTCCAATGCTCATGCTGCAAAGAAATCAGCGAAGAAAGACTGCAACTATGCAACTTTCCATTACGTATGATTTGAAGTATCCCCTTTGATGTTTCGGCGATGTGTCCGAGGCGTAATAATAGGTGATAGACCAAGGTGAAACGGCTGTCGCCGTCCTCTGGCGGAGCGGCTCGTTTCATTCCGAGAAATATAAGAATTTATAAGTGTGAAACTTATAAATTCTTATATTTGAACAAAAGGGGGAGCCTATTTTGAGCTTGAAACGAATATCGACTGTGCTTACGCTGAGCGTATGCATAGGATTGCTCACGGCCTGTGGGCAAAATGAAGATCCGGGGGCATTACCGCCCTCCACGACTGCATCACCAGAAGCGACGTCGGATACAGCTGCAACTGAGGCAACGGCTGCACCGGAAGCAAACGCTGAATCAACAGAAGCGTATGAGGTTGTTGCAGAGGAGCTGCGAGCGCCATGGGTCATTGCGTTTTCCGGTGACGTTATTTACGTTAGTGAGCGGGAAGGCAATGTCGTCCAAATCGATGGCGAGCAAAAAACGAGACAAACCGTTAATTTGACTAAATCGGTTCAGGGGGGCGGCGAGAGCGGATTTCTGGGCTTCTTGCTTGCGCCGGATTTCGAACAGTCGCAGCAGGCTTATGCTTACCATACTTATGAGGAAGATGGAAAAATGCTTAACCGCGTCGTGCAGCTGAAGTTTACGGGCGAGAGCTGGGATGAGACATATGCATTGCTGGAGGGTATTCCAGGCGCCTATAATCATGATGGCGGAAGAATGGCCTATGGACCGGACAAGCTGCTGTATATTACGACAGGCGATGCTCAACAGCCTGAGCTATCACAGGATAAAGGCAGTCTGGCAGGCAAAATACTGCGCATGACGCTCGATGGCAAAGTACCGGCAGACAATCCATTCCCGGACTCCTACGTTTATTCGTATGGGCACCGCAATCCGCAGGGACTGGCCTGGACAGATAAAGGCGTCATGCTTGTTACGGAGCATGGCCCATCGGGCTCGCCTGGTGGACATGATGAAATTAACGTCATTGAGCCTGGCGGCAATTATGGATGGCCGAATGTATACGGCAATCAGACGGGGAGCGGTTTGATTCCGCCTGTCTATCATACCGGCGAGCCGGCTATCGCCCCTTCCGGTGCGGCAATCGACGGCCAGAATCGGATGCTGATTGCTACGCTCGTGGGCAGTGCGCTGTATCGCTATGACCCGGCGACAAAGGATATGTCTGTCGTCTTTGATGGAGAGGGACGACTCCGCGATGTAAAGATGAAGGATGGCCTCGTATATGTCATCACCAATAATACCGATGGCAGAGGAAATCCTTCAAATACAGATGATCGCTTGCTGATCGTGAACGGAATTAAGTAAACGTACAGAGCTGCTTTTTGCTCGGGCGGAGAGAATAGCTGAAGTGACGCAGCAGAACTGTCAGCAATAACCCGCCGCTTGGCGGACGAAGCACAGTCCCCCCGTTTCTAACTGAACGGGGGGACTGTGCTAAATATAGAATTAGACTAAGAAAAATCATTTTACTACCGTTACATTCGGCTGAGCAAAAATTTCATCGTAGTAGGAGTAGCTGGAGTCGCCGGAGTCGCTGTTGCATGCTTCGCCTGTGCCAAATAGATGATTTCCAGACGATTGTCAAAAGCTTGTACAACAGGAACCGGAGCATCCGCCTCCACTCCAAGCGTTAGCCCCGGCAGCATCCAGCGATTGGCTGAAATACCGCGCGCGTCTACCCCTTGCCCCGTAATTTCAAAATAAAATTCAATGTCGACGGCGGCGCTGCTCTGAACCTCTATCTCAAGCTGGCGTTCGTTCACTGCCGCTTCATAATAGACACCTCGCAAATGGGTGTTCCAATGCTTGCCAACTTCGCGCCGAATGAGCCGGAGATCGTATTTATGCCCATCCGCCGTTTTCCAATGAATCGTGGCGGGATGCAGCTGGCCGTTCGTATTTTTACTGCCTGACATGGCACCCATCATGATCTCTTTCTCAATCCAGGCTCTCGCTGTACATAAATTTGTATTTACATCCGGCTGATCCCGCTCACACAACTCCCGGAACGACTGCTCCACAAGCCGGTCGCGCTGATGCTCGGCAAGGTGTGGAAGCCATTCCTTCGGCACGTCTACGCCGACAAGGGCGATCATAATATCATGCTCCGTCTCGCAATTTATCGCGGTAAATTGCTCATAGCCTTTGCCGAGTGCCAAATACAGCATAACGCCCAGCGAGCTGTGAGCGGTCATTTCCATTTCGTAGGCACGGGCAAACGGGCCGGAAAGATTTTCGATATAAGGATTATAAAAGTCGGCGATGTTGGACCAAAGCCCCTTCTCCATTGCATGGCCGAGCTGCTGGAAGGCTGCCGTCTTGCCATATTGCCGCCATAAACCAAGCACTGTCAGATCGACGCCGTAATAGGTTGTCGTATTGAATTCGGATAGGGAACCAAACTCCGCATAACGGGCGTGAAGCTTCTCCGCCTCGCGGTCGGCATGCTCCATCCAATCGCTGCGCTGCAAGCGCGTTCCGTAGTAATGGGTAATAAACGTATGCATCAGCTCAATATTGGAATTCATCGGAACGACATCCGACAATCGGCGCTCAATAGAGCCGGTAACAGCCTTGATCATCGACTGCTCCATGCGCCCAAGCAGCGGCTGCGGCAGCTTGCCTTCGAAATGCTCCAGGATGACCGCAAAAATACAGCTGATGAACTCCCGCCAGTTCGGATCGTAGCTTTTCCAGACAGGAGGCAGCACTTCATCTATAGCCGTCACAAGCCGGTCCGTCCATTCCTTCTTCGCTTGCTCGCCTTCTATGCCGCTTACCAAGCGCTGCGTTATTTTTTCAAAGGTTTGCGCCAAAAAATAAGCATGGCCCGGCCCTAAGCTTTTCCAAGGATAGTTGCCGGCTGGCGGGTCGATCGACTGCAGGGCGCTTTTGAAGGTGCCATGGTAAATTTCATCTGGCGCATCAAGCTGCAAATCGATAATTTTATGGAGCACTTCGCAAGCCCGCTCTACGTCGCCCGGCTCGCCTCGCAGCAGCAGTCCAAGCGCGTAATGTCCGCTGCCCCTCGTGCCATGCTTGCCGTGCTCCTCGCTGTCGCCAATCAGCTTAGCCTTCTCATCATACTTTGCATCCATATATGCCAGCGCTTGATCGACCAAATAACGGCGCTCCTCCGACAACTGGCTCCACTCATTCAATGCCATGCCCTTTCTCCCCCTAGAAGTTCCGCCATTTACTGCCCTGCTTCCATACCTAAATTAATGCCCAGGCACAGAACGGCTTCTTTTATTCACGCCATATAACAGCAACAAGCCCATTATAGCACTGACCGTGCATGCCAGATACATCAATTGTGCGCCACCCGCATTGTACAAAAATCCATTAAGCAGGTTGCCAATAATGCCTCCCAGCCCGACAAAAACCATATTAAATACACTTTGTCCGGTTGCCTGCATTTCCTTGCCCGACACGTTCGCTACATACTCGACCGCTGCGACATAAAAGAGTCCGAACGACAGGCCATGCAATGCTTGGATGCCGATCATGACAGGCGGGTACGGAAACAGCCATTGCACAGCCCAGCGCAGAGCATAAGCAAAAGCGGCAATGACGAGCGTTCGTTCCCTGCCAAGCTTGGCAATAATTTTAGCGGCAAGCAGCATCGAGGGCACATTGGTCATGGAAGCAAGCAGCAGCGCAAAGCCAACCATGGAGAAGCTTCCACCCGCCTCCTGAAAGGAAAGCACAAAAAAGGAATTGTAGGCGGTCAGCGTCTGATTGACAAAAAAGCAGGCCACGAGAAACCAGAGGAAATTGCGATTGCTGAGCATTTTTTTGAACCCTTCGGTCAAGCTCACCGTCGTTCGATAACTATCCGACTTATTCGAAAGCGTCAGCACCATTGCCACTCCAGCCGCACTGAATATAAAAAACGGCAGCCATAGCTGGGTAATGTAAAAAAAAGATAAATACAAGCCGCCCGCATAACCGCCAAGCGCCGTTCCTAAACTCCCGAGGCTGCGAATCGTGCCATAGGAGGTGTGTCCTTCGCGGGCAGCGGTAACGGCATAGGAATCGGCAATCGGGCTTTGCGTTACGCTGAAAATAATCGACGTTGTATACACGATGACGAGCAGCGCAAATAGTTGAACATTGTAAAAGTAAGCAAGCACAGCGGGCATGCCGATGCTGCATATGAGTACCAGCTTTGTCTGGCGGTAACGGTCCACCATATAGCCCCAGAACGGCTGAACGATGATGGACAGCAGCGTGCCAAGCGACATCATCATGCCTACCTGCCCCGCCGACATGCCTTGATGAACGAGCAGCGTCGTTAAATAAGGGTTGAATAAACCGCCAGCGAGCCCTGTAAACAAGTACAAGGCTCGCAGCTTTAGCAGCATTTTTTTCGCGTCATTCATGATGAGGTTGATTATCCTTTCACTGCTCCAAGCATGACGCCGCTGACAAAATAACGCTGCAGCCATGGGTATACGAGCAAAATCGGAACAGTAGCAAAAATAACACTCGCTGATTTCAAGCTTTCTGGCGTAATTTTCGGTCCACCGCTGTTGCCTTCAAGGCTTGCCAGCTCGGAAACCATATTGTTTTGAATCATTTGATACAGCTTCAGCTGAATCGGATAAAGCTCCGGCTTGGAAATATACATGAGCGTATCCTGAAAGCCATTCCAGCGCCCGACGGCGTAAAAGAGGCAAAGCGTCGCCATAACGGGCAGGGACAGCGGCAATATGATGCGCATCAGCGTTCCAAAATGCGAGCTGCCATCAATTTCAGCCGCTTCCTCCAAGCTTTGCGGAATGCCATTAAAGAAAGAAATCAGAATAATCAGATAAAATGGGCTAATCAGACCCGGCAGCACAAGCGCCCACACGGTATTGAGCAAATTCAGGTCACGCACGAGGATATATTCAGGAATGATGCCGCCTGTGAAAAACATCGTAATGACGATTAAAATCATAAACACCTTACGTCCTTTAAGCTGCGATTTCGTTAGCGGATAGGCAGCAACAATCGTCATCACCATGCATAGCGCTGCGCACAGCGCCGTCAGGAATACAGTAAAGCCTAACGAGCGAATCATCGTCATATCCGAAAAAACCTTGCCATATGCATCCCAGTTGAACCCAACCGGGAAGAGGGTGACCTTACCCGATGTAATCGCTAGGTTGGAGCTGAGCGATACCGCAATAATATGCAGAAACGGCAAAATACAAACAACAACTGCCAATGTAAGCAAAATCATATTTACCGTGTCAAATACGCGGTTAGCCGTACGTTCATTCATTGATCCTCCGCACCTTTCCGTAAGAGCTATAATATGCTCTCATCTGTTAGTTTTTTAGATGCATAATTGGCACCGAGGACGAAGATCAGTCCTACAATAGCCTGAAACAAGCCGACGACTGTCGCCAGCGTATATTCGCCAGACTGAATACCGACGCGGTACACGAAGGTGCTGAGCACATCCGAATATTCGCGAACCGCCAAATTACCTATAATATACGGCCGTTCAAAGCCTATAGTAATCATATTGCCAAGATTGATAATGAGCAGCGTTACAATTGTCGTTTTGAGGCCCGGGAGTGTAATATGCCAAATCCGTTTAAAGCGTCCCGCTCCATCAACCTCCGCCGCTTCGAACAGCTCGCGATTGATGCCCGTCAATGCAGCCAAATATAAAATCGTTCCCCAGCCTGCGCTTTGCCACACGCCAGTTGCCAAATACGTAACGAGCCAATCCTTTTTATCCGTCAGAAACGGGATCGCATCAAAGCCAAGCGAGCTTAATACATTGTTAATCATGCCGGATTGCGTGCCAAACACTTGATAAACAATGCCGCCTATAATGACCCATGAGATAAAATGGGGAATATACAAAATCGTTTGCGATATTTTTTTGAACCAAACCCATTTCGCTTCATATAGCATGATCGCTAAAATCAATGGAGCCGGGAAGGATACGATTAAATCCAAAATATTAAGCATTAACGTATTTCGAAGCGTCAAATAAAAATCCTTCATTTTGAAAACTTCAACAAAAGCATCGAATCCAATCCACTCACTGCCCGAAATGCCTTGAAACAGGTTAAAATCCTTGAATGCGATTTGCACGCCCCACATCGGTCCATATTTGAACACTAGAAAATAAAGGAGCGGGAGTGAAATCAGCGCGTATAGCTGCCAATACCTGCGAAAATAAATGTTTGTGCTCAATGTTGTTCGCCCCTTCTTCCCTTCATATGCAGTTGGCGCAGAGGGAGCCCCGCCTATACCGGTTCAGTGTCCCCCTGTCCCACTGCCTTCCACTTACCTGCCTATCATTCAAAACGCATGCTGCTTTACTTCGCCTCTGTGTAAGCTTTCGTACGCTCGTCCATTACTTCCTTGCCGCCACGGGACATATAATCTTCCAATGCCGTATCGAAAGTGCTGTCGAATTTATCTGTAGCCGCCATCGTTGTTTTCACGATCATTTCATCCAGCTTGCCTTCGAGTGACGTGCCATATTTCGTCTTGCTCTTGATCGGACGGGCAAATTTGACCGGTGCGATCGTATCCGTATCGGCAAATTCCATCGATTGGCGGACACCTTCTTGATATTTAGTCGGCATCCCGTAAATAAAGGCTTCTTTATTTTTCTCATCATCGCCTGCGATTCTGCCATTAGCTACGATTACAATATCGCCGAGGTTATAAATTCGGTCCTTCGCTTCCTGCGACGCATTTTCCAGTACGACTGGAATGCCATCCTTCAGCGCGTAGTTTTCGCCTACAACGCCGTTTTGCATATCGATTAGCACATTGGTCGAGGACATCCAATCCAAATATTTAACCGCTTCTACAGCGTGCTTGCTTGATTTAGGAATCATGATGTAAAGGCCGTTGGAAGCATATTCAGGTTTTGCATGCAGTCCTTCCGCATTCGTATACGTATCAATTGGAGAGAGAACCGCTTTCGGATTATTGGCCTGCAAGTTCTCATAGGCCGCATCGTTATAATAGATGTTGTCGTAGTCATCGCTGAACATGCCGATTTTACCGCTTTGAATGTCCTGGGTCAGCTGCTTCTTATCTTGGTCAAGCCCAAAATCCTTGCTCATCAGCCCTTCGTTGTACAGCTTGTTCATGAAGCGCAAGCCTTCCTTGAAGCCCGGCAGTACTGGCAAATAATCACGGTTGGCGAGCTGCTCGTCCGTCGTCAGGCTGCTTTGCGGCTGAACGAATGACCAGAGCAATGGCTCCAGCTGTCCAGGCTCAATGGTCATGCCGAGCGGAATGACGCTGCCTCCCGTTTCACCCGGATCCTTCTCTTTAAACGCTTTAAGCGTTTCGTAGAGTTCATCCGTCGTTGCCGGCATCGGCATGCCCAGCGCATCAAGCCAGTCTTGGCGGATCCATGAGGAATATCTAGCCGTTATCGTTCTTTTGCCCGGAACAGCAAATTGCTTGCCTTCGACTTGTCCATATTCCAATGTATCGTCGCCCAGAAACGTCTTAAGGTTTTGTCCATGCTCATTTAATAAGTCCGTCAAGTCGGTAAGACCACCTTGCTCCGCATAACGTTCGAATGTCGCTTGATCATACGTAAATACGATATCCGGCACATCATCTCCGCTTGCCATCAGTACGTTCAGCTTGGCAATTTCCTCTGAACGGGGGATCGGCACGAATTGAACATCAATGTTGCTCGTTTTGCTGAAGTTGTCTTTCACGTAACGGGTTAAGTAGCTGTCTGTAATCGTGTAGCCCTGCGGCGTATTGCCGCGGTCGAAAATCTCTACTTTTAATGAAGAAGCCGCTGCGCCGCCTGCATTCGAGCTTGAGCTTGCGCCAGGTGTTTCTCCGCCTCCGTTTGAACAGCCCGTAACCAATACAGTTAATGCGAACGTACCCGCCATCCATTTTCTGACCGCCATTTTACCTTTGCTACGCTTCATTTGTTCACAGCCCCTTTTTGTTTGGTTTGCCTCGTCTATTGAGGTGAGCTTTCCTAACCTCTTGTTGACGATGCCGCTTGTGGAGATGAGCCAAGTATGACACGATGACAGGAAATCTGACAATAAACAGAATTCCACCTCAAAAATCGGGTGGAAAATCGTCGCAAGCCCCGTATTTCGGCTGATGTGACGCTATTCCTGTAAACATACCTTTTTCCGATCCGCTTGAATTGGCCATCAAAAAAGCCCCCGAATTTGTTCGGGAGCCACCTTCTAGCTTCAGCTTATTCACTTGCAGGTTCTGGCTTCATTTCATATTTTCTATAGTCTCCCGGTGTGACACCGACTATTCTTTTAAACACCCGTCCGAAGGTAACAGAATTGGCGTAGCCGACCTGCAAAGCGATTTGCTGGATAACCTCGTCGGTTTGGCTCAGTAAATTTTGGGCGTGCACAACGCGCAGCTGCGCCAGAAAATCAACGAATTTTGTATTGAACTCTTCCTTGAACAAATGGCTCGCATATTTCGCAGACACTTGAAACCGATCGCTCAATATCGTAAGGGACAGATCCGGATTCGTGTAATGCTCTTCAATGTAAGCTTTCATCTCACTAATCATCGCCCGGTAGCTTTTATTTTCATTGGTCGATACATACACCCGGTAAACCTCGTTCATCATTTCCAGCAGCAAGGCTTCCATCTCGGGCAGCCGCTGCGCCTTATCCAGCTCCGCCCGCCACAGCTGTGCCTGCTCGCCCACAAAGTAATCCTTCAGATTATCAGAGAGATCCATCAGCTCTCTGCCCAGCATTTGGCGCAGCCAATGAATAAGCATTCGGATGTCCTGATCCGCAAGCAGCTCGGAGCCGACCCTTTGAAACAGCGTGTGCACCTGCTCCCGCCATTCCTGATTGGTCAAGCGAAACATTTTGACGATGCCAGCCATGATAGGGAAATATTTATAAGACTCCATATTCGGCTGCAGCGGCACATCTGAGCCAAACACCATTTCATTTTCACCCAGAGACAAAACATATTGCAGCGCTGATCCAGCAGATTGGTAGGATTCCTTTAAGCTGCCGTCCAGATTCGTCACAATGCCAATACCGAATTGCATCGTCAGCTCAAATTGGCTTGCTGCCCACTGGTGAGAGCTCCTGACGGCCAAGCGCAGCCTCTTTTTGAAATTTTCGACTTCTTCCTCTGCGGCACCACTTGTAAAAATAATGCCCAACTGGCTGCTGCTTATCCATTCGGCCCAGCTGTCCAGTTCTCTTTCCCGTGCCAGCTCCTGAAAAAGATTCATGAGCGTCAAACGGAACGTTTGCTGATCCTGATGAGAGAAGTCGCCGTAGGCGACCTCAAAATCATGCATTTCCGCAATAACGACTGCGGCGTGCACAGCATGCTCCGACGCTTGCAGTACGGCTAAGGAGTGGCATTTTTTAGCCCTCTCCACTTGAGCCTCAGCATGACCATCGATTAAATCGATAAAAAACTGCCGCCTGCGTATAAGCAAATTCTCATGATGCTGCTGCTCATAATCTGCTGTCTGCTGGATAAGCTGCTCCAGCGCATGATCGATTAACGCCAGCTCATCTCTAGTCGTGACATCGGAGGAGCGCACGGGAAGCGCCTGAATTCGGTTCATCATGACTTGAATCGGCCTATAGTTTTTGCGGGTAATATAAATGATGTAGAGGACGGCTAACAACAAGGTAGCCAGCCCAATAATAATCCATACATAAGAAATGACAGATACCCAGGCGAACAGTTGACCCGCGCGGAGACCGCTGCTGAACGTCCAGCCCAGCTTTGGCGACACTAGCGTCGTTAACACATTGCCTTTCTCGTCGATACTACCCAGCCCTAAATTACCTTTAGGAAAAATAGTTTCTCCTTTCTGGCCCGTTACATGAAGAAAGGAAACGTTGCTGCGCGTCATATCATCTATCATTCGGCCTAGAGGATAGGCGCCGAGATTTATGACTAAAACGCCTTCCTGACCGAAGGGAAGCGGCAGCCGCTTATGCATGCTGATCACTTCCTCCGGCTTATCGGATTCCAGCAGCTTGAAGGAACGGATTTGCGACCAGCGCTGGAAAGCTGGCTCATCCAGCGCCTGCTCCAAATAAGCGCGATCAGCAAACACCTCCTGCGTCGTAAACCCATATTTACTAACGATACGCTGATCGGACAGACGGTATATATACATGGAATCCAGCAGTTCATTATTGCTTTCCATGACCCACAGCTTTTTGGCGAGCTCCAAAAATTCGGGACTTCCCTTCTCCACATCACCCGCGAGAAATTGTCCGTAAACCGGGTCATTTTCCATTTGGCGCAATATTTCCATCTCCACTTGATTGACCGCTCTGTCGAGACTATCGACGACATAGGAAGTGGAAATGCGATTCGCCTTCTCCGTTTCGTTCCGTGAAATCTCATTTACAATGAGGAAGGAGAGGAAAATGACAATAGATATCGTCAAGATGAAAATCGGAAAATAGGAGAAAAGCAATCTGCGATACCAATTTTTTGACATAATCCTCACTCCATATCTGACAGCATCGAAATTGGCTTGTAACTATTCATTACAAACGCCATTCAATGATAGGTTTTCTAACATTGTATCAGATATATCGAGAAAACAAAGCTTAATTCTAAAAATGATGGCAGGAAAACCCTTACATTTGCAATATAGGCTGGCTGCAAAAATGGACAAAGAAAAAAGGAATGCCTCCGGGCCTCGATAAGCCCGCACATTCCCTTGAAATGGTTCCACTTGCTTCTGCAAATTTAAAGTCAAATCATTTATTTTCAAAGAAAAGAATGTAATATGTAGAACTTTGTAGTATAAAGGAAGTAGCACATGATAAATTACCCATATTCAAGAAGAAAGCAGAGGTTCTATGTTCCTACAAAATTTAACCATCATCAAAGAACATCGTCCAGATCTATTCCAAACGTTGCAAACCGTAGAAAAACTCTCTCATGGCGACCCTTTGTCACTGAAGAGGCTTGCAACCTCCCCTCCCAACCTTATATGTGAAGTGAATGAGCTGGCAACTAGCTTACATCACCCTGACAATCCTGTTATGGAAGCTTCACAAATTTTAATGAAATTAGAGAATGAATTTAAAAAAAATGATCCATATGTTATTTTTTTCGGTGTAGGTCTAGGGTACCATATTAAACAATTCACCTCGACATATCCCAACATTCCTTACTCGATTTTTGAACCATCAGCCAAGATTATGCATACTTTTTTATCCTCTGTCTCTATGGCAGAAATCAATTTGCCCTTGCTGCGCAATATCAGTATTGGCACTCCTGACAGTCGTTTTGCTTTGGAAGAAATAAAATCAATGCTATATCAAATTCCAAAAAGCTTCACATTAATTACACTGCCATCTTATTTGAAACTATTTCAGAAATCTCATGGATATTTCATTCAATTTATACAGCATACGATCAAACAAAAGCAGCTGAGCCTTGGAATAAATCATCATTTTGAAAAAAAATGGATAACCAACAGCTTTGAAAATTTTGGCGCAACACTGAATACGCCTAGTTTTTTCGATTTTCATGCACATTTTCATAAGAAACCCGTATTGCTTGTAGCTGCTGGGCCTTCCTTAGAGGATGAAATTAATCATTTACGCACCATTAAGCGGGAACGCTCCGCTTATATTGTATCTGCCGGCTCTGCCATTAACACCTTGGTTGAGTATAACATTTTACCGGATGCCGCTTTCACCTATGATCCAGGAGATTTTAATCGAAATGTATTTAATCGGGCGATTAATGAAAATAACATCCCATTTCCCATGGTTTTCGGAACCTCCGTTGGAAAAGGAACCGTCGCGCAATTCCCCTGGACAAAAATTCATTTGCCGTTGAATCAGGATATGTTATATGGATTTTATCTTAGCGGAAACAAACCATCGCCTGTCTTGAGCGATGCCAGCAGCATTGCTAATGTGGCCCTGCAAGCACTGATGCTTATGGAGTGTTCGACCATTATTTTAGTTGGTCAAAACTTCGCTTATCGCAACAAAAATCACTATGCGTCAGGCGTTCCTTATGGAGAAAACAAAGGTGTTTTAGCAGAGCAAAGCACCAGTGTAGATGGCGCTATACTTGAAAGTAATAATAGCTTTAATGCTATGCGTAAGGAAATGGAGCATTTCATACGTCTTAAGCCACAGCAAACTATCATTAATACGACTCGAGAGGGGGCTAAAATTGAAGGGGCGCCCTATCAGACATTAACTGCTGTTATGAACAACCTCTTAATAGAGAGGACGATAGATAACGAATGGTACTTGAAGCCAACGCGATTGGCTGTTCAGCATACCTTCTTAAAGCAGCGTCAGCAGAAAATGCTGGAACAGGCAAATCAAATAGAGGCGATTTTCGCAGCGCTGCAGCGAGCTATGGCTGCCATCAAGAGCAAGCCAGAGATAGAAAAGTTTCATGCTTTCGACCAGATCTTCAAATCCCTTCAGGATAATCTATTCTTCAAATTTATACTTCATCCGCTTAGCCGAGTAAAATATGAAATTTTATACAGTCATATTGTAAATATTAAAGTTAAAACCGATATAAACAGTAAAGCGAATTTACTATTGTCTGGGTTTGGAGAATATTTATATGAATGTTTTGAGGATTACAAACTTATCCAACCATTATTTCAAAAGCTAAACCAAGAAATCGACACTTTTGTTACTACAGAAAAGGGGTAGACATCTAGAATGAAAAATAAGAATCAAAATAGGCTTGGCAGAGCTAAAAAAATTATTACCCTTACTGCAGCCTCAACACAAATAGCGAATATATTCGCTCCTTTTGTTATGCATGCAGCACCCCGCGCTCCGTTGGCAGCACCTGCTTTGATGAGCACTGTCACCGAAGTAACTTACTCCCCAGGCTTAATTTATTCTCTTAGCTCATCTTCCAACCTGGAGCTCACTCAGTATTCTCCTATTTATAGCGGAATCCCTGTAGATTCCAATTTGACGCTTTCCTTTAACGATTCCTTTGAACTTGGTGACGGTATTATATCGATTCGACGTTATAATGATGATTTCTCTGAACAATTTTTCAACATTGCAAGCGGAGTTATTCATGGCGCAGCTATTACCTTTAGCGGGAATAGTGTTGTTATAGATCCTGATTTTGACCTTAATGAAAATACATCTTATTATGTCTATATTTCCAGCGGAGCCTTTGTTTCAAGCAATGGGACCGCTTTTTCAGGTGTTTCCCCATATTCGTGGACATTTATGACGGAGGACACTACTCCGCCTTTATTGATTACTACAATACCTGGAAGCGGGATAACTTCCCAATCTACTTCGTACTATCTGAAATTCAACGAAAATGTCCAATTGGGACACGGACAAATTCAAATTATTAAACAAGGAGAAGACACTCCTGAGCATGTAATAGCCATATCTGGCAGCCAGGTAAGCAATGCCCATTATGCGCTGTATGACAACGATATCTTTTTCTATCCCTCTTTTAGACTAGAAGAAGATACCTCCTATTATGTTAACATTACATCAGGCTCCTTTACCGATTCGAGTTCCAATGCATACGCTGGTCTGCTGGATCCAACCTCTTGGCAGTTTTCAACTACACACGAGGATCCTTATGTTACCCATATGGATCAAAAATTGGAAATCAATCTCCGTAACGACACGGATCTCACTTTCCGTTTGAATAAACCTATGTTGTTTGCAGATGGTTTTATTACGATTAAAAATGCACAAAATAATTCAGTGTTTCAGAAATTTGTTATTTCAAGCGGAAATATTTATGGGGCAACCGCAACTTTTTCTTCCAGTGGTTATTCTTTTACCCTTAATCCAGACATGGATTTTGAAGATTTTACAACCTATTATGTTAATTTCTCCAGTGGAGCTTTTACTGATTTAAATGGCCGTCCATCCTTTGGATTTACTAATTCTGACATGAGTTTTACTACGGGAGATTTTACCCCGCCAGAAGTCATTGAGACTTTTCCGCTGAACAGCGGAGCAACTGCAGGCGGAAATTATGGAATTATGTTTAATGAAGGCGTTAAATTAGGATATGGAGAGATTCAGTTTTTCAAACAAGCTGACAATCTTCCTGTTGGTACAATCACCATATCCGGAAACAATATGTATAATGGAAGCTACGATGCATATGGTAATAACTTCTATACCTTCTACCCTCACTTTAGCATTGAGGATGGTACTTCTTATTATATAAATATCACTTCAGGCGCTTTTGTGGACCTACATGACAATAACTATAGAGGGATTAATGATTCGACTGCTTGGAGCTTCACTACAGAAATGGACAACCCCTTTATAGAATATTTCTCGCTACGAGGTCTTAGTGAACTCCAGCCTAATGTCAATTTAACATTTACATTTAATGAATTGGTACAACTATCTAATGGTGCCATCTCTATAATGCGAGCAGACAATCATTCCGTTGCTAGACAATTTCTTGTTTCCAGCGGTGTTATTCAAGGTGCAACTGCGACTTTCAGCGGAACTTCCCTAACAATCGACCCGTATCTTAATCTAGATAGTTCGACTGATTATTATATTAATATCTCGAGCGGTACTTTTATCGATCTTAAAGGGAACTTGTTCTCTGGTCTAACGCACTCACGCTGGGACTTTTCGACTGGTGACTATGCTCCTCCATCTATCGTCTCTACTTATCCAAATGGAAACGAAGTCTCCATCTATGAATACATTAGCTTAGATTTTGATGAGAAAATCAAACTGGGGCAGGGGAACATACAATTATTCGATAAAGCTACCAACACTCTTCTCCATACGATTACGGTCGACGGAGACAATGTTTCTAATGCTAGATTCTTTTCTTACAACGGAAAACGGGCTGACTTTTATTTAGAATTTGTCTTGGAACAAGATACTTCATATTATATTACAGCTGATCCTAATGTCTTTTTAGATTTGGATGGTAATTCTTTTGATGGAATTTCGGATTCTGAGATCTGGCATTTTAAAACAGAGGATGTGCGTCCATTTCTAACAAACAAAGAACCTAATTATCTTTCCGGACTACCAATTGACACCAATCTCACTTTTTATTTTAATGAGACTGTACAACTGAACAACGGTGTCATTTCCTTAATCCGAGAGCAGGACGGCTCTGTAGCACAAGAATTTGTCATTTCTAGCGGTCACATTAACGGTGCTGCCGTTTCCTTCAGCGGTCGTACAATGACGCTTAATCCGGATCTAGATCTGGAAAGCTCTACTAACTACTTTGTTAAAATTTCCAGTGGTTCTTTTATAGATACTACAGGTAATCTTTTTTCTGGAACAAAATATAGCAGTTGGTATTTCTCTACTGGGGATTTCGAATCGCCAACTATCGTTTCTATTTCTCCTGTGAGCGAAAACACTTATCTTGATGAACCTATTTCTTTCCTTTTTAACGAAAATGTTAAATTGGGTTATGGGGAGATTCAAATTTTTAAACAAGGAGCCATTACTCCTGATCACATCATTACGATTTCGGGAAATAATGTATATAACGCGTACTTTCACCGCAATGTTTCAGATAACACGGCCTATTTCTTTCCCTATTTTACACTCGATCAAGATTCGAGCTACTACGTCCATGTTACCTCTGGTACATTTGTCGACATGAGCAACAACAAGTTTGCCGGCTTGCTTGACTCAACAACCTGGAATTTTACAACCATTGATGTATCGCCTTATTTGTTGAGCTATTACCCAAGCAATCTTTCAGGACTGCCTGCAGACACGAATCTTTCATTCTATTTCAGTGAGCCAACGCAGCTCGCTAATGGAAAAATAACCTTGAGACGGGAGCAAGATGGCACAATTGCAAGAGAGTTTATGATTTCCAGCGGTCATATCAACGGCGCTACTTATTTCTATAGCGGTAATACGATGATTCTGGATCCTGATTTGGATTTAGAAGACTCAATGACCTACTATGTTCAAATTTCTAGCGGTTCCTTTGTCGACCTTAAAAACAATCCGTTCTCAGGGTTATATGGTTCATCGTGGTCTTTCTCTGTTGGTGATTTTTCACCTCCCGTTATTTTGTCAGCTTCACCTATTAGTGGTGCTGCTGCATTAGATGGTCCTTACTCCTTTATTTTTAATGAGGGTATTGAACTAGGCTATGGAGAAATTCAGTTTTTCAAACAAGGAGAAGCCACACCGGTTCATACGATTTCGATTTCTGGAGATACAGTGAGCAATGCCGTGTTTTATCGGAGCTCCGGTAATACTGCGTATTTCCATCCGCATTTTATACTGGATCAAGCAACAGACTATTATGTTCATGTGACATCTGGCACATTTGTAGACTTATATAATAATTCGTTTGCTGGCCTGCTCGATTCTACAACTTGGAGCTTTACAACGATTGATTACCAACCCTATTTGAGAGGATTATTGGAAAGCTATAGCGATAATCTTCCAGTAAATACCAATCTCACTCTCAGCTTTAACGAGGATATCCAGCTAGGTAATGGCACGATTTCTCTCATCAATAAGCACAACAACAATGTAGCCCGTGAATTTTTTATTACAAGTGGCCAAATTATTAACGCTGCTTTTTCCTTAAGCGGAAATACACTGATTTTGGACCCCGACGTTGATCTCGAAGATTCTACTGAGTATTATATTGCCTATACAAGTGGGGCTTTCATTGATTTGAATGGTAATTCTTCCAGCGCGTTTTTTGATACTGATATGAGTTTTAAAACAGGGGATTTCAAACCGCCAGCCGTTATTTCCGTATCTCCTGTCAGCGCAAATGTTTATTTGGAAGAATCTATCTCTATCATTTTCAATGAAAATGTTAAGCTAGGCTATGGAGAAATTCAAATATTTAAACAAGGAGCCCTAACTCCTGATCACATCATTTCGATTTCAGGAAATCATGTCTCCAACGCCTATTTTTACCGCAATACAGCAGGAAATAATGCGAATTTCATACCCTATTTTACACTCGAACAAGATTCGAGCTATTACGTCCACGTAACCTCTGGTGCGTTTGTCGATATAAGCAATAACAAATTCACTGGGTTGCTTGATTCAACGACTTGGAATTTTACAACCATTGATGTTTCGCCATATTTGGTAGATTATTACCCACAAGCTCTTTCGGGACTACCCGTTGACACGAATCTTTCTTTCTATTTCAGCGAGCCAACGCAACTCGCTAATGGAAAAATCACCCTGAGACGAGAGCAGGATGGCACGATTGCAAGGGAGTTCAGCATTTCCAGCGGTCATATTAACGGCGCTTCTGTTTTTTTTAGCGGTAATACGATGATTCTGGATCCTGATTTGGATTTGGAAGACTCAACGACCTACTATGTTCAAATTTCTAGCGGTTCCTTTGTCGATCTAAAGGGCAAGCCTTTCTCTGGTTTTTATAATTCGAGCTGGTTCTTTGCCACTGCTGATTTGACACCGCCGGTTGTAGTCTACACTTCTCCAGTAAGTAATGAGGCATCATATTACGGACCGTACTCTGTGGCCTTCAATGAGAGCGTGGAGCTGGGACAAGGCGAAATTCAGATCTATAAACAGGGAGAGTCTTCACCTGTGCAGATCATTTCCATTGCTAATAGCCAGGCCAGCAATGCTACTTTCGATCATTATTCCGGTGGTTATTTCAATTTCTATCCAGAATTTGGATTGGATCAGGATACGAGCTATTATGTTCACATTACTTCCGGTACGTTTGTCGATCTCAGCAGCAATCCGTTCATGGGCTTGCTAGACTCTACTACTTGGAGCTTTACAACTTATAATCAAGCACCTTATCTAACAAGCTACAGCCCAAGCAATCTTTCTGGTTTGCCTGTAGATACCAATCTCACTTTCTATTTCAGTGAGTATGTTGATCTCGCTAACGGCAACGTCTCTATCGTTCGGGCAGCAGATGATTCCGTTGCGCAGCAGTTCACCATTTCCAGCGGGCAGATTCAAGGTGCGGCTATTTCCTTCAGCGGCAGTACGATGACGCTTGACCCGAATCTGAACTTGGAGCCGTCAACAGCCTACTACGTTCAGATTTCTAGCGGGGCCTTTGTCGATGTAAAAGGCAAGCCTTTCTCTGGCTTTCATCATTCAAACTGGAATTTCACAACTGCTAATTTGACACCACCAGCTCTTGTCTTCACTTCTCCTATGAATGAAGACGCCTCTTATTACGGGCCTTATTCCTTTGCCTTTGATGAAGATGTCAAGCTAGGACAGGGTGAAATTCAATTTTTCAAGCAGGGAGAAACTGTACCTGTACAGACCATTTCCATTGCCAATAATCAAGCTAGTCACGCTTCCTTTGATCAATATTCCGGGAGGGTTTTCTACTTTTATCCAGAATTTGAATTGGAGCAGGATACAAGCTATTATGTTCACATTACTTCCGGTACGTTTGTCGATCTCAGCAGTAATCCTTTTACAGGCCTGCTAGACTCCACTACATGGAACTTTACGACTATTAATAGAGCACCTTATCTCACAGACTACAGCCCAAGCTATCTTTCCGGCTTGCCTGTAGACACCAATCTCACTTTCTATTTCAGTGAGTATGTCGAGCTCGCTAACGGCAACGTCTCTATCGTTCGGGCAGCTGATGATTCCGTTGCGCAGCAGTTCACCATTTCCAGCGGGCAAATCCAGGGGGCTGCCATTTCCTTCAGTGGCAATGTAATGACGCTTAATCCAAATCTGGACTTGGAGCAGGATACGACTTACTATGTTCGCATTTCTAGCGGGGCCTTTGTCGATGTAAAAGGCAAGTCATTCTCTGGTTATTATCATTCAAGCTGGTATTTTTCCACTGGCGATTTCACACCGCCGGTTGTAGTCTACACTTCTCCAGTAAGTAATGATGCATCATATTACGGACCGTATTCGGTGGCCTTTAATGAGAGCGTCGAGCTCGGTCAAGGCGAAATTCAGATCTTTAAGCAGGGAGAGACTGCACCTGTGCAGATCATTTCCATTGCTAATAGTCAGGCTAATAATGCTACTTTCGATCATTATTCCGGTGGTTATTTCAATTTCTATCCAGAATTTGAATTGGAGCAGGATACGAGCTATTATGTTCACATTACTTCCGGTACGTTTGTTGATCTCAGCAGCAATCCGTTCGCAGGATTGCTTGACTCCACAACTTGGAACTTTACAACTTATAATCTAGCACCTTATCTCACAGGCTACAGCCCAAGCAATCTTTCTGTCTTGCCTGTAGATGCCAATCTCACTTTCTATTTCAGTGAGTATGTTAATCTCGCTAATGGTAACGTCTCTATCGTTCGGGCAGCTGATGATTCAGTTGCGCAGCAGTTCACCATTTCCAGCGGGCAAATTCAAGGGGCGGCTATTTCCTTCAGCGGCAATGCGATGACCCTTGATCCAAATCTGAACTTGGAGCCGTCAACGTCCTACTACGTTCAAATTTCTAGCGGGGCCTTTGTCGATATAAAAGGTAAGCCTTTCTCTGGCTTGCATCATTCGTACTGGAACTTCACGACGGCTGCCCAAACCAATAACGGAGGAAATAACGGCGGAAATACTGGCGGCAGTCAACCGAGTCAGCCAAGCCCAACAACGACACCATCCAATCCTGTAGTCGTCCCAAGCGAAGCTGCACCAGTAATTCCAAATTCTGCGCAGGCTAATGTAGTAGCTGCACCATTTAAAACTGGACAAGAAAAACGCGTTACTTTGCCTGCCGGTCAGACTAGTTCATCCGCTCTTGTATACTACTACGATGATAAATACAAGAAATGGATTGCACTGCCTACGCAGCATGATGGCAATACGCTCACTGCCAATATGCCTCCAGAAAGCTGGGTTGCCGTTATGGACAATCCAGCGGTCTATCAGCCCGTAGATACAGTAAGCAATTGGGCCAATGAAGACATAATGAAGCTAATGAGCTTAAATATCATTCAAGGCTACGAGGATCAAACCTTCAAGCCTAATCAAGTGACCAACCGCTATGAAATGGCTGTTATGGTGGCGAAGGTACTCGGCTTGCCGCTGGATAACACAAATGCATCAATGCTAAACAGCCTTCCCGACTCTGGCAGCATTCCAGAATGGGCAAAACCGGCAGTCGCCGCCCTGCTGCAAAATAATATTATGCTCGGCAGCGCGCAAGGCTTCCAAGGCAGTGAATCCATAACACGGGCACAGCTTGCTGCTATGCTGGGACGGATTTTGCCAGCAGCACAAAATAATACTGCTTCATCCTTTAAAGATCAATCCTCCATTCCAGCTTGGGCCTCCGATGGTATTCAGAAGGCTATCGAGCTTGGCATCTTCCAAGGCTACCCGGACGGAAGCTTCCAGCCGGATAAAACGCTGACGCGCGCTGAAATGGCGGCCGTCATCACGCGATTGATGGATTATTTGATCCAACAGCCGAATCAATAAATGTTCAAACCAAAAAAAGCTCAAGACCTCGTGGTCTTGAGCT